>NZ_NMZQ01000001.1 GCF_010093125.1 Veillonella sp. R32
ACTCATATTCAGTCAGGCCGAACATTAGGCGTGGCTTTATCTGTGTTGGCATTGTGTGCGGGGCTTACAGCTGGTGTAAATGCAGCAACTCCGTATTATAGTGTGAATGATTATAATGCAAAGTTAGCTCCGCTAGGCAATGCAAATGGTGATGCTGCCGGTGGTATTGGTTCTACCGCAGCGGGTATAGGCACTTCTGTTAAAACTAGTAGTCAGTTGCAAGGAGCTACTGCCACAGCGGTAGGTATGCTAAATACTATTGATGCATCTACCGGAGGTATGTTTGATGGCGTTGCTAATGCTGTTGTTGGTGCGGCTAATACAACACAGAATGCAAATGCAACATTAATTTTTGGCGCAGGAAACTTAGTTACCAACTCATATGGCGCAGTAATGATAAATCCTGAAACCATTAATCCGACGGACCCAGTTGGATTAAGCAAAACGTTAGCTGGTGCTGTAAAAGATAGTGGTGGACAAATTTTAGTTGTTGGTGGCGCCAATGTTGTTGATCATGCACGCTTTTCATCTATTACAGGGGTTAGTAATAACTTGACTGGTACTACAGATAAAGATAGTGAATATAACTTTATTTCTGGTGCTAAAAACACTGTTACTGGCTCTGACCATGCGTATGTAATTGGTACAGATAATGAAGTAACAAATAGTACTGGTAATACTCTAATTGGTGATAATCGTACCTTAACGGGTGTTACTAATTCAGTGATTTTAGGTTCTGGTTTAAATAGTGATACTAAATTAGGGGCTAAGGATGTTTCTAATGTAGTTGTAGCTGGTTATAAGGCAAATGCTACTGTAGCTGGTGGTGTAGCTATTGGATCTGATTCTATTGCTAATGTAGAAGCTGGTAAGATAGGTACAGCACCAACAAATACTACTGTAAGTGATGATGATAAGAAAAGTGCTACTTGGACATCTACCTTAGGTGCTGTATCTGTAGGTTATGCAGAATATAAGGATGAGAATGGTACAACAGTTCCTGCAGGCACTCGCCAAATTACAAATGTAGCAGCTGGTACACAAGACACTGATGCAGTTAACTTGGCACAGTTGAATAAAGTAGCTAGCTTAATCAATACAAGCAATACGGACAATGGTGTTAAATATGTGTCTATAAATTCTGACGCTGATGGCAATAAAGATAACTTAGGTGCAAGTGTTAACAATTCTATGGCTATTGGCCCTAATGCTAGCACAGCAGCTGTAGATAGCTTAGTGATTGGTAGTAGTACTATCAAAAATACAGGCACATTCTCTAAAGTAATTGGTAATGGCAATACCCTTTCTAGTACAGACGCATTTACCGCTGAGGACAGTAAAGTATTTGGTGATAATAATACAATAACAAATAGTAATCGTCAGTTAGTATTTGGGGATAATAATATAGTGAGTGGTCGTGATCAGGGCACAATATCTCCTGAAAAACGAATTACAGTATCTGATGTAATCATTGGAAAAGGGAATAATATTACAGGTAATGAGACTTATTGGTCAGGAAATGAATCACTCACTGTTATTGGTAATAATAATATTGGCAAAAATCCAGCTTCTGGCATTGTTATTGGGAATAATCAAAGTTTAGATGTAATATCGGCATCTGTTGTTATTGGCAGTTTAAAAGAGTCGATAAAAAATCAAGATTGGTATGGTGGCGGTAGTAATGTTGTTATTGGTCATCAAGCAATTAGTAAATCTAGTGGCAATGTTTTACTTGGAAATTCTACTGTTGCAGGTGGTGGGTTTCAAACGATAGCAGGTGCTGATACTAAGACTGGATATAGTGAGGATGGTAAGTCTGGACTATTAACGGCTGTATATGGCGCATTTAATAATATTGAGCATGGATATGAATTTGATAGCGAGGATATGGATGCTACAGCGAGCAGTATTGTAGGCTCATTAAATCATACGAATAGAGCTCGTGGTACAGTCATTGTGGGGGCTGGGAATGAAGTATTAAACTCTAATGGAGAAGGCGATGCTTCTAGCCAAACAATGGAAATAACGGGATTAATGCAATTTGGTAGCGAATATATACTTGAAATTGGGGATACTGATCATAAATCTTTACTAGAAAAAGAACTTAATTTGCTTAAATATACTGGCGGGGCTTCTGTAGTGTTAGGGAGTGCTAATAAATCTGATTATGCTAATCGTTCACAAATATTTGGCAATGGAAATATTTTAGAAGGTAAAGATAGTATTATTAGTTCATATAATACTATTAGTGGATATTCTAATATAGGTAATAATATCAGTCGAACTGCAATTATTGGGTCTGGCAATACAATTTCTAATACAACGGATAATATTGTACTAGGGGATTATCATGAAAAATCAGGTGGCGAACATAATGTTATTTTAGGATCTCAGAAATATACAGAAACAGCTAAGAAAATTAAAAATAATAGTTGGTTTGGCGAAATTGAATATGATGTAGTTATGCATACCCCTCAAAAACCTCACGCCAAAGATATCTCCAACGCTGTAATGCTTGGTTATAACACTGATGTATCTATCAACGGTGGTGTAGCGCTTGGTTCCGAGTCTATTGCAGCAACAGATTCTAGCGTACAAGGCTATAATCCAATTGCAGTAGAATCTACTACAACCGCTCTTACAGCTAGAGCAGCTGCTGATGCGTCTAGTGATGCTTCTGCATTAGGCACACCTACCTGGACATCTACCTTAGGTGCTGTATCTGTAGGTTATGCAGCTGATGGAGATACTCCTGCAGGCACTCGTCAAATCACAAATGTAGCAGCTGGTACAGAAGATACTGATGCTGTAAACGTAGCACAATTAAAAGCAGCTAAAGTAACTGTTACAGGGGGGACTAATATTGCTTCTGTAGAGTCTACAGCCACTTTAGATGGTGGTACTGTATATACAGTTAACGCCAAGGACATATATGTTACAAGTGCTACACTTAGTGATGGTACGTTAACAATTAACCAGAATGAAGGGAGCCCTATTAGAGTAACGGGGTTGGCAACTACTTCGGATGTGGAAAACAGTAAAGTGCATTACTACTCCACTAAAAGTGATAAAAAAGCAGACGGCTCTAACTTTGCAAATGATGGTGCTAAGGCTAATGATTCTATAGTAATTGGGATTAATTCTAGCAACTCGCAAGATGCGGTTAACTCGATTGTATTAGGTAATGGTACAACATTAGAAGGCTCTAAGAACGGTACGAATGGAAAAGTTAATAGTAGCGTTGTAGTAGCAAATGGTGCGACTATAAATGGTATTTATAACAGTGTACTAGCAACAGATTATAATAATAGTCCTTCAGGAGTAGCCACTCCAACGACTGTGAAGGGGCAACATAATACAGTTATTGGTGCAGGTAATACAGTAAGTGGAGACCAAGGTGTAACGATTGGTACACTTAATAATGTTATTGCGGCCTATGCCATTGGCCAAAATAATACAGTAAAGAGCAAAGGTTTAGCATTTGGTTCTAATAATACTGTCGGTCAAACTAGTGAAGATGGCGGTATTGCTATCGGTAGAAATCTTACTGTTGAAGGTTACGAAGGCGTAGCTATTGGTGGAGAAACTCAAGCGTTAGCTGATTATTCAATTGCCATTGGTAGTGGTATTCGCGCATCAGAACCAAGTACTGTTGTTGAAAAAGCAGCTACACAAGGTATTGCTCTAGGATATGGAGCTAAAGCTAAAGTTTCAGGTGGTATAGCCTTAGGGGCAGGCTCACAAGCCACTACGGCTGCCAAGGTAAAAGGATATGATCCAAGTACAGATGCGCAATCTACTAATACGACTGGCGTGTGGCAATCTGGTAAGGGTGCCTTATCTATAGGTACGCCTAATAATACTCGCCAAATCACAGGCGTAGCCGCTGGTTGGCAAGATACTGATGCTGTTAACGTAGCACAATTAAAAGCGGCTAAAGTATCCCTTGTAGGAGGAGATAATATTGCCTCTATCAGTACAGCATTTACTCCTGAAAATGGCACAACATATACAATCAACGCAGTAGATACTGATACAACTATTACTAAGGGCGAAGTAACATATAATGGCTCTGCAGGTAAACTAGTTTTAACAGATAGTAATGATAAAACTCTTGAAATTACTGGTTTGAGAGATCTTGATACAACAGGCGTTACTTTAAATGGTGACACATTAACCTTTACACGTAATGATGGCACTACGTATACTGTAGGCGGTTTAGCTACAGCTACTGATTTAGCGGCAAACAAGATTCATTACTACAGCGTAAATGGTCCTGCTACTCCAGGTGGCAACTACAATAATGATGGCGCTAAAGGTGACAATGCCTTAGCTGCTGGGGTAGGTGCTAGTGCGGTGGCTCACAATAGTATCGCTATTGGTAATAAGGCTTGGATTATTGATAGTAACGGTGGTAAAGGCAGTGGTGACATTGCTATTGGTAATGGTGCTAAGGTTGAAAATTATGCAGACCAAAGTGCTGGTATTTCCTTAGGTCAAAATGCATATGTTGAAAATATGGCAGGTAAGCAAGAAGCGATTTTTGCCCTTGGTCAAACTACCTTTAGTGGTAACTTCTTATCCAAAGCTCGTATTCCAGCCGATCCATCTAAGGTAGCAGCTGGTATATCCATTGGTGAAAATTCCTATGCTCGCTCTGGTAGTTTAATGGTTGGCACGCATAAGTATATTGGTAAATTAGGTGATGTAGATATTGATACTTCTACAGAAGAAACTCGTAGAAAAGCCGGTGTTGGTGTTAATAATACAACGATTGGTACCAATAGCTTTAATGGCGGTACGTTCTCGACTATTACAGGCGCCTATTCTATTACTACAACTAATTATGCGGGCGGACGTAACTCGATTGATGCAGGCAAGAACTTTGGCTCTACGATTATGGGCTCCTTGAATAGCATTGAATCAGCTACTGCGGAAAATTCTAGTTCTGGTGTAGCCAATAGTGTAGTTGGTTTTGCTAATAAAACGGCTAACGCTAATGGCTCGTTGATATTTGGTGCAGGCAATGAGATTACTAACTCTGTAACAACTATTTCCATTCCTGGTACTGGGTTATTAGATAGTTCTTCAGCAGCCGATTCTGCTAAAGAGTTGCAAGATAAAATGAAGGCTCTTGTTCAACGCTCTAACAGCGGCGGTGCAACCCTCGCTATTGGTGGCGGCAATAAAGCTGATTACACCCGTGCTTCCTCTATCATTGGGGTTAACAATACCTTAACTGGTACTGCTAATGATATTAGTGAATATAACTCCATTATGGGTTATAAGAATACTGCTGAAAATGTTTCTAATGTAACCGTAGCAGGTATTAACAACAAGATTTCAAATACTACAAGCGCTGTAGTATTAGGTGATAATCACAAAGTAACTGGTGCTAACAATAGTATTGTCATTGGTTCGGCTGATAAAGAAACTGAATTGACTGCCACTGATGCGGTTGTAATTGGTCGCAATGCAAATGTGGAAAAAGTAGGTGGTGTGGCTCTTGGTTCTGATTCTATTGCAAATATAGATAAAGGTGTATTAGGTTATATTCCTACTGGTAAGACATTAACTGATGCTGATAAAAAGAGCCCAACTTGGACATCTACATTAGGTGCTGTATCTGTTGGTGATGTGGCTAATGGTAAGACGCGTCAAATTACAGGCGTAGCCGCTGGTAAAGAGGCTACTGATGCAGTTAACGTTGCTCAATTACAAGCGGTAGCTGCAATTGCAGAAAATGCTGGTACAGCAGCCGGTAAACATACCGTTGTAAGTGTTAACGGTGGCGATACAGCTACTAATACAACATATGTTGGTGATGGCAATTTACAAATTAACGTTACAAGCAAAGATGGCCAAAACAGATATGATATTAAGTTAAGTGACAAGCTCACTATTGGTACTAAAGGTGAACCAGGCAAAGATGGCCAGCCAGGTACTAAGGGGAAAGCAGGTAGCATCACTATTATTGGTGAAAATGGTAAAGATGACAAAGGCAATGAACTTCCAGAAGGCAACAATACAAGTGCTAATATTTCCGTAAAAGACGGTGCCAAAGGTCTTGATGGTAAAGATGGCGTAACTCGTATTGTCTATCTAGATGAGACTGGCAAAGTTACTCATGAAGTAGCGACTATGGATGATGGTTTAAACTTTGCTGGTGATGATGCTAAACCTATTCCTAAAAAGCTTAATGAACAGTTAGATATTAAAGGTGGAGCTGATACTGAGAAATTAAGTGATAATAATATTGGTGTTGTTAGTGAAACTAAAGATGGAAAAACATATTTAAGTGTTAAATTAGCTAAAGATTTAACTGGCCTTACTAGCATCAATGTAGGTGGTACAAAAGGGGTTGACGGAAATTATATTGGTGGCATCACAATCAATACTGGTGGCATCAACATGGGTGATACACAAATCACTAATGTACGTAGCGGTGCAACTGGCGAAGATGAAAATGGCAAACCAGTATATAATAACAATAAAAATGTAGCTAATATTGGGGATGTCATTGCACTTGTAGGTAAAGAAGTTGAAGCAGCTAAGGTAACTGCTGGCGATAATATTTCTGTAGAAAATAATAAAGTATCGCTTAAAGAAGATATTACGCTTGGTAAAGATGAAGCTAATCAAGTGGCAATTAAAGGCTCCGACGGTACGATTACAGCTGGCTCTGGTGCAAATCAAGTCGCTCTTGATGGTAAGAATGGCCAAGTAACGATTGGTAACGCTGGCGATCAAATCATCATGGGCAACCAAGAAGTAAGCCCAATTAAACCAGATGGTAGTTCGTTAGGTACAAAAGAAAATGGTCAATTCATTACAGGTCTTGATAATACAACTTGGAACCCTAATTCTAACGGTTATGTACCTGACCGTGCTGCTACTGAAGGACAATTAAAAGATATTGCTGATAAGATTAATAATATTGATACAGCAGTAAAAGATTCTAGTCGTGTATTCGCTGGTGATGATGGCGCGAAAGTAACCGTTAAGAATGGTGACACCTTACATCTTAATGGCGGTGCTGATGCAGCTAACTTGTCTGATGGTAATATTGGTGTAGTAGCACATCTAGATGAACAAGGCAATACTAAAGATATTTTAGATATTAAATTATCGAAAAACTTAACAGGTTTAGAATCTGTAACTACAGAAAACTTGACTGTTAATAAAGGCGCTAATATCGGTGATGTATCTATTGCTGGTGATACAATTACAGTAGGTAAAGGTGATAGCCAAACTATTATCAATGACAATTCTGTAAAAACTGGCAATACGACTATCAACAACGATGGCTTAACAGTTAAAGGCCCTGAAGCATCGAAAGACATTACAATCCAGAACAATAATGTTAATATGGGTGGCAATGTAATCCATAATATTGGTGATGGAGTTGAACCTGGTGATGCTATCAACAAAGGTCAATTTGATAAAACAATTAACGATATTGGTAATGGCATGAATCATATGTCTAACCGCATTAGCAAATTGGATCGTCGTGTAGACCGTGTTGGTGCAGGGGCTGCAGCGTTGGCTGCTTTACATCCATTAGAATTTAGCCCAGAAGCTAAATGGGAAGTATCGGCTGGCGTAGGTAACTATAAAGGGGCTAATGCAGTAGCAATCGGTGCGTTCTATCGTCCAAATGGTGATACTATGTTTAGCATCGGTACATCCTTAGGTGGCGGTGAAAACATGGTTAACGCTGGTGTAACGTTACGTGTTGGTGATGGTGAAACTGAAAATTATCCAGCTCGTAAGGTAATGGCACAGCAAATTAAAGATTTACAATCCGTTGTAAATACGCAAAATGAAAAGATTGAACAATTAACTCAATTGGTTAATACGTTAGTAGGTGCTAATCAGCAAATTCAGCCAGTAGTAAGTGCTCCACAGGCACAAGCTGATGCTGAAGAAGCACAACAAGCTTAATGAGTATAAGACGTGTAAAAATATAAGACGTTTTATCAACTAATTAAGCAAAATAATTGCATATTTCGGTTTGTTTGTGACACACCTTCCTAACCAAGACTGGAACCGTCTCAGTAATGAGGCGGTTTCAGTCTTTTGCTGTTTCACGGGTAGCAAAAATCGCGTATTTTCGGTATAATTAATTGAATAAAGTACTATTTTATTAAATGAGAGGCATTTATCAAAGGTGATGAGGATACACTCGTTTTAGATAGGAAATTTTAAAATTAACAGACGCTAGTAGAAGGTAACAAAAGTTAGCAGAAATTAGTAGACGTTAGCAGAAACTTGTAAAAGTTAGCAAAAGTTAGTAGAAATTAGTAGAAGTATGAGGGTAGAGAGATGAAATACAGAAGTACGAGAAGTGAAGAAACAGTAAATGAGACGTATGCATTATTACATGGCTTGGCCAGTGATGGGGGCCTCTATGTGCCAGCCAAATTCCCAGAACGAACGATTACTTATGATATGGTAGCGGATAAATCGTATCAGGATATTGCGTACACCGTATTGCAACATTTTTTCCCTACGTTTAGCGAAGCGGCATTAAAAGAAATGATTAATGCGGCCTATAGTAAGGCTAATTTTAGCACTACTGATATTGCACCGCTTCATTCCGTGTTAGAGCGATTATCTGTACTCGAATTATTTCACGGACGGACGCAAGCCTTTAAAGATATGGCGTTATCCTTGTTCCCTTATTTGTTAGTAGCAGCTAAAGAAGCGGAAGGGGAAACGGATGAAGTCCTTATTTTAACGGCTACCTCAGGGGATACAGGCAAAGCGGCTTTAGAAGGTTTCAAAGACGTAGCAGGCACGCATATTCAGATTTTTTACCCTACTGATGGGGTGAGTCCTATGCAGCAGGAACAGATGCAAAAACAAGAGGGCGACAATGTAAATATAACGGCTATTCGTGGTAATTTTGACGATGCCCAACAGTTTTTAAAACGTTTATTTGTAGATAAAGAGATGGCAGATAAGGTAGCGGCAAAAGGGGTACGCTTCTCTAGCGCCAATTCAATCAATATTGGCCGTTTAGCACCGCAGGTTGTGTATTATGTAGCTGCCTATGCGGAGCTTGTGAACCAAGGGGCGATTCATCGGGATGAAGCGTTCAATGTGGTAGTGCCAACGGGTAATTTTGGGAATATTTTGGCCGCTTATTATGCGAAAAAAATGGGTGTGCCTATTGGTAAGTTGATTTGTGCTTCCAATCGCAATAATGTGCTTACTGATTTCTTTAAAACGGGCACGTATGATATGAATCGTGCGTTCTATACAACTATTTCCCCATCCATGGATATTTTAGAAAGTTCTAATTTTGAACGATTCTTATATTATGTAAGTGGTGAAGATTATGAATTGACTAATAAGCGTATGAAGGATTTGAAAGCGTCCGGTATACTATCTGTTACGGACGAAGAGTTAACGCGGATACAGCGTGATTTCAGTGGTCAATTTGTGTCAGATGAAGAAACAAAAGCGGTGATTGCGCAGGTATATAATTCTTATGGCTATGTATTAGATCCTCATACGGCGGTGGCTATGGGCGCCTATATGAAGGAATTGCAGGCTCATCCAGAAGATGGTAGCCGTCATACTGTCATTGCGGCGACAGCCCATCCGTTCAAATTCCCAACGCCAATTTGTGAAGCTTTGGAAATTCAACCAGGTGGCACGCCTTATGAAAGTTTAGAGCATATTAGTGCGGTTACAGGGGTGGCATTCCCTAAAGAATTAGCTGCGTTACAGAATAAAGAACTTCGTTTTACTAAGGTTATCGACAAAGAGTTGATGGGTAAAGAGATTTTGAGCTTTGTAGATACGTTTGGTAAATAAGTAGGTGGCGTGATTTAGAAAGAAGTGACTGTGTGAAACAAGCCTTTTTCTATGCTATCGCATCGGCGTTAGCATTTAGTATAATGAATTTATTTGTTAAAATGTTGGGTCAAGCTATGCCAGCCTCTGAGATTACGTTTTTCCGTGGTCTCATTGGCACGGTGGCGGTGCTCGCTTATATGTGGGCAAAGGGCATTGCTTTTTCAACAGAGCATCGTGGCATGCTTACTATTCGCGGGATTTTCGGCGGGGTAGGCACATTGATGAACTTTATTGCCTTGGCGTATATGAATTTGGCGGATGCGTCCATTTTATTTCAACTTTCAGGAATTTTTGTTTTCATTTTTAGTACCTTCGTACTACGTGAAGCGATTCCTAAAGGGGCGGGCAAATGGCTACTTACGATTTTTGTGGCGATTATGATTATGATTAAGCCGTGGTCGCTTAGTGAATTCCATTGGTATTCCTTGTATGCTATTGGCGGTGCGGCGTTTGCGGCCGCTGCATATACGACAATTCGTAAAATTAGCCAGGTTGGCCATCACAGTAATTATGAGATTATGTTTTATTTCTTGGTAACTACAATGATTGTAGGGGGCGCTTTGATGTGGCCAAACTTTGTATGGCCTGATGCGCGTCAATGGGGAATTATTGCCATTATTGGTGGTATTTCCGTATTTGCCCAGTTTTTCTTAACCGGTGCTTTTGTGGCGACCAATGCAGTCGTGGCGCAGTTTTTACAATATATTGGCGTGTTCTTTAATGCTATGTGGGGCTTTCTCATTTTTGGTGAAATTTTATCGTGGCTCACCGTATGTGCCGGTTTGCTTATGTTTGTAGCGTCGGTTATGATTGCTCGGTTGAAAGAGCAACATAAGGCTTAGCCATCATTCTAGGAAAGTAGGTGCTAGCATGTATTTAGCAGCCTTAGCGATTGAAAATTTCCGCAATTTGAATCATATGCAATTGGTTTTTCACGATCAGTGTAATTATTTGATTGGTGAAAATGCTATTGGGAAGTCAAATCTGTTAGCCCTTATTGCGATTATTACAGCTGGTCAAACCTTGCAGGCTTCTGACTTTTTTGATGTGACGAAGCCCGTTAAGGTGCGTCTAGAATTAGTGGTAGACCCTCAGGAAATGTTGCCCAAGCGGTTTCGGGGCGCTGTTAATGGGGGTCGCATTTTATTAGAATGGGAACAATTGGCCGTTATGGCTAAGCCTCAGTTATACGAGGTATTGACAGAGGATAAACGGCGACAGGTGCCGTTACGAGTCTTGCACTATATTCCCTATTTGGCATTGCGTGATATTGGTCTATATCAATTTGATAGGGTGAAACTTGGTGGTAATCCTAGTAGAATGACTGCTGGTGGGAATTCTAGCAGAGTAAATGTTGGTAGTCATCCTAGTAGAATGACTGAGAGTGTTAATTCTAGTAGCGCGGCTGATGGTGACGATGTTAGCAGTGTGCCCATTGAAGCTTCGTATGAGGCGTTGCGTGATTTCTTAGGGCACGCTTTAGAACGAGTGCTGGCACAAGAAGGTTCGGCTTCGCATAAATCTATGTCGCGCATTGCTTTGCGCATTCGACAATTTCAGCTCGTATTGCCACACTTACCAGATTATATGAGTATTGTCTTAGCACAGCTGACGCAGTGGCCTTTATTAGAGCGTGGTTCTTTGACTGATAAAAAAGCGCTTAAAACAGGTATTGCCTCTGGCGTGTTTGCTGGATTTTATACGCCTGATGCGTTGCGCCTCATTACTATGGTGGTATTGCGTTTGGTGAAACAAATTTTCTCCTTAGTTGAAGGGGGAAAGTTTGAATCCCATATAATCATGAAACGAGGCAAGCGCTATTTACCGCTTATCGTCAGTTTGGATGAAGTGGAAGCCCATTTAAATCCGCTCATGCAACGGGCTATGGTGGATTATTTCAAAGAAATTTTAGCCAATGAAAATATTGGCTTTTTACGAATTTTAAAAGACGTATTTGCCGTGGATGGTCTGTTAGGACAATTGTTTATTGTTACCCATTCGGCAGAAGTGTTGTCTGATGATTATCGGCAGATTATTCGCTTTTATCGGCAACCGTCGGGCTCTGTGAAGATTGCCTGTGGCGTTACGTTTGAAGTGTCGTCAGAAGCGGAGGAGCACTTAATTGCTTATTTTTCAGCGGTGAAAGAAGCGTTGTACACTCGCTGTGTTATGATTGTGGAAGGGGAAACGGAATATAGTAGTTTTCGGCAGTTTGCTAAAACGTTGGGCATCCCGTTCGACTTCTATGGCATTGGGCTGATTAATGCGCGGGGTCAAGGGTCGATTAGTCGCCTTGTAGAATTGTTTAACCGTTTTGACATTCCCGTTATCGCTTTGTATGACCGAGATGTGCGCACCGAGGCTAAGGCTTCTAAAAAGCAGGTCTATTTCACCGATACGCTTTGTTATGAATTTGATTTAGTGCATCATTTAATCCGTCGGAATCGCCGTGCTATTTTAGATGATATTGTGCGCATGGTGGTGAATTTAGAAGGCGGTTCTTCCTTGGTGAGTAAGAAAGCTATTACTCAAGGGGTGGACAAATTAATTAAATATGCAAAAGCACAAAATGAATCGCTCCAAGGCTTAGTAAATCGGGCGTTTCACGAACGAAAGTTGAATTCGATTCCCAATCGAGAGCTTCATTTGCTAGAAATTTATTATTTTAGCTGGCTTTTTTTTCAAAAAGGGATTACTATAGGTAAATGTATTGCGTATAATATAAAGGAACGGGAAGATATTCCGCCAGCCTTTGTAAAAGTTATAAAAAAAGCACAGCAGTTGGCGCAACAACAAGATGCGTGGCTAGCTGTGGAAGAGGAGACGAAATATGGAAAACAAAACATATGAATTTGGTTTAGTTGGTTTGGCTGTTATGGGTCAAAATTTAGCACGCAACGTAGCGCACAAAGGGTTCAGTATTGCTGTGTATAACCGTACACCTCAAAAAACGGATGAATTCTTGGCTAAATTTGGTCATGAAGGTACTATCGGTGGTGCTCACAGTCCCGAAGAGCTTGTTAAGATGTTGGCTAAACCTCGTAAAATTATGTTTTTAGTAAAAGCGGGTCAGCCAGTGGATGATATGATTGCAGCCTTTTTACCATACCTTGATAAAGGGGATATTTTGATTGATGGTGGTAATTCTCATTTCAGTGATACTCGTCGTCGCAGTAAAGAATTAGAAGCTAAAGGCTTCCGTTTCTTAGGTGTAGGCGTGTCAGGTGGTGAAGAAGGCGCTTTGAATGGCCCAAGCTTGATGCCAGGTGGTAATGAAACGTCGTATAAAGAAGTAGCGCCTATTTTTACAGCTATTGCAGCGCAGGTAGCCGATGGCCCTTGCTGTAGCTATGTAGGCGATGATGGGGCTGGTCACTATGTTAAAATGGTGCACAATGGCATTGAATACGGTGATATGCAGCTTATTTCAGAAGCGTATTTCATGATGAAAGAATTGCTTCATATGAGTGATGATGAAATGGGCGATGTATTTGCTGAATGGAATAAAGGCTTATTAGATTCCTACTTAATTGAAATTACGTCTAAAATTTTAAAAGTAACGGACAAAGAAACGGGCAAACCATTATTGGAAATGATTTTGGATAAAGCAGGCCAAAAAGGGACTGGTAAATGGACAAGTCAAGAAGGGCTAGAACTTGGTGTGCCAATTCCAACCATTGCAGAAGCTGTATTTGCTCGTGGTATGTCTGCGTATAAGACTGAACGTGTGGCAGCGGCTAAACAGCTTAAAGGGCCTGAAGGCGAATATACAGGTGATAAGAAAGCCTTTATTGATGCCATTCATTCTGCTTTGTATGCTTCTAAAATTTGCTCCTATGCGCAAGGCTTTGCGTTGATTAAAGCGGCGGCTAAGGAATATAACTGGAATATTAATTTCGGTGACATGGCACTTCTATGGCGTGGTGGCTGTATTATTCGTGCGGTGTTCTTAGAAGATATTAAAAAAGCCTTTGAACGCAATCCACAATTAAGTAACTTGTTGTTAGATCCATTCTTCATGGAAGCGATTGAAGAACATCAAGCTAAATGGCGTGAAGCCATTATTGAAGCTAAACGCTTTGGTATTCCGACTCCAGCCTTCTCGGCTTCTTTGGATTACTATGATAGCTACCGTCGTGAAAGCTTGCCAGCTAACATGATTCAAGCACAACGTGACTTCTTTGGTGCTCATACCTATGAACGAGTAGATAAAGAAGGAATTTTCCATACGGAATGGGAACAGGAATTGAAATAAATGAATAAAGCCTGCCATTACTACTTTTGCTCGCTGCGAGTCAAGCTCGTAAGGTCGCTGCAAGTAGTAATGGCAGGCTTTTTGCATGTTATATCTGTGGGAGTGGGGCGAAAGGTAAAAAGACCGTTCCCTATTTTTGCTTCCTACGAGTCAAGCTCGTAAGGTCGCTACAAATAGGGAACGGTCTTTTTTTGTGCCTCGGGGGGAATATATTAAGACTTACTTTGCATTATTTTTTTTACTAGTTTTGAGAGTATATAATAGGCATCTTCGAATTTTACTGATTTTGCATAAGCATATTCTTCTTGATAAGATTTCCACTGGTTTTGTAAGCTTATACTTGATTCTATAGATGAAAGGATTCTAGAATAATTTTCAAAAATAAAAAAGGAATTTCTTTTGGTGGCAGTAGATAATAATGCTTGATAGAGTAATGAATAATCGATGTCTTGAGATTTTAATTTTGCTAATATGTAAATATCATAATAGTCTCTTGGTCGAGTGCTTTGTGTTCCTCTAGATAAAATTGTTTCTATTTTTTCAGCTAATATTGTAGTTAGGTTATAAGCTAATATTTTAATAGATCTATTTTCGAACAAAAGGGGATACTCATATGTAATCTCTTTTGGAGTTATTTTATCACCTGTTGTTATATCAATTTTTAAATCTACTGATAATTTAGTTTCATCATATGTTGCTTTTAAGGAAACCCTATACCCACTGTAGTCATCTTGCTCTCTAATATTTTTGATAGATTGAAGTGAAAATAAGATATTATCGTTTAAGGGAATTTTTATAATATCTAATATCATTGTTTGGATACTTTCTGATGAAACAGGATAATTTTTTATTGTTACATCCATATCCATAGTTGCTCGAGAATTTAGCCCTGCTATTGAAGCAATGAGAAATCCACCTTTTACTATAAAATAATGGACATATATTGATTTTGATATTCTTTCTAGAAAACGCTCAAGCATAAAATTTTGTAAAACAAGTTGTGCTGTTATATGTTTTTTTTCAGCAAGTTTTTTTATTTGAGCTTTAAATTGCATTAAATTTTTCATTGTAGTACCTCAATATAAGGTTTTATTTTTTTTTCTACTTTTAGTATTTTTGCATATTCTGATAAGAGCGGAAGGTTTCTTTTGTAGCTTGCCATATATTGCTTAAAGGCAGCTGTGATTAATTGAATATCTACTCGATTTGAAGGTTTAACTATATCACATAATGTACGCTCGGCATTATATGTTTTTACTAAATTACCAGCTGGTGTTGTAGTAGTAATTATCCCTAGATTAAATTCTGTATTTTTCACTCGATTACAACGGTAGCCTTGATTTCTAGGGGCTGTTACATTATAGGAAGAGGGGAAAGTGAGTGTCAAAATGGCAGGCGTTCGATCAGTGAGGCCTAATAAAAAAAGTGCACTGCCTAGAGAAAAAACACTTTTTTTGTATCGTGTTTGTGCATTTAAGAACTCATCATCCCAGACTTCAGGTAATATGTATACGCCACGAGCTGTATGTTCTAGTTTTCCTATTTTTACTAAATAATGTAAATGGCCACGTGAAATTTTTTCTTCAGTAATCATAGCTGAAGTAATTGTCCCATTATTTTTATAAGCTAATTTTAGTACTTTAGACTGGCTCATACTATCACTCTCTCTCTATTTTTGACTTTCTTGCATTAATTATAAAAATAAAATGCAAGAAAGTCAAATTTGTAGAACCGGTGAATAAATTATATATATTAAGAAGGTCATTAACATAATACTAATAAAGAATTTAATTAAAAACTAGTAAAGAAAATAGGTTAAATAATGGTTCGCCAGATTTACTGTTTTTGCCAGATAATGATGTTGATAATTATACCAATGTGATAATGCGTATTCAGCCAGAGTTTTTAGAAGAGCCTGAATATGTATATAAGAAGGTGAAACGCAATACACTTACAGTCAATGAAAAATTAGATAATTCCCATAAAAAAGAGAAACCTCGTAAAAAGGTTTCTTCTGTAGTTGATGAAATTTTAAATTTAATGAAAGCAAATCCTCAAATTACAGCCGTTCAAATTGCGGATATCTTAGGGAGCATTACTGCGGCCGGTGTACGCTATAACATTGCCAATTTAAAAGCTAAAGGCGTCATTGAACGAGTAGGCTCCACTAAAGCAGGTACTTGGGTCGTATTGAAAGACTTATAAATTTAAATAGTAATTTTTATAAGTATTTTTCTTAGAGTTCAATTTTTAGAACACAAAAGAAGAGCGAATATTGTTTACAGCACTCATCTTTTTCCATCTAGTAAAAAAACTAGCCACTATTTGCAGATTTCAGAAAAAAGTATTTTTGTTGTGAAAAAGCCCATTCCCTATTTGAAGCGACCTTCAGAGCTTGACTCGTAGGAAGCAAGAATAGGGAATGGGCTTTTGCGTTAACACATTAAGACTTTAGCTTGACAAAGCAAAAATAGTGGCTAGTTTTTTAATACTCTTCATATTCCAATTTTGGCACTTCTAGTTGTACTGTATTAGCCAAGGTGCCAATGCCAGGAATGGTAATGGATACTTCGTCATCTTCTTGTAAGAAGCGTGGCGGATTAAATCCAACACCAACGCCGGATGGTGTACCTGTGGCGATAATGTCGCCTGGCTCTAAAGTCAATCCGCGACTTAGTGTGCTAACCAAGGTAGGAATGGAGAAAATAAGATCTTCCGTTGTGCCGGACTGACGAAGTTCGCTGTTTACATAGGTGCGAATTTCAAAGTCCTTTGGCTGCTTATCACCAATTAAAATAGCAGGTCCCATAGGGCAGAAGCCATCAAGGCTTTTACCTAAGAACCATTGGGAATGACGGCGCTGTAAATCACGAGCGGTTACGTCATTAATGATGGTATAGCCAAAGATGTAGTCATAGACTTCATTTTCAGGAATATTGGAACCTCGTTTGCCAATGATAATAGCCAGTTCGCCTTCATAGTCTACTTCAGCTGTAGCATTTCGATGTAAAGGAATGACTTGATTAGGCCCTGTAACCGCAGTCGGTAGTTTAGTGAAGAATATAGGATATTCTGGTTCACCGCCTGTTTTATCAAATTCGGCAATGTGTTCACGATAGTTTTTACCGACACAAAATACATTGCGATGTGGTGTGAAAGGTGTTTCAAGTACCACTTCAGATAAGTTGTATGGCACCGCAATCGGAGTTTCACGATGTTTTTCTAAGGCACTGGCGAGTAAGAGTACGCCTTCATCGCCCATATTGATGAGTTCTTCCATCGTTTCAGGTAAAAAGGAATAATACGATTCTTCTAAATCGGCACTACCTAAAATAGTTTGGTTTTCATCATCAATAATACCCCATTGGCGAAAGCCACTAGGTGCGGTAAATGTAGCTATTTTCATAGGACCTCCTGTTAATTATTTTTCAAGTAACTTAATTTTTTTGCTTAACCACTTTTCACAACTTTCGCGATCGTTAAAGAAGCGTAAATCACGGACTACATCAAAGTCTACATAGAGACCATATACAAAAGGGATAGGTGTATTTTCCGCAATATTAAAGGTGTCGATGGCAATGTAAGTGCCTGGTTCTTTAGGATCTTCGAGCGTTTCAAAAGGAATATCTTTAATCGCAAAGGCTTCTCCATTGGAACGACGACGAGTGCGTTTAGGAACTAGGGAGAAAGTGCGCGATTGACCTGATTCATTGATAGTAATGGTAACAGGATGATTAGGATCGTAATTGGTCATGAGTCGATTCAATACTGTTTTGAAATCACGCAGCGTTACTTCAGATTCAGTTAATGAGTCAATATATGCCATGGAAATTCCTCTTTTCAAATAAATAGTTAACCGTAAATTGACAAGGTAAACATATAAATAATTAAATATACAAATATAAGATATGGTTTGCCTAACTAAAGGGGATAAGGCCATATCTGACAGACGTATTTATATGTTAACTATAACATATATCGTTAATTTGATAAAGCTATTTAATAAATTGTCTATAAAAAACATGAGCATTTTAGATATCTTTTATCTCGATTTATAGATATGAAAATCATTCGCAATAATAAAAGATTAAAATATCTGAAATTTTCAATGTTTTTATTTTATCTAATGGCTCAAATTGTATATAATGAAAAGAAGGAACATAGTGTATAAGATGTATACCATTAATTTTGATAGATTACTTACTAGGAGGTTGATAATATGAGTAAACCTGTTGTAGTAGTACCTGGTTTGGTGCGTAAAGATGCGTTAGCGTATTTGAGTGAATATGTAACGATTAAGCAGTGGACGGAAAAGACGCCTATGCCTCGTGAAACCTTGAAGGAATGGCTTAAAGAGGCCGATGGTCTTTGGAGTATTAACAATGTAACTGTGGATGCTGATTTAGTAGCAGAAGCGCCTAATTTAAAGGTTATTGCACAAGCCTCGGTAGGTTATGACAATGTAGTTATTGATGATTTAACGGCGCGTCATATTCCGTATGGCAATACGCCAGATGTACTAACGGAGTCAGTCGCTGAGTTGGCGTTTACGTTGGTAGCGGCCGCTAGTCGTCGCGTTATGGAAAATGCAGAGTTTGTAAAAAGTGGTCAATGGGAACAACGTCCTTCGAATATTAAAGGGAAGGATTTGAGCCGTTGCACTTTAGGGATTATTGGCATGGGGAATATTGGGGTATCCATTTCACGTCGTGCCCGTGCTTTTGGGATGACGGTTATTTACAATAATCGCAAGCCTCGCCCTGATGAAAAGCTATATATGGTAGAGTATCGAGATCGAGATACGCTCTATGCAGAAAGTGATGTGGTGTTAGTAGTGACACCGTTGACTCCTGAGACGTATCACATGATTGATAAAGAAGCTTTTAAAAAGATGAAAAAAGAGGCGCTATTTGTGAATGTAGGTCGGGGGAAAATTGTTGATACGGATGCATTAGTATGGGCCCTCAATGAAGGCGAAATTGATTATGCCGCTTTAGATGTAACGGATCCTGAACCATTGCCAGCGGATCATCCCCTTTTGAAAACCGGCAAAGTGTTGGTGGTTCCTCATATTGCCTCGTTTACTGATCGTACACGACGCGATATGGCTATGCTTACAGCGGATAATTTGATTCTGGGGGTACAAGGTAAACCGTTAAAAACTTGTGTCAATAAAGATGTGAATTATAAAGCTGAATAGTTATTGGGTTAAACCCCAATAGTCATTGATTCGCTGATTCATGGCATAGATATGGGATTTATGATACAATAAAAAGATATGATAGAACCGCAAGAAGATATGAGCAAACCAGTATAAGTTGGTTTCACGTAGTGATTTTAGTTGGTTCCACGTAGAGAGGATGGTTATTGTTGGAAACTCCAAATACGGAAGCAGTAAATTTTATTGAAGCGATTATTAATAAAGACAATGAAGAAGGTACCTATGGCAAACGCGTGCATACTCGTTTCCCACCAGAACCAAATGGCTATTTGCATATTGGCCACGCTAAGTCAATTTGCTTAAATTTTGGCCTAGGTGAAAGCTATCAAGGGCTTACCAATCTTCGTTTTGACGATACGAATCCGGTAAAAGAAGATGTAGAGTATGTTAACTCTATTGAAGCGGATGTAAAATGGTTAGGTTTTGATTGGGCCGACCGTGAATATTTTGCGTCTGATTATTTTGACCAGATGTATGAATATGCTAAAGAGTTGATTAAAAAAGGTCGTGCTTATGTAGATGACCAAACGCCAGAAGAAATTAAAAATAGCCGTGGTGACTTTAGCACACCTGGTACGAATAGCCCTTATCGTGATCGATCGGTGGAAGAAAATTTACGCCTTTTCGAAGAAATGAAAGAGGGTAAATATAAAGATGGCGAAAAGGTGTTGCGTGCTAAAATTGACATGGCGTCGCCTAATATTGTAATGCGTGACCCTGTGCTATATCGTATTTTGCATGCGGATCATCACCGTACAGGCAGTAAATGGTGCATTTATCCTATGTATGACTATGCTCATCCAGTGGAGGATGCGATTGAACGCATTACCCATTCTGTATGTACCCTTGAATTTGAAGTGCATCGTCCTTTATATAATTGGGTGCTTGAAGAATGGCCTGATACAGAGAAGCCAAAGCAGATTGAGTTTGCCCGCCTAAATGTTACGAATATGGTTATGAGTAAACGCAAGTTGCGTCAATTGGTGGAAAAGAATTTGGTAAGCGGCTGGGATGATCCTCGTATGCCAACCATTTCAGGTTTACGTCGTCGTGGTTATACCCCAGAAGCGATTCGTGATTTCTGTCAGCGTATTGGTGTGGCTAAAGCGGATAGCGTGGTGGATATTGCTTTGCTTGAATTCTGTATTCGTGAAGATTTGAAAATGAAAGCACCACGCCAGATGGCAGTTATTAAGCCTGTTAAGGTAGTGATTACAAACTACCCAGAAGGGCAGACGGAAATGGTAACAATTGAAAATAACCCTGAAAATGAAGCTATGGGGACTCGTGAAGTGCCATTTGGTCGTGAAATTTACATTGAACAAGATGACTTCATGGAAGTACCTGTGAAAAAATTCTTCCGCATGACACCAGGCAAAGAAGTTCGTTTAAAAGGTGCTTACATTGTTATGTGCCATGAAGTGATCAAGAACGAAGATGGCTCCATTAAGGAAATTCATTGTACCTACGACCCTGAAAGTCGCAGTGGCAGTGGTTGCCAACGCAAAGTTAAAGGTACTCTCCATTGGGTAGAAGCTACGACTGCGGTGGATATGGAAATTCGTTTATATGATTACTTATTAAAAGCGGATGATGAAGAAACAGCAGACAAAGATTTCTTAGAACAATTAAATCCTGATTCCTTGACTATTTGCCAAGGCAAGGGGGAACCTGCTTTTAAAACTACGCAAGTAGGCGATCATTTCCAATTCCTTCGTCAAGGTTATTTTGTGACGGATACAGATAGTACAGCTGATCATATTGTAATGAATCGTATTGTAGGCCTTCGTGATAGCTGGGCGAAAGCACAGAAAAAAGGTTAAATTTAGATAGAGGAGTTGTCCATGAAAGCAAGCACTTGGTGTGCTACGTTGGCATTGGCGCTAGCGGTGAGTGTTACTAGCTTAGCTAGTGCCGCTACGCCAGCTACGGTAGCCATTAAAGATATTAAAGTACCAAATAATGTAACCTTATTGGCTGGTTCTCAAAAAGCCTTATTTACTGATAGCCAAGATTTTAAACAATTTTTATTAGATAAAGGTGTTTTAAGTGCTGATGTATATCAGTTGCGCTATAAGGTGGATAATGTGTTTTCCTATGGCTTAGTAGCCGATGTTCGTTTTGGCGAACAAGGTTTGCGTAACTTAGGGATTGATAGTAAAATGCCTGTTATTTCCTTGAAGAAAAAACAGGCCACCCCATCTTCGTTGCCAGAATTAGCGGCTGTAATTAATGCAGGTGGCATGAATACAGTGCAGACTTATCGTGTAGTAGAGCCATTAACCGTTCAGAAAAATGGTACTTATGTTGGCACATTGCGTTTTGATAATCCTGTAGGCGATGTGATTTATTCGGAAACCTTACACATTGTATTGTATGATAATGTGTATTTTGGACCATCGGCACGAATCATTGCTTTAAATAGTGCTGATGATGATACTTTATGGCCTTTAGTGAATGGCTTTGCCAAGGTCATTAAATAGTTTCATATTGAATGAGGAGTTTGAAGAGTATATATGAATTTTTTGTTTCATAATTTATTCCGTCATCAAGATTTAGGCTTATTGTTTTATCGCATTGTTTTTGGCCTATCTATGATGGCACATGGATATTTTAAATTTGCTGGCGGGGAACAAACCTTGTACAATATTGGTCATACTATGGCACAATTTGGTGTGCCTGATGGCTTTTTGTTATTAGGTATGGCGGCAGCGGCGGCTGAATTGCTAGGTGGTTTTTTAATCATTTTAGGCTTTTTGACTCGCTTAGGGGCTTTGCTTATAGCCTTTACGTTGTTGATTGCTACCTATGCAGCCTTAGGTGGTGGGTTCTTTAAATGGGATTACCCATCACAAATGATGTTTGGCGCGATTATGCTGTTTATTGCTGGCCCAGGTCGTTATAGCGTGGATAGTGCTTTTGCACGGCGGTAAATCCTTAAAAGGACATTACACTTATTGGTGTGGTGTCCTTTTTATATAGGCGAGGGTAGAAACGTTTACGTTTAATTAATATAAAATAAGGGTATAAATTTATGAAATTCATGGAAAAAAGTTTTCATTTGTCACTAGAAATGGTAAGATTAAGTATATACTTAGAACTAGTAGAAAGAAGACTATCTCATGAATATGACATATTTACAAACAATCCGCGGGGAGGAAACAACTCACTGCCCTGTATGGTTTATGCGACAAGCTGGTCGCAGTCAAGCAGAATATCGCCGTATTAAGGAAAAATACTCCTTGTTCGAGATTACTCAACAGCCGGAATTGTGTGCTTATATTACACGTTTACCGGTGGAAGAATATAATGTAGATGCAGCTATTCTATATAAAGATATTATGACGCCTTTAGTGCCGATTGGGGTTGATGTAGAGTTAAAACCGGGCATTGGTCCTGTTATTGGCAATCCTATTCGCACTGCGGCGGATATTGCTGCCTTGCGTGCGTTAGATATGGCTGAATCCTTACCTCATGTGTTAGAAACGATTCGCCTTTTAACAGAGGAACAATTGGAAGTGCCACTTATTGGATTTGGTGGCGCTCCCTTTACGTTAGCCAGTTATATGTTAGAAGGAGGTCCTTCTAAAACCTATCAGAAGACACGGCAGATGTTGGTGGCTCGCCCTGATTTATGGGATGCTTTGATGGCCAAATTGACGGCCATGAGTATTGTCTACTTAGGCGCTCAAATTGAAGCGGGCGCAAGTGCTATCCAAATTTTTGATTCTTGGGTAGGCGCGGTGAGTGCCCGTGAGTATGAGGCTCGCATTTATCCATTTATGAAAGACTTAATTACATCGCTAAAGGCACAATATCCGACGACGCCTATTACCATGTTTGGTGTTGGTACGTATCATTTATTGCCTTTATGGCGTACGCTATCACTTGATGTGATTGGCCTTGACTGGCGTTGTTCTATTGAAGAAGCACAGGCTATGGGTATTACGCAAGCGGTGCAAGGTAATTTAGATCCTGCGTATTTATTTGCTGATTGGACTACTATTCAACGTGAAATTGATCGCATTTTAGCGGCTGGCAAAGCTCATGGTAAACATATTTTTAATTTGGGTCATGGTGTTGTGCCAGAAGCGAATCCAGAAGTACTCAAACGAATTGTAACGTATGTGCATGAAGTAACGAGTTGCTAGTGGGGGCGCGATGAAACAAAAGATTGGTTTATTAGTAATGGCGTATGGTACGCCTGAAACAGAAGCAGATTTGATGCCGTATTATACGAGTATTCGTCGTGGCTATGCGCCGACAGAGGCTGAAGTAGCTGTTTTGAAACAACGTTATGATGCGATTGGTGGTTTATCTCCTTTGGCGGCGATAACGAAAGGGCAGGCCGAATTATTAGCTAAACAGCTGAATGAAGCGAGTGATAGTATAGAATATGAATTGTTTATTGGTCATAAACATATGGCTCCTTTTATCGAAGATGCAGTAACCGCTATGCATGAAGCGGGGTTGACTGAAGCGGTAGCGATTGTTATGGCCCCTTATTTTTCCATGTTTGCCACGGCTTCTTATTTTGAACGAGCGAAACGTCGTGCCGCCCGTTATGGTATGACGATTGGTGAAGTGACTGCTTGGAATGAGGAACCAGAATTTTTAGCTTACTGGAGCCGTGCCTTACAAGCTACGCTAGAAACGGTAAAGGAATCGAAAGTAGGCGTTATTTTTACAGCTCATAGCTTGCCCTATCATGTTATTCATATGGGGGATACGTATCCGCAAATGGTAGAAGCAACAGCTCAGCGCATTGCGGCGGAAGTAGGCCTTACGGAGTATGCTATGGCGTGGCAAAGTGCGGGCGTTCGTGGTGATTGGTTGACACCCGATGTGGCAGAAGTAACGCGTCAAGTGGCGCAGCACGTAGAAGCTATTGTCTATGTGCCCATAGGTTTTGTTTGTGATCACTTAGAAATACTCTATGATAATGATATAGCGTGTAAAGCGCTTTGCGAGGAATTAAATGTAATGTATCAACGGGTACCGATGCCGAATACAGATGCTGTATTTGTGAAAGCAATGGCCCAAGCGGTACGACGTTTACCAATAAAAGACGAGGTGAAAGCATGAGTCGAGTAGCTGTGATTGGCGGTGGTTTGACCGGGCTTACAGCGGCCTATTATTTAAGTCAAGCCAAGCCAGACTGGCAAATTGATGTATTTGAACAAGAAGACCGATTTGGTGGTAAAATTAAAACTAAGCGTGTTGACGGGTATGTAGTGGAAGTAGGGCCGGACTCGTATTTAGCTCGTAAACAAGCGATGACCGACTTAATTACTGAATTGGGTTTAGGTGATACGATTGTAACGAATGCAACGGGGCAAGCCTTTATCTATGATCGCGGTGCTATGCATCCTCTGCCAGGCGGCGCGATTGTAGGGATTCCTACGGAGTTTGTGCCATTTGCCAAGTCTACTTTATTATCTTGGTCTGGTAAAATTCGTGCTATGCAAGACTATTTTAAAAGTCCATATCCTACTGACGGGGATGTGTCTATTGGTGATTTTTTCAAATATCACTTAGGCCAAGAAATGATGGATAAGTTGATAGAGCCTTTATTATCTGGCATTTATGGTGGGGATATTTATGAATTAAGCCTAGATGCCACCTTCCCTGAGTTTCATAGTTTGGAACGAAAACATGGCAATATGGTTAAAGGCATGTTAGCAGCACGTAAACAGCGGGCTAGTAGCCATATTAAACCAAGCGGACAGTTCCGCCAGCTAACAGGTGGTTTAGAGTCGATTATTGATGCTCTAGTTGGTCAAATGCCAGCGAATGTAACGCTTCATAAGAGCACGCCTGTTACGGCTATTGAGAAGGTAGCTCAAGGCTATGTATTGGGGGGCACGGTGAAAAGTCCTTATAATGATGTGATTATTACGACGCCACCACAAAGTTATAAAGCGTGGTTTCAAGAGGATCCTCATTTTGAAGAGCTTATGCATATGGACTTATCTTCTTGTGCCATAGCGGTTATGGGTTTTGATCGAGCTAGCTTTGATGCTTCCTTAGATGGAACCGGCTTCGTAATTACCCGTAAAAGTGAAACGCCTTTGACGGCTTGTACCTATATTACGGCTAAATGGCCACAGACGACGCCACAGGATAAAGTGGTTTTACGTGTGTTTATGGGGAAACCAGGGGATGACACGGTACAACGTCTTGATGAGGAAGCCCTTAAAGAATTAGCTATTCGTGAGATTCAGCGTATTATGAAATTTACAGCTACGCCGATTTGGGTGGAGTTAACAAGACTTAATAAGAGTATGCCGCAGTATAAGGTAGGCCATCGTGAGTTAGTGGGCCGGTTGAAAGATTATGCTCATAAAGCGTATCCAGGTCTTCATATGATTGGCACGCCTTTTGATGGGGTTGGCATGCCTGACGGTGTACGGCAAGCTCATGAATTAGTACAACATATGGTGAATGAACAGTAATCATTACGCTAACAATAGCTGTTATATTTAATGTAACGATTTAATGTAACTAGTAAATACATATTACAAGTTTTAAAAGGAGGAATTTATAATGAGTGAACAACACATGGGCCATCCTGGTCATCACGGTCACGGCGATGCCGCTAGTATTGATGAAAAAGCAGTGCTTACTTATGAAGGTTGGTTTAGTATCCATGCTACCTACAAAATTAATTTTGAAAAGTGGCAGTCTTGGGATACGGAACGTCAGTTAAAGGCGTTGGCTGAATTTAAAGCCTTCATTGTGACTCTTGAAGAAGGTCATCAAGCGGAAACGTCTAGTTATGCGTTATATAATGTAGCTGGTGGCAAAGGGGATATTTTAATTTGGTTCTTGCAACCAACGTTGGAAGACGTAACGGCTAAAGAAATCGCTCTTCGTAAACTAGCTATTGGCGCCGTTTTAGAACCAACCGTTTCCTTTGTGTCCGTTATTGAAGTAAGTAATTACATGAAAACGGATATTAATCATCCAAAAGTACAGGCTCGTTTGTATCCACATATTCCTCGTTTAAAATATATGTGCTTCTATCCTATGAGCAAACGTCGTAATTTGGAAGATAACTGGTACATGACTGATCGTGCTGAAAGAGGTCGTATGATGCGTTCTCATGGCCAAATCGGTAAGAAATACGAAGAAACGATTAAAGAATTTACTACCGGTGCTTGTGGCTTAGACGATTGGGAATGGGGCATTACCCTTATGTCGGATGATGCGGTACAATTCAAAAAGATTGTCAATGAAATGCGTTTTGATGAAGTAAGTGCTCGCTTTGGTTTATTTGGACCATTTACGGTAGGTACCTTACTTGATGAAGAACGATTACAAGCTTTATTTGCTTAGTTTATGCTGATTAAGTGGCTGTTTATTTTAGGTGTATGACTATTTCGTTTTTACTTTAATAATTAAATATACTGTGTAAGGAAAGAGAGCAATGAGCTTTTTTAAGGAATATAAGTCGATTATTAGCCTTATCATTTTAGGGGGCTTAGTATTTTTATTTACCATTAAATTTGACTCTGTGTTGGAATCGTTCCGTATGGGGATGGATGCGATTATGCCACTCATTTGGGGGATTTTAATCGCCTTCGTGCTAAACATTATTGTGAAACGGTTTGAACGTATTTATTTCCCCACTAAAGTGAGCGGGTGGCAACACACAACTCGCCGTCCTGTTTGCGTGGTGCTCGCCATTTTGACTGTTTTATTAGCTATATTTCTAGTGGGCCGTATGGCAATCCCTCAATTGGTTCATTCCTTAGGGATTATCGTACAGGCGTTGCCTGATTTGTACAATGAATCTTCTCAATGGGTGGATCAATTTATTAATAATACACCGTACTTATCTACATCCGGTGTTATGAATTCCATTTCTTCTGATAATGTAGTAGAACAATTGCGACAGGTTGGCGCTGATAGTGGTCGCTACATTGTGAAAACTATGAGTGACACTGTAGAGATGGTCTTTAACTTTGTTATTGGCCTTATCTTTGCTATTTATGTGTTACTTGATAAAGAAGTGTTGCGTCGTCAATTAGGCCGTATGGCGCGTGCTTATGGTAAAGAGCATCGCATCAAGGGCTTTGTTCATGTATGGCGCGTAACGAGCCAAGTGTTCAGTAGCTTTTTTATTGGTCAATTTTTAGATGCCCTTATTTTAGGCATTATGGTAGGCATCGGTTTGTGGTGCTTCTCCGTACCTTATGCCACAACCATTGGTTGTGTTATTGGGCTTACGGCGTTGGTGCCTTTATTAGGGGCCTATATTGGTGGTTTAATGGGTCTTATTATGCTTTTATCGGTGAGTATGATGGATGCGTTAATCTTCCTCATTGTGTTGGTAGTGATGCAACAGATTGAGGGGAATGTGATTTATCCCCGCATCGTAGGTGGCTCAGTGGGGCTACCAGGAATTTGGGTATTTGCAGCCATTACGATTGGTGGTACTTTGTATGGTGTACCTGGCATTTTATTAAGCGTACCGTTAGCCGCTACCATTTATAAACTAATTAAAGAAGACGTGGATAAACGTCTTGAACATAAAATGGAAGACTCCGTAGCCGAGAAATAAGTCGGTGAAAGAGAACTGAAATGGTCCCTGAAATATCAGGGCGTAGCTTGGTAAGATTTTACGATATAGATGAGAGAAACTTTTGTTTGAAATTGAGTTTTCATAAGAGTCTATGGTATACTTAAAGAATAATAATGTACAGACAAGTCCAGGAGGTTATTATATGAAGAAGAAGTCTTTGGCTAGTGTGCTAGCTGGTGCTTTGGCAGTCAGTGCAGTAGCGGTAGCATTACCACAAACGGCTGTAGCTGCTGATGTAAATCCTACGTTACGTATTGAAGGTCCTAATCAGTCTATGATTTTGACAATGCGTCAGGTAGCAGGTATCTTTTTAGCGAAATATCCAAACTCTGCGGTTCATTCGATTACGTTGAAACCAGATCGTGGTCGTTTTGCTTATGAAGTAACTGGCTACACGTTGAAAAATACGTATAAAATTTCGGTAGATGTTATCACTTCTAAAATCCTAAAAGAAGAAATAGATGGTAAAGAAAAAGATATTCCAAGCAAAGTGTTCAATCCATTAAATGTAATCGAACCAAAACAAGCAGAAGCAGTAGCAGTTGCTAATATTGGTGGCGATGCGATTAGTAAAGGTTGGAAACTAGAAGCAGAAGAAAATAAAGTAAAATATGAAGTTACTATTTATCATACGGATGACAAACAAGGTCTTGTAGAACAAGATGTTCTTATTGACGCGGCTACTGGTAATGTGATTACTAAGACATTGCCTAAGAAGGTTGAAATCCCTGATGAAAATGATGACGGCTTTGTGCTTTGGGGTAATTAAGAATTAAGTTAACTGCTTTGGGCAGTGATTGTATGCCCAATAGGCTTACATAGTCGTATTGGGACGGGTTGGAAATGCACATTGTACAATGTGCATTTCCTTTTTTATAGTAGGAGGCTTCCGTGATAGTCAAAACCGCTCGCGAAGAGTTACTTCGCTTTAAGGGAAAGGCTATAGGTTTAGGGATTTTTAGTTTGCTAGGAACATTGGGCATTGTAGGGCAGGCCTGGTTCTTTGCAGTATTAATTGAAAAAACATTTTTTGAAGGCCAGTCGTTGACGGCGGTGTGGGGGACGCTTAGTTGCTTGTTGGGCGCAATTATGCTTCGCATGGTGGCTACGTATTGTCAAGAACGAACTGCAGGACGTTTGGTTGTATTAGCTAAACAAGATTTACGTCAAAAGATTTGGCATCATTTATTAGCCTTAGGGCCGTTTACGGGTGAACGCCATGGTGATGTAGTACATTTGATGACGGATGGCTTAGAAAGCGTAGAGGCTTATATTGCTCGTTATGTGCCACAAATGCTCTACGCGATGATGATTCCGCTGGTTATGGCCATTGCCATTATTGATGCGGCGCCTTGGGTAGCTATTATTTTATTAATTACATTTCCATTAATTCCTTTCTTTATGATTTTGATTGGCAAAAAAGCGGAATCTATGAATAAGGAACAATGGGAGCGCATGAGCTTTTTAAGCGGCCATTTCCTTGATGTGCTTCAAGGGATTGCTACACTTAAGTTATTTGGCCGCTCGGAAGAACAAGTAGAGGTCATTGCTCGTTTATCAGCCGAGTTTAGAGATTCTACGTTACGCGTGTTGCGAGTCGCTTTTTTGTCAGCTTTAGTTCTTGAATTAGTTAGCACCATTAGTACGGCTCTTATTGCTGTCTATATGGGGATGGCCTTACTCTATGGACATGAAACGTTTTTACCGGCTTTCTTTGTGCTTCTACTGGCGCCAGAATTTTATGCCCCTTTACGACAATTAGGGGCTGCGTTCCATACGGGCATGGCGGGCCAGGTAAGTTTAGCTAAAATTGATGATTTCTTGGCACTGCCTATTGAAGAACCGCCGTCTGGTCATTTACAGCCTAAGGTATCTATTGAGAGCATTGATTTTAAAGATGTATCCTATGCTTATGGGCAAGCTGATTCTGTAGGTGCGAAAACGGTATGGGCTGTAGAACATATTAATTTTACTTTACGTCGTGGTGAAGTGACGATGTTGGTAGGCGGCAGTGGTGCAGGCAAGAGTACGTTAGCTCATTTATTATTGCGCCTCATGCAGCCAACGGCAGGGCAAATTATGGTGGATGGTACCAATTTGTTGGCTTTAGCCAGTGAAACTTGGCGTGATGCCGTTACCTTTGTACCACAACAACCTCATTTATTCCGGGGGACTTTACGGGAGAATATTGCCTTTGGGCAAGCTGCTTCTGAGGCAGCCATTCAAGCGGCTGTTGTTGCGGCTGAAGCAGAAACTTTCGTTAATTCCTTGCCACAAGGATTAGATACGATGATTGGTGAAGGTGGCTTAGGCCTTTCGGGCGGTCAACGACAGCGGATTGCTATTGCTAGGGCGTTCTTAAAGCAATCGCCTATTTTAGTCCTTGATGAAGTGACGGCGCATCTTGATGTAGCGACCGAACAAAGTTTAGCAACTGCGTTGCAGCGGTTAATGAAAGATAAAATTGTATTATTAATTGGTCATCGTTTGCAGACCATGCGCTGGGCTGATACTTTATTAGTATTGAAGCAAGGTCGTTTGGTGGAACAAGGTTCCTTTGAAAATTTATTGGCTCGTAATGGTTATTTTAGCGAACTCGTCCATGCTGGCTTAGGCGATACGGAAGTAGCGGATGCTGAAGCTGATCATGAAACCAATAATCGAGCCAAAAGTGAAACTAATAGTCAAGCTAATAGTGAAGTCAATATGGCCTGCAATATGGGCGTTATGACTACATCAAGTGAATCCTGTGACAGAGGCAGTTCTGTAACACAGGCTGTGACAACGGTAATACCACAAGATGTGAGAACTACAGCACCACAGGGTGTGACAACAGTAGGACCACAGGGTGTGACAGCAGTAGTACCACAGGCTGAGGGAAACACAGCCTTATCTGCAAGTACAGTTTCTACTTGGCGTTCACTCCGTCGTTTATTTGCTGTTTTAGGGCCTGCTCGCAATTCACTGTGGCTAAGTTTGTTATTTTCCTTTTTAACGGTATTTATGAATGTAGGCTTATTGACTACGTCTGCTTGGTTAATTACATCAGCGGCTTTACGTCCAGAATTAGCAGCCCTTAGTTTATCTATTGTAGGGGTGCGCTTCTTTGGGATTAGTCGTGCTGTTTGCCGTTACATAGAACGCTATGTATCGCATCACATGGCGTTTCAAGGGCTCTATGGTCTGCGGGTGTGGTTTTATAAAAAACTGGAACCTTTGATGCCCGCCGCTTTACATCGTTTAGGATCTGGTGATATTTTAGGGCGCATTATGGCCGATATTGAAACCTTACAATTTTTCTATTTGCGTGTGATTATACCGCCGGTTGGGGCTATTTTGTTGACGGCGTTAGGTTTTTATTTCTTGAGTTTTTTCAGTTATTCCTTGCTTTGGCTATTGGCACTGGCTTTCTTCTTAGGTGCTGTGGCTATCCCGTTTATGGTGTATCGTCATAATCAATTGGCTACGGAAGCGGTCCTAGCTCATCGTAGTACGATAAAAGATACGATTGTCGAAAGCTTAGCGGGGATTATGGATATTATTACTTATAAGCAAGAAATGCGTGTTACCAAATTGGTGAGTGATCAATTTGAACAATTGACGAAGGCACAACAGCGTGTGCATACGGGTACGAATTTAGGGGATACTTTATTTTTAGGTTTGACGCAGTTGACCATGGTGGCAGGGGCGATTATTATGATTCCTTGGGCACAGGGGAGCCAGCAAGCAGGCATCTTTATTGCAGTGGTGGCGATTTCGTTACAATCGTACTTTGAAGCCCTAGGGCCATTAACTATTGCCTGGTATCATGGGCGTGAAAGTTTAGCAGCTATGAAACGATTAGTTCAGTTGGCTGAACAGCCACCCGTTGTTGAGGATAGTCGTAGCGACGGTGATGTGCCATCAGGGGCCGTGGCAATTCGTTTAGAAGATGTAAATTTTGCCTATGATAGAGAGTATGTGTATCAACATATGTCTTTGCATATTAAGGCTGGTGAAAAGGTAGCTATCGTAGGGCCTAGTGGGTCTGGTAAAACTACCTTGCTTACTATGTTGGAGCGCTTCTATGACTATGAAGGCCATATCTATCTGAATGACAAAGAATTGCGGACATTACCTATAGCACGAGCTCGCGATTTTTATGGTGCTTTAACGCAAGACACCTATTTATTCCATGCTACGGTAGAGGATAATATTCGCCTAGCTAAGCCGAAGGCGACTGATGAGGAATTAGCTAAAGCACTTGACTTTGCGGCCCTTACAGCTTGGGTTAAGACATTACCACAAGGGTTAAAAACAATTATTGGCAGTGGTGGTGCTGGTGTTAGTGGGGGACAGCGACAACGAATTGCATTGGCTCGTTTGTGGCTTCGCAATAGCCCTGTACTATTGTTAGATGAACCGTTAGAAGGGTTAGATCAAGTCGTTCGCCAGGAGTTACAAAATTCCTTATATGCTCTTATGAAAGATAAGACGGTGCTTTATATTACCCATCATTTGGGTGGCTTAGAAAAGATGGATCGCATCTTATTCCTTGAAGGGGGCCGCATTGTAGAAGACGGTTCTTATGAGGCCCTTATGGCTAAACGTGGGGCTTTTTATGCATACCGCAAATTATCGATGGAAACGGTGTAAGGGTATATGGTTCAAAAATAGGACGTCTTATGGTATAATTGGAATGTTAACAACGTGCTAAATCCATAGGAGGCGTTATGAATAATCTAGTCACGCGATTATTGGAGATAGCAGAATCGATGACAGCTAGATCACGCAAGCAGACAGTGGAGACTGCTACGCCTGTGCCTGTTGAGACAACTTTGTCGACGCCTAGTGAGGTCGATTTATATGATCATCGCATTATCAATGTAGAAGAAGATGCGATTAATCGTATCCTCAAAGCACAATTGCGCAATCATTGGTTGTTTTATTCTGTTACATTTGAATTTGAAGCTAATAATAAAGTATATCTAGGGATTATTACAACCTTAGGTAACGTAATTACCATAGAATTTACAATAGAAGATTTTTGGTTTGATGATTATGCGTCGAGCTTTTCGGTGAAACTCAATATGTCTGATGTGGATATGGGTGGTTTCATTTTAAATACGATTGTTCATCTCTTAGGGAATTGGAGTTTAAGCCTTTTAGGAACCTTCTTTAATCCCTTTGAAATTGGTGATGATAGCTCTACGTTGCGTTTTGAAAAGAAGGGGATTATTCGTTTCGACTTAGCCCCAGATAGTCCGATTCGCCGTTTAATTGCTTGGCCAAATCGTTGTCCAGAAGCTAAGGGGCCTGCTATTTTAATCAATGCTCGTACGGAACAATCGGTATTGCGCTTAGAATATTATGCCTTTCGCGATGAAGTAGAAACCTACAATGTGCCAGAAGTGCCGGTAAAAACAAGTTGGGTTCGTTCTATTGATATGGCAGCGGCCTTACTGTTGCCAATTGGGGTTTGGATTAGTTTTGTTATTTTACATCACTACTTGCCAACGGAAACGATAGAATTTTCTTTTTCTACCTACTTCTTAATTTCGTTAGGTATCTTGTGCATTAGTTTTATTGTAATGAACATTCCAAGGTATATTTACATGTACTTTGATTCGCGTAAAAAATGGCAAAGTGTGTTTGTTCATAATAATATTAAGATACAAATGCGCAAACTTCAGCGACGTATTTTAATTCAGCAACAAGCATTAAAGAAAAATGGCAAAGAAGTGGATGAAAAAAGCCAGGCTAGTATTCGCGATTTATTGCTCCAGATTCGTGATAAACGTTTCTTAGCGCAGCGTTTAAAAATTGCCGATGAAGATCGAGATCGCAAACAAAAAATTAAGTTTATTATTGCGTATATTGTATGTACTTTATTAGAATGGATGTTGCTCATTCGCTAAACTTTACAACACCTCCTCGCTGGAATGTATAACAGTGAGGAGGTGTTTTTTATGGAAGCAATCTTAACAGCTACGGCAAATTACGGATTTCCTATGGTGGTGGCCGCTTATTTATTAATTCGGCTAGAACACAAAATGGATTCCTTGAGCGCATCTATTAATGAATTGGTGTTTACCTTAAAGAACTGTAAATAAAAATACCTTAGTCTAAATTTAGGTAGCATATAAAGAGAAGCCCCCCTTCTTCACGACCCGAGTTGCTTTGCAACAATGGTCGCTACAGAAGGTGGGCTTCTCTTTTTGTATGCTAAAAATCGCAGAAATTAGGCTAAAGGCCTCTCTATATATTATCTTTATCGTCTTGTTCGTTTCGCCGGCCAAATAGCAGGTGCACCATAGCGATTGGCTTTATTTGTGCCTGGAATGACTAATAGGGCTAGGTTTACAATCCAGATGATGACCATAAAGGCTGCACTGGTAGATTTAATAGGCAAGTAGGGATAGGTGAAAGCAATGAATATACACCAACAAATGCCTACTATACCATGGAGTGAAAAGTCTTGTACACGTCGTGCGTAGAGGACGTAGTAGAGCGATAGAATCACTGTATGACCTAAGAAACCTAATAGGCGGACACCCCAATAGGATACTAAAATAACCACATTATTCATTAAGGTGCTAATGAGATTGTTAAATAGGCTAACTACCAAGGTAAGACCAATGAGTCCGATTAAAAATTGGAACCGATTGAGTCGCCCTTGGAGAAGTAATATTTTAATGTTATGTACATAGCCCCAGCGTGTAATTGTAAAGGCAATCAGTCCCATTACGAAGGCTTGGCCTACATTAAATAAAATATCCATGAAATCTTCCTTTTCTTGTTCTTCAATTTTATTATTATACCACGAAATGATGATATATGACTAGAAAAAATAAGTATTAGATGAAAAAAGGGGGAGAAAAGGGGATACCTGCCATAATAAAACGGCACAGGAGGGAGAAGCTCCTGTGCCGTTTTTGAGAGATATAGGTCCTTAAAAAGGAAAGATACCGATATATAGGAATCTTATTGCATGTAGGGTTATTTCTACATACGATAGATTATTTGTGAATGACTTTACGTAGGGCCTTTACTAAGAAAAGGGCAACTATGATGCCTACGCCACTGGTTAAGAAGGTAGCTGGTAAACGACTTACGGCAGCAGCAAAGCTGTTAAGTACGTATTCCCAAGCGACAAAATATCCTAGGGCTGTCCAGACACTACCTACGAGCATAGCGAATAAAAGGCGAAGCCAAGTTGTTTCACGGGCTTTTTTAGGATTAGGACGAAACCCTACTACTAAGTAACCTACGATTAATCCGGAAATACCTTTAATCACAATGGAAAATAGGGTATAGGCGGAATGACCCATCACTAAATCGAAAAGGCCAGAACCAATGGCGCCAGCTAGACCGCCATAAAGGCCACCAAATAAAGCCGAAATAGTAAAGAGTGCAGCTGACCCTAGGTGTACCATAGCACCGGTAGGTAATGGTATTAACAAGGTAGTGGCTAAGGCACAAAGGGCCGATAGCATACCGATATAAATTACATCACGAATTGAAAATTTCAACGTTGAGGACCTCCTCTTATTTTATTAAGTTAGTTAAACGTCCTAAGAGGCGTTCAAATAGTAACCCGTCACGCATGGAACCGATTGTTTCATGTGTATATTTTACCGCATCAGTAGTGAAGTTAGCTGCAATCTTAGCACTCTCTAAGGTATCATAACCTTGCATTAGGGCGCCTGTTAATACAGCGGTGAAAATATCGCCAGTGCCATGGGCTTTAACGGGTACTAAGGTAGTGCTTACAATTTGTAAATCATCGGTTTCACCATCGTATACAGCTACTACGGCTTCGGATTGATGAGGCACGCCTGACATGATGACGTGGCGAGGACCTAAGTCGTGAAGTTCTTTACATAATTGACGAATTTTAGCTTCATCTACTGTTTCAGGTTCATAAGCATGACCTAAGAGGAAGCTCGCTTCGGTATAATTTGGTTTAATAATATGGGCATGAGCAATGAGTTTGCGCATTTCTTGCACCATTGTATCATTGTATACGGCATAGAGTTTGCCATCGTCAGCCATAGCAGGGTCTACGATAATCAGCTTGTCTTTACCAAACCGTTCAATGGCTTCGATTACAATATGAATCTGATCAGGTGATGCGAGGAAGCCACTTTGAATGGCATCAAAGGTAATATTATTTTTTTCCCAGCAATCCATGAAAGGACGAAGATGTTCAGAGAAATCTACCATTTCATAGTTTGGGTATTCTAAATGATTACATAACAAAGCGGTGGGAAAAGGTACCGCTTGAGAGCCAAAGGCACTTAACAGTGGCATTGCTACGGTTAAGGAACAACGGCCAATGGAACTCATATCTTGGATAGACAGTACAACGGGAACTGGATTTTTCATGTATAGACCTCTTTTCTTTACCATAGTATAGTTCGTGTTCGTAAGAAATGACTACACTAGGTTCTTTTGTATGAAATACATTGTAGAAAATTGTGTGTCATATGTAAATATACAGAATTTATATTTTGTATAGGACAGATGGAGCTTTGTTTATTAATGTATACAGAACACATGTGACGGTTTCTATATTCTATCATAGGAAATCACGTAGACTCGTGTATAATAGATATATACATATTATCAACTAAGGAGTGTGATTATAGTGGGGACCTATTTGCTAAAACGTTTAGTGGGCGCCATAGTGGTTATGTGGGCTATTATTACGATTACATTTATGCTCATGCATGCCATTCCTGGTGGGCCATTTACGGAAGAGAAGAAATTGCCACCACAGATTAAAGCGTCCATTGAGGCAACGTATCACCTCAATGATCCCGTGTGGCAACAGTATACCGATTATATGAAACATGTGGTGCAATTAGATTTAGGGCCTTCCTATAAATATTTAGGTCGCTCAGTCAATGATATTATTAGTGAGTCCTTTCCTGTGTCGGCTCAATTGGGGCTAGGTGCGTTGTTGTTTGCTGTGTTAGCTGGCGTGACAGCGGGTATAGGCAGTGCTTTGAAACCTAATACTTGGCTGGATTATTTAATTACTTTTGGCTCGACGCTTGGTATCTCGGTACCCACTTTCATTATTGGGGCCGTATTAGTGTATTGGCTAGGCTTTGTATGGCCTATTTTCCCAGTGGCGCTTTGGAAGGGCCCAGCTTATATGGTATTGCCTATTTTGACGTTAGGCGCACAGCCCATGGCGTTTATTGCTCGTTTAACGCGAGCCACTATGCTAGAAGTGTTGCAACAGGAATACATTAAAACGGCTAGAGCCAAGGGCCTAGCTAATAGTACGATTATTTTGAAACATGCCTTAGGCAATGCTATATTGCCAGTACTTACGTATTTAGGCCCTTTAGCAGCGGCGTTATTGACAGGTAGTTTCATTGTGGAAACTATCTTTGCTATTCCTGGTTTAGGTAAGTATTTTGTAACCTCTATTTATAATCGAGATTATACCGTTATTTTAGGGGTTACTATCTTTTATAGTGCCCTTGTGGTTGGTTTTAACTTATTAGTGGATTTAGTGTATCCTTTAGTGGATCCACGGGTAACGATGGAAGAGGAGGATGCGCCATGAGAGCTGTTGATGATTTTTTACCATTAGCCCCTACGGCGGTAGCCACTGAAACGGCGTATCGTCCGCGCCCCAATGCTTGGCAACGGCTAAAAGAAAATAAACTGGCTTTAGTGGGGCTTTTTATTATTATATGTATGCTCCTATTAGCTATTGTAGGGCCTTGGCTATCGCCCTATACCTATGCTGATCAAAATTTAGCGCAAGCTAATCAAGGGCCATCTAGTGAACACTGGTTTGGTACAGATACGCTAGGTCGTGATTTATATGTGCGCGTAGTTTATGGGGCACGCATTTCGTTAGCGGTCGGTTTTGTTGCGGCGGCTATTAATCTTGTGATTGGCGTTATTTATGGTAGTGTAGCTGGCTTTTTCGGTGGTAAAGTGGACCGCTTGATGATGGGCTTTGTAGATATTTTATATGGTATTCCTTTATTGCTCTATGTTATTTTACTCATGGTAGTGTTATCCCCTGGTTTAACTTCCATTTTTATTGCCTTAGGGATTGCTTACTGGCTTACGATGGCTCGAATTGTACGTAGCCAGATTGTTACTTTGAAAAATGAAGAATATGTATTGGCGGCGCGCTCAATGGGGGTACCGGCATGGCGTATTCTATTTCGTCATATGTTACCTAATTGTGTAGGGCCAATTATCATTACTATGACCTTAGCTATTCCTGAAGCTATTTTTACAGAAGCTTTTTTAAGTTTTATTGGTTTAGGTGTTAATGCACCGATGGCTAGTTGGGGTGTTTTGGCTGCAGAAGGCATTAATTCTATGCGGTCCTATCCGTTTCAGTTAATTGCCCCTGCTTTGGCTATAGGGATTACGATGCTTGGTTTTACGTTCTTTGGTGATGGGTTGCGCAATGCCTTAGATCCGAAAGGGGAGGTGAAACGATGACAGCTATACATAATGAACGGGGGGCCGTATCGAAGGATACAATGACTTTAGCAGTAAAGAAAGACACAACGTCTTTAGCCTTACAGAAGGAGGCAACACCGTTAGTCGTCTTAGCTAATTTAGCTGTTACGTTTCATACTTTTGCAGGACCGGTTCCAGCGGTGCGTGGTGTATCCTTAACGGTTCAGCCTGGTGAAGTTGTGGGCTTAGTAGGGGAATCGGGTTGTGGTAAGTCTGTAACGTTACAGTCTTTGATGGGTTTGTTACCTACTGATCGAGCAACAGTTACGGTAGATTCCTTGCTGGTGCAAGGTGAAGAGTGCAAACAATATAGTGAAGCACAGTGGCGACAATTACGTGGCACTACCATAGCCATGGTGTTTCAAGATCCTATGACGGCGTTAAACCCAATTTTAGCCATTGGTACTCAGTTAAAGGAATCGCTTCGTCTAGGGGCTAAACGGCATAATGAAACGATTGCTGATGAAGAAGCGGCTGCGTTAGAGTTATTAACGAAAGTAGGCATCGCCGATGCGAAGCGCCGTTTGACACAATATCCACATGAATTAAGCGGTGGAATGCGTCAACGAGTGGTTATTGCTATGGCGTTAGCAGGTCGGCCAACACTATTGCTCGCCGATGAACCGACAACGGCTTTAGATGTTACTACGGAAGCACAAATTTTATTATTATTAAAAGAGTTAGTTAAAACAGAGCATATGGGGTTGTTGATTATTTCCCATAATTTGCGAGTTATTGCACAATTATGTGATCGCATGTCAGTTATGTACGCAGGCCAAGTGGTGGAAACCGGCACGGTTGAAGATTTGTTAGGTAAGCCACAACATCCGTATTTGCAAGGTTTGTTAGGGTCTTTGCCAACGAGTGCTACGACTACGTTACAAGCCATTGGCGGCCAACCGCCCGATATGTTTAGTCTCCCTAAGGGGTGTGCGTTCCATCCGCGGTGTAAGCAAGCTATGCGCGTGTGTGCCCGTGAAATGCCGAGTCTAACTGAAGGGGTTCGTTGTTGGCTTCAAGCTGAGAAAAAGGCGGTGAACGTATGAATATTTGGGAAACCGAGAATTTAACCAAGCATTTTACCGTACGTCGTGGTCTTTTGAAGCAACATCAACAAGTGGTACACGCTTTGAACGGAGTGTCTTTGCACCAAGGCGTTGGTGAAACCTTAGGTCTTGTTGGTGAGTCGGGTTGTGGGAAATCCACCTTTGGACGTACGCTTATGGGTTTATATCCTAAGACGGCTGGTCGGGTCCTGGTGGCTGGACGTGAAATTACAGGGCCTGCTGATACAGACCATGTGCTTAGTCATATTCAGATGGTGTTTCAAGATCCCTATGCATCGTTAAATCCACGTATGACAGTGCGACAAAGCTTATTAGAGCCATTAACGGTACGGGCGACTACAGGGACGTCGTTAAGTGAAACTGCTAAGCAAGCTAAAGTGGATGACATTTTAGAACAAGTTGGTTTGAGTAAAGCTCAGGGGGAACGGTATCCTCATGAATTTAGCGGTGGTCAGCGACAACGCATCGGCATTGGTCGGGCGCTCATTAGTTCCCCGCAATGCATTATTTGTGATGAGCCAATTTCTGCGTTGGATGTATCTATTCAAGTACAAATAGTATCCTTATTAGAACGATTACAAGCAGAACAAGGTATTAGCTATGTCTTTATTTCTCATGATTTGAATATGGTTCGCTATGTGAGCCAACGGATTGCCGTTATGTATTTAGGGGGTGTTGTAGAAGAAGGGCCTACTCAGGCTGTCTATGAAACGCCTTTACACCCATATACGCAAGCGTTAATTAAGTTAAATGCGCCGTTAGCCCCACATATGACGATTGGTCCGGTACTAACTGGCGAAGTGCCTAGTCCTTTAGCAGACCTATGGGGATGTCCATTTGCTTCGCGTTGTCCAGAGAAAATAGCGCAGTGTGAAGAAGCTAAACCACCATTAGTTGTCCGTGGTGAGCAAAAGGTAGCTTGTTGGCGACGCTAGGGTATGAAGCATAGAAATGAGAAAGTAGGCAAAGGAATATGGAAAAAATACTAGCCGGTAAAGGCTTAGAAATCGCATTAAATGCATGTATTGACCAATGGGCGCCTAAAGGGCGTATTTCCTATTTGGTAGCTCGTTTGGATGATGAATTGCCTATGGCTGAAATTGCAGGTCGAGGGATAACAACTGTTCATGCCAGTGCAAGCATGATTAAAGTGCTGATTATGGCTACTTTGTTTAGCAAGGCGATGGCAGGCACTTTAAATTTACAAGATACGGTGGGGTTACGGAATGTACCGCGCGTGTGGGGCGGTGGTGCTTTGCAGGAGTTAGATGTGCATCATCGTTTTACCTATTTAGAGCTGTGCCGTCTTATGATGGTGCTTAGCGATAATTGGGCAACCAATCTTTTAATTCATCATCTGGGTATGGAGACTATCAATGAATTTGCTCAGTCTTTAGGCTTAAAGGAAACAAAGCTATTACGGTATATGATGGACGCGGAGGCGCGTGCTCAAGGGCGGGAAAATGTGATGACCGTGCTAGATTTAATGATTCTTTATGAATATATTTATCGCTGCCGTGAAACGGGGCCGTTAGGACATGAAATGTGGCAGTTGTTAGGACGACAGCAATTTCGTGATAAATTGCCCTTTTATTGGGGGGAAGAAGTCGTATTTCATCATAAAACGGGAGTGCTAGAGGATGTAGAGCACGATGGAGGTATTTTACCGTTGGTAAAAGGTACATTTGGTTTAAATGTTTTTATTTCACAGGTGCCTAATTCAGAGGGGATTCCCTTAGGGGCTAAGCTGGGAGACATTATGAAAGATTTTTTAGAAAATTCACTACCATAACAGAGGGGTAAGGAGTTGTGTATGAAACGACTAGGAATATTTGTTAGGTTATTATTAGCCATACTGACCATAGCATTGGTGGCGGGCTGTACGCGCAGTGGTGAAACGATTCCGCCCAATACATTGCGCTATGCCTTAGAACAGGAGCCGTCTACCTTGGATCCAGCTAAGTCGTCAACGTTACCAGAATCAACGGTGGAACTGGCTGTATTTGAAGGATTAACTCGGTTAAATGATAAGGACATGCCGGAACCGGCTATGGCTGAGTCTTGGACTATTTCGGCAGATGGCTTAGTATATACGTTTAAAATCCGAGCTAATGCTCAGTGGTCTGATGGTAAGCCCGTTACGGCGCAGGATTTTGAATATGCTTGGAAACGAGCTTTAAATCCAGCGGTGGCTGCTAATAATGCGTATATGCTATATGTACTAAAAAATGGCGAAGCGTATAACACGGAAAAGGCGAGTGCTGATGAAGTGGGCGTCAAAGCGATTGATGACCATACCTTGGTGGTGACGTTAGTAGCGCCAGCTCCTTATTTTTTAGGGTTAACGGCGTTTCACGCCTATTATCCGGTACGGGCCGATATTGTAGAAGCGGCGCCTGATACTTGGGCTACTAAAGCGGATACCTTGATTGGTAATGGGCCTTTTAAATTGGTAAAATGGCAACATAGTGCAGAGTTACAATTTGTTAAAAATGAGCGATATTGGGATGCTGCTAAGGTTCGTTTAGAGGCTATGGAGTGGCCCATTAGTGAATCTCAAAGCACGCGCCTAACCTTAGTCGAAGGGGGCGCTGCCGATATTATGGTGGAACCGCCGGTGGCGGACCAAGCGCGTCTTAGTGAATTGGGCCTTTTCAAAGTGGCTCCATCGCTAGGGACGTATTATTATGTATTTAATGTTACAGCGCCACCTTTTGATAATCCATTGGTGCGCAAAGCTTTTTCACTAGTGATTGACCGCAAGGTGATTGTAGATACTATCGTACATGGGGGGAAAACGCCAGCCTATGCCTTTGTACCACCAGGCCTTACTGATGAAGCTACGGGCCAGGATTTTCGCAAGGAAGGGGGCCCTTTAGTAGCTTATAATGTGGTAGAGGCGAAGCGTTTATTGCAAGACGCTGGCTATGGTCCTAATAAACCGCTACCACCAGTGACGATTTTGTATAATACGAATGAAATGCATAAAGCTATTGCTGAAGCAGTGCAGGCGATTTGGCAAAATGAAATAGGGGCTACGGTAGCTTTGCAGAATCAGGAAACTAAGGTATTTATGGCCAATCGTGAAGAAGGTCATTATCAGGTAGCACGAGCTTCTTGGATTGGTGATTATGCGGATCCACAAACCTTTTTAGATGTTTTTTCAGACGAAGCGAACGATGCCCAATATCATAGCGAAGCCTATAATGCCTTAATGGAACGGGTGCATAATACCACAAACTTGAAGGTTCGCAGTCAATTGATGCATGAAGCAGAAGCTATGATATTTGACGATTCCGTAGTACTACCTATTTATTTCACCACTACGCCCTATGTGGTGCGTGACACGATTGATGGTTTCTTCTGGTCCAGTTTAGGCACGATAGATTTTAAAGAGGCCTATCGGAAATAAAAGAGCCCTATATAGGTTAGTAGGAGGTTGACATGGATTGGATATGGCCTAAACAAATTAAGCCTGGCATGACGTTGGGCTTTACGGCCCCCGCGTCAGCGGCGCAAGAGGATTTAGCTCACCTTGAAAGGCTAGCAAAGGCGCGTGGCTATGAGGTGTTATTTGGGCCCAGTTGTTATCGTCAGGGCCTGTATGGCGGTACGCCTGAGGAGCAGGCTCAGGAATTTAATGAATTAATGACTACCGCAGCTTGTGAGGCGGTTATTGCTTTGCGTGGTGGCTATGGTTCTGTGCGCTATTTACATCTATTAGATTATGAAGGGATTCGTCAATCTGCTAAACCCTTCGTAGGCTATAGTGATTGTACAGCTCTACATTGCGCCATAGGGCGCTATAGTCGTTTGATTACGTATCATGGCCCTATGGGGGTAGATTGGGTAAAGCCAGATCGTGAAACGGATTTAGCGCATTTATTTGATTTATTAGAAGGTCGAACTTCGGTGATAGAGCCTTTATTGGCGCCACCACGTGGCTTTATTGGCGCTACTATGGAAGAAGGGCGACTATTAGGTGGCAATTTAGCTATGTTATGTAGCTTAGGTGGTACACCTTATGCGCCAGCTACGGCCGATTGGAGCGATGCGATTTTATTGCTCGAAGATATTGGCGAAGCTCCTTATAAAATTGACCGCATGTTGCAACAGCTTCGCTGGCAAGGCGTGCTCAGTCAAGTTAAGGGGGTAGCTTTAGGCACTTTTACCCAGTGTGAAGGGGATCCTGAGGATGAAATATATGAAATCGGGGCTCACGTATTGGATTATATGTTGGCTGAACGTTCCGCAGAGGCGCCAGAACCATTTGTTTGTTATGTGCCTACTGGGCATGGTTCACCTCATTGGGCCTTACCGTTAGGGGCTTATGTAAGTTTTAGAGCTATATCTAATACATTATTAATTTTGCCACATTAATGGGCCTTAAGGTAAACGTTGACATAAATAGTTAGGAAAGGACGGCATAGTCATGGCGTATAGCGAAGACATACTAGAGCCTGATCAATTGCTGGAAGCTCGTGAGCAACGACTTCGTCAGGCCATAAAAGGGGCGGAAGGGGCGCTCATTGATTTAGCCAAGTATTTGCATGAAAATCCAGAGCTTGGTTTGGCAGAGCATAAAGCGGTAGCGGCTATCCGTGAATTATTAGTGCAGCACGGCTTTGCAGTGACTGTTGATGTAAGTGGTGGTGAAATTCCCGAATTGGCAACGTCTTTGCGAGCCGATAAAGGTGGTATAATAAGTCCTAGTGCTAGTAGTGCTAGGCCTAGTGGTGTAGGAACAGCATTGGTAAAGCCTGAGAAGGACGACCTTTATAAAATGGCGTTTCTTGGTGAGTATGATGCCTTGCCAGGCTTAGGCCATGGTTGTGGTCATAATCTGATTGCCGCTATGAGTGTGGGGGCGGCTCTTGGGTTTGCGGCCGCGGTGCCAGAAGCGTTGACTACCTTTTTTGGGTGTCCTGCCGAAGAAACTGTAGGTGGTAAAGTATTTATGGCCGATGCAGGCGTGTTTAATGGTTATAAAGGGGCCTTATTAACGCATCCGGCGGATGTGAACGAACTCGGTGGTTCCTCTTTAGCGAGCCATCCTTTGGAAGTCGTGTTTCATGGACGAACGGCACATGTAGCTGATTTAGAAGACCGAGGCGTGAATGCCCTTGATTGTGCCGTTGCTTTATATAGTGAAGTGAATCGTTTAAAGGCTCTGTGGGGATCAGAAGTGGTGATTGGTCAAATATTTACTGAAGCGGGGGAGGCGTCCAACATGATTCCATCTAGAGCTACCTTGCATATGACGGTGCGGGCTCATACGGTGACTTTTCTAGAAGATACTGTCTTGCCAACTATTAAAGAGGCGGCTGTAAGAATTGCTAAGGCCAAAGGTGCGACCGTAGCTTATCGTCATTATGAACCGCTTTTTAAAGATTTACGGGAAGATAAAACGTGGCGCCAGCTAGCAGAGACAGTCATGACAGAATGGGATGCGAAACCGACTCTGTTACCAGATAATTTGGCGGAAGGCAGTACCGATATGGGTAATGTATCGCAGGTGGTGCCTACCGTGCAATTAACCTTAGCTATTGGTGAACATATGGGACTTCATACCCCTGAATTTGCAGCGGCTACTGGTTCGCCTGCCGGTCTAGAAGCCATTCAAAAAGGCGCTCATATTATGGCCATTATGGCTCTACGCCATTGGTGGCAATATCATGGTAAAGGGTAACTGATAAAAAAGAGTGATTGTTAAACTTGACTGTTAAGAGCGTATATTATGACTGAAAGTAATGGTTATAGTTGGCGTTTTTGACATACCTACAAAATAAAGGTAAAATATAATATGGTTAATAAAGCCGTCTGTTTCAGGCGGCTTTTACATTAGATATACGTGTTGGGAGATGACTGATGAGTGTATTAACAGTATCCCATGTGACCCATGGCTTTGGTGCGCGTCAAATTTTAGACGATGCCTCCTTCCGTTTGTTAAAAGGGGAACATGTGGGCTTGATTGGTGCTAATGGCGAAGGTAAATCCACCTTTTTAAATATTATTACGGGTAAAATTTTGCCTGATGAAGGGACGGTTACTTGGTCTAATAAAGGCACGGTGGGTTATTTAGATCAGCACAGTGTGCTAGCTGAAGGCCAGACGATTCGCGATGTATTGCGCGATGCGTTTAGTGATTTATTTGAGTTAGATGCTCAGTTACAAGCTGCTTATAATGAAATGACAGATTGTGACGAAGATCGTATGAATGAATTGCTAGCGAAAACTGGTGAGTGGCAAGAAGAATTAGAGCAACGAGGGTTCTATGAAATTGATGCTACCATTGAACGGACGGCGCAAGGGTTAGGTTTGGTGGATATTGGGCTTGACCGTTTGGTGAATGAGTTGAGTGGTGGTCAGCGCACGAAGGTACTACTGACTAAGCTATTATTACAAAAGCCGACTATCCTATTATTAGACGAACCGACGAACTATTTAGATGTGGAACATATTGCGTGGCTACAATCGTATTTACAGGCCTATGAAAATGCATTTATTCTCATCTCTCATGATATGGAGTTTTTGAATTCTGTAGTCAATGTGATTTATCATATTGAACAGGCGCAGTTGACGCGCTATACGGGTAACTATGAGCAGTTTTTAGCGGCCTATGAAGTGCAGCGGGCGCAAGCCTTAAAAGCGTATGAGCGACAGCAACAAGAGATTGCGCGCATGGAAGACTTTATCCAACGTAATAAGGCCCGCGTAGCAACTCGTGGCATGGCTAATTCGAGAGCTAAACGTTTAGAAAAAATGGATTTATTGGAAAAACCAAAGGTTCATTTGGACGTGTCCTTTGGCTTTAAAGAAGGGCGCACGCCTAGTCGTTTCATCGTGACCAGTGAAGATTTGGTGCTCGGTTATAATGAGGCCTTGACGAAGCCGGTTAAAGTGTCCTTAGAGCGAGGGCAGAAGGTAGCTGTTCGTGGGGTGAATGGTTTAGGTAAGACAACTTTACTTAAAACCTTGCTAGGTTTAATTCAGCCTTTTGCTGGCAAGGTAGAACGAGGCGACTTTTTGCAAGTCGGTTATTTTGAGCAAGAGGATAGCGCTCATAATGATATGACGGCGCTTGATTATATTTGGAACGCCTATCCGGCTATGACCAATGCGGAAGTGCGGGCGGCGTTAGCTCGTTGTGGTTTAACGAATGAACATATTACGAGTCAGATGCGTGTGTTATCAGGCGGTGAAAACGCCAAAGTAAGACTTTGCAAGCTGATGCAAGAGTCCTATAATGTATTGGTGTTAGATGAACCGACAAATCATTTAGATGTGGCAGCTAAAGAGGAACTAGCTGACGCCCTACGTCGTTTTAAAGGAACGGTTTTATTGGTAAGCCATGAACCAGAATTTTATCGCTCTTGGATTACTGATGAGTGGAATGTGGAGGATTGGACCACTAAGATCGTATAGGAGGTCTTGTTATGAAGGAACAGGCCAGTGAGGGCATTGCTCAATTTTTAACAGCTTTGGGTATTGATTTAAAAGCGGCTGGTATGGAAAAAACACCAAAGCGCGTAGCTGCTTTATATGAAGAATTGTTTTCCGGCAGGCAGGTTAAAAGCGCGGATATATGGGGCGAGATTTTCCCTACTGAGTATAAAGGCTTAGTAGCCGTCACGGATATTCCCTTTTACTCCGTTTGCGAGCATCATTTGATGCCCTTCTTTGGTCATGTAGATATTGTTTATCAACCAAAGGATGGTCGCGTAGCAGGGTTAAGTAAGCTGAGTGATTTAGTGAATGTATTTGCCAAACGTCCGCAGTTGCAAGAGCGTATGACTCGTGAAATTGCAACGGCCCTTGCCACGGATTTACAAGCAGAAGGTGTGGTGGTGCGTATTAAAGCCACCCATTTATGCATGCTTATTAAAGGCGAATTGCAACAAGGTACGGCAGTGGTGACAATGGAATGTCGCGGCGTACTAAGTAAGACTGGTCAGCTTCGGGAAGAAGCTATGGCTATATTAGGAGGTACGGCAGATGTTCAAACGACGCAGTTATAAATGGAGTGATGGCAAGACTTTAGAATTAAATAATAGCACCCTTATTATGGGGATTCTAAATGGCACGCCAGACTCTTTTTCTGATGGAGGTAAATACAACAATCCTGAAGCAGCTGTAGCGCATGCCAAAGAAATGGTAGCGCAAGGAGCGGATGTTATCGATTTAGGCGTAGAATCTACACGGCCTGGTCATACTCATATTTCCGTGGCTGAAGAAATTAGCCGTATGGAAGCTTTATTGGAACCTGTTTTAGCGGCATCTAAGGTGCCTGTATCTATTGATACCTATCGTGCTGAAACGGCGGATTATGCCCTTTCTCATGGGGCCCATATTCTAAATGATATTTGGGGCCTTCGTTATGATCCTGATATTGCAGCGGTAGCCGCTAAACATAAAGTACCAGTTATTATCATGCATAACCAAGATAATACAGAATATGGCGATATTATTGAAGATATGAAAGCCTTTTTCTTTGCTTCGGTGGATATTGCGTTAAAAGAAGGGGTTATGCCTCAAAATATTTGGCTAGATCCAGGTATTGGTTTTGGTAAAACGGGGGCACAAAATATTGAAGTTATGCAGCGCTTAGGGGAATTGACGGCCTATGAATATCCTGTGTTATTGGCGCCAAGTCGTAAACGTTTCATTGGTGCTATGCTTAACGACTGCCCTGCAGATCAACGGGATGAAGGTACGGTGGCTGCTTGTATTACAGGCTTAATCCAAGGTATTGACATGGTGCGCGTTCATAATGTGGATATGCATAAGAAGGCCTTGACTGTGGCAGATGCCTTGTTGAGAGGAGAGTTTTAATGGATAAGATTGTCTTAAAAAACATGGGCTTTTTTGGTTATCATGGCAATTTAGCGTCTGAAACAAGCCAAGGTCAACGTTTTTTTATAGATGTGACGATTGTGACAGATTTGACAAAAGCGGGACAGTCCGATTTATTGGAAGACTCTATTAATTATGTAGAAATTTATAATACGGTAGAACGTATTGTAACAGGGGCACCACAAAAATTATTAGAAAAGGTGGGCACTTTGATTGCTGATGAGCTATGGAATAACTATCGTGGTATTGTAGGGTTAGCGGTAGCCGTTCGTAAGCCTGCGGTGCCGATTCCTGGCATGTTAGATTACGCGGAGATTACCATTACCCGTGGTCAAATGTAATATATTGGCTTCTATATGACTGTTAAGTCGTAGTTGTTTGGTTGTGTTAATGGGCCATAAATAGGAGCTTATATTAATGGGCCATTAACAGGAGCTTGTATTAGTTAACAGAATTAGAGGTAACAGCGTAGCTGAGGATATGATATGAACTATGTGTATTATATTAGTTTAGGTTCCAATTTAGGTGATCGACAGGCCTATTTAGATCAAGCTATTCTTGGATTAAAGCAACAGGCCGGGATTATCTCTGTTGAAGCTTCGACTTGGTTGGAAACCCCACCGTGGGGCAATACGGAACAAGGGCCGTTTCTCAATGGTGTTGCCAAAGTAGTGAGCTCATTAGCGCCTGAGGCTATGTTGCAAGGTATGCAACAGTTAGAACAAGCGGCTGGGCGACAACGAATTATTCATTGGGGGCCACGAACGCTTGATTTGGATATTGTTTGGGCTGAAACAGAAGGGGGTGCCCCTTTAACGGTGGCTACGGAGGCGCTTACCATTCCCCATCCGTATTTATGGGATCGCACGTTTGTGTTAATTCCCCTCAAAGAGTTGTATCCACATTTTACGTTTCGTGGTCAGACCATTGGGGCACGCATTGCTGAACTAGAGTCGTAAGGTCTTGTCAAAAGCCGTTAAAATGTAATTGAACCCCGTTTATAATGATGTTATAATAGGTTCATTCACAAGGTTGTTAGACAAAGAGGTACAGTCATGGCGGAAGAGGCGAGAACAAAAAATACGAAGCGCAAACGACCACAACCTAGACGAAATCCCATTGTGTTTTGGTTACAGATTATTGTTGTTGTATTTGGCATATTTTTTGTTGTCCGCACGGGCTATGAGATTTATGTTATTAAACAACAGCAACAACAATTAGAACTTCAGATTAAGGATTTAAAAGAACGGAATGAAGTGTTAGAACAAGAGCGTCAACGTTTACAAGATCCTAAATCGATTGAAGAGGTAGCGCGTGAAGAATTGGGCCTCGTAAAACCAGGCGAGGTACCCTACGTAAAATAAAGCGTATAGCAAAGTGTAAAGTAAGCTAGGACATTCGTGAAATAGCAGTTGACAAGGTTTTTCATAGACCTATATAATGAACGTAGTATGCATAGATTAGGTGCAACAGCAGTTTTTTTGAATTTAGGAGGACATCGGGTTAGCATGGCCATTGAAGTTGGTAGTGTTCTTGAAGGCACAGTTACGGGTATCACAAAATTTGGTGCGTTTGTCGATTTAGGTAACAAACAAACTGGGTTAGTACACATTTCAGAAGTAGCAAATGAATATGTGGAAAATATTTCAGATTTTATTAAGGAACAAGACACCGTTAAAGTTAAAGTTCTTAGTGTAGATGAAAAAGGTAAGATTAGCTTATCCATTAAGCAGACACAACCTAAGCCAGAATCAACACCACGAGCTCCTAAAGGAGAAGGTCGTGAACCAAAAGAGTTCCGTCCACGGCAACATGAGGCTCATAGTCGCGCTGATGGTAATCGTCGTAACTCTTTTGACCGTAAAAGTGGCGGTATGTCCTTTGAAGATAAAATGAGTCGTTTCTTGAAAGATAGTGAAGAACGCTTAACTGATTTAAAACGTAATACAGAATCCAAACGAGGCGGTCGAGGCGGTCGCAGAGATTAATGTATGAGATGATGCGGAGCTCCGCATCATCTTTTTTATATAGTCAATATTGAGGTGACAAAATGAGTGAAAGTACTAAGAAATTAGCTATTGTTGATTTAGGGTCTAACTCCTTTCGATTGTTATTGGGCACGTATGGTAAGACAGGTTGGCAATGGGAACCTAAACGTTTGTGGGGCACTCGCTTAGGTAAACGAGGCACTGATGGACAATTGACGAAGGAAGCTATGACACGTAGTTTGGCGGCTTTAGCTGAGATTCATAATGTGATTGAGGCTTATGGTGCCAATCAAGTGGTAGGGGTAGCTACTAGTGCTATTCGTGAAGCTAGTAATGGCGGTGACTTTATGGAGCAGGCTGTAGCGATTTGTCCTATGGAAGCAATGGTAATTAGTGGTGAAGAAGAGGCCGCCCTTGGCTTTGAAGGGGCGGTTACTACGTTCCCTGTTGATCATCGTCACTATGGCCTCATTGATATTGGGGGTGGCAGTACAGAAATTGCGTTAGGCACTCATGAAGGCACATATTGGCAACGATCCTATCCTATGGGGGCGGTGCGTTTAAAAGAGCGCTCTGATGAAGGCCCGCAGGAAGTATGGCAAGAAACTCGGCCGTGGTTTGAACCTTTGCCTATTGCTGGACCTTTTGGTGAATTTATTGCCGTAGGCGGTACGGCTACGACTTTGGCAGCGATGCATTTAAAAATGGAAGTCTATAATCCAGGCAAGATTCAAGGGCACCAGTTAAGCCGTGAAGTAATCGAAGCTATGCTTTTAGAATTGCGTTATATGACGCCCGAGGAACGCTTGACAGTGCCTGGCTTACCGGCTAATCGAGCGGATATTATTGTTGCCGGTGGGGAGATTTTAACCTCTTTTATGGATTGGTATGAAATCCCTCATGTGATTGTAAGTGAACGAGATGGTATGGAAGGTATGGCTGCTAGATTGGTTAAATGAAAGCTAGGTAGCCATAAGCGAACGTAATTGTTAGGTATTTAGGTCGTGAATAATGGTGAGGAGGTTTAGCATGGAAGCGATTGCACAATTTGAAAAACAAATATTGACCTACGAACGCACCCATGCTACGGTGCCTAAGGGTAGTCATGTATTGGTGGCTTGCTCAGGGGGGCCTGATTCGATGGCTTTATTGCACTGGTTGGTTACGACTAAAGGGGTATCAACAGCCTTTGGTTTGCATTTAGGCGTTGCTTGTGTAGATCATTCCTTGCGGCCAGAAAGTAAGGCCGAGCTCGCTATGGTAAAAGCGTATGCAGCGCAGTACGGCTTACCTTTTTATGAATTAACCTTTGATGCGTTGGCACTAGCTAAGGCACAAAAACAATCGGTAGAAACTGTCAGTCGTCAAAAGCGTTATGCTTTTTTTAGAGAGATAGCGCGGCAGCATGGCTATGCATTTATTGCGACCGCTCATCATCAAGATGACCAAGGTGAAACGGTGTTATTGCATTTACTGCGTGGTGCGGGCACAAAGGGCCTACGAGGGATGCAGGTCATTGATAAGGATTTGTGGCGTCCTTTATTGGGGGTTACGAAAAAAGACATTTTGGCGTATTTAGAGGCGGTGGGGCTTACTTATGCTACCGATATGACTAATGAAGAGCCTTTGTATGTACGAAATCGTATACGCTTAGAATTATTACCGCTTTTGAAAACCTATAATCCGAATATTGTAGCTACGTTGGCTCGTTTAGGGGATAATATGGCGGCCGATGAAATATATTTACAAAGGGCTACGGAGGAGGTTTGGCAGTCAGTGTGCCTTGCTTTTGATGAAACTGCACCGGCTATTACATTGAAGCGTCAAGGGGTAGCCGATTTGCCAGAGGCCTTATTCTATCGTTTGTGGCAACGGATTGTTGAAATCTTTCAGGGGGCGGATACTTTTTCTCAAGCACAATTAAAGGCCTTGCAGGCGGTGGTGCAAGGAAAAAAGCCAAAACAATTTATTGGTTCCCAGATGAAGGTTGTCGCACAATATGATATAATACAAGTTGGACGTTTAAACGTTACGCCACAAAGACAGTTACCGAAGGTAACAGCGTATCGCTTAGTAGGGCTTCGACAGGTTACTTGGCTAGGACCTACGGCAGGGGCACCACCACTACAGGCTGGTGAAACGGTACTGATTCCGCAGTCATTAGCAACTAAGGGGCCTTCGATACGGCATCGCCAAGCGGGTGATCGCATAACGTTACGTCACAAAGATGGGCGCATTTGGGGGCATCGCAAGTTAAAAGACTGGCTCATTGACCGAAAGATTCCACAAGAGGAACGAGATTCCCTATGGTTTTTATGTGGGGATTCGGTGGTATTAGCATTAGCCAACCCTAAGGCGGTCACAATTGTATGGGAAGAACAGGCTACAACATATTGGGCTTGTTCTATCGAGGAGGACGATTAAATGTTAGATTCCATTAAGGAAGTATTGATTACAAAAGAAGCATTACAGGAACGCGTTGCTGAGTTGGGTAAACAAATTTCTGCTGATTATAAAGGCGAAGAGGTTGTGCTCGTATGTGTCCTAAAGGGAGCGGTTATGTTCTTTGCCGATTTGGCGCGTGCCATTGAAGGCAATGTAACACTCGATTTTATTTCTTGCTCCAGTTATGGAAATAGCACGCAGAGCAGTGGCGTGGTTCGCATCATGAAAGACTTGGATAAGCCTGTGGAAGGTAAGCATGTCATTGTAGTGGAAGATATTGTTGATACGGGCAATACGCTTCATTACTTGTTAGAAAATTTAAAATCACGTAATGCTAAAAGTGTACGTTTAGTAGCTTTGCTTAACAAACCAGATCGTCGCACTGTTGAGGTTCATGTAGATTATCAAGGGTTTGTGGTACCAGATTACTTTGTAGTAGGTTATGGTCTTGATTACGCCGAACAATATCGTAATCTACCATATATTGGTGTATTGAAAGAAGAAGTGTATCAATCGAAGTAATCCAATGTATACAATGAAATGCATTGTATGTACGATAAAAATATGTTAATATGTTGGTCAGAGTATATTTTTCGATATAGAAATGGCAGATACCATGTTGAGAACTTTGTGAAAGGGGTAATAGATTGGGTCGTTTTATGAAAAATGCACTGCTTTACATTTTAATTATTGTAGCGGCTGCTACAGTGATTAATTCGTTTTCCAGTACAAATACGGCAAAGTCAGAGATTAGCTATACGAGCTTCTTACAACAAGTAGCTCAGAAGAAGGTAGAGAAGATTACCATTACTGATAATCATTCGATTGTGGGTACATTAAAGAATGGTACAGAATTTAGTACATACGCACCAACCGATCCTACCTTGATGAATCAACTGACTCAAAATGAAGTTGAAATTACAGCAAAACCACCAGAACAACCATCTTGGTGGATGGGGCTTCTTAGCTCCGTATTGCCAATTTTCTTATTAATTGGCGTTTGGTTCTTTATTATGCAGCAAACCCAAGGTAGCGGTGGCCGTGTAATGAACTTTGGTAAAAGCCGTGCTAAAATGCAAGGCGAAGGCAAAGTAAATGTAACCTTCAAGGATGTGGCTGGGGCTGATGAAGCTAAGCAAGAACTTGAAGAAGTGGTAGAATTTTTACGTAATCCAAGCAAATTTAATGCGATTGGCGCGAAGATTCCTAAAGGGGTGCTATTATTTGGCCCTCCAGGGACAGGTAAAACCTTATTGGCTCGTGCCGTAGCGGGCGAAGCCGGGGTGCCATTCTTTAGTATTAGTGGTTCTGACTTCGTAGAAATGTTCGTCGGCGTTGGGGCATCGCGTGTGCGTGACCTTTTTAGCCAAGCTAAGAAAAATGCACCATGTATCATTTTTATCGATGAAATTGATGCAGTAGGTCGTCAGCGTGGGGCTGGTCTTGGTGGCGGTCATGATGAACGGGAACAGACTTTGAACCAATTGCTCGTAGAAATGGATGGCTTTGGTGCTAATGAAGGTATTATTACGGTAGCGGCGACTAACCGTCCTGATATTTTAGACCCTGCTTTACTTCGTCCAGGTCGTTTTGACCGTCAAGTAACAGTGGATAAACCAGACCTTCGCGGCCGTGAAGCTATTTTGAAAGTCCATGCTCGCAATAAACCATTAGATGAAGATGTTAACTTGCAAACGATTGCTAAGAAAACACCTGGTTTTACAGGGGCTGATTTAAGTAATTTACTTAATGAAGCGGCTTTATTAGCTGCCCGCCAAAATCGTAAAAAAGTGTCTATGGCCGATTTAGAAGAAGCCAGTGAAAAGGTAAGTTATGGTCCAGAACGTCGTAGCCATGTAGTGAGCGATAAAGAACGTCGTTTAACGGCGTATCATGAATCGGGTCACGCGATTGTGGCTCATTTATTGCCTGATGCGGATCCAGTTCATAAAGTAACGATTATTCCACGTGGTCGTGCTGGTGGTTACACTATGATGTTACCAGTGGAAGAACAAAACTATATGACGAAATCGCAAATGTTAGCCCGCATTCGTGTAGCTTTAGGTGGTCGTTGTGCTGAAGCATTAGTGCTTAAAGAAATTAGTAGTGGTGCTTCTGGTGACTTACAGCAAGTAACCAATATCGTACGCCATATGATTACTCGTTTAGGTATGAGCGATGAATTGGGACCACTTGTATTTGGTGAACATCAAGAACAAGTATTCTTAGGGCGTAGCCTCGGTCATGAACGCAATTATGGCGAAGCGGTAGCTGAGAAAATCGATGCAGAAATGCATAAATTAGTATCAGAAGCGTATAATGATGTAATGCAATTGTTATCGGATAATATTGAGTTTTTACATAATATGGCGAATGTGTTATTAGAAGAAGAAACCATTGACCATACACAGATTGAAAACTTGTATAAATACGGTACTATTACGGATCCTAATAAGGTAGAAGTGAATGAAGCGAAAAGTGCGTTAGAAGCAGCTGGCATTATTGTGCCAGATGCGATTGCTACTGACTCTACAGTGAAAGTCGAAGAGTCGACGGCAAAAGATAACTAGCCTTATACAAGCGAATAATAATCGGTATACACCGATTGGCATAGGGCCGCCGGTAGGCGGTCCTTTTTCATAAAGGAGGCATCGGGTTTATGAGAGATGCAATTTTAGAATTGTTGCGTGAGAATAAAGGGAGTTTTGTGTCGGGGCAGCGAATGTCAGAACATTGTGATGTATCCCGTACAGCTATTTGGAAACATATAGAAGCATTGCGCAAAAAAGGCTATGTTATAGAATCATTTACCAAAAAGGGGTATCGATTAATGGAAGAGCCGGATTTAATGAGTTGGCTTGAAATGGAATCTGTATTGACCACGAACACGTTTGGTCGAAACTACCACTATTTAGAAAGTGTAGAGTCGACTAATCGGATTGGCCGTGAATTAGCTAATGATGGGGCCCCTGAAGGCACCGTGGTAGTAGCGGAAGAACAGGTGGCTGGGCGTGGTCGTTTGGATCGTGGCTGGTATTCACCTTATGGTAAAGGTTTATGGTTTAGTCTAATTTTACGCCCTAAATTTTTACCTATTGAAGCACCTAAGTGTACCCTTATGGCGGCGGTAGCCCTGATTAAGGCTTTTCGTCGCTTAGGTTTAACAACAGCGGGTATTAAGTGGCCGAATGATATTTTAGTGAATGGCCGCAAGTTGGTCGGTATTTTAACAGAAATGAACGGCTCTATGGAAGAAATCTCGTACATTGTTATGGGGATTGGCATTAATACGAGCAGCACTTTAGAGGATATTCCCGATTTCTTACAAGATATTGCCACTTCCTTTGCTATGGAAGGGGTAGAAGTTGATCGCCGTGAAGCGTTAAATACTATTTTAGAAGAACTAGAAATGCAGTATAATAAAGTATTGGCTGAAGGCTTTGAAAGTACTTTAGCAGAGTGGAAAGAATTAAGCATTACCTTAGGCAAGCAAGTTGAAGTGCGGGCCCCTGGTAATACTTATGAAGGTAAAGCCATCGACCTTGATCAAGATGGCAATCTCATGATAGAACGTGCTGATGGCTCCGTAGAACGAGTGGTGGCCGGTGACGTATCCATACGACCAGCACATAAAGTAGGAGGCTAATTTACATGTTATTAGTGATTGATGTAGGAAATACTAATATTGTTCTTGGGGTGTATGATAAAAAAGAATTGGTAGGTCATTGGCGTATTTCTACTGACCGCGTACGCACCACTGATGAGTATGGCGTAATTATTATGAATTTATTTTTCCATGATCGTCAGGTCAATGTGAATGATATTGAAGCCATCATTATTTCCTCCGTAGTGCCACCTTTGATGCCAACTTTGGAACGGGTGTGCTTACGTTACTTTAATGTGAAACCGATTATTGTAGGGCCTGGCACTAAGACCGGGATGGCCATTAAATATGATAATCCCCGCGAAGTGGGGGCTGACCGTATTGTCAATGCGGTGGCAGCGTATGAAAAATATGGCGGTCCATTGATTGTTATTGATTTTGGTACAGCCACTACGTATTGTGCTATTTTAGAAAATGGTGATTACATTGGTGGCGCCATTGCCCCTGGGGTACAAATTTCAGCGGAAGCCTTATTCCAACGGGCCGCTAAATTGCCACGTATTGAAGTGCGTAATCCAGGGCAAGTAATTTGCCGTAATACGGTCACTTCTATGCAGTCTGGTGTGCTTTTTGGCTATGTTGGCCAAGTGGAAGGCATTGTAGGGCGTATGAAAAAAGAAATGCCACCGCAGGTTAAAGTGATTGCTACAGGTGGCTTAGCGCATCTAATCAATGCAGAAACTAATGTAATTGATCATATTGAACCAATGTTAACCTTAGAAGGATTACGATTGTTATATGAAAGAAATAAATAATGACCTCTGGCATATTGGCAAGGTTGCCATTTCAGGGCGGGCTATTTTAGCGCCTATGGCTGGCGTAAGTGATATTGCATATCGCTTATTAGCTAAAGAGCAGGGGGCAGCTTTAGTATGTACTGAAATGGTCAGTGCTATGGGCATTAAGTATGAAAATGAACATACCAAAGATTTGCTATTTATGGAAGCGGTAGAGCATCCCGTATCCATGCAAATATTTGGATCTGACCCTGAAGCAATTGCTTTAGCCGCTAAGGTGGTTGAACGAGCTGGGGCTGATATTGTAGATATTAATATGGGTTGTCCTGTGAAAAAAGTAGTATCTTCTGGCGATGGTTCCGCCTTAATGAAAACGCCTGATTTAGCAGCGCGGGTAGCAGAAGCAGCGGTAAAAGCGGTAGAAGTACCGGTTACGGTTAAAATGCGCTTAGGTTGGGATGATGATTCTAAAAATGTCCTCGACTTTGCTAAACGAATGGAGTCAGTAGGTGTAGCGGCTGTAGCCGTTCATGGCCGGACACGGGAGCAAATGTATATGGGACGAGCCGATTGGTCGTATATTAAGGCCGTTAAAGAGGCTTTGACTATTCCTGTTTTAGGTAATGGGGATGTGGTGGATGGGTTGTCAGCGAAAGCTATGTTGACTGAAACTGGTTGTGATGCTGTCCTCATTGGTCGTGGCGCCCAAGGTAATCCCTGGGTGTTTCAAGAAGTGAATCACTATTTAAGGACTGGTGAGATTTTGCCTAAGCCAACGGCGGTGGAACGACTTCATATGTTGCGCCGTCATTTTGAATTATTGTGTCACTACAAAGGTGTGCCTCTAGGGGTGCGCGAAATCAGAACTCATGCGGGCTGGTATATTAAAGGGTTGCCAGAAGCAGCTAAGTGGCGCAACCGAATTAATACCTTACATACTATGGAAGCATTCAAAGATGCATTAGCGACTTATGAAGCTGAATTGACAACGGCAATGTAATATTGATATAATGTTACGAGTAAATTACGTAAATATATGTGATGATAAAGTAAAGGTGTCAGTATATTGACACTTTTTCTTTATAGCTATTTATAGCTAAAGACGATATAGAAAGAGGAGTTCTATTATGGCAGAAGTAAAAGAAACGCTGTTAACCGCAGAAGGTCTTAAAAAACTAGAAGAAGAATTAGCGTATTTCAAATCCGTACGTCGTATTGAAGTGGCTCAACGTATTAAAACCGCTATTGAATATGGCGATATTAGTGAAAACTCAGAATATGATGATGCTAAGAACGAACAGGCATTCATTGAAGGTCATATTATTGAGTTAGAAAACAAAATTAATACCGCTAAGATTATCGACGAAAGTACTCGCAAAAATGTGGTATCCGTTGGTAGCAAAGTTAAATTATTAGATGAAGAATACAACGAAGAATTGGAATATGTAATTGTAGGTTCCTCAGAAGCGGATCCTTTCAATAATCGTATTTCTAATGAATCCCCTGTAGGGAGCGCTATCTTAGGTAAGAAAAAGGGCGCTACAGTAGAAGTTAATACACCTGATGGGGTAGCATCCTTTAAAATTTTAGCAATTAGCTAATTATAAATAGTAATTCCCATGACGTATGAAGTTAGGAGGCCATGTAAGTGAGCGAAGAAAAAGCGACTACAGCACAAGAACAACAACAAGAATTAAATGATCAAATGTTAATTCGTCGCGAAAAGCTTGCACAATACGAGGCAGACGGAGTGTATCCTTTTGGCCAGCGTTTTGTAGTACAGCAACATGCGGCAACGATAAAAGAAAACTTCCGTGATTTTGAAGATCAGCCAGTAACGGTAGCGGGCCGTGTTATGACTATCCGTTCCCACGGTAAAACTGCCTTTGCTAATATCCGCGATTTATCTGGGGATATTCAGATTTACTTGCGTAAGGATATGCTTGGTGAAGAGGCTTATAAGCATGTTAAAATGCTTGATATGGGTGATATTGTAGGTGTAGAAGGTCACGTATTCCGCACTCATATGGGCGAAATCACAATTAAAGTAGATAAATTGACTTTGCTTTCTAAATCGTTACGTCCATTACCAGAGAAATGGCATGGCTTAAAAGATACTGAACTTCGCTATCGTCAACGTTATGTAGACTTGATTGTTAATCCAGAAGTACGTGATACCTTTGTAAAACGTACTCAAATCGTAGCTAAAATGCGCCAATATATGAATGCCCATAACTTCATGGAAGTAGAAACACCAATGCTTCATGCAATCCCTGGTGGTGCGGCCGCTCGTCCATTCATTACTCATCACAATGCTTTGGATATTGACATCTATATGCGTATTTCCCCAGAATTACATTTGAAACGCCTTATTGTAGGTGGTTTAGAACGAGTATTTGAAATCAACCGTTCTTTCCGTAATGAAGGGATTGATAATCGTCATAACCCAGAATTTACTATGATGGAATCGTACCAAGCCTATGGTAACTTTGAAGATGCTATTGAATTAACTGAAAATATCGTAGCCTATTGTGCACAAGAAGTATTAGGCACTACGAAAATTAACTATCAAGGTACTGAGATTGATTTAACCCCACCTTGGAATCGTATTACGATGCAAGAAGGGATTAAAAAATATACCGGCGAAGATTTTGATGAGGTAGAAACTATAGAAGAAGCACGTGCTATTGCGGATCGTTTGAATGTAGAATACACCGAACGTGATGGCATTGGTAAAATTATTAACCTTTGCTTTGAAGATTATGTAGAAGAAAACTTAATTGAACCAACTATCGTATATGGTCACCCAATGGAAATTTCCCCATTGGCTAAACAAAACCGTGAAAAACCATTGACTACGGAACGCTTTGAAGCGTTTATTTATGGTCGTGAATTAGCGAATGGCTATTCCGAGTTAAATGACCCAATCGACCAACGCCAACGTTTTGAAAAACAATTACAAGAACGTGCTGCTGGTGATGATGAAGCACATCGCATGGACGAAGACTTTGTAGCCGCTCTTGAGTATGGTTTGCCACCAACAGCAGGTCTTGGTATCGGTATTGACCGCTTAGTTATGTTCTTGACTGACTCTGCATCAATTCGTGATGTATTATTATTCCCGCTCATGAAACCAGAGTTGGATGTAAAATCAACGGATACAGAAGACAGCGAAGGTGCTGATAAATAAAGACTAAGAGGCTAGTAACGGAGTTACCGTTGCTAGCCTTTTTGCATAGGCGAACGGTCATTTGTAATGCAAAATGAGCTTTACTGTAATGCAAAATGGGCTTTATTGCAATGCAAAATGAGCCTTACTGTAATGTAAAACTATCTTTTTTGCAATGCAAAACGGTCCTTTTCCGTGGTAAAAATTAAGTAAATGTGGTATGATTAAGTGTAATTAATAATACATGGGCCCTTAGGGTACACTTTTTTAGTAAGAGGTTATGGATATGTTAGATTTACGTTTCGTTCGAGAAAACCTAGAAGCAGTACAACAAAACTTGGATAATCGCCATACAACTGGTGATTTGGAAAACTTTGCTAAATTGTATGATTTGCGCAAAGAGTTAATTCAAGAAGTAGAGCAGTTAAAAGCACAACGTAATGCAGTCACTGCTGAAATTAGTGCATTAAAGCGTAATAAAGAAAATGCTGATGATAAAATTGCTGAAATGCAAAAAGTAGGGGATACCATTTCAGAGTTGGATGGCAAAATTCGTGAAACAGAAGCTTCGCTTCAAGATATTGCCCTTATGTTGCCCAATATGTGCGACGCTTCGGTGCCAGTAGGTGAAGATGAAAATGATAATCCTGAAATGCGCCGTTGGGGTAAACCTCGTGAATTTGATTTTCCAATTCAAGCTCATTGGGATTTAGGGGAAAGTTTGGATATTTTAGATTGGGAACGGGCTGCTAAAGAAAGCGGTGCTCGTTTCACATTCTATAAAGGCTTAGGAGCTCGTTTAGAACGTGCGTTAATCAACTTTATGTTAGATCTTCATACGGAACAACAGGGGTACACCGAAATGATGACTCCTTACATGGTAACGCGCCAGACTTTAACTAACACAGGGCAATTACCAAAATTCGCCGAAGATATGTATAAAGTAGAAAATACAGAATATTTCTTGATTCCAACAGCGGAAGTTACCTTGACTAATTTCCACAGTGGTGAAATCTTGAACGTTGATGAATTGCCTAAATACTATACCGCTTTTACAGCTTGTTTCCGTGCTGAAGCTGGTTCGGCTGGTCGTGATACCCGTGGCCTTATTCGTCAACATCAGTTCAATAAAGTAGAAATGGTTAAATTTGCAACGCCAGAAACTTCGTATCAGGAATTGGAATCCTTAACAGATAATGCAGAAGAAGTACTTCGTTTGTTGGAATTGCCACATCGTGTAATTACGCTTTGCACAGGTGATATTGGTTTTGGTTCTGCTAAAACTTACGACGTAGAAGTTTGGATGCCAGCACAAGATTGCTATCGTGAAATTTCTTCCTGCTCCAACATGACTGATTTCCAAGCACGTCGTGGCAATATTAAATTCCGTCGCGATGCTAAGAGCAAACCTGAATTTGTTCATACCTTAAATGGTTCCGGGCTTGCTGTAGGGCGTACGGTAGCAGCTATTTTGGAAAATAACCAAGAAGCCGATGGCTCGGTACGCATTCCTAAAGTATTGCAACCATATATGGGTGGCGTAGAAGTAATTAAACCAGTAAAATAAATTATATAAATTCTTAAAGTATTGTAAAAAGGAGCTCTTATGAAAATCTTTATTGATACAGCTAACTTTGACGAAATTAAAGCAGCTTATGAGATGGGGTTTATTGCCGGCGTAACGACTAATCCATCCTTAATCGTTAAGGAAAAACGTGATTTGAAAGAAGTGATTAAACAAATTGCGGACTTAGTAGAAGGGCCAGTAAGTGCTGAAGTTATTGCCACAACAGCACCAGAAATGGTAAAAGAAGCTCATGAACTTGTTAAACTTGGCGATAATGTAGTGATTAAAGTACCTATGACTGAAGAAGGGTTAAAAGCAGTATCCATTCTTCACAAAGAAGGCATCAAAACAAATGTGACTTTAATCTTTTCCGTGAACCAAGCTCTATTAGCCGCTCGCGCTGGGGCAACCTTTGTTAGTCCTTTTGTAGGCCGCATTGATGATATGAGCATGGATGGTATTACTTTGATTGAAGATATTGCAGAAGTATTCATGGTTCATGATATTAAAGCAGAAATTATTGCCGCTAGTGTACGTACACCAATGCATATGACACAATGTGCTAAAGCCGGTGCTCATATTGCCACGGTGCCATACAAGGTGTTAACTGCCTCTATGAAACATCCGTTAACGGATGCAGGCCTTGCTAGATTCTTAGCCGATTGGGAAGCAGCCAACAAATAAATGGGAACAGGTAAAGCCCTGCCTATTTAAAGAGGGCATTTTAAGGAGGTAACGAACTGTGGATAGAACATTAGCTTTGGAATTTGTACGTGTAACAGAAGCAGCAGCGCTTCGTAGTGGTCGTTTATTAGGGCGTGGTGAAAAAGATGGCGCCGACCAATTGGCTGTAGATGCTATGCGTCAGACCTTTGATACCGTACCTATTTCCGGTACCGTAGTTATCGGGGAAGGGGAAATCGATGAAGCCCCTATGCTATATATTGGCGAAGAAGTAGGTGCTGGTGGTGAAGCGGTAGATATTGCGGTGGATCCAATTGAAGGAACTAATTTGATTGCTAAAGGTCAAAATGGTGCTATTGCTGTATTGGCGATTGCCCCTAAAGGTGGTTTACTTCATGCACCAGATATGTACATGCAGAAATTGTGTGTAGGTCCACGTGCTAAAGGTGTTATCGACTTAAATGCTAGTGTTACTGAAAACTTGCGCCGTGTAGCGGAAAAGATGGAACGTGGTATTGATGATTTAACCGTTGTTATGCTTGACCGCCCTCGTCATGAAGCTATTATGCATGAATGCCGTGAAGCAGGTGCTCGTATTCGTTTGATTACCGATGGGGACGTAAATCCAGCTATGGAATGTGGTCTTGAAGGTTCTGGTATTCACATGGTTATCGGTACTGGTGGTGCACCAGAAGGTGTATTAGCAGCGGCCGCTTTGAAATGTACTGGTGGTGACATGCAAGCTCGCTTGTTACCAGAAAATGATGAAGAAATTCGTCGTTGCCATGCTATGGGCATTACTGATTTAAATAAAGTATTGACCATTGATGATTTAGTACATGGGGAAGATGTTATTTTCTCTGCTACAGCAATTACTGAAGGCAATATTTTATCAGGCATTAAATACTTTGCTGGTGGTGCTCGTACCGAATCCGTCGTAATGCGTTATAAAACAGGGACAGTTCGTTTTGTAGACACTATCCATCGTTTAGATCGTAAATTAAAATCTATGAAAGCTCGTTAATCGTTCATTCATAAGCGCTTAGGAGAGGGGCCTTCGTAAGAAGGTTCCTCTTTTTACGTCTATAGGGTACTTGCTGAACAGGCTGTTTTAAAGTATACTATAAGGTAGAATTTATGGATAAAACTATCTTGACTATAGATGAATAGATTGCATTATGGGAGGAAGTATTGTTGGAAAAGCTCATCATTAACGGTGGTAAACCGTTGAATGGTCGCGTACGTGTAAGTAGCGCTAAAAATGCGGTGTTGCCGATTATTGCGGCCACCATGTTAGCATCGACACCAAGTCGATTAGTAGAAGTTCCTCATTTAGAGGATGTACATACAATTTGCGAGGTAATTGCCTCTTTAGGAGTTAAAGTTACCAGAGATGAAGCTAAGGAAGAAATTATTTTTGATGCCGCTAACATTACGGCTACAGAAGCTCCCTATGAATTAGTACGCCGTATGCGGGCGTCCTTTTTAGTGATGGGGCCTTTATTGGCACGCCGTGGGGAAGCACGTATTTCCTTACCAGGAGGATGTGCGATTGGCAGTCGTCCTATCGATTTGCATTTAAAAGCTTTTGAAGCTTTAGGGGCCACCATTGAAATGGGTGATGGTTATGTATTAGCTACGGCACCTGAAGGGCTAAAAGGCAATCAGATTTATTTAGACTTCCCAAGCGTAGGGGCTACTGAAAATGTCATTATGGCAGCGTCTATGGCAGAGGGGAAAACCATTATTGAAAATGCCGCAGAAGAGCCTGAAATTGTTGATTTAGTAACATACTTAAATAGTATGGGTGCTGATATTCGTGGGGCCGGTACGAATGTGATTCGTATTCAAGGTGTAAAAGAATTAAAAGGAGCTACTCATACAGTAATTCCTGATCGCATTGAAGCAGGTACCTATTTAATTGCAGCGGCTATGGCTGGTGGCGATGTATATGTAGAAAATGCTTTGTCGGAGCATTTAAAACCAGTAGTGGCAAAGCTTAAAGAAGCAGGCGTACGGGTAGAAGAAGATGTGGATGGCATTCGCGTAGTGTCTGATGGCCATGTGAAAGCCGTAGATATTAAAACCTTACCATATCCAGGCTTCCCAACGGATATGCAAGCTCAATTTATGGCCTTTACGACTATTGCTGAAGGGACGAGTACTGTTATGGAAACGGTGTTTGAAAATCGTTTCATGCATGTGGATGAATTGAAAAAAATGGGCGCTCAAATCCGCATTGAAGAACGACGCGCTATTGTAGATGGTGTACCTAAATTAAAGGGCACTGAAGTGCGTGCTACGGATTTGCGTGCTGGAGCAGCTTTAGTGTGTGCTGGTTTAGCAGCTGAAGGGGTTACCAAAGTAACACAATTATCTCATATTGACCGTGGCTATGATAACTTAGTAGGCAAATTAAAAGGGCTAGGTGCTGACATTGTTCGGGTGGACGAGTAAGAAAAAAGTAAGTCGTGCCGATGTCTTGCAGAAACGGGAGGAACGACGTAAGCGAAGCACGCAACCTATTGCCACAACGACACCTAAGAATCAAAGCCGTAAAGAGCGCACCACTGTGTCACCATTTGAACGGTTAGCCTTGTGGTGGGCCTATGACATTGGCATTGATTTGGGCACTACGAATGTATTAATTTACATCAAGGGCAAAGGGGTAGTTCTTGACGAGCCCGCTTATGTGGCCTGGAATATTCATACCCATGAGGTGGTAGCCGTAGGCGAAGATGCGCGCATTATGTTAGGGCGTACACCGGCCGATATTGAAGTGATTCGACCGCTTCAAGATGGGGTTATTAATAATTATGATATGACGGAATTTATGCTTCGTTATTATATTAAGAGTGTATTGCCAGCGTCTTCATTTTTTAAGCCACGTATTGTTATTTGTGTGCCTTCTGGCATTACGCCCGTAGAAAAGAGGGCCGTTATTGAAGCGGTCTTACAAACAGGGGCTCGTAAAACAGTATTGATTGAAGAACCATTGGCGGCTGCTTTAGGGACGGGCCTAGATAAAGCGTCTTCAGCTGGTGCTATTGTGGTGGATGTAGGTGGCGGTACTACGGATGTAGCTGTGCTTTGTACGACTGGCGTAGTGGTTAGTAAATCACTTCGTATGGGTGGCGATAAGTTTGATGAGGCTATTATTGATTATATCAAGCGACGCCGTAAACTATTGATTGGTCGTCGTACTGCAGAAGAAGTAAAAATCGCTATTGGTACGGTCGATCGGAAAGCGCCTATTGAGGAAATTACCGTTCGAGGCCGTGACATAGTTAGTGGTTTACCGCAGGCTATTACGGTTACCTCTAAGGAAGTGCAAAAAGCGTTAGAGCGCCCAGTCAATACAATATTAGAAGGGATTAAGGACATTTTAGAAAAAACGCCTCCTGAATTAGTAGCTGAGATTTGTGATCACGGCATTATTTTAACGGGTGGCGGAGCTCTTATTAGTGGCTTTGATCGCCTCATTACCCGTGCTATTGGTGTGGCGGCCTACTTAGTAGACAATCCACGCTACTCGGTAATTGTAGGTACTGGGAGAGCGTTACGAGAGATGGACCGTTTTCAAGATAGTTTAGAAGAATTACAGTAAGCATTATTATAATTAAGCATCGTTATAACTAAGCAATTGTGAGCTCCTTAGGGGCTCACTTTTTTGTGGCCGTTCATCTTTTCAACGGGGATATATGATATAATAAATAAAACAAGCTAATCATAAACGTAGTATAAGTACATTGATTTAGGAGGGACTATGAACGCATATAAACAGACGTTTACCTTGGCTCTATTGGCCAGTATACTGGGTGCTAGTGTTGCATCACCTAGTATGGCCGCTGACTTGACCGCTGTGCGCGCGACCAATGAAATGGGTCATACTCGCGTAGTATTAGATATGCAAGGTCTTCCTGATGGATGGAGTTCTATTTATAATGAAAAGGCCCAACAGTTAAAAGTACATTTGCCAGCTACGACCAATAAAACGACGGGGCCTGTGCAATATAATAATCGCACTAGTGGTGTCCTCAAAGGGGTTGGCTTAGTGGCGACTGATGAAGGCTTAGATATGAGCTTAGCGGTAAATCAAGATGTGCGCTATCATATATTTACCTTAGCGCAGCCAGATCGAGTGGTCCTTGATTTATTTAATAATTATGAACAACGGACAACTAAGTTGTTAAAACCAGGGGTAACCCATACGCAGTGGGATACAAGTACCGATACAGGGCGCGTGAAAGTAGATGTACTGGAAATTGCCCCTACGGAGTCAGTGAACTTAGTAGCTAATTTGCCAGAAGCTAATACGTTGCAAAATATGGGACCTACAGGTAGTATAGTAGTCGGTCTTTTACCAGCTGGTGAAAACATGGGCACTGACCTTAGTAAGATGACTAAAGGGACGGTTAAAACAAGTAGTGGCAAGGAAATTCCTATAGTGACAGAGGCTGGGATTGCTCCAGAGGCAACCATACGTTATATACCTAATCAAGGGTATACGTTTAGTTTACAAGCTAAACAATTACAACTTACAGAAGGGGCCAGTACATATACTATTTCCGGTGTAAATCGACCTCGTGGTGCTAATGAACTGATTGCCTATACCAATCGGTATGGTACGGCTACGGGGACGAATGTATATGGGCAAGAAGTAACGATTCGTGATAATGTAGTAGTTGCTAAAAATCAGGCCAATTCAGAGATACCCGTAGGGGATATTGTATTATCCGCCCATGGAACCATGATTCCAGTGTTACAAAATCTAGCGGTAGGTGATACGGTGGATTTAGAAATTGTGCAGCCCGTGGCGACTATTAGTAAAGCAGGGACGTCTTTATATGAAACGAATCAAATTGTATTGCGTGATTCCGTAGTCACTCGTTTTGAAGAGGGCCGTTATCGAGGCCGTACCTTATTAGGGGTAAAAGCTGATGGTACCTTGGTGGTGCTTATGGCTACAGGGAATTATCGTGCATATACGGGCATAACCGGGGCGCAAGGCGGTGCTATGTTAAAACAATTTGGTGCCATTAACGGTATTGATGTAGGGCTTAATCGGGATAATGATATATTTGCTAATGACAGTTATTTACACCGTGATATGACTTCTAGTGGTCCTGCTTATTATGAACGGGCTATAATCTTTCCCTAATTAATTTGCTATTTCGTGTTATAATATATATAGACGTTAGTCAAAGGAGGAAATCGTATGAAAAAATATATGAAATTTTTTGTAATGGCTGCTATTGGTTTAAGCGTAGCAACCGGCTTTGTATTCAATGCCTCCGCAGCCAATGTCAACCAAGAGTCCGTGTTAACAGGACAAGTAGTGTCGGTAGTGCCAGTAGGTACTACGGTTAAAGAAGGGGACGTCCTCGTTACCGTTCAATCTTTAACAGGGCCTATGCCAGCTGCTCGTTCTACCGTTAACGGGGTAGTTACCAATGTATCTGTGAAGAATGGCGATCAAGTAACACGTGCTCAGGTTGTAGCCGTGGTTGATGGTAAATAGTATAGAGAGGAGATATGAATGAAGTTAATTCGTTCATCACGCCGGTATATGAAAGGTGTACTGGCGCTTTTCTTTTATTGTACAGTAGCGTCTTCAGCGCAGGCTGTTGACTTCTTGCCTGTGTCAGACGTGCGTACGGGAATGGAAGGGCATGTTGATACCGTTGTAACTGGTGACGATATATCCAGTTTTAATTTAAAAGTATTAGGGGTCATGAAAGACCGCGGTCCTTCAGGGGATTTAATCTTAGCTAAATTTTCAGGACCTATTATGGATCAAACGGGTGGTATCGTTCATGGTATGAGTGGTAGTCCTGCTTATATTAATGGCAAGCTCGTGGGGGCGGTAGCCTATGGTTGGGGCTTTGCTGACGGTACCATTGGCATGATTACGCCTATAGAAGATATGGTTAAGTTATGGAATATTCCCTATGAGAAGAACTTGGCGAATCCTTGGCGCGATAGCCAGTTGATTCCGTTAGGTACACCACTTATGGCCTATGGGTTTGACCCTGATGCGCTAGACTATATGAAAGGTAAATTGCCATCGTATCAATATAGTACTTACGATACGGCGGCCGCTGATGGCGATGATGTGCCTAAACCATTGAAAGCTGGTGGTTCGGTGGCAGCCCTATTGGTTGATGGCGATTTGAAATTGGGTGCCATCGGTACTGTTACCTATGTAGATCAAGATAAGGTTGTTGCTTTTGGACATCCCTTTTTGAAACGCGGTTCAGTCGGTTACTTTATGCATAATGCCTCCATTTTTACGGTAGTAAAAAGTGTGGAGTCTGGTTTTAAATTAGGTTCTATGGGGGCCGAAGTAGGGGCTGTTACGGAAGACCGTGGGGCTGGCATTGCGGGAACATCTGGTCATATTATTAGTGGTATTCCTATGGCGATTACCATTCGCGATTTGGACATGAATCGAACTCGTGAAGCTGGTGTTAAAGTGGTAGAAGCGGATGAATTGACACCTACTTTAGGTGCGACGGCGGTATATAGTTTCTTAAGTAAAACACTGGATCGCAGTGGCGAAGGGACGTCTACCCTGTCTGTGAAGATTCAACCACGGGACAGTAAAATTCCAACTTTAGAGCGGACGAATATGTTCTATTCCTCTGAATCCATTGGCGTAAAGAGTGTAGATGAATTTTATAATATTTTAGATGCACTTATGAATAACCGCTTTATTAATTATGAAATTGCAGGTATTCAAGTAGATGCGGCAGTTACTAAAGATACTAAGACGGCGATGGTTGCGGATGCCACCTTGTCGCCTGCCGTAGCTTCACCAGGGGATACTATTGTGATTAATGTTAAATTACAACCATTCCGCGGAGAACCGGTGACAAAAGAAATCTTTTTCACCGTGCCTAACGATCAACCTTTAGGCGAAGTAACACTAGAAGTACGAGGCGGTGGCGTTATACCATTGCCATACTTATTGGAAAAGCAGAAGTATAATTTAACAGATGAAATTATTCGTCGGTTGAAGACCTATAAGGATTTCGATGAATTTTACAAAGAGCTTCGTAATACAGATACAAATAATCAGATTGTTGTTGAAATCTTGGAAGATGGCGTGAGCATGGTAGAAGATAGTGATAGTTCTTCCACTAAGAGCGCTAAAATCGATGGCGTAGAAGATACGCAGATTCCTGGCGCAGTGCCAAAGGCAAAGGGCAAGGAATCGATTCCAGGTATTGACGATAAAAATGATAAAGAACCATATAAAGCAAAGATTGACACAGAATATGTCATTCGTGGTGATGGTCAATTTGTATTAAATATTATGTCCCCAGCGGATCGTGATAAAGCGAAAGCAAAATTGGCGAAAGAACATGCCAAGAAATTGAAAGAGGAAGCTAAGCAAGAAGCGGCTAAAAAAGATGATGCTAAGCAGACGTCGACCAAGCAAGGCGACGTGAAAGCTTCTGACTCTAACAAGGATGAAGTGAAACCGACGGATTCTAACAAAGAGGCAGTGAAACCGACTGATTCTAACAAAGAGACAGTGAAACCAGCTGATGCTAGTAAGGATGAACAAAAGCCGAGTGACACTCATAAAGGAGAGTCAAAACCGTCTGATTCAAACGGTGATACTAGTGAGACTTCTAACTTAGAATAAACTTTGAATAGAAGCTGTATGACTAATTGCACATAATTAGTTGTACAGCTTTTTGCGTATTTTTCTAGGGGGAGTGCGTATTTCCTAAAGGTTTTGCATCATTGTGAAGGGCGTATGAAATAATTATGAAGAGTATGTGACTTAAATTGTAAAGAGAAGGAAAATTTTTTCAAAATAATCGAAAAAATGGGCAGAAACCTTGCTGGTACTGATGACAATAGCTTTGGTTTTGTGCTAAAATGAGGGGTAGTAATCATGTTCAGTAATTTTATTGCTAACATGTAAATTAGAAGCTGAATAGGCTTGGTTGTAAGAGGAGGAATATCCTTGCAGTGGATAGAGGCGATTGGCCGTGAAGTGCTACTTTGGCTAGCCCGTTGTGGTGAAGCGGTCATTTTAATTGGACAAACAATTAAACAATTGGGACAGGCTAATTGGCGGCATGTAATATTTCAGATGGCTCATTTGGGGGTTGATTCACTACCCATTATTAGCTTAACGTTGTTATTTGCAGGGGCCGTAATGACTTTGCAAATTACGGATATTTTGGTGCGTTATGGCGCGCAAGGCACGGTTGGTGGCATTATGGCGATTGCTATGGGCCGTGAATTGGGGCCCGTGCTAGTAGGTGTAGTCCTTGCTGGTCGAGTGGGGGCTGCTATTACAGCGGAACTAGGGACGATGAAAGTAACAGAACAAATTGATGCCCTTAAAGTGATGGCCGTCAATCCTATTGGTTATTTAGTGGTGCCAAGAGTGATTGCCTGTATGATTATGGTGCCAATTTTAGCTTTTTATGGCGTGCTTATTGGTATTGGTGGCGGTTATGTAGTGGCTACGGCTTTTAAAGGCTTAGCGGGTATGACCTATACTGATTCCATTCAGCTTTTTGCAGTGACCAGTGATTTGACTTATGGTTTGATTAAAGCTAGTGTTTTTGGTGCTGTTATCGCTTTGGTAGGTTCTTATAAGGGCATGTACACTAAAATGGGCGCTGCTGCCGTAGGGAATGCAACGACTAGCTCGGTAGTTACTAGCATTATTTTAGTCTTTGTGTTGAATTACTTTTTATCGTTATTATTATATTAAGTAATAATTTTTTGCATTAAATGATATGTATTGTATTAAAAGATAATTCGTAGTATTTTGAATTAAGAAGAGTTTGAGGATAGTTTCATGATTGAACTGCAAGATGTAGTGGTGGCTTACGATGATCGAGTCATTCTAGATCATGTAAATTTGAAAATAGAAGATGGCGAGACCTTGGTGGTACTTGGTGGTAGTGGTGCTGGTAAAAGTACTATTTTGCGACTCGTTATTGGACTACAACGTCCTAATAGTGGCCGAATTTTAGTTGATGGTGTTGATGTGGTAGGCCTAGCCGAGGATGAGTTTAACCGGGTACGTGAAAAGATGGGTATGGTTTTTCAGTACTCTGCCTTGTTTGACTCTATGACGGTAGCGGAAAATGTAGCATTTGGTTTACGGCAACACACAGAGCTAAAAAATTCCCATATTAAAGAGATTGTACAAGAAAAATTAGACTTAGTAGGTCTACCTGATACGGCTGATTATATGCCCAATGAACTATCAGGGGGGATGAAAAAGCGAATTAGCCTGGCTAGAGCCATTGCGCTCAATCCGAGCATAATTTTATATGATGAACCGACGTCTGGCTTAGATCCGATTACATCGGGTACTATTAGTAAGTTAATTCGAGGTATGCAACAGCATTTTCATTGCACCTCGATTGTAGTTACTCATGACATGCAGTCCGCTTTTTATGTGGCTGACCGTATTGCCTTGTTAGATGAAGGCAAGTTTATTGAAGTTTCGAGTCCAGCGGTATTTAGACAGTCGAAGAATCCGTTGGTACAGCAATTTATACATGGCGGTGATATGCTTGAAACCGCAGATAGGGGGACGAAATAAATGAAGTGGAGTACAGAGGCTAAGGTAGGCTTGTTTACCATAATTGGCCTTTGCTTATTTGCGGCATGCGTTATCTTTTTAGGTCGTTTGGAGTTATTCCAACCACCGCAAATGCATATTACAGGGGAGTTTCAGTCAGTAACAGGGCTTAAGACAGGCAATCAGATTAAATATTCGGGGGTTGCTGTAGGTCGGGTTACGGATATGGAAGTAACCTCAAAAGGCGTTGTGTTGACTATGGAAATTAAAGAAGACACTGAAATTCCTATTGATTCAGAATTTATTTTAGCAAATGATGGGATTTTAGGGGATAAATTCATCCAAATCACACCTGGACATTCTAAAACATTCTTAAGGGATGGTGATACGGTACAGGGGGATGGGCAAAGTGACATTGATAAAACGATGCGTCAAGCTACGGTATTAATGGAAGAGGCCAATAAAACCTTAGGCTCCATTAATAATATTATTGGTGATGCGCAGACTCAGGCATCCTTACGCAATGCGTTGCGTTCGACCGAATCCATTGCTAATAATACGGCTGAGCTTACGGCCCGTATGAATCAGATGGTAGCTGCCAATGAAGGTAATTTGAATGAAATTACCTCTAATATGGCGAACATCACTCGGAATATGACTGATATTACCAGTCAATTAGATACGTCGTTAAATGAACTAAATGGCGATGGTCAAGCGGCCAGCGATATGCGTGCTATTTTAAGTAATTTGAAAACGACAACAGATAGTATCAATAATATGGCTACATCTATGGAGGGGGTCGTTACTGATCCGCAAAGTAGTAAGGATATTAAAGAAACGCTGCATAATACAGCTCAATTAACTACAAAGTTAAATCGTCTCACTGGGGGAGATGTAGATAGCAGTGATTCCGGAAAAAAGTACCCTTTTAAGGCAAGCGCCAATATGGAGCTGTTGTATAATACAACGCGTAATAAATACAATCCTAATGCAGATTTCCGTTTGCAGTTTGGCAAGAGTATGTTCACGTTAGGAGCTACTAATATTGGTGATGATAGTCGTTTAGAGCTTACTTATGGTAAGTATGTAGCGGATGATTTTTTGTTCCGTGGTGGTTTGTTTGATGGTGACGTAGGCGTAGGCATTGATTATGGTCTAAATGGTCCGTTTTCTATTTCAGCAGCCGTTATGGATTTAAACGATACACGCTATCGTATTCGCAGTGAAGTTCGTTTATTTGAAGACACTTATGCAGTGGCTCAGTTTATTCGACCGTTTAGTGCTGAAAATGGTGGCAATTTCTATGGTATTCGACATGTCTTTTAATACTTGGAGGTAATAAGCATGGTAAATAAAAAAGCACTTTCTTTGGCCGTTGTAGTAGCTTTATCAGCTACTAGCGTATGGGCCGCTGACACAACAACTGATAGTAAACTTACAAAATATCAACAAGCCGCGTTAGTTACAACACAGCAAACGGTAGCCAACAAAATTGCCACGGATGAAGTAATTGGTGATAAAGTATCCTTAACATTACCACATACGGTGGAATTAGCTTTGAATAATAATCGTGATGTACGTCAAGCTGGTTGGGCTTATGAAGCAGCTAAAGCACAGGTTAGTGTGGCCGCAGCGGCTAAAAACCCAACAATAAGTTATGGTTATAGCGGTGGCCGCGGTAGTTCACAAACTCAAACGGGCGGCACAGTAATTGGTGACTCAGCTAGCAATACCTTTACCTTAGCAGTACCAATTTATACAGGTGGTAAAGCGGAAGCAGCTATTGATGCAGCTCGTTATTCCCGAGAAGGTTATAGTGCTGCGTTAGAAGCTGAGCGTCAAACTGCAAAATTAACAGCGGCTACGAATTACTTCACGCTCATTCAGGCTCGTAATAAAGTGGATATTGCTGAACAATCCGTTAAAGATTATGATGGTCATTTAACGAATGTAAATCAACAATACAATGTAGGGATTGTAGCTAAGTCGGATGTATTAGCATCGCAGACTTCGTTAGCGAATGCCCAAACTTCTTTAGTAGAAGCTAAAAATGCAGCTGATTTAGCAGAAGCAACTTTAAATAACTCCATTGGTTTACCTGTTAATACTAGTGTAGAAACGGCTGATAGTAGCCTTGGCTATACCCCTTATAATGTAAGCCTACAGGAAGCACAGGCTTATGCAATGCTTCATCGTGCTGAATTAGTACAGAATACTATGGCTGTAAAATCGTATGAGGAACAAATTAAATCTGCTAAAGCTGGTTATTTACCAACCTTAAGCGCTACGGCAAAGCAAGCTTGGTCTGGCAGTGACTGGGGCGGTACTGATAATGATAACTGGACAATTAGGGCGTCTGTATCCTGGAGTTTATGGGATGGTGGCGCTACTAGTGAAGGAATTAAAGTAGCTGAAGCTAATTTAGAAAAAGCTAAAGAAGCAAACTACCAGGCTATGGACAGCATTAATTTAGCAGTTCGCAAAGCGTATTTAAATATGAAATCTGCTGAACAAACGATTCAAAGTACTAAAGTGGCGGTAGAACAAGGTCAAGAAAACTTCCGTATTGCTTCCTTACGCTATCGTGCTGGTGTAGGCACTAACCTTGATGTACTCGATGCTGAAACTGAATTAGAAACAGCTCGTAATAATTATGTAGATGCTTTATTTAATTACAATATTGCCGTTGCTTCCTTAGAAACGGCTATGGGGGTACCTTTGGAAACCCCAGTAGGTGGTGCGGAAGCGTTAGTTAATGAGGCTAAGGCAAGTCAAACATTGTCAACGTTAGTAGCTGGGGCTAGTAAATAAAGATAGGTTTCAAGTGACAATTGCTGTATAATAATATTGAAAAATCAGGATTTATAAAGTGTCAAGAGCCGGAGGCGAGGCTTTTGATGTAGACTATATTTACTTTGAGTGGACTATGTGCGAGGAGTTGTAAATGAAAAAGGGACAGCGTAAGTGGCTGGCTGCAGCAGTAGCGTTAGCTGTAGCCTTTGGCGGCGCCCAACTATTGCGACCTGTAGGGGAACAAATAGTAGGACCTATCGTACAAGAACAATTAAATACAGCAATTAATGGTACGGCTTCCTATAAGAGTTTCAAAATAGGTTGGGATGGCACCGTTCATATTGACGATTTGCAGATTAAGGATCAGCATGGTGCGTTAGTTGCCGATGTGCCTAATACAGAAGTGTCATTAGACATATTAGAAGCAGCTAAATTACCATTTACAGAATCGTCAGCGTTGCGTTTGATTCATTCGGTGACATTAACGGACCCTACGGTGTATGCCGTAGAAACCTCTGAGAATACATGGAATGTAACTTCCTTAGTCAAGAAGAGTGATAGCGATAAGCCTATGGAGTTTCGTGGCAATATTATTTTGAATAATGGGATTGCTAAATTAGCGTGGCTCAATGGGCGTAAAACTTCAGTTGATGCGATTAATGGGGCTGTTAAACTAGGAGAGTATCCTGTTATTGATGGGGCTTTATCGGCTAATGTGGATGCCCAGCCAATTACAGTTAAAGGTTCGTATACTAATGATGAGTCAGCTGACTTTTCCTTATTTATAAAATCGCCATCCCTTACGTTGAATTATATTAATGACTTAATTCCTAAGGACGTAAGTGCACAGATTTTAGGGGGCACGGTTGAAAATGTGGCGTTAACCATTAATCGTAAAGAAGGTGCTATGACCTATGAAGGCGGTCTTGATCTTAAGAATATGGCCGTAGATTATAGTAATTCCGATATAGGGACTACGCCGTATGAACTTCGACAAGGAGCCGGTCATGTTAACTTTGATGGCACTACGATTACTGTTACGGATGGCCGTGTAGCTATTAATGGGCAGCAATTTTTTGCTCATGGTAATGTAGATGTGGCGGACTTAGATGCGCCAGCACTTAATTTAACCTTGCGTGGTCAAGCCGTTCAAATCGAAGCCTTGCTAGATAAAGGCGTTACAGGCTCTGTTGATGCGGTGGCCCATGTGTATGGCACGTTTACAGACCCTATTGTGAACGCTACGGTGGAAGCTAATAATGTCAATTATGAAGGTTATGTACTACAAAAAGGGATTGCCACGCTGGCGTATAGCAAGGATGTGCTAGACATATCTGATGTAGAGTTGGCTCTAAATGGTGGCGAAGCGAATGGTCGTGGCCAATTCAATTTGAAATCGCAAGACTATGAATTATCGCTGGAAGGCAGTCATATTCCATTGGGCATTATAGGACAAGCCATCGGTGAACCCCTTCATGGTACTGTCCGCGGTAAAGCCTATGTAAAAGGCAATGTAGTATCGTCGGCACCTACGGTATCTGCTACCTTTGAAGGACAAGGGATTGGCTATGAATCCATTGCTACCGATACTTTATCAGGCCAGATTGATGGCGCTGATGGTCAATATCGTATTAACTATTTAAATGGCACTATAGGTGAGGGGTCCTTTACAGCCTACGGCACAGCGACGACTGATAGTTTAGACTTACAATTTAATGCTAAGGACGTGCCGCTAGCTATGTTTAGTGAGTATGTCAACCAACCTATGGAGGGGACAGGCACTATTACGGGGACTGTTGAAGGCAGTTTCAATAATCCGACAGTAGCGGCTAAAATTGCTTCTGACGGCGGTCGTATAGCAGGTGTTCGCTTTGACAATGCGTATGCGGATATTGCGATGAATAATAAATTGGTAACTATTACCAATGGATTTGTGCAAGATGGTCATGGTTACTACAATGTGGCTGGTACGGCTGATTTAGGGGCTTCGCAAGCCTTAGATTTACAAGCTAGTGCTTATACAGTCCGTATTGAAAATGTAGCACAAAGTTTTGTGCCTGATTTGCCAATCACTGGTTGGCTTAATTTGCGAACTGAGATTAAAGGTACTTTGGCAAATCCGCAGGTTCGTGGTTTTGTTCACGCTTGGGATGGCTCTGTGAAGGGGAAACTTTTCAGTGATGTGCGCTTTGCCTTCCGCTATGGGGATAATGCTTTTGGAATACGCGATTTAGTGGCCCAAGCTTATGGAGCGACCTTCCATGGTCATGGTATATATAAAGATGGGAATCTTAATTTTAGTTTCTTAGGCGATACTATTTATCTTCGCCCTTGGCTCAAAGAGTATGCGGAAGTCGATGGTTACATGACGATTGAAGGAACGCTTACAGGTACGTTGGATAAGCCGGTGGTACAGGGCACCTTAGGGTCTAGTGAAATTGGCATTAATGGAATGACCTTGCGTAATGTATCCGGTGGTATTTATGCGGACCCAACGGTCGTTCATTTGGATAAGGTATCCTTTGAAGAAGGGGAACAAGGTAAATTCCTCATTGATGGTGGTATGTCCTTAGATGGAAGCCAACGATTATTTGGCTATGCTACTATGGAAAATGGCGAATTGTCCAATTTCTTACGACTAGCTAATATTGATGTACCTAATACCAGTGGTTTCATTAACGGCCGTCTTGATTTAGGCGGCAATCTTAAAAACCCTGACATGACTTTGACCGGTACTATTGATGATATCGTTGTAGGTGGTAATCCTTGGGGCACGGCTAATTTAGAAGTAACCTTACAAGATAAAAAAGTGACCATAAAAAAAGGTGAACTACCTATTGGTTCTGGCATGCTAGCGGCGGTAGGTACGGCTGACTTAAATGGAGATAGTGATATTCAGATTGCAGCTAATAATGTAGCTATTGAATCACTATTACCTTTGATGAAACAGCCTGTTGCCGCTTCTGGGAATATCCATTTTATAGCGAATGTAACGGGTAAAACCTTAAATCCTCATGTAGAATTATCGGCTGAGTTGGCCGGTGCTAGCTATAATGGGGTTGGCCTTGACCGTGTATACGCCATGGCGACTATGGAAGATAAGGTCATCCATTTGCAACAATTAGTGGGGCAACGGGGTGAATATAAGGCAAAACTCCGTGGTACAGTGCCATTAGCGGCCTTCTATACATCAGGTTATTTACCACCAGGTGATACATCAGCTATGGATTTAACCCTTGATGTGAATGAGGCTGATTTGGCTGTATTACCGCTCATGTTCCCAGCTATTACTGAAGGGGTGGGCCCATTAAAAGGGGTACTCCATATTACTGGGAATTATGATCAACCTTTAGTAAATGGCACGATTAGTGTAGATAATGGTTTGATTCATTTTGATGGTGTAAAAAAAGATTTAACTGATGTGTCGGCACAATTAATTTTCAAAAATCAGAAAGCTGAATTAATTGGTGGCGCTACTATGGGTAAGGGCAATGCTGGTTTATCTGGCGAATTGAGCTGGCAAGGTACTAGCTTGACGAATTATGCAGGTGTTATTCAATTAAATAATTTAGAAGTAGAACACGAATACTTTACAGGGCCATTAAATGGTGAAGTTGGTATTATGTTGAAAGAGGGATTACCTACGGTAGTAGGACACCTAGATTTAGAAAAAGATACCTTGATGATTCCATTATCCTTTGCTACGACTGAGGGGGGCGACCCTATTGGTTTGGACTTTACCGTTAATGTAGGTAAAAAAGTTCGCTTATATAGTGGTGGTTTATATGACTTCACTCTTGGTGGTGGCGCTCATATTGGTGGTACTACGGCGTTCCCTCATGTGGAAGGGGAATTCCATGTTGAGGAAGGTACTTTAAAATACTTGAATAATAGCTTTAAGATTACTGAAGGTAAAGCGGATTTCATGCAAGGCTCGTTCTTACCATTATTGCATGTAAAAGCTGAGTCGCGTGTTCGTTCCTATCGTGTTTATATGGAAGTAGAGGGTTCGGTTGAACAAATGGATTTACGATTGACCTCTGATCCGCATTTAGAGGAACGTCAAATCGTGTCCTTACTTACCTTCGGCTATAGTTCCGGCAATGACAGCAGTGTATCTTCAGATGATGCTAATGCTTTGTTAGCGGCTGGGGTACGTTCCGCATTGATGGGCTATATTGAAGGGCCGTTAAAAGACACCTTTGGGCTTGATTTAATCAATATAACAACTGGTTCTATTGACCCTAATGAACCTATCAATAGTGAAACGAACAGTTATTATAATATTGAAATTGGCAAGTATTTATTGCCAAACTTAATGGTAACTTATAGCCAAGGGCTTAATAATGATTTACAGTCCTATGGTATTTTGTATGATATTAATAATAATTTTAGTATCAATGGTTGGATGAATAGTAATGACCATTCGTACATTGGTGGTCAGTGGACCTACGAATTTTAAATGAGGAAGGAGGGTCGTTATGTTTACGTCATATTTGGCAGAACTGGAAAAAATTAAATTGTTAACGCCAGAAGAAGAGCGCGCTTTATGGCAAGCGTATCGAGAGAATGATGATGAAACGGCACGAACGGCCCTCATTGAACATTATCAACCCTTGGTATTTCGTGAAGCGATGGCCTATCGGCAAGTTGTGGCGGATGTAATGGATTGTGTTCAAGAAGGTACTGTAGGCTTGATTGAAGCGGTGGAACGCTTTGACTATACTAAAGGTGTTGCCTTTTCTTTGTACGCAGTGCATCGCGTGCGTGGTCGCATACTTGATTATTTGCGTAAAGAGGGCAAGGGTGGTACCGTTTTAAGTGCACCCAATGAGGAGGATGAATATTGGTGGGAACAACTGCCTGATGAAGGTCCTTCCATTGAAATGGCCGTAGAGTCTAAAGCGTTTCAACAAGTGGTTGTTGATGCTCTAGAACGTTTGCCTGGCAATGAACGACATGTGATGGAACAAGTGTATTTAGCGGATCGTTCTATTGCCTCAGTAGCTGGTGAATTAGCTACGAGTAATAGCTATATTCATCGCTTGCATCGCCAGGGGATTAAACGCTTGCGCGGTATGCTGAGTCGTACGCGGAAAATTTGGAATGAATAATAAGAAGAACTGCTCTAAGAGATGGCTCATAGAGTGGTTCTTTTTTTGATTAAAAACGGCTGAAAAGCTAAACTTTTAAAAAAATATTATAAACTAACCGTGAAGTTGCAAGGAATTCTTAATAAAATGTCGTATCTGTGCTATAATAAAACAGATTAATGTGATATAAGTAGTTCACAAAATCATCCTTTCTTACGAATATGTAAGTATGAAAGGAGGCCGTTATGAATAAGACGAGTGACAATATGGAGAAACGCATTCGCTCAGTGAAGACTTGGCTTGACAAGGCTGAACAAGCGTATGCCGATGATTCCACCACTAAAGGGCAGTTACAATTGATGCTAGCTAAGGCGGAAATGCAACATCTTGATGAGAAGCATACGCCTACCTTATGGCAGCGCTTAGGTTATTGGCCGTTGGTAATAGGTATACTTTTATTACTAGGTATGACCTATTATATGTGGCAAGGTTCGCTAACACCCGTGCCGCCAACAACGCCAGCCGTAGATAGACTACAAGAGTCAGATTCTATAGGAACAACGGTAAAGCCTTCAGTACCTGCATCGACAGCTACACCAGTGACGGAAACGAATGATGTTAGTCCAGCGATTAATCAGAATACTTCTGAGCCGGCAAGTGCAAATCAACCAGTTGTTACGTCTGCACCGAATACGGGGGCTGGGGTGGAACCAAGTTCAGAAGTTTCACCGTCGTCAGATACTAAGAGTATTCCTGAGGAAGCACCGGTGGCGGCCACTGAAAATACACAAACAAACGAAACAGTTACAACACCAGTTATAAGTACAACTCAGATTCAAGAGGCTGTACGCGAAGGGGGACGAAGTCTGAGAGGACAAGAATAATAGGTACAATGTAATTTAGAAGTAATAAACAATGTGTTTAAAATAAGAAGGCATTATTTTTTAGGAGGATGTAGTAAATGATGAATAAGAGAGCCTATAAGAACATGTTGGCTGTAGCTGTAGTCGCGGCATTAAGTGGCACTACGGTGTGGGCCGCTGATGAAACAACGGCTACAAACACACAGACCACAACGACGGTAGCTAGCACAGTGGATGCTAGTGAGGCAGCGGCACAAGACGCTATTACAGCGGCTCGTGGTGGTATTGAAGAAGCACAACAATCTGATGAAAAAGAAGCAAAACGTCAGGAATTAGATAACTCATCGTTAGCTACACAAGATAAAGGTGTTTTGACGATTGCTAAAGGGGAAGGTGCTAAACTAGAACAGCAACAAGCTGCTGGGGTACAGACTGAAATTACGACACCAGATGCTCGTTATTTCTCCAGTGTGACCGATGAAGCCTTACAGCCATATGTGGGGAAAGTTATGACTGGTTTCTCTGTTGATGGTATTCCTGCGGACGTGCAAGGGGAATATGTAGCTCTCTTGAAAAGCCATATTGGTGATACCTTAACGGTGGATACCATTAAAGCAGACATTGCTGCTTTAGGCGCTACAGGTTATTTATCTGAAATCAACCCTGTTATTACAGTTGTACCAGAAGGTGTTAAAGTAGCTTATAAAGTTACCGTTAACCCTATTGTTAAATCTGTACAATTTGAAGGTAACACTGTATATAGCAATGAAATGCTTGTTAACTATTTGAATGTACAGCCTAATACAGTTCTTAATACAGTACAAGTAGGGGAACGCATTCAAGGGATTAATGCCGCCTATAATCGTGATGGCTACATTTTGGCTCGTGTTAATGATTTAGCCGTTGATGAAAATGGTGTGCTTCATATTTCCATTACGGAAGGTATTGTGGAAGACATCGTGCCTCATGGTAATAAAAAGACCAAAGATTATGTAATTCTTCGTGAATTTAATCAAAAGAAAGGCCAACCTTTCAATAAATTCTTAGTTCGTCGTTCCGTTGAAAAAGTTTACAACTTAGGCTATTTTGATGATGTTAACGTTCGTTTATTAGAAGGTTCTACACCAGATAAAGTGGTTCTTGAAATTGACGTATTGGAACATAAAACAGGGACTATCACCTTAGGTGCTGGTTATTCTGATTCTGACGGTTTCGTAGGTATCGTAGAAGTTGGGGAAGACAACTTGCGTGGTACTGGCGATAAAGTTAAAGTTCACTGGGAATTTGGTGGAACGGCTGGTTACAAAAACTACTCTGTATCCTATTTACGTCCTTGGATTGATGACAAAGGGACGTCCCTTGGCTTGACTATTTTTGACCGTGAAGATACTTATACTGACTATAACTCTGACGGGGAAGATATTTCCGAATACGTTAAAACTCAAAAAGGTGTGAGCGTATCCTTAGGTCGTCAGACTGGCGAATATACTCGTGACTATGTAACTCTTGAAACACGTAAAGACGGCTGGAAGTTTGACGAAGATGAAAATAGTGGTTATAACTATGCTGCCGGTGCTGGTGAAGGTCCTAAGACACAAGAGGAAGCAAATCGCTTCCCTGGATATTCCTGGAATAATGGTAAATACGATTTTGCTGGTGATAACTATATTGAAAATAACTTTGGTCGTACCAATAGTGTAACTTGGCAAAAAGTATTTGACTCCCGTGATAATATTTATGATCCAAAACGTGGTAAACGTTTATCTGGTACGGTTCAATGGGCTGGTCATGGTCTTGGTGGTGATTTTGATTACTACAAATTTACAGGTGAATATCGTAGCTATAAACAAATTGGCAAAGATCAAGTTCTTGCCTTCCGTGCTCGTTTAGGTTGGGCGCAAGGGGATGTACCGTATAGTGCCCTCTATACCTTAGGTGGTGCTGATACGCTTCGTGGTTTTGAAGATGATCAGTTCCGTGGTAAGAAAATGTACAATGCTACCTTAGAATACCGTGTACCAATCTTCAATAAAGTAACGGGCGTACTCTTCACTGATATGGGTGATGCTTGGGATGCACCACATGTTACTTGGTATGATGATGATAAATCCTTCAACATCTCCGTTGGTGCTGGTGTTCGTATTTCTACACCAATTGGACCAATTCGTCTTGACTATGGTGTAAGTAAAGATGACAAGAAATTCCACTTCAGCTTTGGTGGACAATTCTAATTATGAAACGTTGGGGCTTATGCGTGGGGGCGGCCATTTGTATGGCCGCTACTACCACATCGATTGCTCACGCAGAACCGATTGAAGCGGTGACGGTGCATCTAGAAGGTGCTAAACAGCCGTTGCCAGCTGTATTGGCCAAGCGTATGACCGCTGCGGTTCAAACAGCGGCCGATAAATTGTATATTGGCGTTGATACTGAGGTTGTGCAAGCTGGTGAAGCCACCTATCATAAGGTTACAACGGATATTATTGACCGTATTTTATACGGCTATACAGTTGAGTCTTTGACTATTACGCCCGGCACGACTAGTGAATTAGCGGTGCGGTTACGGCCTTATGGTCAAACCATTCAAACTGTGGATGTAGCCGTAGAGTATGGTAATTTAACACCGACTGCACAACAACTAGTGGCTCAGGATGTAGCGTTTGTAGAACCAAGAATTGAGCAAATTCTACTAGGGGCGCCTTTAGATTCGTTAGATTGGGCATCGGCTGTAACCAGCCAGTTGGTGCGCAATGAGTTAGAAGGAGCCTTACCAGAATTTATTCCCCAAGTAGACATTACACCTGGCACTCATACAAAAGTGCGGGTGTATTTAATTCCTCAAGGTGCCGTTGTACGTCATAGTAGCACGGAAATTGCTTCCAATACGCTACCGTCTAGCATCTTTTTTGCTACGAAACGGTACTATGATAATTACTTAGTTGGTTTTGAAGGTGTGCCCGTGGCGTTTATTGCACGTCATGAAGGGGATATTTTAAGTCAGGTACAACAAGGCTTAAATAATAGTCGTGCCAGTGAACGATTTGGCATCTCTATGATGCCTAGTTTACAATTAGGCACTGATTTATTGTTAAAGATTCAAGTGGACTCGTCCCGTTATATTGTACGAGGCGAAGCGTACTTGGATATGGGGTCTGAGGCAGAACATAATGTAGGATTTAAGCTCTTTACAGGGGTGAAACAAGGGCGAGGCGATTGGTATTTAGAAACTAATTTCTTCCCTGATTCCTATAAATGGTCTTTTTATCCGTCCTATGCCTATCATATTACGCCGGATACGACGATTGCGTATCAATATAATCTATCTGATAAATATAGTCGTGCTTGGCTTCGTCAAGATATTGGCGAGCGATGGCATGTAAGAGCGCAACGAGATTTCGGTATTAACCACAATGAATTTGGTTTAGCGTATGATTTGAATAATTACTTAACCTTGGAATATGTGGTGACGGAAGATAATAAATGGCTCCGTTTAATCGGTTATATTTAAAATATAGGTTATAATGTAATTAGAAGTTAGTAAGAAAGAAGGTATATTGCCTATGATGCGGTTAATTAATAACCAAAAAAATAAAAAATTTGTTTCCTTGTTTGTTGCTGTTATTTTCTTGTTAGGTATTGGGGCTATCGCCTATACACAGATGGCTACGCCAAGTATGGCTTCCGATACAAATAGCAACATTGGTGTTATTGATACTACTAAAGTATTGAGTGCTGCGTCACCAGCTGTAGTAGCGGCTAATAAAGAGTTAGATGACTATAAAAAACAGCTTAGTGATGAATTCAATAGCAAATCTGCTAATATGGATGACAATCAAAAAGCTGAGTTAGCCTCTCAATATCAAGGTAAAGTACAAGATAAAATGATGGAAATTCAGAAGAAAATTCAGGACCAAGTAGGCGAAGCATCTAAAGCAGTGGCTGATGCGAAAGGCTTGTCAATTGTTATGGATAAACGTACCGTTTTATATGGTGGCGTTGACATTACTGATCAAGTACAGAAAAAATTAAACAGTGGTGCTGAAACAACTGATGGAAATAGTCAAAAATAATCAATTAATGAAGAATTCGTATGGATGGATAGGTAGAAAGGAGGCCTTGCAATGAAGCTAACCTATCGTTGGATTTTAGTAGCTGTCGTTGTTATTGTGGCCTTACTACTAGGGATTTTTATTCATAATCGGTTAGATACGGCTAAGCCTACGAGCAATACTAATTTGCCTAAGGTAGGGCTGGTTAAAATGGATAAGGTAATCTCATTCAATCCTTCCTATGAAGAATATACGAAAGCTAAAAAAGAATTAGAAGATTTGCAAGCTAAGTATAAAAGCGAGCAACAATCGTTAACCTTGAAATCACAAGAACAGTCCTTAGCTTTACAGTCCTTAGGTTCTGATAAAGAAATTACGGATTTACTCAATACGGAATTAATGAGTAAAGTTAAAGCCAAAGAACAAGAATTAAATATTGCCTATCAAAAACAACGCATTACTCTTATTAATAAATATCGCAGTGAATTAAAGACTGATATGACTGATGCGGATTTAAGAATTGTTAATCTGCAATTAGAATTGAGTAGTAATACCCAACCGCTAGCAATTACTGAAGAACAAAAAGCTTCTATTGCCGCTGAACGGGCAGCTAAAGAAGAAGAACTAAAAACATTGTTAGCACAGCGCAGTCAATCTGTAGCGGGGCATGAAATTCAAGAATTAGAGCAAAAAGTAGATGGTGAATTGGCGCCATTACGCGCTTCAGGGCAAAAGGAATTGGATGACTATGCCGCTAGTTTACAAAAAGAGTTACTAGCTCGGCGCGATGAAATGATGAAAGCGAAGGCCGATTCTATTTTGGCAACTAATAATTTGCCTAATCCAGCGGATTGGAATACGGCTTGGGATAGTCGTTTGAAGGCTAAACAGAGTGAAGTAGATGCGTTACATGATGCTATTTTAGAAGATGTGCGCATGCGTGCTATGGTAGTTGCTAAAGAACAGAATTTAGATTTAATCGTTATTAATGAAGTGTCAAATGTAAATGCTGTGGATGTAACGGATGCTATTATTGCTTCTTACAGTGCAGCGCAATAAAGGAGTTTTCAGGAATGAATAAGAATGTAAAACGTGTATTAGCTGGTTTAACTATGATGGTATCTGTAGGTTTAATTGCTGGCTGTGGTAGTTCTGAACAAGTGGGCTATGTAGATATGCAAAAAATCATGACCGATAGTCAAAAAGGACAGGATACACGTTCTAAATTAGAAGCTAAATATAATGAAATTAATGCCCGTTTAGCACAAGAACAAAGTGCTGGTCAAGATGCTAATGCGATGATGCAGAGCAAACAAAAAGCTGAACAGGAAATGCAAGTGTATCAACAAGCTATGATTAATGATTTCCGTAACTCTGTTGATACTAATGTGCAAGCGATTGCTAAAGAAAAAAACATTACTGCTGTTGTTGAAAAGAACGCTCTTATCAGTGGCGGTGTTGATTTAACGGAAGACGTATTGACTAAGATGGGTAAAGCTGAAAACAAAGAGCAAGGATCTGCTACTAGTGGTGATGCCAATGCTAATGCTAATGCTACAGGCGAACAACAAACTGAGAATAAATAAGCTTAATTTCATGGATTGAGAGGAGACTTTCAAAGTGACGTATACAGTTGAGGAACTGGCTAACAGTGTACAGGGTAAAGTAGTAGGTGATGGATCGGTTGAGATTGCTGAAACACGGAGTCTTGATCAAGCAGCTCCACAGGCAATTTCCTTTGCAGTGGGCGAATATTGTGAATATGTGGGACAAAGTAAAGCAGGCGCAGTCATTGTAGAGGCACCATTAGCAGATGTAAGCATTCCTCAAATTGTGGTACCCAATGCGAAAGTAGCCTTTGCCCAAATTTTGCAACAATTCCATCCGCCAGTAGTTTTTCCTACAGGTGTACATGAAACAGCCATTATTGGTAAAAATGTAACCTTAGGTAACAATGTAACGGTAGGCCCTTACTGTGTTATTTACGATAATGCAGTAATCGGTGATAATGTAGTACTACACCCATATGTATATATTGGCCATAATGTAAAAATTGGTGAAGATACGGTAATTTATAGTGGTGCCATTGTTCATGAAAATTGTATTTTAGGAAAACGCGTCGTATTACGAGCTAAAGCGGTTATTGGTGGCGAAGGATTTGGCTTTGCTACTGAAAATGGTGTACATACCCATATTCCACAGGTGGGCAATGTTATTTTAGAAGATGATGTAGAAATCGGTTCTTGCTCTTGTGTAGACAATGCGACCATGGGTTCTACTTTAGTGCGCCGTGGTACTAAGATTGATAACTTGGTACATTTAGGTCATAATGTAGAAATTGGGGAAGATTGTTTCCTCATTGCCCAAGTAGGGATAGCAGGCAGTACTAAATGTGGGAATCATGTTATTTTCGCTGGTCAAACAGGCTGTACTGGTCATATTACGATTGGTGATAATGTTACCTTTGCAGGTAAAACGGGGATTATTGGCAATGTACCATCCAATGGTACCTATGCAGGTTTCCCTCAACGACCACATAAAGAATGGCTTAAATTATCAGCTTATGAAAATCGATTGCCTGAAATGGCGAAGACGGTTAAGCGATTAGAGAAAGAGTTAGCTGCTTTAAAAGAGCAACTAGCAGCTAAGTAGGGAGCGTCTATGTATAGATTTATGAAACTGTTTAGCGCCTTAATTTGCGCGTTACCTCATAGTTTGCAATATGCCATCGGACATTTGCTAGGGGAATTGTGCTGGCTTTGCTTGCCACCAAAGCGCCGTAAATTGGCCATTGGACAGATTTTGTTTTGTCATATAACAGATGATCCAGCGGAAGCTAGACGGATTGCAAAGAAAAGTACCACTCGATTTGGGCATATGATTATCGACGTATTGCGCTATCCAGAAATTAAAGATGGCAAATATAAAGAGATGTTTGAATGGGTTGACCGCGAATATTTGGATGATGCCCAAGAAGGTGGCAAGGGCGCCGTTTTAATGGCTATTCACAGTAGTAACTGGGAATTATTAGGCGGTATTTTGGCTTCAGAAGGATATCCTCTTATTTCCGTAGCTATGAAACAAAATGGTGACGCAGATAAATTTATTAATGAATATCGGGCTATCATGCATCAACATGTGACCTATAAAACAGGCGTGCGTGAAATGATTAAAGAACTTCATGGTGGCGCTATGATTGGCTTAATCATGGACCAAGACCCTGGTGATAAAGGGCAGTTAGTGCCATTTTTTGGCTATGAAACCTTGACGCCAGTAGGTCCAGCCGTTATGGGACGTATGCGCGATGTGCCAATCATTCCTGTAACGATTCGTTTTGATGAATACAAAGATAAATATATTGTTACCGTTCATAAACCATTTTATGCTGAACATACAGAGGATAAGAAACGCGATACAGCGGTTACCTTAACGCAACTTAATGAATGGATTGAAGACTATATTCGTCGCTATCCAGAAGATTGGTTCTGGCTCCATAATCGTTGGAAATGGACGCGGCGTTATTATAGTGGCAAGATTGAAGTACCACCAGATCCAATGAAAGACTAGGCAATGGCTTGCCTTGTCTTTGTGGAATGGTATATAATGAATAACAGTGTCATTTAAACAGGGATATATATGGGCTTGTATATAGGAAAGCCTATATACAGGTGCATTTGTAGTTAACAAAGCCTGGGTGAATATGACAAAATTTGGATCGTTAATAGAGGAAAGGAGGAGTCTCATGGTATTAAAGCAAAAGACGCTGGTTAAAGATATTGCTTATGAAGGGACAGGTTTGCATAGTGGTTTACCTGTAACTATGACATTACGCCCTGCCGAAGCTGATACAGGCATTATTTTTGTGCGTACCGACCTACCAGGACATCCTTCAGTAAAAGCGAGTCCTGCTAATGTGACGAATACGAATCGTGCTACCACATTGGAAGCAGGGGAGGCTAAAGTATTTACTGTAGAACATTTATTAGCTGCCTTTTATGGCTTAGGCATAGACAATTGTTATGTAGAACTTAATTCACCTGAACCGCCAGTTGGTGATGGGAGTGCTGCTGTATTCGTGGATTTAATGAAGACGGCGGGTATTCGAGAATTAGAGGCAGAACGAGCTGTGTATGCGGTAAAACAGTCCCATGCTATTTATGATGGGGACCGATATATTTTGATTGTCCCTTATGATGGGTTGCGTGTTACATTTACATCTATTAATGATCATCCCTTATTAGGCACTCAGCAGGTGGATATTCACCTTGATTCAGAAGCTGTTTTTGAAAAGGAAATTTCACCAGCCCGTACCATTGGTTTTATGAAAGAATTAGAACAATTACAGGCCATGGGATTGGCTAAGGGTGGTAATACTGATAATGTACTAGTTTATGACGATACCAGCTGTTTATCAGTACCACGGTATGATGATGAATTAGTGCGTCATAAAATTCTCGATATTCTAGGGGACTTGTTTCTCCTCGGTCCTATTACAGGGCATATTATTGCGTTAAAATCGAGTCATGAATTAAATTCGCGCTTAGCCCGTGAAATTTTGCAAGAAATGAAGGAGGATTAACATGATTCTTAATATTGAAGAAATTATGGAGATTTTACCACATCGCTATCCATTTTTGTTGGTAGATCGTATTATTGAATTGGAACCAATGAAACGTGCTGTAGGTATTAAAAATGCCACTATGAACGAATTATTCTTCCAAGGCCATTTCCCAGGTAATCCAGTAATGCCAGGGGTATTATTGACTGAAGCTATGGCGCAAGTAGGGGGCATTGCTTTACTGTATCCAGAAGAAAATCGTGGTTTAACACCCATGTTTACAGGGATTGATAAAGTTCGTTTCCGTCATCCAGTAAAACCTGGTAATCAAGTACGTATGGAAGTAGAAGTAGTAAAAATTAAAGGCAAAATGGGCAAAGTAGAAGGTAAAGCTTATGTAGGTGATAAATTAGCTGTTACTGGAGAATACATGTTTGCTCTTGTTTAAGAGAAAAGTGTTGAAATAGTAAGAGAAAGTGTGTTAAGCGTATATTTTCTCCATGTTATTTTATAAAATTCTCTGTTTAAGGATAAAAAGTCTGCAAAATAGCAGTTCAATAATTTTGTTTTGCAACGATTATAATATTAATAAAGCAAGTATGTGAAGCAAAAGTCGCAATCTCAACAGAGCAAGGAGTGACATAGATGATAGTAGTAGGCATGGAAAATGCTACCTCCAATATACATAGCACAGCAGTTGTACATCCAGATGCCAAAATTGGTGAAGGGGTTGTTATTGGTCCAGGTGCCGTAATTGGGGAAAACGTAACCATTGGTGACGGTACTCAAATTGGTGCTAATGTAGTAGTTGGTGGATGGACTACCATTGGACAACGTTGTGAAATTTACCCAGGTGCAGCGGTAGGTCTTGAACCTCAGGACTTGAAGTTCAAAGGGGAAAAAAGTTTTTGTAATATTGGTGATGAAACAGTAATTCGCGAGTGCGTTACCATTAGTCGGGCCACTGGCGAAGGCGAAGAAACTCGAATTGGCAATAATTGCCTGTTCCAAGCATGTACACACATTGCTCATAATTGTATTGTAGGCAATAATGTAATCATGAGTAATTGCGCTGGTTTAGCAGGCCATGTAGTGGTAGAAGATCGCGTTGTTATTGGTGGTATTGCAGGGGTACACCAATTTGTTAAAATCGGTCGCAATGCCATGGTAGGTGGTATGGCTAAGGTTGTACAAGATATTCCACCATACGTAATTGCTGATGGCCAACCTGCTCGTGTTATTGGCCTAAATTCAGTAGGTTTATCTCGTGCTGGTATTTCTGAAGACGTACGCCATGATTTAAAACAAGCGTTTCGTATTATTTATCGGTCTGGCTATAGCTTATCGCGAGCTATTGAAGAAATGGAATTACAATTGAATTCCTCCGTAGAAATTGAAAACTTATTGCGTTTCTTGCGCAATGCAGACCGCGGTATTATGCGAACTCGCCGTGATTAAAATGTAAGAGTCTTGCCTTAACGGGTCAAAAGTAGTTTGACCCTGAAAGGGAAGGCTCTTTTTATTCAAAAAAAGGGCGAAATTTGATATAATATAGTGTAGTGTGTCTAAAAGTAGAACCTAAAACACTAGGAGGAAATGATGGCAAAAGTCGGATTATTAGCTGGCGTAGGTAAATTGCCGTTGGAATTTTTACGAGCAGCACAATTAGAAGGCTATGAAGTCGTTGTCATTGCTGTAATTCCTAACACGGAGCCTGCTTTGGCAACGGAAGCAAATGCTTTTTATGAAATTAATGTCGCTAAAATCGATAAAATATTTAAAACTCTTCATAAGGAAGGGATTACAGAAGTAACTATGCTTGGCAAAGTTACGAAAGAAATTTTATTTAAAGGTTTGGTTATGCCTGATTTGCGGACAATTCGTTTATTGACGAAGTTACGCAATCGCAAGGACGATACTATTATGATCGCTATAGTTGAGGAATTGGCTAAAGAGGGCATACACGTAGTGGATCAAACGTTATATATGAAACCACTAATGCCTAAAGCTGGCGTGTTGACTAAAGCAAAGCCGTCTAAAGAACAGATGGCTGATATCTTATTTGGCTTTGACGTGGCGAAGCAAATGGGTGGCCTTGATATAGGTCAGACCGTAGTGGTTAAAGACTTAGCCGTTATGGCCATTGAAGCCATTGAAGGTACCGATGCTTGTATTAAGCGGGGCGGTGCGTTAGGACGGGGTGAAGCGGTAGTAGTTAAAACGGCCAAACCGCGTCAAGATGTACGTTTTGATGTACCTGCGGTGGGCTTGCAAACAATTCATTCCATGTTGGAAGGGAATTGTAAAGTATTAGCTATGGAAGCAGAGCGGACCATTTTTGTCGAACAAGCAGACGTTTTACGATTAGCTAATGAAAAAGGATTAATTATTTGTGCCGTTGAAGGGCCTGAAGAAGAATAATCTGGAGGTTTGGATGAAAGTCATGTTTTCTGCTGGCGAAGCATCAGGGGATACCCATGCAGCTAGCGTAGCGAAGGCGTTAAAAAGCATATATCCGGACGTGACCATGTTTGGCATGGGCGGCTCGCGCATGGCTGAAGCAGGCGTCCAAATCGTGTATGATATTAAGCAATTAGGCTATATTGGCATTGTGGAAGTGATAAAACACTTGCCTTCTTTTTTCAAATTGCGCACATTTTTGAAAGAAACGATGGTCCGTGAACGGCCTGATGTGCTCGTTTGTGTTGACTATCCTGGCTTTAATATGAAGCTAGCCAAAGTAGCTCATGATTTAGGCATTCCTGTTATTTATTACATTGCCCCTACCATTTGGGCTTGGCATCGTAGTCGAGGGAAGGATATTGCTAAGACAGTAACCAAAGTAGCCTCTATTTTCCCTTTTGAGGCGGAAGCGTATCGCCAGTTTGGGGTAGAGGTAGAATTTGTAGGTCATCCTCTATTAGATATTGTGAAACCAGCTATGTCTTATGAAGAGGGACTGGCATACTTTCATATGGAGCCTAATACTAAGCGTGTCTTGCTTATGCCAGGCAGTCGTAAGCAGGAAGTATTAAGTCTATTAGATCGTATGCTAGCAGGGGCTGAAATAGTTATGGCTAAACACCCTAATTTAGCATTTTATTTGCCTAGAGCGCATACGATTGACAAAACAGAGTTAGAAAGCATTACTAAGAAATATAAGGTGCCTGTTACGATTACGGAGGACCAGACCTACGATTTAATGCAATGTTGTGACGTTTGCTTAGCCGCTTCGGGGACAGCCACTTTAGAAACAGCCCTCATGGAGTTGCCTACGATTTTATTGTATCGTCTGTCGCCGATTACCTATGCTTTAGGTAAAGTCCTAGTAAATTTAACTCATGTTGGGTTACCTAATATTGTGGCAGGCCGTGAAGTTATTCCCGAGTTATTGCAAGGTGCTGTTACGCCTGCCAATATTGCTAAGGAATTGAATTCTTTATTAGAGGATACGAAACGACGCCATACGATGATTACAGATTTGCGTTCTGTACGTGATGCCCTTGGCGGAACTGGTGCAGTAGTACGTGTAGCTAAGTTGATTGCTACGGTAGCACAAGCTAACCGGGGTGCGGAGGAAATGAATGGGAAGTTATAAACGATTACTGGTCTATGTAAGACCTTATATAGGCCGTTTGATTTTTGGTTTGATTTGTATGATTATTGCGGCGGCTGCCTATTTGGTAGTGCCTTGGCTGATTAAGGATGTAGTAGATAAAGTGCTACAAGCGAAAGATTTAGCTATGTTGAATCTTGTAGTGGTGGCGATTTTAGCTGTATTTTTAATTCGTGGCTTTGCCACGTATGGTCAGACCTATACTATGTCGTATATTGGGCAGCGCGTTATTATCGATATTCGCGAAGCCTTATTTAAACATTTACAACGTTTGGATCAAGCCTATTTTGATCGCCGTAAAACAGGCGTTGTTATGAGTAATCTTACTAATGATGTGGGGGCTTTACAAACCGCCATTGTGGATAATTTAGTTTCCTTTATTACGGAAGGAGTTACGCTTATTGGGTCGCTAGTATCCATGATTTTAATTGATTGGAAATTGACCTTAGTTACCTTGATTATTGTGCCAGTAGTACTGGGCATTATTAATATTTTTGGGAAACGACTGCGTTCGGCAGGGCACGATGTACAGGGGCGCATTGCGGATATTACGTCTTTATTGCAAGAAGTGATTTCTGGTATCCGTGTAGTTCGCTCGTTTGCTCGGGAAAACCACGAAGTAGTTCGTTTTGAGAAAGAAAATCAAAGAAACTTTTTAGCGGCTATGCGTGCTACGAAATTATCGAGTTTACTCAGTCCATTAGTTGAGTTTTCAGCAGCGATTGCGGTAACAGTTATTCTTTGGTATGGTGGTTACTCCGTAGTAACGGGGGCCATTTCGGCGGGGTCCTTGATTGCCTTTTTGATTTATGCTATTAACTTATCCAATCCGGTAAAACGATTGAGTCAGGTGTATGGTAATATTCAAAAAGCGATGGCTGCTGGGGATCGGGTGTTCGATATTTTAGATACAGAGCCAGAAGTAAAAGAAAAACCAAATGCTACTGCGTTGCCAGAGGTGAGTGGCCATGTGGAATTTGACCATGTGTCCTTCTCCTATGATGGTGAAAAAATGGCATTGCAAGATATGAATTTAGATGTACCGGCAGGTCGGATTATAGCCATTGTAGGGCCTTCTGGAGCGGGTAAAACAACGATTGCTAATTTGTTGCCACGTTTCTATGATGTATCGGCGGGGGCCATTCGCATTGATGGTATTGATGTACGGGATGTGACCTTTACGTCCCTCCGTGAACAGGTCGGTTTGGTACCACAAGAAACGATGTTATTTAATGCTACTATTCGAGACAATATTTTATATGGTCGCTTAAATGGTACGGAAGAAGAAGTATATGAAGCCGCTAAGGCAGCGAATGCGTTAGAGTTTATTGAAAAATTACCTGATGGGTTTGACACGTTAGTTGGTGAGCGTGGTAGTTCTTTATCCGGGGGACAACGGCAACGGATTGCTATAGCGCGGGCTATTTTAAAAGATCCGAAAATATTGATTTTAGATGAAGCTACCTCGGCATTAGATACGGAAAGTGAAAAGTTAGTACAGGAAGCATTAGAACGGCTTATGAAAGGGCGTACGGCGTTTGTGATTGCCCATCGCTTAAGTACGATTAAGAATGCTGATCAGATTGTAGTATTGCGTCAAGGTCAAATTGAAGAGCTCGGGACGCATGAGGAATTATTAGCACAGAATGGTTTATATAAACACTTGTATTCCGTGCAATTTGCAAGTAAAGGACAATAGGGATGTATTGGGTATACAACATATTACTAATTATATATTGGATTGGGTTAATCCCAGTCATCCTTTATCGCTTAGCCTTTGAAGAGGGCTTTTATGAGCGTATCCGTCAAAGTGCGGGACTTATGCCTGATTCCTTAATGCGGAAGATTGAAGGGCGTCGTGCGATTTGGGTGCATGCTGCTTCTGTAGGGGAAATTGTAGCGACTAGTCCTATTGTAAAGGATATTAAGAAGAAATTTCCTGAAGCGGTAGTGGTAGTGTCTGTCGTTACGGCCACTGGCCATGCGATGGCGCATCGAATCATTCCCGAAGCGGAAGGCATTATTTTCTTCCCGCTGGATTTGCCATTTTTAACACAGCGAATTTTGGATATTATTAAGCCAATTACTATTTTGCTAGTTGAAACAGAGATTTGGCCAAACTTTTTACGAATTGCAGAAAAAGAAAAAATTCCTGTAATGATGGTAAATGGTCGTATTAGCGATCGCAGTATGAAACGCTATATGATGATTCGGTCTTTTACTAAAGAAATGTTAGCCTCTATTCAGTATTTCTGTATGCAGTCTAAATTAGATGCTGAGTATATTCAGGTCTTAGGGGCTGCGAAAGAACGCATTACGGTTACAGGGAATACTAAGTATGACCAGACCTATGCGCAGGTTACTGAGGAAGAGAAGCGACAATTACAAGATGAATTTGGTTTTGGTCGTAATCATCCTATTATTGTAGCTGGCAGTACTCACCGTGGTGAAGAAGAAGCGGTGTTGACAGCGTTTAATGAAATTTTAAAGGCCTATCCAGAAGCTCGTTTATTGATTGCTCCGCGAGAAATTATGCGGGGTAATGATGTAAAAGCATTGGCTGAAAAAAATGGTCTACGTGCTATTTGTCGTAGTACTATGACAGGGCCAGTGCATGTGAAAACACCGGTAGTGGTATTGGATACAATTGGTGAATTAGGTCGACTATATAGTTTAGGCGACATCATCTTTGTGGGTGGTTCCTTAGTTAAAACTGGGGGCCATAATATATTAGAACCGGCAGCTCATGGCAAACCGATTTTAGTAGGGCCTCACATGTTTAACTTTAAAGAAATATATTCCTTATTAAGTTCGCGCCATGCGTGCTTGATGGTAAAAGATACTAAAGAGTTAGTAGATACTATGTTACTTTTATGTCGCGATAAGGAATTGCGTGATACGATGGGGCAAAATTGTTTAGATATTGTCCATGAAAATCGTGGTGCTACGCAGCGTAATACGGAAGAATTGCGCAAGTTATTTGAATCCCACCAGATTATTCCATAGATGTAATTATTTAGTCTATGGTAAAGGAGGTAGAGCTCATGAATGGGGAACGATTGTTTAAGCATATAGTAAGCGGTAAGGCTAAAGGCCCTTTGGCTAGTGTGGCTCGGACTGGTTTAGGCGTACTAAGTGTTGCTTATGCACAAGGGGTACAACAACGGAACAAGAAGTTTGATAGAGCTGATGGCGTTATTCGTGCTGCGGCGCCTGTTATTAGTGTCGGCAATATTACAGCTGGCGGCACCGGTAAAACACCGATGGTTCGTTATATTTGTCAGTACTTAGAGTTGGCTAATTATGCACCAGCTATTTTGAGCCGTGGCTATCGTGCGAAAGATAATGAAGAGGCTATTGTTGTATCACGGCGTGGCCGGTTGGAAGTAACCCCTGCAGTAAGTGGTGATGAAGCTTGGCTCCTAGGTAAAGGTTTGGGCCATACTAGCGTTGTTATTGGGCGTAAACGGGTTAAATCCGCTCAATTAGCGACAGCCACTTTAGGGAGTGATATACTAGTATTAGATGATGGTTTTCAACATCGTCAGCTAGGTCGCGATTTAGACATTGTTCTCATTGATGCAGCTAACCCATTTGGCTATGGTCATGTATTACCGCGTGGCTTATTACGTGAACCTTTAACGGGCTTGCAACGGGCTGATGTGATTGTTTTAACTAAGACAGATCAAGTGCCAAGCGATATTTTATTTGGCATTAAACAACAACTTTTGAAATGGGCGCCACAGGCACCTATTATGACAACCGTTCATCAGTCATTGGGGATTCAAACGTTGGCATCGTGGGAACGCAATGAAGCACCACAAACGGCACCAGTGGGGCTTGAAGAACCAAATTTTTTGACTGTTAGTGGTATTGGGCAACCGGATTCCTTCCGCCATACCGTGACTTCCTTAGGGTATACGGTGTGCCATAGTTTAGATTTTGGCGATCATCATGAATATACTACTGATGATGTGGTGCGCATGTGGAGTGAAGCATTTGCTAAAGGGGCGAATGCTATTGTAACGACCGAAAAAGATGCAGTTAAATTAAGTCAGTTACAAGCGGTTCATGATTTGAAAATTCCTGTATTCGTAATTCCTATTGGCATTGCCTTTACAGAGGGCGAAGAACAGTTTAAAACTTATATTAGTGAGGTTGGAAAGAAGGTTACACTATGAAAATAGCTTGTGTCATTCCTGCTCGATATGCGTCTACTCGTTTGCCTGGTAAACCGTTAGCTGATATTGCTGGCAAACCTATGATTCAACGAGTGTATGAACAAGTTTCAAAAGCTACGGTACCGGATGACGTCATTGTTGCTACCGATGATCAACGAGTGGCAGAGGCTGTCAATACTTTTGGTGGGACTGTAGTTATGACGAAAGCCGATCATCTGACAGGTACGGATCGTCTAGCAGAGGTGGCTGAGTTACGTCCTGACATTGATGTTATTATTAATGTACAAGGGGATGAACCTTTAATCGAAGCCTCGTTGATTGACGAATTAAGTGCTTTATTCAAGGATGATAGTCAGTTACAAATGGCAACGGTAGGCGCTCCTTTGCAAGAAGCGGAATATGGAGAACCGTCAGCCGTTAAAGTGGTATGTAATTTAAAGGGCTATGCTATGTATTTCTCGCGCTCTTTAATTCCTTATCCACGAAATGCTTTTGTCAATCCCCCGTTGAAGCATATTGGTATTTATGCGTATACGCGTGATTTCTTATTAGAATTTGCTCGATTAGCACCAACACCAGCAGAATTAACGGAATCCTTAGAACAATTGCGAGCCTTAGAAAATGGTGTAGCTATACGAGTAATTAAAACAGACGCACGCTTCGTGGGGGTAGATACACCAGAAGATTTAGCGGCTGTTAATGAAATCTTTAAAGCAAAAGAACAGTCGTAATCGGCTGGTTATACTACATAGTATTTGATAGATAGTGAGATTAAAAAGGAGACATCCATGAAAGAAGTAAAAGTTGGCAACTTAACCCTTGGTGGTGGTAAAGGCTTATTCTTATTAGCTGGTCCTTGTGTAATTGAGGATCCTGAACGGACTTTAAATATTGGTCGTCGCACTAAAGAAATTTGCGACCGTGTGGGCATTCCTTATATTTTTAAAGCCTCTTTTGATAAGGCTAATCGCTCTAGCTTTGGGTCTTTCCGTGGGCCAGGTCTGGAAGAAGGGCTTAAGATTTTAAGCCATATTAAAAAAGAGTTACAAGTACCTATCGTAAGTGATATTCATTCGGTAGAGCAAATTGAACCAGCTGCTGAAGTGCTTGATATTTTACAAATTCCTGCGTTCTTATGTCGCCAAACGGATTTAGTATATGGAGCAGCGAAAACAGGCAAATGTATTAACGTGAAAAAAGGGCAGTTCTTAGCACCAAAAGATATGAGCAATGTGGTGAAAAAGGTGGAAGAAGCGGGTAATCACAATTTGATGCTTACTGAACGAGGCGCTACCTTTGGGTATAATAACTTAGTAGTGGATATGCGTTCTTTCCCTATTATGCGTAGTTTTGATTACCCAGTTATCTTTGATGCAACCCATAGCGTGCAATTACCAGGTGGTGCTGGTACTAGTTCTTCAGGACAACGTGAATTTGTACCCAATTTGGTACGGGCAGCCGTAGCGGCTGGCGTGGATGGCTTATTTATGGAAGTTCATGACAAGCCAGAAGAAGCTTTATCTGACGGTCCGAATATGGTACGTTTAGATGATTTAGAAGCGCTGTTGCGCGATTTGGTAGCCATTGATAAAATTGTAAAAGGTTAATTGACGAATAGAGGGGATGGATCATCCATGAACGTTTTAGAACAAGCAGCACAGGTGCTTCACGAAGAAGCGCAGGCCATTGAAAAACTAATTACCACCTTAGATAGTAATTTTACAGAGGCCGTTAATATGATTTTGAATTCCAACGGTCGCGTTGTATGTACGGGCATGGGAAAATCAGGTCATATTGCTCGTAAAGTAGCGGCTACGCTAGCTTCAACAGGCACACCTGCCTTATTTTTACATCCTGGTGAAGGGGTGCATGGTGATTTAGGTATGGTCACATCGGAAGATATTGTGTTAGCTTTTTCTAATAGTGGTGAAACGAGCGAAGTTATCAGTTTATTACCTTCTTTACGCCGTATTGGGGCGCGTCTTATTAGCGTAGTAGGGAAGCATAATTCTACCTTAGCTAAGAATTCCGATATTGTTCTCTTAGTAGAAGTGGAACGAGAAGCGTGTCCGCTTGGCTTAGCACCTACTACAAGTACGACTGTGGCGTTAGCTTTGGGTGATGCTTTAGCAGTATGTTTATTGGATCGTCATAAATTTACGCCTGAGAATTTTGCCATTTTCCATCCCGGTGGTTCCTTGGGGCGTAAATTATTGCTTACTGTAGAAAACATTATGCACAGTGGCGAAGATAATCCTGTGGTCTATAAAGGGGCGACTGTTCGTGATGCTTTATTTGTGATGACGGAAAAAGGCTTAGGCGCTACTAATGTAGTGGATGAAGATGGCCGCTTGTTAGGGCTTGTAACGGATGGTGATATTCGTCGCGGTTTAGATGCAGGCAGTAATTTCTTAGAATGGCCAGTAGAGGATATGATGACGGCTATGCCACGAACCATTACAAAAGATAAATTGGCTGCCGAAGCCTTACATTTAATGGAAAAGAATCAACCTCGTCCAATTACGGTGTTGCCAGTAGTGGACGATAACAAACATTGTTTAGGTATTGTCCATATTACTGACTTATTACGTCGAGGTATTGTATAATGAACATAAAATGTTTAATTCTAGATGTAGACGGTGTGATGACGGAAGGCGGTATTATTTATACTGCCAAGGGTGATGAAATCAAGTGTTTTAACTCACAAGACGGTTTAGGCCTAGCGTTAGCGCGTCTCGGGGGCTTGAAATTGGCCGTTATTACAGGCCGTCACTCTGAAATGGTAGATCGTCGCACCAAGGAATTAAAATTTGATTTTGTCCGTATGGGCTGTCATAATAAGACAGAAGCTATTAAAGAATTAGCTGCGGAATTAGACATTTCAACGGATGAAATGGCGTATATGGGGGATGACCTTAATGATTTAGGGGCTCTTTCCGTAGTAGGCTTTCCTATGGCACCGGCTAATGGGGTAGCTGAAGTTAAAGCAGTGGCTAAATTTATTACTACAAAAGGTGGCGGTCACGGTGCTGTTCGTGAAGCTATCGAATATATTTTTAAGGAAGTTGGTCGTTGGGACCAATTAGTTGATGATTATCGTAATGAAGTATATAGTCAAGGTCAGTAGCGAAAGGAGGTACGTACGGTATGTCAAATGAGTGGCAATATAAATTGTTAAAAGGCTTAAGTGCTTTAACTTGTAAGATGTCGTATCGCACGATACTTCGTATAGGGGCGACGTTAGGACCTTTATATTCGCTTGTAGGGAAAAAACAAAAGAAGCGAGGTATTTATAATGTAATGAAAGGCATGAATGTGTCGGAAGCTGAGGCTGCTCAAATTTTAGAAGAATTATTCAAGAATTTGGGACGGTCCGCTTTGGAAATTCTATACATGCCGAATTTAACCAAGGAATTTATTGCTGAGCATATTGAAATGTACGGCTTAGAATATTTAGATAAAGCCTTAGCTGAACAACGAGGGGTCGTTATTTTGACAGCCCATGTGGGCAACTGGGAATGGATGGGGGCAGCCTTAGCGGCTTGTGGCTATCCATCCACAACCATAGTTAAAAAACAACCTAATGCACAGGTGACACGCTTGCTCAATGAATACCGTGAAATGGTCGGCTTAGAAGTATTTGCTCGTGGTGGGTCTGAAATGATTCGGGCTGTAAAAGCAATGAAACAGAAGAAGTTATTAGGTTTCTTAGCGGATCAAGATGGTTATATTCAAGGCTTACCAGTTGAGTTCTTAGGTCAGGATTCCTCGGCCGTTACAGGGCCAGCTACGTTTGCCCAGAAATTTAAAGCACCAGTAGTGCCTGTATTTACCCATCGCAAGGCTGACGGTATTGGCCATGTGGTAGAAATTTTACCGCCGCTTTATTATGAAGATACGGGCCATGAAGCGGAAGACATTTACCGTTTAACAGAAGCCACGGTGCGGGTAACAGAAGATTTTATTCGCCAACATCCAACGGAATGGCTTTGGTTCCAACATCGCTGGAATACGAAATTGCATGAAATTGTAGATATTGATGAGAAATTGAAGGTGAGGGACGCAGTACATGCTAAAGAATAAGAAAACAATCTTAGGTATAGCCATTGTGGCGTTGCTCATCGGTCTGTTCGTGTGGATTTTCTTAATCAGTGATGGCGATACGGCCTCGGATCCTACTCAGCCAAAGGGAAATTTGGTGACTTTTGAAGGGTCCACTATTACGGAGGAGCAAGCCGGTAAGCTAGCTTGGTCAGTGACGGCGGAGCAGATTAAAGTCAATCCAAAGACTAAAGAAATTTATCTGACGAATATGAAGGGCACTTTTTACGATGGGGATAAGACTTTAGTTGTTACGGCCCCGCGAGGTTATATGACTGGTGACCATAGTAAATTTCAATTAGCTGGTGGTGTAAAAGGCACCAATGGAGCCGATGTAGAATTGACAACAGAAGCAATTGCTTTTGATAATAAGACGAAAAAGTTAACGTCAGACACTCCGTTTACCTTTACCAATCAAGAGGCAACGGTGACAGGTGACAAATTAGAAGCAGATACGGTACTCAATAAAGTAACTGCTCATGGTCATGCTAAATTGGTTAGAAAGTGATGGGAGGACTCATAAATGAAATTGTCAAAAGTAATGGCGATTACCGCATTGGCGGCTAGTATAGCGGTGCCTGCCTGGGCAGCGACTTCTAATATGACAATTACCGCAGATGTGTTGCAATATGATGGTAATAGCGGCTTAGCACAGGCTAAGGGGAATGTAGTTATTATCAATGAAGATAAAACGATGACGGGCAAAGAAGGCTGGTATAATACGAAGACTCAAGAAGCTCGTTTAACAGGTGGTATTAGTATGATTGGTACCGATACTTCTATGTCCGCGCAAGAATTACATAGTACGAATAATGAACAATTAGAAGCTAAAGGTAATGTACGCTTGCAAAAAGAAAACAAGCAAGTATTTGGTGACATTGTAACGTATAATACGAAGACGGAATATGGTACTTCTCGAGGCCATGGTAAATTAGTTATGGATGATGCTGTACTTACTGGTGATTATATTGAAGGTTGGTTAGGGCAAATTCGTGCGACCGCTCAAGGCAATGTAACCTTGCATAGTGCTAAGCATAATTTAGATGCTAGTGCCGATAATGCGGTGTATACGCAAACGCCTGGTCAAGATGATGGGGTAGCGTATCTTACTGGCAATGCACATGCCGTACAGAATGGTAATGTGCTCAATGCACCAGAATTAAAATTAGAAATGAAAGATAATTCAGTACAAACTGTAGGGGGCCGTAGTACCTTAGTTATTACGCCACAACAGTAAGGAGTTGCCTTAATGTTTATTGAAACGAAGGATTTAGTAAAAACCTATAAGGGCCGTAATGTAGTTGATGGCGTTAGTGTCCGTGTGGAAGAAGGCGAAGTAGTTGGTTTATTAGGCCCCAATGGGGCTGGTAAGACTACGACTTTCTACATGATTGTAGGGATTGAAAAACCAAATAAAGGAAGCATTACGATTGGTGGTAAAGATATTTCCCATATGCCTATGTATAAGCGGGCTGACCAAGGTATTGGTTATTTACCACAAGAGGCCTCCGTCTTTCGATCTTTATCGGTAGAAGACAATATTCGGGCCATGTTAGAAACGACGGAGAAATCAAAACAAGAAATTGAAGCTACTGTAGAGTCCTTGTTGCAAGAATTCCATATTGAACATGTACGTCACCGCCAAGGTATGCAGTTGTCGGGCGGTGAACGTCGGCGTGTGGAAATCGCTCGTTGTATTGCGTTAGCGCCACGATTTATTTTATTAGATGAACCATTTGCTGGCGTTGATCCAATTGCAGTAGCCGATATTCAATCCATTATTCGACATTTGAAAGAACGCGGTATTGGGGTCTTGATTACGGACCACAATGTACGTGAAACCTTAGGTATTGTAGACCGGGCTTATATTTTAAGTAATGGTAAAATATTACTAGAAGGGTCTGCTGATGAAGTAGCTAATAGTCCAGTAGCGCGTAAGCATTACTTAGGGGATAGTTTTAATTTATAGGGGTCAGGTGAACACGAATGCGTATATTAGATAAATATATATTGAAAAGCTTTGTCGGCCCCTTTCTCTTTGGTATATTTGCTTTTACCAGTATTTTTGTAGGGACGGGGACTTTATTCCGGATTGCTCAGTACATTACGGAATATGGTGCCTCCTTGTGGGCCGTAACGCGAGCTTTTATTTTGGCCTTGCCAAGTATTGTAGTCCTTACTTTCCCTATGGCCGTGTTATTGGCTTCCTTACTAGCCTTTGGGCGTTTGAGTGGTACGAGTGAAATCATTGTTATGCGTGCTGGGGGCCTTAGCTTTTTACGGTTAGCTATGCCAGTGTATATTGCGGCTTTCTTTATTTCTATCGGTGCTATTGCCTTTAATGAATATGTAGTCCCAGCGGCAAATCATGCGTATCAAAACATTATTCGCAATGAAATTAAAAAACAAGCAGAACCGCCAGCGCAGGAACATATTGTACTAAAAACGATGGAGGGGGATGAAATTAGCACCCTCATGTATGCTAAAAAATATGATTCCAAGACGAAGTTAATTACTGGTGTAACAGCGCAACTATTTACAAATGGTAATGTAACCCAGATTGAACATGCTGAAACGGCTACTTGGAATGGTACCTATTGGGTTATGCACGATGGGGTTATTTATGATTTAGCAGTTGATGGCAATGGTATTGAACGAACTTTACGTTTTAAAGATCAAGTATTGCCAATTGCGAAAGATCCCGATCAAATTTCTCAAGAACAACGAGATCCTGAAGAAATGACAATCAAGGAGTTACGGGAGCAAATCAAAGCGTTAAAAGCGAGTCATGTAAAATCGACTAAATGGGAAATGGAAATGTATCAACGATTTACAATCCCTATTGCTAGCTTTGTCTTTGCCTTGGTAGGGGCCCCTTTAGGCCTTCAAAAGCAACGGTCAAGTTCCTCCATTGGTTTTGGCCTTAGTGTTTTAATTATTTTTGTTTATTATGGCGTCATGACCTTTACCGGTGCTTTGGGTAAAGGCGGGGCGTTGCCACCAGTAGTAGCGGCGATTATACCAGATACCTTAGGGATTATTGCTGGTTTGTGGCTAAACTGGAAAGTATCAAAATAAATACAGAATAAGTGCAGTCTATATAAAACGACCTTGAGATAGCAATCAAGGTCGTTTTTATATGATAAATAATACTTTTTTCATAGTAATTCACTTTTTCTTTTTTTGAAAATAGAGTACAATAGAAACTGAGCATAAGATATAGAGTACCGTATATAGACTAAGTATGAGTTAGTGAAAGGAGCGCACCTTCTATGTTGGTAGGTTTGAATATTATATTAATCATCGCTATCATGGGTGGGGCGATTGCGTTCATTGGCGATAAATTAGGATCTAGAATAGGCAAAAAAAGAATGTCTATTTTTGGCTTACGGCCAAAACATACCTCCATTATTATGACGATTATTACGGGGATTTTTATTTCCGCCAGTACGTTGGGGATTTTGGCCTTTGCTTCTGAAAATGTACGAATTGCTTTATTTGGGATGGAGCAATTGCAAGCTGAAATGGATCAATTAAATAGTGATGTAGCTGCTAAAAATAAAGAATTAGAGGCTGGTAAAAAAGAGTTAAGTGAAAAGACAGTGGCTTTAAATACTATGCGTAAAGATGTGCAAGCCACTCAAGAAGAATTAGAAGAGGCACGAGCTGCTCGTAACTCTATGAGCGAAGAATTAATTTCGGTGCAAGAAGCGTATCGACAAGCGGATGCGCGGTTAGCACAGTCTACTAATGATGTAAAGGCTTTAGAAAGTACTAAACAGGAATTAGAGGCTCACATTGAAGATTTGAAAGTAACCACTAAGCGGTTAGAAGAAGGGATTACGCATGTTCGTGAAGGCACTGTTTTATTCCGTGTTGGTGAAGTGCTCAGTGGCGCGTTAATTCGTCCAGGCCTTAATGAAGAAGAAAGTGCGAAAGCAATTACCAATGTATTGAATGATACGAATGGCTTAATTTTACGCCGTTTAGGCATTGATGAAAATAAGGCTGTTATTTATGTAAGCCGTTCTAATTTAGAAGACGTAGCTAAACAAGTGGCTAATGCGTCGGAACCAATGACCATTCGCATAACGGCAGCGGCTAATATTATTTATGGTGAAGCGGCGTTGGCAGAAATTCATGCGTATCCTTATCGCAAAGTATATGATAAGGGGGATGTCATTTGGACGACCACAGTACAAGGTGGTGGAGATGCACAATTTACAGTATTATCGTTCTTAAAAGATGTAAATGGGCAGGCTAAGACACAGGGTATTTTACCCGATCCACTGAGTGGTGATGTAGGTTCAATGCCAGGTGATGAATTGTTTGATACCATTCGTGAGCTCAGTCGTATGTCCGGGTCGGTTCGTTTAGAAGCAGTCGTACGGGAAGATACTTATACGACTGGACCGGTACAAATAGAGTTGCGATTGAGTCCGGAGTAGTTATGGTAATTATGCATAAAATGCATAATTTAGATTAAAATTAGTAACTAAGCGTTATTGACTTTATGGTATAATAAGTATATCGAAAATATTCGCTTATATGGTTGAATACATCCGTTTAAAGTATTTAAGGATGTATATTGGGTTAATACATAGGCGTTTATTTTCAGAGATTACTATGCCGGAACAGATACAAATGCTGCCGATAGCTTAGCTACCGACAGCATTTTTTGTGGACATTTCTGATTAAAAGGAGGCGTATTACGATGAATAGCGATCAATTATCAGGTATAAGGGACCAAGCTTTATTGTTAGCTGTCGACCCAGGCCGTGAGAAAAGTGGCGTTGCTATTATGATTCGCGATACTGCTGAATTAGTAGTTAAAGCTATTTATCCGACGGATCAATTAGACCGTCAGTTACAAGCCTTAGGCGAGCAGTATAAGGGGCATATTAAAGAGCTAGTCTGCGGTAATGGGACCAATCACAAATATGTATTTCACTTGTTGGAAAATTTGGCGAAGCAATGGGCTATAACGGCGCAGCTTGCTGAAGAGGCCCATACTACTGAAATGGCTAGAAAACGCTATTTTCAGTGTCATCCGCCAACGGGCTTGAAGCGGTTAGTACCAAAAGGCATGTTATATCCACCAGTGCCAGTTGATGATTTTACAGCTTGGATTATTGGTGAACAATATATTTTAAAGATGTCTAAACATGCACAAGTTTAGACAAAGATGAGTTGCAAAGGAGAAAGGGGATACGCAATGGCTGCTTATAAAAAAGCACAAAAACTTACTTGGAAAGATATTTTAATACGTTATATATGGATTGTAATTGGTGCCGCCATATATACTTTTGGACTCGATGTATTATTGGTACCTAAAAGCATCATCGACGGTGGTGTAGTTGGTTTAGCCTTGATGGCAGCGGAATTAACCGGCATTTCCTTCAGTATTTATTTGGTACTGATTAATCTGCCATTCCTCTATGTGGGCTATAAATTGATAGGACGTAGTTTTACGGTAGCTACTTTATTTGGCGTTGTATGTATTTCTATTATGTCTTTGTACATGCATACGATTACGCCACCTGATATTGATCCTTTCTTAGCCTCTATCTTTGGTGGGGTCATCCTTGGTATCGGGGTAGGGCTCATTATTCGTAATGGGGGCTCTTTGGATGGTGTAGAAATTGTAGCTATTATTATGGATAAGAAAAGCTCCTTCTCGGTAGGTGAAATCGTTATGATTTGTAACTTATTTATCTTAGGAGCGGCTGGTTTTGTTTATAGCTGGAATAGTGCTATGTATTCCTTAATTGCTTACTTTGTTGCCTATAAAATGATGGATATGACTATTACCGGTCTAGAAGAGTCTAAGGGCATTATGATTATTACTGATAGCCCTGATGAAATTCGTGAAGTCCTTATGCATCGCCTTGGCCGTGGTGTAACTGTTTTATTCGGTGAAGGTGGCTATTCAAAAGAACCAAAAAAAGTGTTATACTCAGTAGTGACGCGTCTTGAGATTACAAAAATGAAAGACATCGTGTATGAACAAGATGAAAACGCGTTTATTACTATTACTGACGTACATGATGTATTTGGTGGTCAATTCGGTAAGAAGACGATTCACTAAGTGGCTGTATGCGGTTCTTGGAGAAAGGAGTCTAGCGTAGCGTTTGCTTGTTAAGGAGTAGGTCAAACGGCTAGAAATTTATATGGCAGAAGAAAAGACAATTGGTAAACAAATTATACATGAAATAGGCGAATGGTTATATGCCATTATTATTGCGTTGGCGATTGCCATTGTAGTTCATTTATTTGTAGGTCAAATTACGCGTGTATCTGGCGAGTCTATGGAAGATACATTTCACAATGGTGACTTCTTAGTGGTATCAAAATGGGACCACGTACGTGGCAATATGCCTAATTATGGTGATATTGTGATCATTGATAGTCGCGTTAACCGTGAACGCACTTGGCAAGATGATGTGACGGATGTAGTATCTAATTATTTATCCGTGTTTAGCAAGTCAGCAGAACGGCATGATGCTTGGGTAAAACGTGTTATTGGCTTACCTGGTGACACCTTAGAATTTAAAGGCGGTCATGTATGGCGTAATGGGCAGGAGTTAGAAGAGCCTTATACGAAGGAGCCTACTATGAATTATTCGCAGACGGCTCCAGTAGTTATTCCAGAAGGTCATGTATTTGTTATGGGGGATAATCGTAATCACTCTAGTGATAGTCGCTTTATTGGACCAGTACCAGTTAAAAATGTCATTGGTCACGTAGTGTATGATCTTAGTTTTTAATCTTAAACTTGTGAATTTAATACTTTACATCTCTCTTTTAGGCATGGCCTAAGAACGGGATCGATAATGGAAACAGTTGTGTCTTGGTTAGCTGAGGTTCAACTGTTTTTGTTTGTTTAGAGGGCCTGTTTAGTGAGTCATTTTACTTTGAGCGTTGGAGATGTTTTGCCTCTTTAAAAAGGGTGAAGTTTAATGTTTATTTATGCTTTGTTTATTTGCCAAAGTTTTAAAAATTTAGTAAAATGAAGTCGCAATCAAGGAAACGGAGGCAGAGTATGTTATTGTCAGTAGTGGTGCCCGTATATAATGAAGAGGCAAATATTAAAAAATTTTATAGTTCTGTAAAAGCCGTATTAAATACGTTACCTTATGAACAGGAAATCATCTTTGTAGATGATGGCTCTGCTGATAATTCAGCTTTAATGCTTAAACATATTGCTGAGGAGGATAAGGCTGTTAAAGTATTGTTATTGGCTCGTAATTTTGGTCATCAATTAGCTTTGACTTGTGGCCTAGATTATGCTAAGGGGGATGCTGTTATTACCATGGATGGGGATATGCAACATCCACCTGAATTAATTCCTCAACTCGTGCATTTATGGGAGGAAGGTCACGATGTAGTACGGACGATTCGTGATTCTACAGAAGATGCTAGTTGGGCCAAAGCCTTCACGTCTAAGTATTACTATAAATTAATGAATAAAATGGCGAATGTACCTATTGTAGAAGGTGGGTCTGATTTTCGCCTCATGAATCGTAAAGCGTTAAATACTTTGTTGCGCTTTAGAGAACATGGTCGCTTTTTGCGCGGTATAGTAGGAGATATTGGCTATAATCAAGCGGAAATTCATTTTGTGGCACCCCCTCGATTTGCCGGTAAATCTAAATTTAGTGTTCGTAAAATGTTGCATTTTGCCTTAGATGGGATTGCAGCATTCTCCAAAGTACCACTACGAGCTGCCTTTTATGTAGGCTTGTTATCTGGTTTGTTGAGCCTAATTATGATTTTGCATATTTTATTCGTTCACTTTTTCACGGACTCGGCTGTTAGTGGTTGGGCTACTTTAGGTGTAGCTATTTTTTTCCTCGGTGGCGTGCAATTAATTGGCCTTGGTATTATTGGGGAATATGTAGGTCGCGTATTTGAAGAAGTGAAACATCGTCCCTTGTATTGGGTGCGCGATAGTTTTAATTGCGAGGCTAGTCATAAGCAAAATCCACAGTCAGAGTCATATAATCAGATGCCTAAATAGGAAAATTAAATTTCGAATACTTGCTTTATATACTACCAGAGTATCTTTTTAGAGGCTCTGGTACTGTTATAATATACTGTAATTGAGTAGGATATAGCCAGTGTACTACATTGTGTGGTATAATAAAGAGTAAACAGTTCGACTTGTCATAGCTCGAGCTGCTAAAGAAGTGTACTCAGAGATTAGTTTGAGGATAAGGCTATGAAATCAATTCAAAGAAAAGTCGCCTTAGCAGCGGCTATGGTATTAGTGGTAGGTTCTCACTGGGGAGTCAGTGCTGCTAGTTATACTTATGGCGCTAAGGGTGGCGATATTCCAGCGATTCAGAAGAAATTGATTGCTGCTGGTTATAATGCTCGCTTGAATGGTGAGTATGATGCAAATACTAAATGGGCCGTTCGTTTATATCAACGAGATAATGGTTTGCCCGTGAATGGTGTACTAGATGCTACTACGTATAAGAAATTGATGGGCAAATCGTTGAATGAAAAAACAGTGGCTAGTTTGGGGCGTATGTCTGATGAAAAGATTGCCGCAGAAATGGCAGCTGGTCGTAAAAGTACGAGTACTGTCAAAGCTAGCGATAGTGAAACAGCAGCGTCTCCTAAAGTAGCTAACAAGGCAATAAAGACGAAAGCGAATGCTAAGCAAGGTAAACAAACTAGCAAAAGTAAAGATAAGACGAGTCAAAGCAAATCAAGCAGTTCGTCAAGCTTGTTAGATCCAATTGAACCTGATTTTATTTTTACAAAAACGGCGAATGTGCCAAAATCAGTGCGGACAATTCTTAAAGAAGCAGAAAGCTATAGTGGGGTGCCTTATTTATTTGGTGGTACTACGCCAAAGGGCTTTGACTGCTCTGGCTATGTGCGCTATGTATTTGCTAAGTCGGGGATTACCTTACCACGCAGTGCTGATGAGCAATATACAGTGGGACAAAAGATTGGTAAGCATAATTTGCAACCGGGCGATTTAGTATTTTTCCAAACCTATGAACAAGGTGTATCTCATTCAGGGATTTACATTGGGGAAGGTAAATTTATTAGTGCTACCTCTAGTCGTGGCGTAACGGTAGCCAACATTAATGATGGCTATTGGGGCGAACGCTATATTGGAGCTAAGCGCGTAATTTAAGGTATATTGTGAAGAGGAGGCTCCAGCCTCCTCTTTTAGCCTATATAGCACAAGGAGTATTACATGGGCGAAATTGTTTTAGAGAAGGTACAATTTAATTACGAGCAAGACAGTATCTTACGGGATATTTCCGTTACTATACCAGAAGGGGACTTCACCATTGTAGTAGGCCCTAATGGCGCAGGGAAGACGACCTTTTTACGTTTGGTGGCTGGTTTATTACAGCTAGCTAGTGGCAGCGTAACTATTGATGGCTATACGGTAAGTGAAGCGCAACGTTTAGGCTTATTGCATTTAGTGCCTCAGATTTATAATAAAAATGCGGCTCAATTTCCGGCTACTTGTGGCGAAATTGTAGAGCTAGGGTTACGTATTCAAGGCATTAAACATAAAGAACGACAAGCATTAGCTCATAAAGCGTTGGCACAGGTGGGCATGGCGGAGTTTACGCATCGCCGGATTGGAGATTTAAGTGGTGGGCAACAGCAACGGGTCATGATTGCCCAGGCATTAGCTAGAGGTCCTAAGTATTTATTGTTAGATGAACCAACTAGTGGTATTGACTATCAAGTGAGCGAGCATATTATGACACTATTGCGTCAATTATGTGATGAAGGTATGACTATTCTTATGGTCACTCATGATATTGTAGATGCTTGTGAAGTGGCCAATCAAGTGATTTGTATCAATCGTCATGTTTGTTACGAAGGGAATAGTCAGGGGTTTTTAGATAGCCATATGGGCACCTCGTTGGCTTGGCATATAGGAGGTTAAGATGGACATTTTTTCCTATGAATTTATGCAACGGGCCTTTGTTGCGGGGATTATAGTGGCCCTTATGTGCCCTTTGATTGGTACTTTTATAGTGATTAAACGGCAATCCTTGCTGAGTGAAGGCTTAGGTCATGTAGCTTTTGCGGGCGTAACAGGGGCGTCTTTATTACAAATATATCCTCCTTTAGGGGCGGCGGCCTTAACCGTGTTGACCGCTATTGGTATTGAGTTGGTGCGACGTCGTCAGAACCAGTATACGGATATGATTTTAGCGTTATTTTTTTATACAGGCCTAGCCTTAGCCGTCATTTTTGCGACTATGACTAAAATGCCAAGTACAGGCCTTTTAAATTTCCTCTTTGGTAGTATTTTAACAGTAACGACTATAGACATTATTACGATTGCAATCGTTGCCGTCTTCGTAGCCATTATTGTATATGCGATTTACTCTCGCCTATTATTTACTGCTTTTGATGAACAAATTGCCTTAACCGCAGGGATTTCGGTAGGGCGTATTAATATGTTATTTGCTATTTTAACGGCCTTAGTAGTTGTTATGGGGATGACCATAGTGGGGATTTTGCTCATTGGGGCGCTTATGATTGTGCCAGTTGCTTCCGCTCATTTATGGCGTCAAGGCTTTGTTAAAACTTTAATGCTTAGTGAAGGCTACTCCTTGTTGAGTGTAGTCCTTGGGTTGTGGGCAGCCTTTGAATTTGATTTAGCCCCTGGCGGTACTATTGTATTAGTGGCGATTTTAGGATATGCCATAACCTTTCTCATTTTCATTAAAAAATAGACAAATATAGGTTTAAAGAAGTATAATAAGGAGTAATCGTATTTATTTAGGAGGCTGAACTCATGAAGGGTAATGAGCTGCGTCAGGCTTATTTGAAATTTTTTGAAAGCAAACAACATTTGATCTTAGATAGTTTTTCCTTAATTCCGGAAAATGATCCCTCATTATTACTCATTGGCGCTGGTATGGCACCATTGAAACCATTTTTTACAGGTAAGCTAGTACCACCACGTACGCGCGTTACTACTTGTCAGAAATGCATCCGTACAGGGGATATTGAGAATGTAGGCCGCACTGCGCGCCATCATACCTTCTTTGAAATGTTAGGTAACTTCTCCTTTGGAGATTATTTCAAAAAAGAAGCGATTCATTGGGCTTGGGAATTTTTAACAGAAGTGATTAAACTTGATAAAAATCGCTTGTATGTTACAGTGTATCCTGATGATCAAGAAGCTTATGATGTTTGGCATAATGAAATCGGCTTACCAGATGATCATATCAGTCGTTTAGAAGATAACTTCTGGGAAATTGGTGAAGGTCCATGTGGTCCTGACAGTGAAATTTTCTATGATCTTGGTGAAGAACGTGGTTGTGGGGAACCTGATTGTGCACCAGGTTGTGATTGCGATCGCTATCTTGAAATCTGGAATCTTGTATTCACACAATTTAATCGTACGGCAGATGGCGAATATGTGCCATTAGAAAAGAAAAATATTGATACTGGCGCCGGCCTTGAACGTTTGGCTTCGGTATTACAAAATAAAGAAAGCAATTTTGAAACGGATTTGATTTTCCCTATCATTGAAAAAGCAGCACAAATGGCTAACGTAACGTATCACACAGATGCGAATACCGATGTATCTTTAAAAGTAATTGGTGACCATGTGCGTGCTATTTCGGTGCTCATTAGTGATGGCGTATTGCCTTCTAATGAAGGTCGCGGTTATGTGTTGCGTCGTATTTTACGTCGTGCCGTTCGCCATGGTCGTTTGCTTGGTATTGAAGGTCGTTTCTTAACGGACTTAGTAGATGTAGTTATTGATATTTTAGGTTCTGGTGTGCCAGGCTTAACTGAAAAACATGACTTCATCAAACGAGTTGTGGCTAATGAAGAAGATCGTTTTAATCAGACCTTGGCACAAGGCCTTGAATTATTGAGTGCTTTAATTGCAGACTTGAAAGTCCATAATGCGAAAGAAGTGCCAGGTACTGAAGTATTTAAGTTATATGATACCTATGGATTCCCTTGGGAATTAACGGAAGAAATCGCTATGGAAGCGGGTCTTATCATTGATATGGCTGGTTTTGAAAACGCCATGGCAGAACAACGGGCTCGTGCGCGTGCGGCTCGCGAAGATGTGGATGCCAAAGTAGCGACACCAGACATTACCTTCCTTCGTGATGAAAAATTGACCGATGATGAATCGGCGACGTCTTCTGAAATCCTTATGCTTGGTGAAGGGGCTAATCGCCTTGATAGTGCTTCCGATGGTATGGAAATTACCTTAATTGTACGCACTACACCATTCCATGCTGAAGGGGGCGGCCAGCTCGGTGATTCTGGTTTCATCGTAGGCCCTATGGGTAAAATGGAAGTTCATACAACTCGTAAATTACCAGAAGGTACGACTTATCATGTAGGGACTATTGTGGAAGGCAATTTACAAGTAGGTGACACAGTAAGTTTTGAAGTAGATACGAATCGTCGTTTAGCGATGGCTCGCAACCATACGGCTACTCACTTATTGCATGCTGCGTTGAAACAAGTATTAGGCAGTCACGTTAATCAGGCTGGTTCCTTGGTAATGCCAGATCGTTTACGTTTTGACTTTACTCATTTTTCACCAGTCACAGCGGATGAATTGCAACAAATTACTGATTTAGTCAATGGTGAAATCTTAAAAGCAAGTAATTTAACAATTCAAGAAATGTCCATGGACGAAGCTAAAAAGCTTGGCGCCATGGCGCTCTTTGGTGAAAAATATGGGGATCGAGTACGCGTTGTTACAGTACCAGAATTTAGTGTTGAACTTTGTGGTGGTTCCCATGTTGTAAATACGGCTGTTATTGGTACATTCCGTATTCTTTCTGAAGGCGGTATTGGTTCGGGTGTACGGCGTATTGAAGCGGTAACAGGCGAAGCTGCGTTAGCTTTAGCACAGCAGGAACAGGCTCAACTTCGTGAAGTGGCAACTATTTTAAAAACAAAACCAGAAGATGTTGTAGCTCGTGCTCAGCAGGTTGTGGCTGAAGTAAAACAATTAGAACATGATTTAGGGGCTGCTCGTAAAGAATTGATGTCTGGCGGCTTAGAAACTGTTTTAAGTAGTGCTTTTGAGGCCGGTCAGTTCAAAGCGGTTGTAGCCGAGGTAAAAGCGGCTGATATGGATGAACTTCGGAGCATTGCCGATATGGTACGCGACAAAGTGGGTTCTGGCATTGTGCTGTTAGGCATGAAACACGAAGATAAAGTTAATTTCGTATGTATGGCTACGAAAGATGCTGTTAAAGGTGGCTTCCATGCAGGTAATATCGTAAAAGCTACGGCTCAGGCTGCTGGCGGTAATGGTGGTGGTCGTCCTGACATGGCTCAAGCTGGTGGTAAAGAGGCGAGTGCTTTAGGGGCTGCTTTAGAAAAAGGTAAAGAAACTATTTTATCTATGGTAAAATAGAAGTATAGTATAAATACTATAAAGAGTAATCATTCTGTGTGTAGCTTGGTAGCGCTTAGGCGCTACTGGCTATGCCGTTGCAAAGGAGGCTTTTGCATGAGTGTATCAGATGAAACTATGATGTTTCAAAAAGTAAATGATGTTCCTTCTGCTGGTGAAGTGTTACGTGATGTGTATCACGCTTTACAGGAAAAAGGATACAATCCAGTGGAACAAATTGTAGGTTTTCTTATCTCCGGCGAGCCTACTTATATTACGAGTTATAACAATGCCCGTAGCATGATTCGTCGCTTAGATCGGGATGAATTAATTGAAGAGCTAGTTGTAGAATACGTAAAGGCTAAGAAATTATAATATGAGAATTATGTCATTGGATGTGGGCAGTCGTACGATTGGCGTTGCTTGTAGTGATGCTTTATATTTGACGGCCCAAGGCATTGAAACGATTCGTCGCACTTCGTTGGAGAAGGATTTTCAGCGCTTACAAGAGCTTATTACAGCGTATGAAGTAGAAGAGCTCGTAGTAGGGATGCCTAAAAATATGAATGGCACGAAGGGCGATCGAGCGCTTAAAACGGAAGAATTTGTAGCTAAGATGCAGGAAGTGATTACTGTGCCGGTAACGTTTTGGGATGAACGATTATCCACGGTTATGGCAGAACGTTCCTTAATTGCTGCTGATGTGAGCCGTAAGAAGCGTAAATCTGTAATCGATAAAATGGCGGCTGTTGTCATATTACAGGGCTATTTAGATAGTCGCAGTTTACAACGTTAATCGACGAGGTAGACTGTTTAGGCAATGTAGCGCTAAGCTACAAGTATTAACCGTAAGGAGGTCCTCATGGTAGAACAAGGGTATGAAGGCGAAATGTCAGTTGTTGTCATTGATGACGGCGAAGGCAATGAAATGTATTATGAAGAAGATATGATCATTAATCATGATGGTAAAGAATTTGCTGTGCTTATTTCCTTGCCACCAGAAGAATGTGAACCTGGCTGCAAATGCCATGAAGAACCAGAAGTTATCATCGCACGCATCGATCAAGAAGATGGCGAAGATGTGTATGTAGCGCCTACAGATGAAGAATTTGAAAGCGTATTGGCCCTTTATGAAGCAGGTCTTGACGAAGAATAATTAGGTATTTAAAATTTAGGGAAAGAGGGGCCTAGCCCCTCTTTCGCCTGTTTATAAACAGTTATTGTTTAGACATTTCAAGTATTAACTATAAGGAGTTAGATTGTCTATGAGCAGACGATTGAAGTGGATAGGTGGTTCTTTTATAGGACTGGTACTTATCCTTTGCATCGCCGCCGCTGTTATTTATTTAAAACCAAATAGTATGGTAAGTAAGCCACAAGACGTGGTGTTTACCGTTGACAAAGATCAAACGGGTGCTGAAATTGGTGATATGTTGTATGACAAAGGAATTATTAGCTCGCCTACGATGTTTCGCTTGGCTCTGCGCTTAACTGGTTCTATGGATAAATTACAACAAGGGTATTACCAGATTCCGCAAAATGCTAGTTTGCGGGATGTTATAAAATTATTACAAAAAGGGAAGTTACAGGCTATTAAAGTAACGATTCCTGAAGGCTATACGATTCAACAGATTGCTGATGAATTAGAAAAAGATGGTTTAGGCTCTAAAGTGGCATTTTTAGAAGCCGCTAAAACCTATGTGCCTTATCAATATATGTATGGGCCTAGTAAAGTTGATTATCGTGTAGAAGGTTTTTTATTCCCTAATACCTATGAAATTCCCGTGGATAGTAAGCCACAAGACATTTTAAAGCAGATGGCGGGGGAATTGAATAAGCAATTGACACCTGCTATGCGACAACAGATTGAAGCTAAGCATATGACGATTTTTGAATTTATTACGCTCGCTTCTTTGGTTGAAAAAGAGGCAAAATTTGATGAAGATCGACCAATTATTGCCGCTGTTTTTATGAAGCGTTTACAAATTGGTATGCCGTTACAATCGTGTGCTAGTATTCAATATATTCTAGGGTATCCTAAGCCTCATTTGTCGATTGAAGATACGGAATTGCCAAGCCCTTATAATACATATATTCACAAAGGGTTACCACCAGGCCCGATTGCCAATCCTGGCATGAAATCCATGGAGGCTGTGCTTAATGCACCAAGTACGGATTATTTATTTTTTGTAGCAGATAAGGAAGGACGTCACCATTTCACTAAGACTTATGAAGAACATTTGCAAGTGGTGGCATCAATTTATGGAGATTAAAGAGATTTTAAATGAACAGCGCATCTATGCGGTACTGAATAAAGTACCTATTTTGCGTGAGTCAGAAGTACATTTATTTGAAGAACTCATCGGTTTATATCGACCTAATCGGGTGCTGGAAGTGGGCACGGCCATAGGCTATTCTACTTTATTATTGGCTAAGCATGCAGCGCCTGGTGCAGAGATTGTGTCTATTGAGCTTGATGAGAAGCGTCATGGTATGGCCCAGTATTATATTGGTCAGTCGCCCTATAAGGAAAATATAAGCCTTCATTTAGGCGATGCTAATGAAGTGTTAACTCATTTGGAAGGCAGTTTTGATTTAGTTTTTTTAGATGGTCCTAAGGGACAGTATGGGAAACAACTGGAGTTGATTTTACCTCATTTAGCACCACAGGCGGTAGTCTTAGCTGATAATGTTCTCTTTAGAGGCTATGTGCGAGGCGATAAAGAAGCACCGCATCGCTATAAGACCATTGTGAAACGTCTGCGCGAATTTTTAGCGGTAGTAGAAGATAAAACGAAATTTAATACCACCATTTATCCTTTAGGAGATGGTATGAGTGTGAGTATTTGGAAAGGTAATAAGTAATCCATGAATAAACAGATTGAAGTGTTGTCACCAGCTGGCAATATGGATAAATTAAAAATGGCCATTCGTTATGGCGCTGATGCTGTATATTGTGCGGGCCAATCCTTTGGTTTGCGCGCTAGTAGCTCTAATTTTAATAATGAGCAGTTAAAAGAAGCGGTGGAATTTGTACATAGTCATGGCAAAAAAATCTATGTTACTTGTAATATTATTCCCCATAATGAAGATTTGGTCGGCTTAGAAGACTATTTAAAATTCTTAGAATCCATTGGCGTAGATGCTATCATTGTAGCTGACTTAGGGATTTTCTTGTTGGCTAAACGGGTAGCTCCTAATTTGGAACGTCATGTAAGTACGCAGGCCAATACGACAAACTATTTAACTACTGAATTTTGGAAAGAGCAGGGTGCCAGTCGTGTTGTAGTGGCACGAGAAGTAAGTATTGCTGATATTAAAACTATGAAGGAAGCAGCTGATATTGAAATTGAAGCTTTCGTTCATGGGGCTATGTGTATCTCCTATTCTGGCCGTTGCTTATTGAGTAATTATTTTACTACTCGTGACGCTAACCGTGGGCAGTGTACGCAGGCTTGTCGCTGGAAATATTCCTTGGTAGAGGAAAACCGTCCTGGTGAATACTATCCTATTGAAGAAGATCAGCATGGTACTTATATTTTTAACTCAAAGGATCTTTGCTTGTTAAAATATATTCCTGATTTAGTAGAAGCTGGTGTAGATAGTCTAAAAATCGAAGGTCGTATGAAGAGTGTTCACTATGCAGCTACAGTCACTAAAGTGTATCGAGAAGCAGTGGATACTTACTTAGCTGATCCAGAGCATTACGAAGTAAAACCAGAATGGATTGAAGAATTAGAAAAGATTTCGCACCGTCCGTATACGGAAGGGTTTTCCGTAGAGAAGCCCGATGAAACGGCGCAGAACTATGGGGCTTCCAGCAATACGCAAACCCATGATTTTATCGGTTTGGTAGAAGGCTATAATGCCGCTGAAGGGTATGCGTATTTAGAGCAGCGTAACAATTTTAAAGTGGGGGATGAAGTAGAATTTTGTCAACCTCATGGTGAATTAGTGCATCATACAATTACTAAGATGACTGATGAAGAGGGCCAGGAAATTACGGTAGCGCCTCATGCACAGATGAAAGTTCGCTTATATATCGATACGCCATTAGAAGAATATGCTATGATGCGTCGTAAATGTAAGGTAAAAGGACAGTAATTCGTTCTCGAAGGAGTGGCTAGTAGTGAATGAGTTCTATGTATATTTTAAAATATCGCCAACTCAGACTAATTATGTGAATCGCATTTTAGAAGGTTATGAATATTTAGGGGTTATGACGACAATAGATCGTGATGCTGGCATTTGTATGGTCCGTAGTACGGCCGATACAGCTCCTTTAGTGCGTCAAGTATTAGGGAGTTTAGCCATAGATTTAACCTTTTTAGAGGCTCCGCCAGGCGTATAATCCATAATATTTTAGTAAATTGTGCACAATGAGTATTGACACCGTACGATTTTTGGTGTACAGTGTATACATCAAATGAAACAGGTAGAGCGAAGGACATGATACCTAAACCACTGTGTGACAGAGAGAGATGGCTAGGCTGTGACCATCTTACACAAGTTAGTGTATTACCCCCTTCAAACCGATTGGTTGAACTAGAGTATGCCAATCCGCGAGTAAGCGTTATCGACAATAAAGTGAGTTGTCTATGTAGATGACTAACTAGGGTGGAACCACGAGACCTTCGTCCCTTGTCGGGATGGAGGTCTTTTTTGATGTTCAGTTAGTTTAGAGTAATAGCTAAGAGTTTAGGGCCATATCAAGCTCGTTTAGGCTATACTGAGTAAGCTGATTGAACCAAGATATATTGTGTAGTTACAACGTGTCCCGCCGGTGTAGCTGATTTCTAAGGAGGAATAACCATGAGTGAAGTAAAAATTATTTTACCTGACAACAGTGAACGTTCTTATGCAGCGGGCACTACTTTAGGAGAAGCCGTTAAGCAATTATCCAATAGCTTAGCTAAGAAAGTATTAGCCGCAGAGGTTGATGGTGAATTGACTGATTTACGTGAAGCCTTACAAGATGGTTCTCACGTTAGCTTTTTAACATTTGAACAACAAGGTGGTAAAGACACTTTACGCCACAGTGCGTCCCATATTATGGCACAGGCTATTAAACGTCTTTGGCCAGATGCACAGCTTGCTATTGGGCCAGCGATTGAAAATGGTTTCTACTATGATATTGATATGGAACATGTGTTGGTACCAGAAGATTTAGCTAAAATTGAAGCTGAAATGCAGAAAATTGTTAAAGCTAATTTCCCTATTGAAAAAGAAGTGATTTCCCGTGAGGAAGCACTTACATTATTCAAAGAAAAGAAGGAAGCTTATAAAGTTGAATTAATTGAAGATTTACCAGCTGATGCTGAAATCTCTACATATCGTCAAGGTGAATTTGTAGACCTTTGTGCTGGTCCACATGTAGCATCCACTGGCAAAGTAAAAGCGTTTAAATTACAGAGCTTAGCAGGGGCTTACTGGCGTGGCGATGAAAAAAATAAAATGTTACAACGTATTTATGGTACTGCTTTTGAAAAGAAAGAAGAATTAGAAGAATACTTACATTTATTAGAAGAAGCGGCTCGTCGCGATCATCGTAAATTAGGTAAAGAATTAGGCCTTTTCGTACTTAAAGAACAAGGACCAGGATTCCCATTCTTTTTACCAAAAGGTATGGCTCTTCGCAATGAATTAGAAAACTTCTGGCGTGAAGTACATCATGATTTCGATTATGAAGAAGTGCGTACGCCAATCATCTTAAACCGTCAGCTTTGGGAACAATCTGGTCACTGGTTCCATTACCGTGAAAATATGTACACCACTACTATTGATGATGAAGATTATGCTATTAAACCAATGAACTGCCCAGGTGGTATTTTGGTATATCAGAATGAAATGCATTCCTATCGTGATTTGCCAATTCGTATGGCTGAACTTGGTCTTGTGCATCGTCATGAATTATCTGGTGCTTTACATGGTTTATTCCGTGTACGTAGCTTTACACAAGATGATGCCCATGTATTCATGTTACCATCTCAGATTAAATCAGAATTAATCAGTGTTATTGAATTGTTTGACCGCATTTATAGCCAATTTGGTTTAACTTACACTGTTGAATTAAGTACTAAACCAGATAATGCTATGGGGGACGATGCTATTTGGGAAGCGGCGACTAATGCGCTTCGTGAAGCGATTGAAGAAAAACAAATCCCATATCAAATCAATGAAGGGGACGGTGCTTTCTATGGTCCTAAATTAGACTTCCATATTCGTGATTCCATTGGTCGTACTTGGCAGTGTGGTACTATTCAGCTAGATATGAACTTGCCTGAACGTTTCCACATGGAATACATTGGGGAAGATGGTCAAAAACATCAACCTATCATGATTCACCGTGCCTGCTTCGGTTCGATGGAACGTTTTATTGGCATCTTGATTGAACACTATGCAGGTGCATTCCCAACTTGGTTGGCACCAGTACAAGTTAAAATCTTGCCTATTAGTGAAAAACATGTAGAATATGCTCAGAAATTGCGTGATGCTTTCAAAAAAGCCTATATTCGTGTTGAATTGGATGACCGTAGTGAAAAAATTGGCTACAAGATTCGTCAGGCACAGATGGAAAAAGTGCCTTACATGTTAGTGGTAGGGGACAAAGAAGAACAAGACGGCACTGTAGCAGTTCGTAGTCGCTCAGAAGGCGAAAAAGGTGCTGTTAAATGGGAAGACTTCTTAGGGGATATCTTACAAGAAGTAAAAGAACGTAAATAAGATATAACTGAATAAAACAGTATACATAATTAAAGCTACCATGCTTAATTGTATAAGAGAACCTAAAGTAGGCGTATTCATCTACTTTAGGTTCTTTTTATGTTACTTCTAAGTAACTTTCTTTTGACTTGTTGCAAAATAGCGACTATATTTTCGAATAAACTATGTTGACAGTCTATATGTTCTTTTTTACAATATACATAATAGATACTGTAAGAACTAGTAGGTGGAGAGAGTATGGTCAGCTATAAGGAAAACGTTAGACCTCATATGAAAAAAGCAGTCCGCGATCATAAAAATGACATTTTAAATGCGTGGATTCTCATAGAACAATTGGCGGAAGGTACTTTAGAGACTGAAGAATTGACCCCATTTTTGAAACGCAATATGAATGCCTTAAAAAATACGTTGGTCACGAAAATGGAAGCGGTGGCACAGACTATTTCGTCGCGATGGTCAAAGAAAAGAGAACAATTAGAGGCTAAATTAGCGACTTTAGACGAATCAGAGAAACATCAGGCGTTACGAAAAAAGTTAGAAATTGCTATTGAGCGACTTAAACGGAAACCACCGGTGGGGGTAACGATTTTCATAGGACGTTACCCTTTTTCGGAGGTTATCTCTGTATTGCGACAGCAATATAATTTTAAAGCGACTCATGAGGAAGTGAGCGGTTATCGTACGCCTAAGTTTGGCATGGCTTTTAATTTAAATTATGATTTAAAAATGGTGGATGAGTCAGCCGTATTTTTACCAGTTAGTACTTATATTCGTCAGCATAAGATTTTACCTGACTCGCCAGAAACCGTAGCAACGGCGGAAAGTGACTTAGGTAAGCGTTTAAGCACATTGTTTGAAAGTAATTTTGACTATGCCATACGTCGTATTATTAAAGAGTGGCATTTGGACGATCAAACTATTTACTTTAAAATTAATGACCACGTTATGAGTGATAGTAATTTATCACTTCATTCATTTTTTATTGCTGATTTAGAGGTTGCCAAACGATATAGTTATCGTAATTTGATGGCCTATTTATATGGTACTCAACAAGAGCGAGTTAATTTGGATAGCCATAAGAACTCTAACCGATTTGCTGGTGAGACTTTACGTAAATTACTGGAACCTAAGAGGTATCCTTGTGGGCGATATCCTACGGAAACTAAATTTTCTTTATCACTTATGCAACAAGTAGCAGTGAATATCATTCGTGCTAATAATGAACCGTTGGTTAGTGTAAATGGGCCACCAGGTACGGGGAAAACAACGTTATTAAAGGATGTATTTGCCGATTTTGTAGTAACTCAAGCGTATGAGATGAGCACTATGAAAAAACGTCGCATTACAGAATGTATTGGTGATAGAGATAGTAGAATTGAAGTTTTGCCTCAAACTATTACTGATAAAGGCATTTTGGTAGCTAGCTCCAATAATGGTGCTATTCAAAATATTATGCTGGAATTACCTAAAGTGGCTAATATAAGTGAAAGCTTTCGTGAAAGTTTATTACAATGTGATTATTTTCGTGATATTTCTAATGGAATTATGCCTTCGGTGAATGAGCGCAAAATTGCTAATAGCGACGAAGTTGACGTATCTAAGGACCTTGGTGACGAGAATATACTTGAAACGAGTGTTATTAAGAACAATGGTTTATCTGAGGCTGATTTTGCTACCTTAGTAGACGGTGATATAGACACGATAGAGCCTATGAGTCTTTTTCCAGAGCATTACAGCAAAAATGATTTAGAGTCGAATTGGGGCTTATTTGCTATTGAAGGTGGCACAGCTAGTAAGTTAAAGCTTTTATTAGAGAAAGTACAAGGCGTAGCATATTATTTGGAACATGACTATATGCCAAATCCTAAAGTGTATAATATGTTTTTAGCTACTTATAAAGCTGTAAAAGATTGGCAGAATCAACAACAAGCATACTATGAACGAATGTATGAATTAGAACGGGTAAAAGCAGCTTATGAGCAAGCTAAGATTGATTTTCCGCGGGATAATGAGGTACGCGAGACTAAATGGCAAGCCTTACAGGCGTCAGCGCAACAAGCCGTAAAAGATACGAGTGCCTTAAAAGAGCAATATGCAGTTCGAACCAATGAAGTACGAGCTCGGTTGGTTAATATTCATGGTCAAATTGATATTTTACAAGGAGAATGGCAAGAGCAATTTTTAGCGGATCCTTTAGCAGATTTAACAGAATTAGATACAAAATTACAAGCTGTAATTGCTGAGCGAGATCAATTAGAAGCGGAATTACAAAGTGCTATAACTGCATCAAAATCTTTATTTACGAAACAGGCTAGCTTAGCGAAAGAAGTAAGTAAAGAGTGGATCAAATTGCAGGAATGGCAACAGTTTAGAAAGCGAGAGTTAGAGATATTAAAAACTAAATATGAGGAGCTAAAGGCAAGTAAAGGCTTCGCGCAAGATGATTTGTTTCCAACTATGGAGGGACTAAACTTTTCCACGTCTTATGAAGCCTTACAAATGAGTAATCCTTGGTTTGATGAAGCGTTTCGTCAGAAACAAACGGAGTTATTTATTTTGGCATTACAAGTGCGTAAACAATTCTTGTATGAAAATCGTGAAGCGGTAGCGATGGCGGCCGCCATTTGGCTAGAGCGTAATGCGTATAAAACAGCGGATAGAGTTAATATATTAGCGGCGGCATGGGAATGGTTAAATTTAGTTATTCCCGTAGTGAGTACGACTTTTGCTAGTTTAGGGCGTATGTTTGATGTGGCTAAAGCGCGTATGATTGGCAATTTGTTTATTGATGAAGCTGGTCAAGCCTTACCCTATGCGTGTATTGGTGGTTTGATTCGCAGTAAACGAGTTATTGCAGTAGGTGACCCTATGCAGATTGAGCCAGTTATGACATTAGACTCCATGGTGTTAGGCTTAATTGCCAATACATATGGTGTTAGTGCTAAGTACATATCTAGCACGGCTTCTGTGCAAACTATTATTGATGAAGCCAGTCCATTTGGCTATTATAAGGATAGTACTACGTGGATAGGGATTCCTTTATGGGTTCATCGCCGTTGTAATGAACCGATGTTTTCTATTGCTAATGAAATTGCTTATAATGGTCAGATGGTGCAGGGGAAATTGAATGCTAATGCACATATACAGGCGCAATGGTATCATGTACCAGGTAAGGCTGTACAGAAATATGTGGCTGAGCAAGGCGAGTTTTTAGTGCAGTGTATTAAGGAACGTTTGGCAGAGAATCCTTCTTTGAAAGATTCTATATACGTAATCTCGCCTTTTAAAAACGTAGCTAGATGTTTAGCGGCCCTTTTAAAGCAGATAAAGTTTACTCAGTATAGTGAAACCGATAAAAATAGACCTACTAATGTAGGTACTGTTCATACATTTCAGGGGAAGGAAGCTGATATTGTTTACTTAGTACTGGGAGCGGATCAGGCTAGTGTGGGAGCTGCTCGTTGGGCGGTAGCTAAACCTAATATTTTGAATGTTGCGGCTACACGGGCTAAAAAAGAGTTTTATGTAATTGGTGATAAAACATTATATAGTCAGTTACAAAGTGGGATTATGAATCGTACTATAGACATATTAAATAAAGTTAATTCAAAAGAACGCACTACTGAGGATTAAAGCTAGTACAGGTGGATTAGTGGTGCGGCGCTAATAAGGGGTATTGGAAATAATAAAAAAGCTATCACTAGTCGATATTACATCGCTTGTGATAGCTTTTTATTATACTTACTGTAAGGTATATTATAGAGCTTTGTCAAAAACTGCTTTAATTAATTGTTTAGTTTCTTCATAGCTCTCGCCTGGTTTAGCTTCATATTGTTTATCTAAATCAAACCAAAGATTTGGGTAATATTCATAAGGGTGAGTTTTGAATAATTCATGAGCATCCTGATCTTCTACCCAATTAATTTTAATATTACCATAAGCTGGATTTTCAGCTTTTAATTCTTCAATTGCTTTAAATGCATTTTTGCAATAAGGACAACCGTTTAAGTGGAAACCTAAAATTTCTTTCATAGTTATTCATCCTTTACGTATTATCAACACAGAAATAATGAAAGGGTAGTGGTTACAAGTAACTACTACCCATAGTATACCATATAATTGCATAACATTCAATTTTTTAGATATGAAATGTTTAGCTTTTACATATTAAAGTGCCTTTAAAAAGATAGGCTCACTTACATTATGCCTTGATAAAATTCTAAGAATTGTTTGGCTACTAAGGAGGGGCTATGGCCTTTTATGGTAATAAAGCTTTTGTGAAAGCCCGTAGCAAGTTCTGGTAACCGAATGCGTGTCATTTTACGACCGTGTACTTTTTCTTGGACATCCATAGGGATGATGGCTACCGTTCGTCCTAATTGAGCCCATTCAATGGCTGAACTTTTGGTTGTCGTTACGGAGATTACGTTTAAATTATTGAATAAGCGGCTTGCACTTTGCATGAGCATTCGTACGGAGCCACCGGATAAACTAATCGGGCAACGGGCAATTTCCTCCCAGGTAAGACTTTCTTTTTCCTGAGTATTCCAAAATATGTCATTGCGAAATAGGGCATACAAAGATTCCGGCTGGGTAAAAAGAATATCAAAGCGGCTGGTATCTACCATTTGAGAATTACATAAGCCAATTTCAGATCGACCATTTAGTAAGGATTCTGTTACGTCACTCATGAGACCTTCGTAGATTTCATAGTGCACCGATGGATATTTGTGAGAAAAGGCTTGTAAATATTGTTGAATAAGACCGGTGGAACGGGACGCAGAAGAGCTAATGCGCAAGGTGCCTTCTACAGCTGAATTCAAGCGTTTTACATCTTCGTAAGCAGCTTCTTCAATAGCACAAAGTTGTTGTGCCTTTTCATAAAAAATACGCCCTGCTTCGGTGAGACGAAAATTAGCCCCTCGTTGACCGCGTTTTATATGCAAGAGGGGCGTACCAAACTCAGCTTCTAAATATTTAAGCTGTTTGCTTAAGGCAGGTTGTGTGATATGTAAAATATTAGCTGCCTGTGTCATATTGCCAGTTTGTACTAAAATAATGAAGTTGTAATAATATGATGTGTCCATGAGAATCCTCCCTGCCTATACAAGTAAGATTGTCATGACAATGTAGCGTGGGCGTACTACTTTATACTGTATTTACTTTATTGTACTATGGGAAACGGTATTTGTCATTACCCCCGTAGGTATAAAGAACCCTCCACGTATTAGTAACTAGGTAGTTAGTGGTGTCATATATTTTAATAGGGTGAAAAGATGATTCTTATTTAGCCCGTTAATTAGAGGTATCGTTATAGGGGAGGGCTACCAGTTTTTCTTCCAATAAAGTCCAATTATGTTGGCCACTGGTTAAATTAGCTAAACTTGTTGCTAGTTGGTCTAATCGTTGCGGTTCTACATAAATAGTGATAGCTACAGAATCGGTAAAACTAGTTTCATAGTAATAATTTTCGTCTTGTAAATATCGCTCCACAGCACCATACAAACCGTAGTCAATGGTAATGCTAATCAGTTGTCTGGGGGCATGTAAAGTTTTAGGGGCGCTATGAATAGCTTCAGCTGCACTATGGGCATACGCTCTGATGAGACCACCGGCCCCTAATTTAATGCCGCCAAAGTATCGGGTCACCACAATCAAAGTATTGGTAATGCCTGTTTTTTTTAATACTTCTAACATCGGCTTGCCCGCGGTGCCGGAGGGCTCGCCGTTATCTGAAGAGCGCTGTCGTTCTTGGCGGGGGCCTAACGCATAAGCCGTACAATTATGTGTGGCATCCCAAAATTCTTTGGTAATGCGCGCAATAGCCGCTTGGGCTTCATTTTCCGTTGTACACGGAATAGCGGTGGCAATGAAGCGGGATTTTTCAACAATATATTCAATGCGATGTTCTTCGCTAACTGTAATATAAGATTCCATGGATACCCCCTGTTAAAATATATAAATTAGTCATTGATAGATACTATCAATAGGGCTTGCATTTAAGATACTAAAAGGTCGTGGTTATACAGTTTTGTTTGACCTATAGAGTATATACTGACTTTATTTTATGATACGTAATTTTGAAGAAATACACAATACCCCCTTGTTGACGTTCTTACTGAGAAGGTTTAACATAATAGGTAGTTAAGATACTCCCCTGGGGTATATTTGAGAGTCTATGAAACTCATATTTATTTATCCACTGAATTAGTGCGATTAAGAAAATAAAATGATAGTTTAGGGCAGTGATTAAGGCTTGGAGTATTTGTGAATAGATAAATCATGTAAGGAGGTCATTATGTTAAATGATATGGAAATAGATAAATTAAGTCGACGCTTGCGTCGTATTAAAGGGCAGGTCGAGGGGATTGAAAAGATGATTGACGATCATCGTTATTGTGTGGAAGTGTTGCAACAAATTGGGGTAGTACGGGCTGCTTTATATCAAGTGGGGCTTATCATGCTAGAAAGTCATTCCCGTTCTTGTGTAGTAGATGCGATTAAAAAGGGCAACGAAGATGATGCGATTACAGAATTAATGGGTGTCTATAAATCGCTACATAAATAAGTAAATGACTAGAAGGATGTGATTATTGTGAGTAGTCGAAGCAATGAATTTGATATTACAGGTATGCATTGTGCCGCTTGTGTAGCCCGTGTTGAAAAAGTGGTAAGCCGTTTAGACGGGGTAGCGGATGTAAAGGTTAATTTGTTAACTCGTAAGGGGAGCGTTACGTATGCTGATAATAGTACGGTGACACCTGAAGATGTTGTTAAGGCCATTACAGGCATAGGTTTTGGTGCTAGTCTGGCCGCCGCAGGTCCTCATAAATTAGAGAAGGTAAATTATAAACCTCAATTGTATCGTATGATTATTGCGGCTATTATGGCCGTGCCTATGATGGCTAGTATGACGGGGCATTATTTATTTGGCTGGCCTATGTTACCTCATTGGGTAGAATTAGTGCTAGCCACCATTGCTCAGTTTGGTCCAGGGCTTGTTTTTTATCAAGGCGCTTGGGGGGCCATTAAAGGTGGTTCTTTGACGATGGATGTACTAGTGGCCTTAGGGACTACGGTAGCCTATGTGTTTAGTATTTATAACATGTATATTGGCAGTCATGATATGTATTTTGAAACCTCTGCTTGGCTCATTACCTTTATTTTATTAGGTAAAGTGTTAGAAGAAGTTGCTAAGGGGCGGACTTCAGAAGCTCTTGAAAAACTTATGAATTTACAGCCTAGTGTAGCGCATGTTCAGCGTGATGGGCGGTGGGTTGATATTCCTACGGCTGAGGTACAAGTAGGCGATATATTGCAAGTCCGTGCTGGTGAAAAAGTCCCGGTAGATGGCATTGTTTTAGAAGGGCAGTCGGCTGTTAATGAAGCTATGCTGACAGGGGAAAGTTTGCCTGTTGAAAAGTCCGTAGATAGTGAAGTAATTGGTGCTACAGTGAATGAAACAGGCGTTTTTACTATGCGTGCAGAAAAAATTGGGTCTGATACGATGCTCGCACAAATTATTAAAGTGGTGGAAGCCGCTCAAACATCAAAGGCTTCCATTCAGCGCGTAGCAGATGTAGTAGCTGCTTATTTTGTACCTACCGTTATTGGCTTGGCTATTTTAACAGCTTTAGTTTGGTACTTTGGTTTTGATGCTACTTGGGGCGTAGCCCTTATGCATGGGACGGCGGTTCTTGTTATAGCTTGTCCTTGTGCACTTGGCTTAGCTACCCCAACATCTATCATGGTAGGCTCTGGTTTAGGGGCGGAACATGGCATACTGATTAAGAGTGCTGAGTTTTTGGAACGAGCTGGGAAGTTGAATGCTTTAGTATTAGATAAAACAGGGACATTAACTAAGGGTACTTTGATGGTAAGCAAGGCGCTTCATTTTGAAGGGACCGCGCAGACTAATACAGCAATTATGACGGCTGTAGAAAACTGTACGACTCATCCTATTGCAAAAGCTATGGCTGCTTATGGCACACAGGAGTTGGGTCATATTACCTTGCCAGAAGTAAGTAGTTTCAAAGAAGTTCCTGGCCATGGTTTGGAAGCTGTAGTAGCCGGAGATACGGTGCAATTAGGTCACAGCCGTTGGATGAAACAATTAGGGTATTTAACAGATTACATTGAGGCTGAGGTATTGCAGGCTGAAGAACGCGGGGCCTCGGTATCCTTATTAGCAGTAGGTGGCGTGATTAGAGCTTTGTGGGCTGTAGAAGATGAACTTCGCCCTGAAGTACCGGCTGTTATTAAAAGTTTACAACAGCGCGGCATTGAAGTATGGATGCTTACTGGTGATAATCGTCGTACGGCTAAATACATGGCTGATCGGGCAGGTATTACTCATGTTATGGCGGAAGTGTTGCCACAAGATAAAGCGGGTAAGATTGATGAACTCCGTAAAGCCGGTAAAGTAGTCGGCATGGTAGGTGATGGCATTAATGATGCACCAGCGTTGACGGTAGCTGATATTGGCTTTGCCATTGGCAATGGTACGGATATTGCGGTGGAAGCAGCAGATATTGTGTTAGTCCGCAATGATTTACAGACTCTTGTGCAAGCAGTAACATTAAGTCGTAAAACGATGGGCAATATTCGTCAAAACTTATTCTGGGCACTTATTTTCAACTGCATTGGTATTCCCCTAGCGGCGGTAGGTTTATTAACACCAATTGTAGCAGGTACCGCTATGGCCTTTAGCTCAGTTGCCGTAGTAAGTAACTCTTTGCGCTTGAAACGAGCTAAATTGAGTTAATGCAAATGAATTCCACCTTTAAGGTTACTTAAAATAAGTTACTCGTAAAATAGTTAGCATAAGCTAACAGTAATGAGCTAGTACCATTTATGATACATTTATAAATAATTGGCTGAAGAATTAATTACTTTAAAAATCAACTAGAGCATTTTTTACACAGTTTGTTATCATTATAACTGCGAGTTTTAGCGCGATTGATTTGTTATTGCTAAAAGTAATAACTGATATAAATAACTGAAATTTCACAAAATAAAATTCTCGGTATATACTAGTTGCAGAGAACGAAACTGAGCTACTGAAGCGAGCAGTAACTTAGTAAGATTTTCTAGTCTTCTTTATTAACGAGCGCTGCTAACTATGTTACGTTAATAAAGCTGAACTTCAATATTCACTACCGAGAAAGAAAAGCACCACGGCGAAGCGAGCGTCGTGGTGTTTTTCTGTTTAGATACAAATTTTATAGCTGTTAAGGAAAAACACTTGACAGTTGTAATTAACTCTGATAGAATTACGTGTAAAGTTTTTTAGCTTGACACCGTGAAGGAGTGAGTTACATGGAAGAACGAGTATTGATTAGCTTGCTATTAGACTTCTATGGCGCTCTATTAACGGAGCGTCAAAAGCAATGTTTAGCTTTGCATCATGAAGATGATATGTCCCTTGGTGAGATTGCCGAACAATTAGGCGTTTCACGACAGGCTATTTATGATAATATGCAACGGGCTAGACAGTTGTTAGAAATGTATGAAAGTAAATTACACTTAGTCGCTCAATATGAGAAACGAGAATCCGTAGTGGCGGCTATGCGTAGAGAACTTGACCATTTACAAAGCCGTGCGAAGGATGCTGAGTTTCAGACTTCCACGAATACTTTATATCAATTAGTCGCACAGATGGAGGGATAAGATGGCTTTTGATAATTTAACACAAAAATTGGAAGAAGTCTTTAAGTCCTTAAAAGGCAAAGGGAAGATTAGCGAAGACGATTTGAAACAAGCCTTACGTCAAGTGCGCTTAGCCTTAATTGAAGCAGATGTTAACTTAGGTGTTGTTAAGGATTTTATCAATCGTATTAAAGAAAAAGCGATTGGTGAAGAAGTATATGGTTCCCTTAATCCAGTACAAACGGTTATTAAAATCGTAAAAGATGAATTGACGGAATTGCTAGGTGGGGTGCAAAGTGGTATTACCATTTCCTCTAAGCCACCCACTGTAATTATGCTCGTTGGTTTGCAAGGGGCTGGTAAAACCACTACAGCAGGCAAATTAGCTGTGTATCTTCGTAAGAAAGGGAAACACCCTATGCTCGTAGCGGCTGACGTATACCGGCCAGCTGCGATTAAACAGTTGCAAGTGGTAGGTAAGCAGATTGATATTCCTGTATTTGCTAATGAAGCACCAGGGGCAAATCCTGTGGATATTGCTCGCGAGGCCATTGCAGCTAGCACATCTATGTTAAAAGATGTTGTTATCATCGATACAGCAGGTCGTTTAGCGATTGATGAAACGCTGATGACAGAATTAGTTAATATCAAACAGACCGTACGACCTCATGAAATTTTACTGGTTGTAGATGCTATGATTGGTCAAGATGCGGTGCAAACAGCACAAACCTTCAATGAGCGGTTAGGCATTGATGGCGTAGTCATGACTAAGTTAGATGGTGATGCTAAAGGCGGGGCCGCACTTTCTATTAAATCGGTAACCGGTCGCCCTATTAAGTTTATGGGGACCAGTGAAAAGATGGATGGACTAGAAGAGTTCCGGCCGGAAGGTATGGCTTCTCGTATCCTTGACTTAGGTGACTTAGGGGCTTTAATTGATCGTACTAAGGAATTGGTGAATGAAGAAGAAGCTAAGGAATTAGCGCTTAAAATGCAGCGTAATGAATTTACCTTAGATGATTTCTTAAAGCAGATGAACCAAGTCCGTAAAATGGGTAAATTCCAAGATTTAATTGGCTTGATTCCAGGCATGGGCAAGATAAAGGACCAATTAAAGGATATTGATTTAGATAGTAAAGAAATTCGCCGTATTGAAGCGATTATCCAATCGATGACGCCAAAAGAAAAAGCGAATCCTAAAATATTGAACGGGTCTCGCCGTAAGCGCATTGCTATGGGGTCAGGTACTCGTGTGCAAGATGTAAACCGCCTTATCAAGCAGTTTGAAGAAGCACAAAAAATGATGAAAAAAATGGGATCTATGCGTAAAGGTAAAAAAGGTATGTTACCAAAACTGCCAAACTTACCATTTATGGGTTGATCATAGAAGAGATTCTAATAAGGAGGTGAAGTATATATGTTAAAAATTCGTTTAACTCGTTTGGGTGCTAAAAAAGCTCCGTTCTATCGTATCGTTGTAGCTGATTCTCGCGCTCCTCGTGAGGGCCGTCCAGTAGATACTATTGGTCAGTACGATGCAACTAAGTCCCCAGCTGTTATCAATATTGATGAAGAAAAAGCATTGGCTTGGTTGGGTAATGGTGCACAGCCAACTGACACTGTTCGCTCCCTATTCAAACAGCACGGTGTTATGCAGAAATTTGCTGACGCTAAGAAGTAATTCATAGAGAGGCATACTGTGATGAAAGAATTAATTACATTAATTGCGAAGTCATTGGTTAAGCAGCCTGAAGCCGTTTCTGTTACCGTGACCGTAAAAGGTGATGTGGAAGTCTATGAAGTTCACGTTGCACCGGAAGACATGGGTAAGGTTATTGGAAAGCAGGGCAGAATTGCTAAAGCAATCCGAGCTGTCGCAAAAGCAGCAGCTATTAAAGAAAACAAAAAGATATCCGTTGATATTGTCTAAAGGGTGAGAAAACATGGAAGAAATGACGGTACGTGTCCCAGTGACGATTAAGTCAAAAGTTACAGAAGGGCTCAAAGCTAAGCTTGTTGCCGATCTTCAGCAGCGTTTAGAGCTAGTTGAGCAAGACTTACAGCAAATTGAGTTTCAAGCGAAACGCTTATTAAGTGAACAAGCTAAACTTGATGCACAAGGTCTTATTCAATTACGCCAGCAGATTGAAGAAGAAAAGCAGAAACGTTTAAACTTTAAGGCGGACGTAGCAGCCAAATTAAAGGATGCGGAAAAGCTTGAACTTGGTTCTGAGATTGCTCAGGGCACTATGGAACAGACCATTACAGTTAAAATCGGGGATGACCTTGATTCCTTAATGGGTTCTGAAATCTTGCTTGAAGATGGCAAGATTGTAGCATTTCGCCAGTAATGGATAGAAATGAGCTAATTACCATAGGTATTATCGTTGCCCCGCACGGTGTGCGGGGTGATCTTCGTATAATGCCGCAAACCGATTTTCCAGATCGGTTTTTAACGATGGATGTTTGCTACATTGATGGTAAAGAATACCACATTACATCTGCTCGTTTTCATAAACAATTTATTTTAGCTACCTTTAAAGAAGTACCAGATCGCAATGTAGCTGAGTTGATGGCGCGTAAAGAAATTCAAGTACATCGCGATGATTTGGTGGAACTTCCAGAAGGTCGTTATTACATCTTTGATATTATTGGTCTTACCGTGGAAGATACGAAGGGGAATGTGCTAGGCACTGTATCCGATGTATTGCAGCCAGGGGCTAATGATGTGTATGTAGTACAGCAAGAAGGGCAACCTGATTTGTTATTACCTGTATTGGATCATGTCATTTTAGACATTAATATTGAAGCGGGCAAAATTATTGCCGACCCACCAGAATGGATTTAAGAAGCAGCTAAGACTTAGGTATTAACGCTTATAGGTAGGTCAATACGAGTCAAATTAGACTATAGTTGACCACTGTTATTAAAGCGTTGGAAAGGATAATGTGAGACTATGAAAATTGACATTATTTCTTTATTTCCTGAGTTCTTTGCTGCTTTTTTTGATCATTCGATTATTAAACGAGCTATGGCAGCCAATCGTTTGACTATGGCTGTTACTAATCCGCGTGATTTTGCGCATAATAAACATAATCAAGTGGATGATACACCATATGGTGGTGGCGCTGGTATGCTTATGATGGCACCACCCATTTTTGAAGCTGTGGAGCATGTGTTAAGTGATACACCGGCTACAGAGCTTCGCAAACGGGTGATTTTTTTAGGTCCTACAGGGACTACGTTTAATCAAGCTAAAGCACGTGAACTTGCTACGTATGATCAATTAGTACTTATTTGTGGTCATTACGAAGGGGTAGATTATCGTGTGGAAGAGCATTTGGTAGATGAAACAATCTCTATTGGCGATTTTGTGCTCACTGGTGGGGAACTACCGGCTATGATTGTAGCTGATGCAGTGGCACGAATGATTCCGGGGGTATTAGGCGCTGCTTCTGGGGCCATAGAAGACTCGTTTTATCGGCCTATTTTGGAAGGGCCACAGTATACTAAGCCACCTGTATATCGCGATTGGGAAGTGCCAGAAGTGTTGCGCAGTGGTCATCATCAAAATATTGCCAATTGGCGTTTACAGCAAGCTTTATTGCGAACCTTACAGCTTCGCCCTGATTTATTGGAGCGGGAGCTGACAGGCGAGGAAGAGCGGGCGATTAAAGAATTAAAAAAACAAGGTCTATGGAATCCATAAATGGAATTAATAGACCTTGTTTCTTTATGGGTACTTTGTTGTATAATGATTGTAATGAAACGTTTCTAACGCAACTTTATTTATAAAAAGGGTGATTATTATGAAACCACGCATTGCTATTACAGCTGATACGTATATGGAGGCGACAGGGCGTACAAATTTACAGCGCGCGCCTTTTGCCTCGCGGGAATTAGTAGAAGTCTTTGCTAAATTAGGCTGCCTTCCTTTTATCTTACCTGATGTGCCGAATGCGATTGGTGAAGAATATTTAGATTTATATGATGGCTTACTTATTCATGGTGGACCTGATGTAGATCCTCATTTGTTTGGGGAAGAACCGATTCGTCAGATTGGTATGATTAATTATAAACGGGACCTATTTGAGCGTGAACTTATTTTAGCCGCAGCTAAGGTGAAAAAGCCTGTATTAGGCATATGCAAAGGGGCACAAATGATTAATGTGGCCTTAGGTGGTACTTTGTATCAAGATATTGATACGCAATGTGAACAAGTATATATTAAGCATTCCCAAGAGGCCCCAGGTGGTTATCCAACTCATACAGTGAACGTAAGTAAAGACAGTTTTTTACATTCTGTATTAGGGTTAACAACTTTAGTGAATTCTCGCCATCATCAAGCGATTCGCGATGTACCAGCTGGTTTTACGATTACGGCTACTAGTCCTGATGGTGTGGTAGAGGGGATTGAAAATAGTGATGCTTCTATTGTAGGCGTGCAATGGCATCCAGAAAATATGTGGCAAGAGCATGAGGAAATGTATGCTTTATTTGAAGCTTTTGTAGCGAAAGTAAAGGATCGAATGTAGGCTACGGGGATATCTGTATTAAAGAACTCCTTATAGTTGCTTAGAATAAGCTAACTGTAAGGAGTTCTTCTTAGCTTGTTTTGGTAAAGGCTATTTGGTAAAGTACTAGAGATTGAATGTTAGCCTTAATTACCTGGCGCATTAATAGTTGGCACCGCTGGTTCACTTGGCGTATGAGCTGGTGGTGCTGGTGCTACTGGTGGTGCTATGGGCGCGGCTGAATTGGTCTCAGCTTTAGGCGCAGTAGTTTGCCATTCTTTTGATTGCTCTTTTTTATTTTCATTTTTTCTATCGTTCATTTTATGTATATCGCGATGATCTTCTTTATGTATAGTAGGTCTTACTTCAGTTTGGTACCATTTATTAAGATTTGACAAATCGTTCACGATTAACGATGTTAGACCAATCCCAAAACAGAATATAGTAAGTAAAACGGTAATTAAAATTCGTTTCATCCGAGAACCTCCTTTGCTTTTTTTGCTTTATATTGTTTGAAACATTCTTGACCGATGAATACGCAGGTAAGGCCGGCACCTACACCGGTTAAGAAAAAGGCGCCAATCGTTACCAGTGAAACCGCTGGCAAGGGAGCCACGTCAGCTAATGGTTGCCATTGAATACTCAAAAGGTAAGTGAGAATCAAGGTAATGAACCAGCATAGGGCGGCTAAGGCATAGGCTAAGGTACCACTGGTCACAAAAACAGCCTTAGACGCTTCTTGCCAATAATGGGGCAATTGCGGCTTCATGGTAGTGTTAAACTCAACTTGTGCTTTGTCTAACATATCTTTTAAATCTTCTTTTAAATCACCTTTTAAAAGCCCTTTCTTTTCAGTAATAATACCTTCTGATAAATAGGCTTCGTAAATTTGTTTTGGTTCACCCAGGGCTTTTATAATATCTTCATCGGTTAAATTTTGCTCATAGCCGCTACGGAAATGTTCTTCGTAGTCACTAATGATTTCTTGCATATCTTCCGCTTTGGCTTGACGAAAGTAATAGCGTAACAAATCTAAGTATTGTTCTTTAGTCATGCTGATCCACTCCTTCTAAAAAGCGATTGACGGCACTGGAAAACTCTTGCCATTCCAGTAGCATTTCACGATAGTTGGCTTTGCCAATCTCTGTGATTCGGTAATATTTACGAGGGGGGCCACTGATAGATTCCTCCCAATAGGTTTCCACTAAGGTATCTTTTTGTAAACGTTTTAAAAGGGGATAGATGGAACCCTCTGACATTTCCACATAGTCTGAAATAGTGTCCACAATTTCATAGCCATAGTGGTTTTTTTGAGTTAACAAACCGAGTACTAATAGCTCGATAACTCCTTTCTTAAGTTGTGTTTTCATAGCAACTCCTTTATAGCACTATTGTGTATTGACAACTACATAATAACACAAGGTATAAAACAATACAAGGTACTGGATATTAAAATGTTGATGAAGAGACATGATGTCATAGTGTTTTATTATTAGGCATAAGGGGGCCCTAGGGCACAAAACATGGTCTATTTTAATCGTATTTCTGTTTGGTCTATAGCGTAAGAAATGCTATAATAAAATGATAGTATTAGATACAGTAAAGGAGTTTTACCGTGCGTATTATAGGCATAGATCCAGGGACTGCAATATGTGGTTATGGCATAATTGATGTAGAGGGGAGTCGGCTAAAGACCGTGGCTTATGGCGCCATTACAACGACACCACAAGATACGGATGCCATGCGCCTTGAAATATTATTTAATGATTTAAGCGATGTACTAGAAGAATTTAGGCCCGATAAATTTGGCGTTGAAAAATTATTTTTTAATCGCAATGTAACGACGGCTATTACGGTGGCGCAGGCACGCGGTGTTATTTTATTAGCAGCGAATCAGCGTGGCATTCCTATTTATGAATATACACCTTTGCAAGTGAAACAGGCTGTAGTAGGGTATGGTAAGGCGACTAAAGAACAAGTGATTTACATGACCATGAATATGCTCGGCATTCGCGAGAAAATCAAGCCAGATGATACAGCCGATGCATTAGCGATTGCTATTTGTACGGCTCATAGTTCTCATAGTGAAGATTTACGGCGACGCATTCAAATTTAAGATAAGTCTGCGCATTGAAGGTAAGCACCTGTTATAGGAGTATTAATTAGTAGGAGGCAGTCCATGATTGGATTTGTACGAGGTATTGTGAGCCATGTTTTCACAGGCTCTTGTTTTATTGATGTTCATGGCGTAGGGTATCGATTGTATATTTCGGGAAGTACGCGCGACGCTTTAGTAGAAGGAACTGAGGTTTTACTCTATACACATATGAGTGTGCGAGAAGACGCCATTCAGCTCTATGGTTTTGCTTCACAAGATGAATATGATTTATTTATGTTATTGATTTCTGTTTCCGGTATTGGACCTAAGGTTGGTTTAGGTATTTTGTCAGGCCTTTCTGTTGATGGTATTAAAGTAGCTATAATGAATGGCGAGTTGACGACTTTGACTAAATTGCCAGGTATAGGCAAGAAATCGGCCGAGCGTTTAGTATTAGAATTAAAGGATAAAATTGGTAAATTTACAACGGCTCCAAGTAGCGTGGCTACGGCTAGCGTTTCACCAACGATTAATCGCTTGGGGGCAGCTGGTGAAGTGGCGCAGGCCTTGATTGCCCTAGGGTACAAAGAATCAGAGTTTACGGAAGTATTGACGCAAATTGATGATGGGCAGCAAGACGTGTCTACTTTGTTGCGACAAGTCTTATCTGAATTGGGGAAAGGTAGGTAGCCATGAAAGAAGAGATACGAGTAACTGATAGTGAAACGCGGATTGTGGGTAAAGAAGAACAATTGGCGGACTCTTGGCAATTTTCTTTGCGCCCACGTTATTTGCATGAGTATATTGGTCAAACGAATGCTAAAAACAATTTAAAAGTATATATTCAAGCCGCTAAAGATCGTAATGAAGCTTTAGATCATGTGTTACTTTATGGACCACCGGGTCTTGGCAAAACAACATTAGCTGGTATTATTGCTAATGAAATGGGGGTTAATCTTCGCATTACGTCTGGACCGGCCATTGAGCGACCTGGTGATTTAGCGTCGTTGCTTACGAATTTGCAAGCTCATGATGTATTATTTATCGATGAAATTCATCGTTTATCACGCAGTGTTGAAGAAGTTCTATATTCGGCTATGGAGGATTACTCTTTAGATATTATTATCGGTAAGGGGCCTAGTGCGCGTTCCGTACGTATTGATTTACCACCTTTTACTTTGGTTGGGGCTACCACTAAAGCAGGGGCTTTATCGGGGCCATTGCGCGATCGTTTTGGGATTATCAGTCATTTGGAATATTATAAACAAGACGAATTAGAACATATCGTTAAACGAGCAGCTCAAGTATTAGACACTAATATTACTGAAACGGGCGCTACTGAAATCGCCCGTCGTTCACGAGGAACACCACGAATTGCTAATCGTTTATTAAAACGAGTGCGCGATGTAGCTCAAGTATTAGGTGATGGTGTTATTACCGATGTAATTGCTGATGATGCGTTGGAACGTCTTGATATTGATCAAATCGGCTTAGATCGTATTGATAGACGTGTACTGCGTGCTATTATTGACAAGTTTCAAGGCGGTCCAGTAGGTATTGATACGATTGCTGCATCGATTAGTGAAGAACGAGATACGATTGAAGATGTATATGAACCGTATTTAATGCAATTAGGTTTTTTAGTGCGTACTAGTCGCGGACGCATGGCTACGCAATTGGCGTATGACCATTTAGGTATTGTGAATCCAAATAAAGGGGCCGGTAAGGGGGCTATATGAAACAAAAAATTTGGCAAACTATAATGATGGTAACGATGTTTGCATCGGTTTTTACGTATAGCTCTGTTGCAGATGCTGCGATGGTTACGGTCACTAAAGAAGGTGGTTCCAGTACCACTACAAAAGTGTCGACGACGAAAGTATCGACGACGACTACGAAAGCATCTACGACTTCCACTAAAAAAGCAATTACGACTACTACGAAGGTGTCTACGACCAATAATTCGAGTAAGTCATCAGGAACTACTAAAACTACTACGAAGGCTACAACGGTACCGGCTTTTTCAGAAGGAATAACTGCACAAACGCCTCCCATTCGGGTATTACTAGGCACTCGGACTAGTTCCTGGGTGGCCGCGGGGAGCGGTAAAATGGCTGTTTATAGTTTAAATAAAACTGCCTTGCCTAAGGTTACTGCTGGGGAGGCTGTAGTAGTGGCCGTAAAAAATCATAAAATTACGGTAAATGGCAAAGCCGTAGCAGATGGTGTGTATATTAAATCTTGGGAAGGGCGTCAAGCTGGCACGATGCTAGTTGACGGTAAGCCATATCGTGGTGCTATTAAAGTTGTGCCTACTTCTTCTGGTTCTATGATGCTGATTAATGAAGTTGGCTTAGAAGAGTATTTATATGGTGTAGTACCGGCTGAAGTAGTGCCTAGTTGGCCCCAAGAGGCGTTAAAAGCACAAGCGGTTGCGGCGCGTACCTATGCTTTATATACTATGAAACAAAGTGCCACTAAGGCTTATGATGTGCAGCCAAATACGAATAATCAGGTCTATAATGGACAGGCCGCTGAGTTTGCGAGTACGACTAGCGCTGTTGATGCTACTAGAGGCATAGTTATGAAATATAACGGTCAGGTGATTGAAGCCTTGTTCCATGCTGATGGTGGCGGCTACACTGAAAATAGTGAAAATGTGTGGGGCAGTGTAGTTCCTTATTTGCGCGGTGTTAAAGATTATGCTCAAAATGGCGATAGCTCAGCCTGGACTGTGTCTTTGACACGGGCTACTATGGAGAATAAATTAAAGGCCGCTGGCAAAGATGTAGGTACTTTAAAAGAAATAAAACTTAGTACCTTGCGTAAGCGACCTATGAAACAGGCTGACCGTGGTGTGTCTGGTCGGGTGCTGACGGCCACCTTTGTAGGATCTAAGAAATCGCTCACGTTGAGTGGTGATACAATTATGAAAATCTTTGGCCTAAAATCTACGCTATTTGATTTTTATGTGAATGTAAAAGCACCTACATCGGCCGATAGTTTTAAAAATCCTAAAGCCTATCATACCTTTAAAAAAGCCAGTGATACGGTGGCTGTTCGTGGATATGGTTGGGGCCATGGTTTAGGTATGTCCCAGTGGGGGGCCGCAGCTATGGCAGCGAAAGCGTCTACTAAAACAAAAGATTATTATAAGCAAATTTTGACACATTACTATACCGGTGTGTCAGTGGAAAAAGAATATTAACAGAATAGAAAGAAGGAACGTTTACCATGAAGGTAACAGATTTTGATTATGAATTACCAGAAGAACTGATTGCTCAGCATCCAGTAGAGCCCCGTGATACTTCACGGCTTATGACACTTGATAAAGTGACTGGTGAAGTGGGGCATAAAGCTCACTTTTATGATATTGTCGATGAATTATCAGACAATGATGTATTAGTATTTAATGATACTAAGGTAATTCCAGCCCGTTTGTATGGGCATCGTAAGGGTAGTGGTGGCAAGGTCGAAGTGCTATTATTGACACCTTGTGGTGATAATAAATGGGAATGTTTGGTAAAGCCTGGGAAGAAATGCCCTATTGGGCAGGCCTTGGTTTTTGATGATCGCTTAACTGGTACTGTAGTAGATAAAACCAGTTTTGGCGGTCGTATCATTCAATTTGAAGCACAGGGCGTTTTTGATGATATTATTCAAGAAATTGGTGAAATGCCATTACCACCGTATATTCACGAAAAATTAGAGGATAAAGATCGGTATCAAACGGTGTATGCTCGTGAAAAAGGCTCTGCTGCAGCGCCAACGGCAGGCCTGCATTTTACGCCTGAGTTATTGGAGCGAATTAAGGCAAAGGGGGTAACTTTGGCCTTTGTTACCTTACATGTTGGGCTAGGTACGTTCCGACCAGTGTCCGTTGATACGATTGAAGATCATGAAATGCATAGTGAGTATTATGTAGTTACCGCTGAAACGGCGCAGATTATTAATGAAGCTCGTAAGGCTGGTAAACGGATTATTGCCGTAGGTACTACTTCGGTGCGTACATTAGAATCAGCGACTAAACATGGGGAATTACAGGCCGGTCATGATTGGACTCAAATTTTTATTTATCCTGGCTATGAATATAAAATGGTGGATGCTTTAATTACGAATTTCCACTTACCACAATCAACTTTATTAATGCTCATTAGTGCTTTGGCAGGTCGTGAACATTGCTTGGCAGCGTATAAAGAAGCCGTTAAAGAACAGTATCGTTTCTTTAGCTTTGGCGATGCCATGTTTATCCGATAAGAGCTCTAGGTTTTACTGAGAAAAATCTAGGTGAGAGCTGTAAATTGTGTTATAATAATTACTTGATAGGTTACAATTAACTACCGTTAGATAGGAGGATACGCTTGGTTATTACCTATGAATTGCAAAAAGAATGTCCCCATACTGGCGCACGTGCGGGGCTTCTCCATACACCTCATGGTACTTTTAAGACTCCTATGTTTATGCCCGTAGGCACACAAGCTACGGTAAAAACAATGTCGCCTGAGGAATTAAAAGAGATGGGGGCTCAAATTATTTTGAGCAATACTTATCATCTGTTTTTGCGCCCTGGTCCAGACCTAGTTGAAGAAGCTGGTGGCTTACATCGTTTCATGAATTGGGATGGTGGTATTTTAACTGATAGTGGTGGCTTTCAAGTATTCAGCTTAGGTGATTTACGTAAAATCACGGAAGAAGGGGTTGCCTTTCGTTCTCATATTGATGGGTCAAAGAAGTTTTTATCGCCAGAGATTGCCACTAAAGTGCAAGAGCAATTAGGCGCCGATATTGCTATGGCTTTTGACGAATGTATTCCATATCCGGCTGATTATGCATATGCAGATCGGTCTACGGCACGGACCACTCGTTGGGCGGAACGTTGTCGTAAGGCGCATACCTCGCCAACGCAAGGTATGTTTGGCATCGTGCAAGGTGGTATGTATAAAGATTTGCGTACCCGTAGTGCTAAAGAATTAGTGGCTATGGATTTTGATGGTTATAGTATTGGTGGTTTATCAGTAGGGGAACCACATGACATAATGTATGATATTTTAGATCATACGACGCCATTATTGCCTACTAATAAGGCGCGTTACTTGATGGGGGTAGGTACCCCTGATTGCTTAGTAGAAGGGGTAGCTCGCGGTGTGGATATGTTTGATTGTGTATTCCCAACGCGCGTAGCACGTAATGGCATGGCTATGACTCATGATGGGCGCGTGACCATAAAGAACGCTACCTATGCCCATGATTGGGGCCCTATTGAAGAGGGGTGCCAATGTTATGCTTGTCGAAATTATTCGAGGGCATACATTCGTCATTTATATAAAGCGGAAGAAATTTTAGCTTTCCGTTTAGTTTCATATCATAATTTGTATTTCTTATTGAATTTCATGCGTCAAATGCGTGCTGCTATTTTAGAAGATCGCTTCCCAGCATTTAGAGATGAATTTTGGGCAGGTTATAAAAAGTAAGGGGCTTACGACGTTGAAAGAAATAGATATATTTGTTTTTGGAGGTGACTCAAAGTGGCAGATTTAGAACAATTGTTTCAAGCTGGCTGGCCGATTTTGTTAATGGTGGTAATTTTTTATTTCCTTTTATATCGTCCACAGAAAAAACAACAAAAAGCTCGTAATGAACTTTTGAATAGCTTGAAAAAAGGTCAAAAAATTGTAACGATTGGTGGCATTTATGGCACTATCAATTCTTTGACTGATGAAGTAATTATGCTTCAAATCGCTGAAAAAGTGGAAATTAAATTGGCCCGTTCCAGCGTAGCTCATGTGCTTGGCAAAGATGACAAATAATATGGATAAGCAAACGATGCGCCTTGCTTTTAAAGCAAGGCGCCAAGCCATGTCTGAGGAAGAATGCAATGAACGAGCTAACGCACTGTGTGCTAATATTTTAGCGAGTAAAGCGTATGTAGAAGCTAAGTCTATTATGGCCTATTTAGCGATGCCTAAAGAGGCTAATTTAGATGCACTCATTGCACATGCTTTAAAGGTAGGGAAAAAAGTATATGTCCCGGTATGTATTAGTAAGAGTGAAATGGTAGCGGCAGAACTAACCAGTTTAGATGCTGTAACTATTGGCGTTTTACGAATTCGCATCCCTAAAGAGCCCTATGCCTGTATAGCACCTACTGATTTAGATTTAATTTTGGTACCAGGTGTAGCTTTTGATACGGCAGGTGGTCGCATGGGGATGGGGGCTGGTTATTATGATCGCTTTTTAGCAGATGTACCGGCTGAACGTTGTGTGGGTGTTGCTTGGGACACACAAGTTGTGTCGGAATCAATTCCCATGGATGTTCATGATAAGCGCTTAGCCGCTTTAATAACAGATGTGCAAAGTTTACAATTTAAGTAAATTGACTAGCTTGAAGCAAGTTATTTATTTTTCAAAGACTAACTATTTAATAGTGGGTCTACATATAAGTTCATATTAAGTTTTGTAATGGTTGACCCTAAGTGGATAAGGAGGGGGCATATTTTGAACGGTAAGGCGCTTGCAAAATTTCTTGCGGCCATTGCCATTATTGTGGCTGCGTTTATTTATTTCATTGGGCCGCTAGCTCAATCAATTAAACAAGGCCTTGATTTACAAGGTGGTACGCATATTGTTCTTGAAGCAGAGGATGCTGGGGAGAACAAAGTAACAGATGATGCGGTAGAACGAGCTCGTCAGATTCTCGAACGCCGTATTAATGAAATGGGCTTAGCTGAACCATTGATTCAGCGCGAAGGCAAGAAACGTATTATTATTGAATTACCAGGTGTAAAAGATCCAGACCAAGCTATTAAAACTATTGGTAAAACAGCGGTTATGGAATTTAAAGACGAAAATGGTGTCGTTCATTTAACTGGTAATGATTTAAAAGATGCGAAAGAACAAATTGGTCAGAATAAACAGTTCATGGTTGGTATTGAATTTACCGATGCAGGGGCTAAAAAATTTGGTGATTTAACAACGGCTAATGTAGGTCGTCACATTGGGATTTACTTAGATGGCGAACAATTGACAAATCCAGTAGTTAATGAACCAATTACAGGTGGTAAAGCGGTAATTACAGGGAGTCAAACCTTAGACGATGCTAAGAACTTAGCTATTTTACTTCGTTCCGGTGCATTGCCAGTTAAAGTGAATGTTCTAGAAGTTCGTACAGTAGGGCCAACGCTTGGTCAAGACTCTAAAGATAAATCAGTCACTGCCTTTGCTGTAGGGATTGGTTTGATTGTAGCATTTATGCTTATTTTATATCGTGTATCTGGCTTTGTAGCTACGATGGCGCTTTTAATTTATGTATTAGCTTTATTAGCGGTATTACATTTCTTAGATGCTACTTTAACATTACCAGGGATTGCTGGTATTATTCTGTCTATGGGGGTTGCGGTAGATGCCAATATCCTTATTTTTGAACGTTTCAAAGAAGAAGTTCAAGTGGGTAAAACATTGCGCATGTCCATGGAATCTGGTTTCCGTCGTGCATTCGCTACCATTGTAGATGCGAACGTATCCGTTATGATTACGGCAGCTATCTTATTCGTGCTTGGTTCTGGCCCAGTGCGTGGTTTCGCCGTTACCTTAGGCTTAGGGGTATTAATTAGTATGATTACCGCTGTATTTGTAAGCCGTTACTTACTCCGTATGCTTATTGAATGTAATTTAACGAATCATCCATTCTGGTATGGTGCTAATGTGTCACCAACAGCTACTATGGAGTTATATAAGAAAGGAGGCAAAAAATAATGCGTTTTGACGTTATTAAACATCATCGCTGGTGGTTTATTTTGTCTTCAATCTTGGTTATTGCTAGTTTAGCCTCAATCTTTGTAAAAGGCTTTAACTGGGGGATTGATTATACAGGTGGTACTATTGTTGAAGTTCGTTTTGAACAGCCTGTTCAAGTATCCCAAGTTCGTGAAGATTTAAAACAATTTGGCTTAGAAAATGCGATTATTCAATTATCCGGTGAAAGCTCCGCTACAGAAGGGGATGATGTAATCATCCGTACACGTAACCTGGATTCCAATGAAAGCACAGCTATTGTAAATAGCTTGAATAAAAATATTGGTCCTAACGAAGTAAAACGTGTGGAATCGGTAGGGGCTGTTATTGGGTCAGAAGTTACGGAACATGCTTTAATTAACTTAGCCATTGCTTTCTTAGTATTAGCAGCCTATATTTCCTTCCGTTTTGAATATCGTATTGCCCTTTCTTCGTTGGCCGCTATTTTCCATGACCTTATCATGGTATTGGGGGTATTCTCTTTCTTCCAACTTGAAATTGATGCGTCTTTCTTAGCTGCTATTTTAACAGTAATTGGTTACTCCATGAATGAATCAGTTGTTATTTTTGACCGTATTCGTGAAAACACACACACGCATAAACGGTCTGATACATTTGCTGATTTAGCGAATGCAAGTATTGCGCAGAGTATTCACCGTAGCTGTTATACGTTGTCGACCGTATTGTTTGCTTGTTGCTCTTTATATTTCTTCGGTGGTGATACGACGAAGAATTTTGCTCTTTGTATGATTGTAGGTTTCGTAAGTGGTGCGTATTCTTCCATTTGTGTAGCTACGTCTATTTGGGCTATTTGGAAGAGTCGCAACAAAAAAGATATTCGTAATGCTGTTAAAGCACATTAAGAGATTGCCTATATTGCGCAAATTAAGCCTAGTAGAATTAGGTTGTAATTAAAGCCTGACCTCATAAAACACAGTGGCCTTTTGGCTACTGTGTTTTATAGTTTTAAGTTTGACAGTATCTTTTTAGAAAGGAGAGCGTGTATGGAAGAGACTAAACAAGCGGTAGTACCTAATAAGATTTGGTCAGCCGAGTTTCTTGGCTGTGGTTTGAGTAGTTGCTTGTTTTATATGAGTCAGTATATATTGATTGCTGGCTTGTCTTTAATTATTACAGCTGTTTATGGGGGCACGGCTTTTCAGGCAGGGTTAGCTATGACCTACTTTCAAATAGGTACGATTTTATGTCGCCCTTTTGCTGGTGAAATTATAGATGGTTTTGATAAGCGAAAAGTGCTTTTTTCTACGACCGGTATTTTTTTGCTGATTATGATAGCCTTTAATTTTACGACGTCTATGAATTTAATTTTCTTTTTGCGTTTGCTTCATGGAATGATTTTTGCCATTGGCACTACGGCCGTTGCAGCAGTAGCCGTGTTAGTGCTGCCTAAACATCGTAAAGGGGAAGGGATAGGCTATTTTTCTGTGTTTGTCAATGTAGCTATGGTTATTGGACCGTTTTTAGGTTTAACTATATTAGATGTATGGGGCACTGAGGCCTTTTTTATTTTCCTAAGTGTTTGTGCTTTTTTAGGATTCTATGCAGCTAATCGCAAGCGCTTAGATGAAACATTGGCTTTGCCTCGCTTGGCTAAACATCGTCCGTGGAATTTTGATCGTTTCTTTGAGCGACATACCTTACCGTGGGCTATTATTGGTGTTTTTATTAGCTTTAGCTATTCTGGCGTGCTAGTCTTTGTACCAATTATGATGACTGAAATGGGGCAGGGCACAATGGCCAGCATATTTTTTGTGTTATTTGCTATTACTATTGTTGTTACGCGTCCTTGGGTGGGGCGAGCTTTTGACCAATTAGGAGCGAATAAATTAATTTATCCTGGTTTTATTTTGTACTTTATAGGGATTATTATTTTAAGTTTAGCCACTTCTCCTTGGTGGGTTATTGCATCAGCTCCGATTATTGGTTTAGGGTATGGCGCTATTAGTCCAGCCTTTCAAACATTGGGGGTACAGGCTGCATCCGCAGAGCGAGCTGGTGCCGCTAATGCGACATATTTCTTATCCCTCGATATTGGTGTTGGTCTTGGCTCGGCTATTTTAAGCTTGGTCATTGGTTGGGTTGGCTTTGCTATGATGTATCAAATTAATGCATGCATTGCTATAGCTGGCCTTTTGATTTATCACTTCTATGTGAAACGTTTTTATAAACGAGATGTATAAAACGAAACTTGAATTGCAGGTAATTTCAATATATTGCTAATATTATTTAACCAAATAAAAGAGCTATAAGCGGTGTAGATTAACTTAAATTTACATGTTTGCATAGCTCTTTTTTTGTATACAATATATATTAACTACAAATGTATACTGTCAATTGACATTCTATAGAATGGTTGATAGTATGGAGTTAATACTAAATAGATAGGCTATATCCTATAAAGGAGGTGTGTTTTAAGGGGGTTGGGGATTATCTATGTAGTTTGGCAGGACACAAATTATATAAGGCTTCATAGCTAGGTACGAAAGGGGTGTTTGTATGGCAGCGCAACAATCTAATCAACCTAATTTAAATGATGTACAGCCCGTGGGTGGCTTTTTAGGCTGGCTGGAACGAATGGGAAATAAGATTCCGGATATTACTATGTTATTTATTGGGGCTTTTGTCATTACTTGCGTAACGTCAGCATTTTTCTCAACCATACATTTTGGCTATGTTCATCCAACTACTGGTAAGGAGATTATGGTTACTAATATGCTGTCCGCTGAATCGCTAGTTACCTTAATGACTAAAATGGTAGGCAACTTTGCAGGGTTTCCACCACTTAGTATGGTTATTGTAGCTACTTTAGGGATTGGTATTGCTCAAGGGTCAGGTTATATTAATACAGGGCTAAAGAAGATTTTAGTGATTACACCTAAATTTTTGTTAACCCCTATTGTGATTGTAGTGGGGATGTTAAGCCATTTAGCACCTGATAGTGGCTATATGATTATTATTCCTATAGCAGCCTATTTATTTTATGCTTCAGGAAAACATCCATTGGCTGGGGTAGCAGCTTCGTTTGCAGGCATTGCTGGTGCGTTTGCGGCTAACTATACGCCATCGGCTATTGATCCGGTTATTCAAGGGTTTACACAGATGGCAGCTCAATTAATTGATTCATCCTACGAAGTGAATGTATTGTGTAACTATTTCTTTGCCGTTGTAGCGACGGTACCGGTTATTTTTGTATGTTGGTGGGTTACTGAAAAAATTACGGAACCTTGGTGTCGCAAGGCTTGTCCTTTAGATGCTGATTTAGATGTATCGGAAGATGCAATGAAACCCATAACTGCTAAAGAAAATAGAGCGTTTTATATTGCATCAGTTGTCCTCTTACTAATGCTAGTTGGTTTAGTGTTAGCTTTAATGCCAGCTGATTCTTTACTTCGTGATCCAGATGGCAATATTGCCAGTTTCAAAGCACCGATTATGCAATCTATTGTGGCTGTCATCTTTTTATTAAGTGCTATTCCTGGCATTGTTTACGGGATTATTAGTGGTAATTTTAAAAATTCTAAAGACTTTACTAAATCTATGGAAGAAATTACTCATACATTGGTGCAATTAATTGTGTTCTATTTCTTTGCGGCTCAATTTATGTATGCCTTTGGCGCCTCTAATTTAGGTGCTCTCATAGCGATTGCAGGGGCTGAATTTTTGAAATCTTTGGCATTACCGCCACAAGTTACTATTTTCGGGATTATTGTATTTGTAGGTTTGCTTAACTTATTAATTACCTCTGCGTCTGCTAAATGGTCTATTTTGGCACCTATCTTTGTACCGATGCTTATGTCGGTAGGGATTGCGCCGGAGTTAACACAGGCGGCGTTTCGTATTAGTGATTCGGCTGTTAACGTATGTACGCCTATGTTTGCATTTTATCCGCTCATTATTATTTATTGTCAAAAGTATTATAAAAAGACAGGTGTGGGTACATTGAGTAGTTTGATGTTACCACATACGATTGCTTTGTTAATTGCCTTAACTATTGTATTGTATGTTTTCTGGTGGCTAAACATTCCACTTGGTTTCCAAGCTGATTATGTATATCCACGGCAAATGTTCTAAGGAGGCTTTTCATGTTAGTGAAACGAGAGGAATTAGTAACGCGATTTTTTAAATATGCACAGGTACCTTCACAAAGTAAGCCAAATGGCGGTCTAGTAGTGCCTAGTACAGAGAGTCAATGGGCTATGATTCGCCTGTTACAAGAGGAGTGTGAAACGCTAGGCTTAGTTGATTTACACGTGAGTGATAAGGCCGTGCTTACGGGGCGCTTGCCTGCACATGTGCCAGATGACTTTAGTGGCAGAGTGCCTGCTGTCGGCTTTTGTGCCCATGTAGATACGGTAGATGTTAGTTTATCACCTGAAGTACATCCACAGGTAATTCATGCCTATGATGGTGGGGATATTGTACTCAATGAAGCGGCTAATATCGTGATGAAACGAGACGAACATCCTGAATTAGCACCGTATGAAGGGCAAGATATTATCGTTTCAGATGGGACGAGTGTCTTAGGGGCTGATAATAAATCGGCTATTGCCAATATTATGACAGCTTTACACACCTTGGTGGAAGATAGCTCTTTATATCATGGTGATATATATGTAGCTTTTGTACCCGATGAAGAGTGTGGCCTGTTTGGGTCTAAGAGTATGGATTACACTAAATTTCCTGTTGATTTTGCATATACCATTGATTCGTGCGAATTAGGGGAAGTGGTATATGAAACGTTTAATGCAGGGAGTGGTACAGTTACAATTCATGGCGTAAGTGCTCATCCTATGAGTGCTAAAGGTGTATTAGTTAATCCCACACTAGTAGCGGTAGACTTCATTAATATGTTTAATCGTGAAGAAACGCCGGAGTGTACGGAGGGAAAAGAAGGGTACATTTGGTGCCAAGGCGTGCAGTCTAATCAATCAACCGCCATTGTGTTCTTAAACATTCGTGACCATGATAAATTGAAATACGAAGCAAAAAAAGATTTGATTGAAGCCAATGTAAAGCAGTTACAAGCACTATATCCAAGAGCAACTATTACTTGTGAATTAAGTGATACCTATGGGAATATTGCAGATGCTATAACCGAGGATAATAAAAAAGCCATTGATTATGTGTATGAAGCGATGGATCGTTTGGGGATTACACCGAAAACGATTGCAATGCGTGGTGGGACAGACGGCTCTTTTATTTCGACGCAAGGGATTCTAACTCCTAATTACTTTACAGGTGCGCTTAATTTTCATTCTAAATATGAATTTTTACCAATAGACTCTTTTTATAAGTCATATGAGATGACACTTACGTTAATTCGATTAATATATGAAAAGGCGCTGGTAAGGTAGTAAAAGTGTACAGTGCTGGTTTTAATTAGTAATTTACGGTGAGGGAGATGTAATGGTGGAAGGCCATTACATCTCTTTTTCTGAAAAAATAAAAAAAGGGGTTGACGTTTA
>NZ_NMZQ01000010.1 GCF_010093125.1 Veillonella sp. R32
TAAACGTCAACCCCTTTTTTAATTTTTTTCAGAAAAAAACTGTTGAGGTTTATTTTACACTTAAACCTCAACAGTCTAATAAGTAACACAATCCTTAATTCAACCGTCGATTAGCTATCGCCTTCCTTAGTCAACAACCGAATAGCTAACCCCACCCTTAATTCAACAGTCGAATAGCTAATGCCCCCCTTAATCCAATCGATAAATAACTAACGCGTTCTTTAATCAGCAATTTAATAGCTAAGCTAATACGCCTAATAAGTAACTTGTTCACCTAATTCAAATTCACCTTTAGAGTTAATTATTCGTTCCCCTTTACTAAGGCCCATAACGATAGCCGTATAATCATCAACCGTTTCACTGGTTTCAACAACACGTACATCGACCGTATTATCTGCCGTTACCACATAAACAAACTTGCCATCTTTATTTTCGTGAATAGCTGTCTTTGGTACCGCCAACACAGGCGCCGTAGCCGATGACTCAATAACTAAGGTATAAAACTCCCCTGGCTTAATCACATCATCCGTATTCGCAAAAGTGGCTTTTACTAATACACTTGGTGTACCTGCTGGCGCATTAGTATCTATATACGTTAATTCACCAGGTATTTCTTTATCGTCCACTTTTAAATACACTTTCAAGGTGCTTTTCGTAGCTGGTTCAGCTAATTTCAAAGCAAAGCTCTGAGGAATACTTAAGGAAGCAACCACAGGTGAACTTTGCTGAATGAGCATAAACGGCCGGCCCTCAATAGCCACTTTACGATCTTCATTATAAATAGCCGCTACGCGCCCATTCATAGGCGATACAATTTGGGACTGAGCAATCTGCGTCTGCAATTGAGCAATAGCCGCTTGAATACCTGCCACTTCCATGCCACCGCCCGTAGCTACATAGCCACCACCACTGGTAACTACCGTAGCTTGTGACCGCTGCACAATCGTTTGATATTCTTTTTCTGTAATTATCCCATTCATCATCATTTCGTGAGCTCTATTTACATCAGCTGCCGAAACAGCCCCTGGCACAACCGTAGTTTCTTGTGGCACCGCTTGTACGCCAGCATGACTCTGCTGATCACCTAACTCTTGAATCAACTGATTTAACTGAGTTTGCAAAGTACTGGTATCTAACATGGCCACCACTTGACCTTGTTTTACTTCATCCCCCACTTTGACAGTCATGGTGCTCACCTGCCCAGACACAGTAGGTTCAATCGTCACCTTATTAAGCGCTGTAATATTCGCATCATTACTAATCTTAACTGGCATTTCTTTTGTTTCCACTTCCGCCGTAGTTACTTTAGTCGGCCCAAAGCAACCACTTAAGAGTGCCATCATTAACATAATTATCGGAATTATAGACCAACGAAAGGCTCGTTGTTGCCGTCCTGTCATGCTTACGCCTCCACTCTATTACACTTTCATATTTTACTTATTTCAATGGTTTACCTATTTCAATGGTTTATCTATTTTAATGGTTTATCTATTTCCCGTTTTACCTATTTCACAATAGCTTCAAAGGTCTCATTCCCATGGAATCGCACAAAATGGTCTTGTGTGCGTGCCACCTCTTTTACTACAGGGTCTAATGAAACTGCTTGACGCAACCAAGTCAATGCGTCGGCTTCATTACCTTGATCAGCATAAATGGTAGCAATACCATACACTGACCACGTATTGTGAGGGTCTTTGGCTAACACCTTTTCAAACCAACCTTTAGCTTCGTCCAATTGTCCCTGCAATTTATACAACATGGCCATATTATAATAATTGCCTACATTATTAGGATTGAGTTCATACGCCTTTTTAGTAAATACTAAACCACCGGTCGCATCACCATCAAGGCCTAACGCCATACCTTTAATCGAATACGCTTCATCTGAATTGGGATATTTTGTCAAAATCTCATCCGCTTTAGCAATAGCCCCTTCATAGTCATTCTTTTGTAATAATCGAGTGGCCTCTTCAAGCGCCGCTACAGGCTTAGCCTCAGTAGCTACGGTCGTATTGGGTGTCACCGGTTTAGCACCTTCACTAGCGCCTGTGTCCACCGCATCAGCGCCACAACCACTAAGCCATAAAGCACTGCCTACTAAAATAGCACCTAGTGCATATGTTATTTTCACTGTACACTCCTTTATTCTGCACCTCTCCGTAAAACTCGTTTCAAGAGCTACGGTTTCCTGTCATTTATTATATACCATTTCCTGTAAATCTGAAATATTCAATACGCGAAAAACGGAGTTTAACGCAAAATGAGCCCGTTTGCAAGAGAATTCACAAGAACTCGCCCACAATATACGGACTCATATATACTCGTAGAAAGGTTATTAAAATTGAACCAGTTTCAAAAACTTCACCCTTCTTTTATTTAATGTGATAGGTATCTTTAAAGGCTTGTAATTGTGCGTCTTCTGCGCTAAACCCTTTAGCTTCATAAGTGGCAATAGCTTGTTGCATAGCTTCATAGGCGGTTGGCACAATTTTGGTAAAACGATGAGCAAAGTTTTGCCAGTTATCTAAAATATGACGTCCTTTGCGACTATTCGTATGCAATACATGAGCTTCAACCAAGGATTTAATTCGTTCTAAATCAGCACCTGTAGCTGGTCTAGGTTCGACTAAGCTAGTATTACATTTCCGTGCATCAAAATCTAAAATATAGGCATAGCCACCAGACATACCGGCCCCAAAGTTACGACCTGTATTACCAAGGACAAGCACTTCACCACCAGTCATATATTCACAGCCATGATCTCCAACACCTTCTATTACAGCCGTTATCCCACTGTTACGCACGGCAAACCGTTCACCAGCGCAGCCACTAATATACGCTTCACCAGCCGTAGCACCGTAAAAAGCAACATTACCAATAATAACGTTTTGATCAGCTTCAAATAAAGCCGCTCTTGGTGGATATACGGTAATTACCCCACCAGATAAACCTTTACCTAAATAGTCATTCGCATCCCCTTCTAATTCCATGGTCATCCCTTTAGGAATAAAGGCACCAAAGCTTTGGCCCGCACTACCTACAAAGTTAAGTTTAATCGTATTGGGCGCTAAACCTTTCGCACCATAGCGTTTCGTAATTTCACTGCCCACAATGGTGCCAACTACACGATGGGTATTATTAATGGCTAATTTGGCCCGAATCGGCTTCTGTTCCTCAATAGCCGGACGACACATGCGAAGTAGTTTCCCTTCATCCAGCGTTTTTGCCAATTCATGGTCTTGTTCATGTTGGTGATAGTGTCCCACCGAAATATCTGTATATGGTCGGAATAAAATCCGTTTTAAGTCTACGCGCGATAATTTATAATTATCATCCACTACTTTTTGACGCAATAAATCAACACGTCCTACCATTTCTTGGACTGTGCGAATTCCCAAACGAGCCATAATTTCACGAAGATCACGAGCTAAGAATAGCATCAAATGCTCTACATATTCTGGTTTGCCTTTAAAGTTTTTACGCAATTTTTCATCCTGCGTAGCTACACCGTACGGACAGGTATTCAAATTACATACACGAGCCATCTTACAGCCTACCGCAATAAGTGGCAAAGTACCAAACCCAAACATTTCAGCCCCTAATAAGGCCGCTACCGCAATATCAAAACCAGTCATCAATTTACTATCTACTTCAAGCACAATGCGATCGCGTAAACGATTTAATAATAAAGTCTGATGCGTTTCCGCTAGCCCCAATTCCCAAGGCGCACCGGTGTGACGCATACCGGTACGACCAGCCGCCCCAGTGCCACCATCATAGCCACAAATCAAAATATTGTCAGCTTTTGCTTTAGCTACCCCTGCCGCAATAGTGCCAACGCCAGCTTCCGCTGCTAATTTAACACTTATACGGGCATTGCGATTTGCATTTTTTAAATCAAAAATCAACTCAGCTAAATCTTCAATGGAATAAATATCATGATGAGGAGGTGGTGATACTAATTCTACACCAGGCGTAGAATGGCGGGCTTTACCAATAGGGGGATATACTTTTTTTCCTGGTAGTTGCCCCCCTTCACCTGGTTTAGCCCCTTGGGCACATTTAATCTGTAATTCTTTAGCATTGACAAGATATTCCGACGTAACACCAAAACGGCCTGAGGCAATTTGCTTAATTTCACTGCAAAGATTATCGCCATTTGGCAATAATTGATAGCGGCTAGCATCTTCGCCGCCTTCCCCAGAATTACTCATCGTTCCTAATCGATTCATAGCAATAGCAATCGTTTCATGCGCTTCTTTACTAATGGCACCATAACTCATAGCGCCCCCTTTGAAACGTTTCACAATGGATTCAACCGGTTCCACTTCTTCAATGGCGATACCACCACCTACCGGATAATTGAAATCTAACAAACTACGCAAAGTTACATGATAGTCATGACGAATTTCCTGCGCATACTCTTTGTACAAATCATAATTATTGTCAATACAAGCACGTTGTAATAAATCAATGGTCTTAGGATTATATAAATGAGGTTCCCCATCTTTCATAGGGCCATAGAAACCGCCCGCTTCAAGAACTGTTTCCTTCGTTTCAAAGGCACGAGCATGACGAGCCAAGGCTTCACGGGCGACCCCTTCCGTACCGATACCACCAATGCGAGTCGGCGTATTCACAAAGTATTTATCAATAAAGTCACTGTTAAGGCCCACTGCTTCAAAGATTTGCGCACCATGATAACTGCGCACCGTGGAAATCCCCATTTTTGACATAACTTTCAGAATACCGCTCACCGCTGCCTTAATATAATTGTGCTCCGCTTCTTCTGCCGTGATGTTCCCTAAACGTCCTTCTTGCTGTAAAGCGGCCACTGTTTCAAAAGCAATATATGGATTAATTGCCGTTACGCCATAGCCGATTAAAGTACAAAAATGATGAACTTCACGTGGTTCGCCAGACTCCAACACAAGGCCAATATCTGTGCGCAATACTTTTTTAATTAAGTGATTGTGTACAGCTGCCACCGCTAATAAAGCAGGAATTGGTGCATGCGTTGCATCTACGCCACGGTCCGACAGAATCAATACATTATGATCAGAACGAGCCGCTTCTTCCGCCTTAGCACATAACTCAGCTAACGCTTGGCGCATGCCTTGACTTCCTTCAGCCGGGTTAAACAAAATAGACAAAGTAGTGCTCTTCATACGGCGACAATCTAATTGTTTAATAGCAGCAAATTCTTTATTCGTTAAAATCGGCCGATCCAAGGACACACAATAGGTGCCACTCTTATGAGGATCCATCATATTGCCACTATTGCCAAACATGACGCCTGTAGACGTTACCATCTCTTCACGAATCGCATCAATTGGCGGATTCGTTACTTGGGCAAATAATTGTTTAAAATAATTATATAATAATTGCGGTTTATCTGATAAAATCGCTAACGGTGCATCAGCCCCCATAGCACCTACAGGATCTTTACCATCCTTAGCCATAGGCTGCAACATGCGCACTAAATCTTCCTGCGTATAACCAAAGACTTGCTGTTGTTCTTTTAAATTCGTAACGGTTGGTAAATCCGCTTCATTAGCAGGCGCAATGTCTTCCAAGTGAATAATATGTTCTTTGACCCATTCACCATAAGGCTGTTCAGTAGCAATACGATGCTTAATTTCTTCATCTGATACAAGGCGTTGTTCCTTCGTATCAACCAAAAGCATCTTGCCTGGTTCTAAACGCCCTTTATAGCGAATATTTTCAGCCGACTCATTCACTACCCCTACTTCAGAAGCCATGATTAAGCGGTCATCGCTAGTAATATAGTAACGAGATGGACGTAACCCATTGCGATCAAGAACACCGCCAATGACAGTGCCATCGGTAAAGCCCATAGCGGCTGGACCATCCCAAGGCTCCATCATAAAACTATTAAATTCATAGAAATCACGTTTTTCTTGACTCATGAGTTGATTCTTTTCCCAAGGCTCTGGGATCATCATCATCATAGCATGCGGTAAACTACGCCCCGTCATATATAAGAACTCAAGCGTATTATCAAACATAGCCGAATCAGAACCTGTGTCATCTACAACAGGGAATACTTTTTTAATCTGCGGAAAATACTCGGAATTAGCTTTCCCTTCACGAGCATTAATCCAGTTAATATTGCCACGGATAGTATTAATTTCCCCATTATGAACGATGAAACGATTTGGATGGGCCCGTGCCCAACTAGGGAAGGTATTGGTACTGAAACGGGAATGTACCATAGCCAAAGCGGAAGTAAAATCTAAATCCGCTAAATCCAAGTAGAAATCACGCAATTGTTTTGGCGTAAGCATCCCCTTATAAACGATAGTCTTAGCTGATAAGGAAGCAATATAAAAATCCCCACTTTCCGCCTTACTCAAGGGGATTATTTGTTTTTCTGCTTCTTTACGAATGACATACAAAATACGTTCAAATTCTTCGTCATTCATAACATTATTGCCTTTACCAATAAAAATTTGAATAAACCAAGGGCGAATTGCTGCCGCTTCATCCCCTACTGCATGGGAGTCTACAGGCACTTCACGCCAACCAAGAACGACTTGCCCTTCAGCACGGACAATATCTTCCAATATAGCTTTTTGTTTATTCCGCAGTGCTTCATAGCGATGGGCAAAAATCATGCCCACCCCATAACTGCCTACTGGGGGCAAAGAAAAACCTAACACTTCACATTCCCGTTGAAAAAAATTGTGAGGGATTTGTACTAAAATCCCCGCCCCATCGCCAGAAGATGCATCAGCACCACGGGCACCACGATGTTCTAGGCGCTCTAAAATACGCAAACCATCATCAATAATATCATGTGATTTACGTCCCTTTATATCAACTACAAAGCCCATCCCACAGGCATCTTTTTCATAGGCCGAATTATATAAGCCTTTTGCTTGCCATTGCGCCTGCTCTTGTTGTTGAATTTCAATTTGACTATTTCCTAATTGTCCTAATTGCGCGGATTGTCCGGCTTTACTGATTTGTCCCATAAGCCCTTGCTCCTTCCAAACCTATACTCTCTCTTCTTATTCATAGACTATTAGCTACAGCTACCTCATCCCTTAGTGATAAACTGCAACATAATTTCTATTCCTTCTCAATTCTATAGAAAATAGATTGTTTATATTATAACCCCTTTTCTCAAAAAATGCATATAGAAGATTAAGATATATATTGTGCAATAATCTCATGTATACAAGGTACTTTCAAATACAAAAGGACTTCTTAGCGTACTAAGAAGTCCTTAATTTTATTTAGGCTATAATCAAGACGGTCTGTTTTTATGTATTTTTATACTATTAACCTTGTAAACTATACACCGACATTCCCTCTAAATTGTCACTTCGCTCAGCCGTTCCTTGTTGACAGGTAAAGATAAAAATTTGTTCTGTAGCGCCAATATGAGCTAACAATTTAAGAGCGGCTTCCTGACGCCCTTCATCAAAGCGTAACAAAATATCATCTAAAATAATAGGCAAGGATTCCACTCGTTCCCCAAATACTTTAGCTAAACTAAGGCGCAAAGCCAAATATACTTGGTCACCTAGGCCACTGCTCCAACGTTCTGTTGGTACCACTTCGCCTGTAGCGAGTACTGCCTGTAGTGACGATGCCGTATCGCCTAATTGTAAAGTATATTTCCCATCAGTCATCATCGATAAATAAGACGACGCATTGGCCATCGCTTCTGGCTGGCGATCTTTTTCATAATCCATTTGCGCCAATTCCATAAAATGGCTCACTAAAACTTGAGTCGCCCAAGCTGTTAGTGCTTCTTGCAATTCCCCTTCCAATTGTTGTTCTTCTTGAAGGGCTAAAGACATAGCTTGATCTTGCGACAATGTGCGCATAGCTTCTTGCACTTGACCACGTTTTTCATGCAAGGCCGCTAACCGCTTCTCTAAGGCTTGTATTTCAGAGCGACTCCGTTCAGCCTCGGACTGCCATTTTTCTTTATTTCCCGATTTCAAGCGACGGTATAAAGCTTCATGGCTATCTTTCTTAGGCGCAAACAAGGCCAATTGGTCACGACTTTGTTCATACACCTTTTGCCATTGTACGTACTGATCTTGTAGTAATAAACGCTGACGATATTCACCAGCTGTAGCTACGCCATTCTTCTGTAATAATTCAGCTTGTTCCAATAACAAGGCTTTTTCTTGTCGGCTCCACTGCTCATACTCTTCGTGATAATTACGGCGCTGTGATTCTTTTTGTTCCCAACGCACTTGATTCTGACGATGAGATTTCAACAAATTATATACCCGACGCAATTCAATAGGAGTTACAGGAATAGCCAATTCTAGTTTTTCCCATAGTGCTGCGCAGCGACTTTCTAGCTCATGCAAGGATGCTTCGTGTTCTTGCAAACGTTTTTCATATTCTTTATATTGGTTCACATCTTCCATGTAAGTATCATATTCTTGCTTCAGCGCAAAGAATTGATTATCCGTAAGTACACGGCTAGCCCCTTGAGGCAACCAACGTTGCCAAGCTTCCATGGCTTTATTGCCAGCTGCTTCTAATTCCTTACCTTCTGCCAGCCATTGACTATGAACTTGTTCGTAACTATGAATCTTAGCCAATACTAAGTTCTGATTACTAAAAGCCGCACGCTTTGCCTTAACGGAATCTTCCATATCTACTACGTCCGCAGCAGACTGAGGTACCTGAAACCCTACATCTTGCGCTAACTTAGCCACCAACTCTTGCTGGCGTTCACATTGGTGAAGAGCCGCTTCATACAGCCCCTGATGTTTACGTTTATATTGCCAATCATAGGCAAATAAAGCACCCCCTGCTATAACTAATAAAATAGCCACCCAAACTCCGCCCGTAGCTAACATCATTAAGGCTAATACGGCTAGAATAAAACATGCCATCCCGCCATAGCGATAATACGAGGTTGGTAACGCTTCCCCCAAAGCCTGCCGATTAGCTACCGCCGCCTCATAATCAGCATACGCAGCTTTAATAGCTGTTACACCAGCTTCTAACCCTTTTAAGGTATTTTCTTCATCCTTAACATTTGTATTCACTAATTCTGCTGGTTCTACAGGCTTGCGTTTTTGCCAATGCAAATAATTATCTTGCGCACTGCGCAACTGCCGTGCTAAAGACTCCCCTTCGGCCCAATTAACCTCAGCCGGCATCTCCGCATCAGGACGCCAAGCATTATGCAAGGTCCGCGATACGTCTAATTGCGCTTTTACCCGCTTCAAATAAGCTCTGCCTTGATCACACTCTTTTTGCAGTTGTGTCCATTTACCAAGCTCCTGAAATAAGCTTTCAATCTCTTGGCTATACACGCCAATCAAGGAATCAGGCGCAAAATTATCAGGCACTAAGCCCGCCTCTTTACCACTCCAAAGTTGCATGTTATTACGACACTGGGTTATTTTTTCATCGAGTTCGTAAAAAGCGTCCTTTTCCAACAAATCCGTCACTGCGTACGTATTCATCTGCTCTTTGGCATGTTCAGCGCGCTTATACACATCCCAAGCACGCAATACTAAATCCACTTCCTTGCCGTAGTCCTGCCATTCTTTAAGACGCTCCGTCAATTCCTTTTCCGTCGTCACCATGCCATCAAGCTCTTGCTGATAGGCTGTATACGCTTCTTCGTGCTTACCTAGGTTAGCCATGGTTTCACGAACTTGTTTTAAGCGCTCCATAAGCACATTGATTTTCCGCTTCCCATTCGCTGAGGCTACTAATAAGTCAGATGAAGCCTTCTCAATATCTTTAACAGCCGTACTAAGGCGCTCGCCCCCTTCACCTCCAAAGAAACGCGCCCGTACTTCCACTTCAGCTAATACGTCCGCCCCTTGTAATTCATCAACAGTAATCGCAAAAATACGATCATAAGTTTTCTTATCCAGACCATGCCACCACAAGGAAGATGGTTCTTCAGCAATAGGCCCTTTGCCTAAGGGGTAAAAATTGAGTTTTTTACCATCGCGCCCAATATGATAAGACACGCCATCTCGTTCCACAATCAAATGTCCAGAGCCGTAACCATAGGCTTTACTTTTTTTACCAAACAGTAAAAAGCGTAAAGCTTCTAACAAAGAGGTTTTCCCACTTTCATTAGGGCCATAAATGACCTGCACCCCGTCAGCAGCTGGCGTAAATGACCAATCCCGATAGGGGCCAAACTCCTTAATATATATCTCCTTAATCCTCATCCGTATCTCCCATGAGACAACGAGCCCCTTCTACTTCTGCTCGTCGCAATGCTTCTTCCAAAATTTCATCCGTTAATAAATTACTATACATGCCTAAGCGCTTACTTTCAGGCCGTGCCTCAATAAGGTTTCGTATCTGGGCCACTTGTTCGGCCTTAGGCAAAGCACCTAACGTATCATAACTCCGCAAATAGTCGCCTACCATATCTTCCATTTGGCGTCGTGCCGTCCAATCAGTAACCCCTGCGGTCCTATCTACAATCGCATAAGGCATAACAAAATTGAACTTATTTTTTTCTTCTTCCTGTGCCAATTGTAGCCATACTTGCTGTGCTTCTATTTTACAACATAATTCGTGAAGTGCCCCTGTGCCAGTCAACACAATTTCCAACAAGATTTGCTTCTTTAACTTGCGCAGCATTTCTTTTTTATGGCGAATCATTTCTACCATATCGGAATTGTTGGCAAGACTAGCAATATCAATCGTCACCTGTTCAAAACGAATGGGCGCCGTTTCCTGAAATTGCATAGTTACTTGGCCTGTAGCACTTACATCTACTAAATAACAACCTTTTGCCCCCAACTCTTTTTTATGTAAGCCTTGCGTATTACCTGCATATACCACATAAGGGCTTTCATGTAATACTTGCCGTTTATGAATATGCCCAATAGCCCAGTATTTCATAGGCGAATTAGTTAATTCTCCCAAGGTGGTAGGCCCCACCACTTCATGGTCAGGCGTACTGCCTACACTGCCGTGAAACATACCAATCGAGAAGGGATCGTCCGCCCAAGGTTTCAAAAATTGAGCCACATTATCCGCTCGATTCTGTTCACTGCAACTAATGCCATATACATAGGCCGCCACTTTTCCTTTTACCAGTAAAGGCTTGCGCTCACTTTGTAACGAGGAAAAAACATGAACCGTTTCAGGTAAGCGAATATTAGATGTCCAACTCTCAGCAGGGTCATGATTCCCTTGTACGAGAAATACGGGAATTGTATGTTCACTTAAACGCTCACACTCATAGGCAAAACGTACTTGTGCTTCTAAATTATGCGTATCGCTATCGTAAATATCCCCTGTAATCAGCACTGCTTGAACTTGCTGCTCAATAGCCAAATCTACGATTTCAGTAAAGGAACGGTAGGTTGCTCGATTAACAGCCTCATCCACTTGTTTGCCTAACGATTTTAAGTATTTAAAAGGAGTCCCTAAATGAAGATCTCCACATTGTATAAAACGAAATGGTATCATTTCAAACTCCTTTCCAAGCCGCTGCTAATCGTGTAACAGCTGCATGCAGTTTAGCCGTAGGTATCGCACTGAAGGATAATAAACAATGAACTTCCCCTTCCATAGCAATATCCGCTTCAATACGCACATCACAGCCAGCTTGACGCGCTTTAGCTAATAAATCGTCTGCGCCTAGCAATGTATATACACTCAAACCAATGTATACACCACCTTCAGGTAGGTAGGCTTTTGCTTGATCACCAAAGGCTAATTGCAACTGCGACACCAATTGTTTGCTCTTATCAGCATAATGTTTACGTAACCGCCGAATTTGCTTAGACCATTCACCAGCCGCCATATAACGAGCCCATACAAGTTGTTCCATAACACTAGCGCTTTGCCGATACGAACTGCGGTACATCAAAAAGTCATTCCATAAAGATGGCGGCAATACCATGTAACTAATACGAATGGATGGCGGTAGCACTTTAGAAGGCGTTCCTAAGTAAATAACATGCTCCTCGCGCGCTAAGCCCTGCAAAGACGAGATAGGGCGACCATAATAACGCAACTCACTATCATAATCATCTTCAATCAAATAACTCCCAACAGCCTTAGACCATTGCAATAATTCTTTGCGCCGCCCTGCACTCATAACTCGACCCTGTCGGTCACCATGAGATGGGGTACAATATAAAGCCTGCACATTAGCGCTCATCAAATCAGCAATCAAACTCTCACTATGTTGATCAATGGTCACTACGGTAAAGCCATAATCTTTAAAAATATGCGTCACGCCAATTAACGCACTATGATCAATCGCTACCGTTGTAATATGTGCTCGTTTCAAAAGCGCTGCAATCATCATGACCATAGCCTGCGTACCACTGCCAATAATAATTTGTTCCGCTGTAGTCCGCACCGCTCTTGCGGTATTCAAATATTGGGCCAATTGTAAGCGTAGTTCTAATTCGCCTTGCGGATCGCCATACGCTAGCAAACGTTCCGGCTCGCGCAATACATAACCAATATACCGTTTCCAGCGCGTATAATCAAACCCTTCTGGATCCATAGCGCCAGTGGCAAAATTATATTCAATGACTGGCTTAGCAGCCACATTACTAGCCATCAGTGAATCTGGCCCTGCAAACGGACTTAGTGCCTTACCCAGCCCTGCCTCCGCCGTCACACTTTCGTCTAGCTTTACTGCTCTAGACTTTTGAAACAAAGAATCGACTCCACTAACGCCAGCAAATATAGTCTCCCCCGTTAAAGGCAAGGCTAACACTTCATAGGGCGAGCGATCATGCGCTTTAATATATCCTTCTGCGGCTAATTGTAAATAGGCCTGTTCCACCGTAATTTTGCTAACCCCAATTTCACCTGCTAAGGACCGTACAGAAGGCAATCGAGTCCCCGCTTCATACTGCCCTGCTTCAATACGGGCTTTAATATATTGATAGATTTGTTCATATAAAGGCGTAGCACTGCTTCGCTCTAGCACTAACACGGTCCTCACCTCCTTGCCATAACCTACCGACTACATTACTTTCTATTTTATCACAGCCCTTTGAAATTCGTAATCTGTCCTAGTCATTTTTTGTTAAATTTTTACAAACTGGCACTAACTATGTTAACCAAGCAAATACCAGTCATTGTTAACTGCCCTACCATTGTTAACTTAACTACTATGCATGTCCTTAACCTAAATGGGCAAACGCTCTTTATTAAGCGCGCTAACCAAGGTAAGCTACACTATTGTTAACCTTATTTATCTTTACAGTTATTGTTAACTCTATTTAAAATTTACGGTTGACTATATCCTATAAGCTACGTATAATAAAGGCAACGACTCATAGTCGTTGCTCCCAGGTAGAGCGGGATAAACTTTAGAATACAGAGGTGTAGGTTCATGACAACAAAAAAAATTGGTTACGAAGAAATTATTGCATACGCCCAACGCGTTTTAGATGGTGGTGAGATTACCCCAAAAGAAGCAGAAGAGCTTATTAATGTATCTGACGAAGATACTATGATTCTCTTAGCTATGGCTGATAAAATTCGCCAGAAATTCAACGGTAAAGAAGTTGACTTATGTGCTATTGTTAACGCCCGTTCTGGTAAATGTCCTGAAAACTGTAAATTCTGTGCACAATCAGCGCATCATGAAACAGGAGTTACCGTATATCCTTTCATGAACGAAGAAGATATTGTTGAACATGCACGCAAAGCAAAAGAAGCTGGTGCTATTCGCTTCTCTATCGTTACTAGCGGTCGTAATACCAATAATCCTAAAGAATTTGAACAAATTCTTAGTGCTTTACGCCGTATCCACGAAGAAACAGGCCTTGAAATTTGCTGTTCCTTAGGGCTTCTCACCTACGAACAAGCTGTACAATTAAAGGCTATTGGCGTAACTCGCTATCATTCCAACATTGAAACTGCACCTAGCAACTTCCCTAATATTTGTAGTACTCATAACTTTGAAGACAAAATGTCTACTATTGAAAATGCTAAAAAAGCAGGGATTCGCGTTTGCTCCGGTGGTATCATCGGTTTAAATGAAACCTTAGAACAACGTGTTGAAATGGCCTATGAATTAAAACGTTTAGGCATTGATTCCGTACCACTCAATATTTTAAACCCTATTAAAGGCACTCCATTTGAACATAATAAAGCGTTAGCTCCGCTTGAAATTTTGCGTACTTTCGCTATGTTCCGTTTCGTATTGCCATCCGCTCAGATTCGTACAGCTGGTGGTCGTGAAGTTAATCTCCGCGACTTACAAGTATTGGCTTTATCCGGCGGTCTTAATGGCATCATGGTTGGTGGCTATTTAACAACTGACGGTCGTTCCCCTCTTCAAGATTTGCAAATGATTGAAGACTTACAATTGGATCGTACCGCTCCGCAACCAATCCAAGCAAACTAAGCTGCTTTCATAGTCACATGACTATTTAGGCTACCATCGTAGTAGTACCATACTATAGATAACGTAAATAACTTCTTATTCCTTCAAACAAGAAGGGGCATTGGAAACCCTCCATTTCCAATGCCCCTTCTTTCTGTTTGTAATAACAGGAATTAGGTTATTACCTTTAATATCCTTATTAGCCTTATAACCCCCACATAGCTAATAAAGGTTCATAAATAAAATGTAAAAAACTCCAAGCCCCTAAGCCACACACAGCTCCTACTAAGGCACCATTAATACGGATCCAACTTAGATCATCTTCCACTTTAGATTCGATGAAATAAATAAATCGTTCTGTACTCAACGCCCCCAGTACTTGCCGTACAATCACGCCTAGTAAGGCATGACCACGTATTAGTAAATAGCCGGCCATATGTTGGCACATAGTTTCAATTTTAGCTTCAATGTCTGGTTTCTGACTATATACCTTCCACAAATCCTGCAAGGATTGCTCAAGTACTTTCACTGGAGTCTCTTGTTCAAATGTATCTTCTGTATCTGCCATATGAATAACATTATGAATGTACGGACAAATATAAGTTTCTAAAATATCGGCCCAATCCTGTTCATCAATCCAATGCTGCCATACCCCATCAATGGTCTGACTGACCGAACTATTATAGGCTAACTCTTGCAAGGGCCCTAACCATTGTTGCATCCACACCAATCGCTCGGTACTACCAGGTCGTTTCCACCGCTCTAATACCATGTACAATTCACGAAGCATAGCCATAGCCATGTCGCGAGCATTAATAATATCCGTTGCTTCTGAAACGCCAATAACAATGGCAGATATAAAATTATCTTTACGAGCTTGAATTTCACGGTCAATCGTATGCGTTAACCATAAAAGAACTTGTGGTTTGTCCAAAGCCTCTTGCAATAATACAATACCTTTAATAATGGTAGTTTCATGCTTATTCGTACGACATATGTCGGTCAAGAATTGTTGCATAGGACCTGTAATAGATTGGCGATGTAAAAAATAACGTAACTTTTCAGCGCCCCACTGGGCCCATTCTTTCTCACTACGACTATGCCATACTAGATGTAATAGACTACGCAAGGCTTTCCGAATATATTGACGCCCTCGTTCGCTTTGAATATAACCATCAATATATGGCAAAAACTTAACTGACTGCAATGCTTTTTGACATTGTTCTAAGGTTAATAAGCGAGTTTCAATCAAATGAATGAGCCCTGAAATCATACGCTCTTTATTGCGTGGAATCAACGCTGTATGATAGGGAAAACCGAGTGGTTTACGGAACAAAGCCGTCACCGCAAACCAGTCTGCCACACTGCCAATTAAAGCAGATTGTACTAACCAATACAAAGCTTCATACCAGGTAGCTTTGATATAAAATTGTCCAATAAAAACAGCGCCATACAAAATAGCGGAGATGACCAAAATACGATTGGCCCACACGCGATACGGTACGCCACCAATCATAAACCTACACCTCCTTGGACAAGTTGCGCCGCCACATAGAAGAGACCGCCCAACACAGCACCTACTAAGGAGCCGTTAATTCGAATCATTTGCAAATCATGATACAACTTCCCCTTAATAACATCGGACAACTTCTGTGGCGAATAAGCCATCAACTCTCGTACAACTGACGTATCCACAAAAGGTCGCAATTTTCGTAATAAAGGCACTAATTGATATAACAAGAGGCGCTCTAAACTTTGTAGCTTACCTTTATCTTGTAATAAACTACGTGCATAAGCTTCCGCCTCTTCTTGAGCCCGTTTAAAAATGCCTTGCCAAGCTTTCGTATCGCCGGACAAATCTACATCTTCTAACGCATCCTGAAGCCAACGATTTTTTACATTCTCTACCGTTTGGCGCCACTCACTATTTCGTTCTAATTCAGATAAGCTCCATAACACTTTATTATACACATACTGTCCCATAGGCGAATGAATAGATTCTTGAGACGCCAAAAATTCCGTCCCTTTTTGCTGAATTAATTCCGCCACACGCTCCGGTGAAAAACTATCACTCCCTAAGGCTAGCGCTAATTCACGCCAAAACGAATTTTCAGCATACCGATTCATCATCGATGCTACAATGCCTACAATATAAGGCTGTATGCCTTGTGAGCTAAGTAGCCGTTGCGCCATCCGATTTACATAGAGCCACAAAACAGCGGCCGTATCTCGTTGCATCATAAGATGACCAAAACGTATCAATAAAGGCGCTACTTCCCAATGAGCTACCCCTTTTTTGATGGCCCCAGTCACTTCTTTACGAAGTGGTGCCCCATCAAAGTGGCTGCCCATCTGCGTTCCCACTTCTTCAATAAATTGATTAATCTGACGACGGCCCTCTTCACTGAGGAAATACATAAGGATTCGCTTAGGTAGTTGCTCTTTTTTTATAATCATATACACAGGCTGCACGCGCAATAATTCTTCTACCATCATGTACCGTGCCGTTTCCACTAAGCGGGCCTTACTCCGTGGAATTAACGCCGTTTTATAAGAAATTCCTAGCGGTTTAGTAAATAAGGCCGTCACCGCATACCAATCGGCTAAACCACCTATCATCGCCGCCCCACTCACATGAGTAAGAAACCCAAATAAAGGATCGCCTCTAAAAGGGTATACCGCTAAAAAGATAACCATCATGACCAACAATAGCAATGTCGCTACAGGCCATGCTGTACGTTGTTTCATAATAAATATCCTTTCAACCTATTCAATACCATAGACTGATAAGTCTACTGCATCACCAGGTTGCTTAGGAATCCAAAGTGGCATATGCTCATACAGGGATTTAAAGTATAAAGAAGGTTCCCAAAGCGGGCCATTGGCATGCATAGGGACAAATAATTTAGGTTGTGGCACTACATGAAGTAATTCAATCGCCCCCCACTCCCGAGCTGCTTCTAAGCGAGCATCTACAGGGAACAAAATTAAGTCAGCCTCCATCCCTCTAACGCGGTCAAACTCTTGCTTGGCAAAATTACGGGCAAAATCAATATTTTCTGGCGTATCTCCTAACCAATGCCACCAATTCAAATCACCAGCATGGAATAGTTTACTTTTACCTGTATCAATTAAGAACGAGCCGCCTTCATCAGTGGAGCCATACATAGTAATTGTTAAATTAGCAACAACCGCCATATCCCCTACGGCCATAACCGTAGTGCGACTGGCAGGCATAGCCTGATGTGGCACATCTTCATGGACCACATAACGAGTCGTTTCACTATTAAACTCTAAAATAGCCGGTGAATAATGGTCGCCATGCCAATGCGTTACAAAGAACCATAACTCCTTACCTGCTTGTTGTGCTTGTTTTACAACTTGAGCTTGATCTTTCCAATAATCAAATATATAACATTGACGACCTGCGTCAATCATAAAGCCACTGTGTTCTAAATAATATAATTTCATAAGCAATCCTCTCTTACTTAAAAGAAGTTTTATTTTGAGAATATTATTAGTTATCCTTTTATATTATACCACAAAATAAAAAGCAAAAACTCCGTTATTGTCAGAGTTTTGTAAAAACTACAACAAAAACGGAGTTAATTGACTCATATATTATATGAAATTAGTATTCACCTATAGGTGAATGCGCGCTAAATTGCCTGTTCCTTACTAGGCCTAGACTAGCTACAGTTATAGCAATTATTCAGCACTTTCAGCAGCAGCAATAGCCACTACGTCAACAATATCAGTAGCGAAGCAACCGCGAGATAAATCATGGATTGGCGCTGCTAAGCCTTGAATCAATGGGCCAAGAGCGGTAGCACCAGCGAAACGTTGTACTAATTTATAGCCAATGTTAGCTGCTTGAAGATCAGGGAAAATAAGAATATTCGCTTTACCAGCCACTTTGCTACCAGGTGCTTTACGTTCAGCAACGGATGGCTCGATGGAAGCATCTAACTGTAATTCGCCGTCAAAATCGAAATCTACATTACGTTCTTTGAGCAATTCAACAGCCGCTACTACTTTGTCTACTTCAGGGGAGGACGCAGAACCCTTAGTGGAGAAGGACAAGAAGGAAACACGAGGATTAGCCATGTTACCTACTTTGCGAGCTTTTTCAACAGAAGACATAGCAATATCAGCTAATTGTTCAGAACTTGGATTAGGAATTACGCCGCAATCAGAGAATACAAGCATACCTTCGTCACCATATTGTTTTTTATCAGTGAATACGAACATAGAGCTAGATACTGTTTTAAGACCTGGTTTAGTACCTACTACTTGTAAAGCAGCACGTAATACATTAGCAGTTGGGCTAGCAGAACCAGCTACCATGCCGTCAACTACGCCAAGATGTACTAACATAGCACCAAAGAATAAGCAATCGCCAAGCATAGTTGCTTTTGCTTTTTCTGGTGTCATACCTTTTTTAGCACGTTTTTCTACAAATACGTCAATCATTTCTGGTAAACAATCGTACGTTTCAGGATTAATAATTTCAGCACCATCAATGTTGAAACCTTCTTTTTGAGCCAATGCTTTTACATCTTCAGGGTTGCCAACCAATACTGGTGTAGCGAAACCTTCTTTAAGAATCAAAGCAGTTGCTTCTAATACACGAGCGTCTTTGTATTCTGGCAATACAATTTTTTTACCTAATGGTTTTACTTTTGCTTTTAAATTTTGTACTAATTCCACAATATCGTCCTCCTTGACTGTGAACAACCTGCCCACGCAGGTTTGTTATTACTGTTTTATTATACCAAATTCGCAAGAGAGATTAAAGGGCTAGACGCTATATTACTTTTTGTAAATGCCTATAACCTTTTGAGATATGAGGTTCACTGATTGTACACTGTTTGTAATTCTTTTAATTCCTACTTAATAAATTGTAATTTACAGTCATACCCCCTTAGCGTATAATGAAAGCAATTAAGTTAACCTAAATATTTTTATAGGTTAACAATTAGTTTTGCATTAATTAGGGATATGTAAAACTAAGGTATTGGTAGGTAGAGTTTTTAATAAGGGAAAGGACTGTATCATGAAACAAACATCAATTCGTACTATCTGTGAAATTGGGATTTTAGCTGCTATGATTGGCATCACGGGGGCCATCAAGCTGCCCAATGTCATTCCAGGCGTGGACTTTCAACTTTCGGCGCCATTAGCCGTGGCCATTTGCGCTGTGTTTGGCTTTAAACGCTATATCATAGCTGGTTGTTTAGCCAGTCTTATTTCATTACTTCTAGGCACACAAAATCTACTCAATGTAGCTATTGCCATGCAATTTCGTCTGATTGCGGGAGCCGTGCTCTACCTAGGCCGTAATACAATTTGGTCACAAATCATCGCTGGCCCTATTGCGTCGATTATTGCCCGCCTAACCTTAGGCCTCATCTTCGGCAAATTGGCCTATGCTATGATTCTCATGGCTGTACCAGGCTATATCTTTACCGCCATTTTCTCCCCAATTCTTGTAAAAATACTCGGTAAAGTGCGTCGCGCCGTACCAGCCACAGCAGGAGGCTCAACGAATGTATTATAGTATTCGTATGCGGGCTGCTCAAGGTGGTGCTCATGAAGAAGGGGGCCACCACATTTCAGGGGCGGAACGGATTGTAACCAAAGATGAATTAGAACAACTATCAGCAGACTTAGTGCATCGAGCACTCCATCACAGTAAAGGCTGTGCCGACTTCATCCGCCTTACCATTGATGCCATTGATGAAGCAACCATTCATTATGTGCCAGCCTTAGCAGTCAATAACACCCAAGTCTGCACCGTAACAGAGGCCTATACAATAGCTAACGAATTATTAACGGCTCATGGTATTACAGACAGAGCGCTTCAACAAGGTTTACAATTATTACGTTCACAAAAAGAAGCTATGCGGGGAGCTTTAATTTGCAATGCCCTTACCGGCGAGCGACTCGATACCTTAGGTAATCGGGGCCTGCGGGTCAGTCGAATGGCTTTTGCTAATGAGAGCGAGGCCTGTCAACATTTTCAAGAACAAGGCCACACAGGCGTGCATTTTCAAGAAGCTCTCGTCTTAGCTACCAAAGTCCTAAGCGCCCCTCAAGTGATCGGTGAGTTTTGTATTTCCGATGACCCCGACTATACGATTGGCTATGTAAGCTATGGTCATACCTATCACCGCTTAGGCCCATTAAAAGAATTAGGTGATAGTCGTGGCGGTCGCATTTTCTTTGTTCACCCGGAAACCAATCTTACAGAATTACAAGAATATTTAGAAAATACAACTGTCTTAGTCACTATTTAAACGAGGTATCCCATGCTTTCAGCCACTACGCGTGAGTTCTATGAATCACAACTACAACAATTAAGCAATGCTAAACGGCGCCGACAATGCACTACCTATGAGCCTCTCGACAGCACCCATGTGCGCCTAAATGGTAAAACTTATCTTATGATGGCGTCCAATAATTACTTAGGTCTTACCCATCAGCCACAGGTCTTAGCAAGTGCGCAAAAAGCTATTAATGCCTATGGTACCGGTTCAGGCGGGGCCCGTCTAACCTCTGGCACCTATCCATTATTGCCACAATTAGAAACACAATTAGCCTGTCTTAAAGAAACTGAGCAAGCGCTCGTCTTTAACACAGGCTATATGGCCAATGTAGGTACTATTTCTGGCCTCATGGAAACAGGCGATTATATTCTAAGCGACGCCTTAAATCACGCCAGTATTATTGATGGTTGTCGGCTCAGTAGTGCCACCATCAAAGTATATGAACACAATAATTGTGAACATTTAGAGGAAATTTTAAAAGAACTCCCCCCTACCGGTAAACGACTCATCGTTACCGATGGTGTATTCAGCATGGACGGGGATCTGGCACCCTTGCCTGATTTAGTCACGCTCGCTAAACGGTACGGCGCCTTACTTATGGTTGATGACGCCCATGCGACAGGTGTTATCGGCGAAGGCCGTGGTACTGCGCACCATTTTAATTGCAGTAAAGATGTAGATATTCAGCTAGGCACCCTCAGCAAAGCCCTCGGCAGTGAAGGGGGCTTTGTCTGTGCCAATGAACTCCTCATTAATACACTTATTAATCGCAGTCGTAGTTTCATTTTTTCAACAGCCTTAGTACCGGCCGCTATCGGCGCCGCCCAACAAAGTCTTAACCTACTAACTAGTGACACTACGCTCTACAACCAGCTACACCACAATATTGAATATATGACGCAAGCCTTATTACAACAAGGTATTGCGGTGACCCATAAAACCACGGCCACCGCTTTAGTGTCTAACTATCAACCTACGCCGATTTTTCCTATCGTCGTAGGCTCTGCTGAAAAAGCCTTGCGCCTATCCCAGCAACTTTTTGAAAAAGGAATTATTCTAACCGCCATTCGACCGCCAACGGTACCACACGGAGCCAGTCGCCTACGCCTTACCGTAACAGCGGCGCACCAAGAAGCTGATTTACAATATGTAGCCCATACGCTAGGCGAACTTATTTAGTCAGCGTCACGGTATCAAACTGTGTGCCATCGGCTAAATAAGCATCTACAGTAAGGGAATCCCCTTGCTTACGCAAGACTAAATAATTATCAGACTCTAAATACGGTGATTTATATTCATCGAGCGGATGATCGAGCCAAATATTAGCATACTTCACATCGCCAGCCACGCCCGTTACAATATAGTATGGGCCTATGGCACTGCGTTGGAAGTTTTCTACATGACCACGGCGCCGATACATATGATAATGAGCCGACAACACTAAATCTACATTATATCTTTCAAAGGTAGGCATAAACATATCGCCAATCTCATTAATCCCCGGTACCGTATTAGGTGCTTTAGTATGCGGATAACGGAATGGATCCCGATGCATGAGCACTACCTTCCATGGTTGCTTAGTATTGGCCAAATCCTGCTCTAACCAAGCTAATTGTTCTGCTTGTACCGCCTCACGATAGGTTTCATTCATCTCTTGAAACTGTGTATTCAACACCACAAAATGAACATCGCCATAATCATAGGAATAAAAAGCACGCCGTGATGAATCACCAGCAGCTGTACTTTCTAAGCCTACCGTAGGTGCTTTAAACTTGAAAAAAGCATCATAGGCGGTAGGCTCTTTCATTTGCCAATCTAAGGAATAATATTCATGATTTCCTATAACACCAGAAAAGGGAATATTGCTTATCATAGGTTCTACCGCATCAAACCAAGCATCCCACTGCGAAGCAGATTCACCATTGTCTACTAAATCGCCCATATTAATAAATAAGCCTGCCTCTGGATTATTAGCGTACGCCGTTTTTACCAATTCATGCCAACCATTATAATTAGCGGACTGGGAATCGGGAAACACAAGTGCCGTAAAATTGTGTTGATTAACCGTTTGCAACGTATGCCAATCATTAGTAATCACATTTTGACCGACCTGATATTCATACGTCTTATTCGGCTCCAATTGAGTTAATTCAGCCCGATACATATAGCGGACTACCTTATCTTCTTTCAAGGTTTCCATCGTAGCCGGTACGGCCTGAATCGTACTATCTAAAGCGCCAGCTTCTTTATACAATACCACTGGATCAGCTTCTGGATTATGCGTCTCCCACATAATAATTCGTGAATGAGCCATATCAGGCGTAACTAATTGCCGCACATAACGAGCTTCAACACCAGCGTGTGGCATATACTGATAATACAAACTGCGACTTTGTCGCATAATATGAGCGCCCCAAGCGGTTGACGATACAATGGTGCCCAGCACCACAACTAATGCAAATACAGCAGACAACCAAATGAACCAGGGTTGTCTTTTTTTATGACCTTTCATGTTATAGCCCCTCCAACTTTCTCTTTATCTCTACTATTAACCTAATTGAATATATACTACTAAATATTTCCTAGTGCCACAATTAGTCAATACATCGAATATACTCCATTAATTGTATTATATAAGTTAGAGTTAACTTCAAGTCAAGGCATTTTTTTACTACTTTGAGAATGTAATCGTAACATTCCCATCACCAAGCAATTCTTCCCAATCTATAGGATTAACCGCTTCACCTAAATCCGTATAAGCATATGAAGACTCAAAGTTTTTATAAAATAAAACTAAACCTTGCCGCCCCCATAATTTCAACTGCCCAGCTTTAATAGTGCCCGCTACCTTTGAATCGGTAGGAAGGGACGAATTCAATACAATGTATTTCTCATTATCATTAACATCCTCTAATGTCAACGTCTGTGGTAATTGTTCTGCAAACTGCTTAGCAGCTGCTGTATTAGCTAAACGAAACGTAACTGTCTGCCCCTGAATATGCAGTTTTATATATTCAGTAGCTTGATTCTCACTATTAGTAAGGCTTTCACGCCCTTGCTCATTACTGACATTAGACATTTCTGCAGTTTTTGTTGCCTCATCAATGCCCTCTTGTGCCTGAGTACAACCAGCTAATGTACCTAATAAAACAAAAATATATCCTATGAGTAAGGCTCGACATATTTGATGTATCCTATTCATCTAAACCTCCCTTAATACAATTTTTGATTTTAGTAAAACTTTACAATCTATTTCATATATCGATTCACAAAGTCTCTCATTTCTAAAAGTGAATCTATCGATTCCTGCATATCTGGTAATAAAAGAGCAAAATCATGGGGCATTGCTGGATAGATTGTCATACTTACTATATTACCAACAGCTGCCATATTGGTAGCCAAAGCCTCGCCTTCTGTTAAAAACAACTCATTACCACCAATTTGTATAAGAGTTGGTGGCAACCCTTTTAAATCAGCATAAAGAACCGATACTTTAGGATCTAGCACATCAAGTTCACCTGCATACACAGGCTTAACTACAGCCTTATATAATGGTGTTCCTATACCTAGCACTTGATCTTTTCGTTCATTTTCCGTTCGTGAAGTATGTTGCTTATGTTCAAAATCAACCCAAGGAGATGCTAACAACATAGCTCCAGGCAATTCGATTTGATGGTTTCTTAAATATATTGACAAAGCAATCCCTAAATTTCCACCTGCAGAATCGCCAATTACAATAATATCCTTTCCTTGAATACCCTGACTCAAAAGCCCTTTATAAACAGTTACAGCATCCTCTAAAGCCGCTGGATACACGTAAGCCGGCGCTAAGCGATAATCTACGCTATATATTGCTCTAGCCCCCATCAGAGTAGCCTGTTTCAAAGCAAGCGTACGATGATAATCCGTCATCCCCGCTACATACCCACCACCATGAAGTTGTAAAATAACCCTATCACCTTGCTCCATTTCATGGGAAAAATACTCTACTGGCACATCTTGAAAATATAATGTTTGTTTTGTCCATGCATCAGGTAGTTCAAACGCTGCATTAGCACTTTCCAAATTCTGAAATAATGTATTCATTTCATTTGAAATATAGGCCTGTTTAGCCTCGCCCACTAAGCTAAGCCCTTCATTAGGTATATTTAATGGGGTAGCCCAAGATTGTCCACCCAGACCACTTACAAGCATACTCACTAGGACCATAATTTTAATAATTATTCTATTCATAGCTACTTATCTGTCCTCCTACTATTAAAGTTATTAATTTAGTAGCAACACACTAATTTCTAAAAAAATACTACTCATAAGTACTTAAATACCTACAAGTAGTATTTTATAAATTACTTCAAGTTTTTATGGAAGAATTCTGTAATTTCTTTAAATGGAATTACATCCGTCTTATCATATAAATCTACATGAGTAGCACCTGGTACAACAATCAATTCTTTATTATCACCAGTTAATGCTTTCATTACATCTTCGGACATATAACGAGAATGAGCATTTTCACCAGTCACCAATAATACAGGTCGTGGTGCAATTTCATCTAAATGCCCAGACATACTGAAATTCATGAAACCATACGGCATAATATCTACCCAAGCCGTTGTAGAATTAATAGAACGTGGATGATATCCTCGACCAGTGCGATAGAAATCAAAGAATTGTTTACCTACTGGATCCATATCTGAAGAAGCTACTTCTGGTAACAAGTGTCCATCTTCTAAGGTTATTAACTGTCCATCAATAATAGGTACCTCATGATAACCAAGCGCCGTAGTGCCTCTATCGACCATTTCCCAACGTTTATCGGCTAAATATTGTAATACCTTATCACGATCGGCTGCTGTATAATAATCATTTAACCCTTGCCCAATTGAGCGAGACATATCATATAAAACAGACGTAGCTACTGCTTTCACACGTTTATCCATTGCCGCATCGGATAAAGCCATACCACCAAAGCCACAAATACCCATAAGACCAATATTATCACGGTCTACATTGTCTAAAGTACCCAAGAAGTCAATGGCTGCACTAAAATCTTCTGTATTAATATCTGGCGAAGCCATATTTCGTGGAGTCCCACCACTTTCACCAGTATAAGATGGATCAAAGGCGATTGTTACAAATCCCTGCTCTGCTAGTGACTGTGCATATAAACCAGACGTCTGCTCTTTAACGGCACCAAACGGGCCTGCAACCGCAATAGCTGCCATTTTGCCAGTACCATTTTTAGGCGTATATAAATCACCGGCTAATGTAATGCCATAACGATTAACAAAGGTCACTTTACGATGATTTACTTTATCACTTTTAGGGAAAATTTTATCCCATTTTGCTTCTAATTTTAATGCTTCTGGTTGATTCATAGGGGAATTAATTTTGTCTTGCGCATCTACCGTAGGCATCACATGTTGCTGTGCCTCAGCTACATGAGCCGCATTACTCGCAATGGGTACATACTCTACACCAGCCGCCAAAGCAGAACTCTGACCGCCACTCATACCATATACAGAGGCCACTACAGCCGCTATGACTGCTTTTTTCAAAAAAGATTTACGAAGTTTCATTCTATTTCCTCCTAAAAATAATACACAATCTACAAATAACTTAAAGCAACTTATAAACTCTCTTATATTTCATGAACCGCTTCAGAATAAGCGCTTCGTTCATAAAACCGCTGATAGGTAAATACAACTATAGCTACTACAACCAAAGCTATACCGCCGTACATAATTGTCCCAATGCCATATTGATTAATGCCTAAGCCACAAAGAGTAGTCCCTACAATAACACCAATATTAGCAGCCGTAAGGAACAGGCCATTTGCAAAATTCAAAGCTTCTCGTGCAGCTCGTGTTATCCAGTATTGAGTAATATTAGCACTAATACCGGCTATAATTCCCCAAAAAGTGACGAGCCCTATGGCCAACCAACGTTGTGAACCACCTACTAAGAAACTACTATAAATAACGATAATTAAAAGGAGCACCCCTTGAATGGTCCTTATAGCTTGATTACTTAACAAGCGACCAGCTAAACCACTCCCCACTAGATTCATTAGGCCATATACTAATAAAGTCACACTCACTACATTCGTGCTTAAAGCACTTACATCTAACGCATATTCTACAAAATAGTTATATACGCCATATATAGAACCATTAAGGGCTATTACGAAAACTATCGACAACCATAGTGTTGGCTTACGCAAGACCCTAAGCTGTTCACCATAAGAAATGGTTTCTTTTGGCAGTGAATTAGGAATATACAAAACAGTCATTACAAACACTAACGCTGTAACGAGCGCCGAAAATAAAAAGGCTAAACTTAAACCAAAATGAACTGCCAACCAATTACTAATAGGAATCCCCACTACCATACCCGCAGCCACGCCCATATTAATCTTAGCTACCGCTTTAGGTGCCTCTTTACGTGCTACAGAGCTAGCAGCTAACGAAAAAGCCATAGCACAGTACACAGGATGTAATAAGGCAGGTACTAAACGAGCTACAAATAAAGTTTCAAAATTGGGCGCCCAAGCAGCCAAGATACTGGTCATTGTAAAAATAGCTAATACCAACAGCATTAACGGTTTACGTGGCCACTTTGATAGCAACAAAGGCATCGTAGGCCCCGATATGGCAACACCTAACGCAAATATGCTTAATAAACTACCTGCTTGACTTAACGAAATTTGATAATTCTCAGCAATATATGGCAATATGCCAATGATGCCCATTTCCGTATTCAAAATACCAAATACGCCGATTGCTAAAATATACACTAATCGAGTGGATGCCATTACCACGCCTCCTTTATCCGTCCAGATTCATCTATCCCCATATTTACACTTAACTCATACTTTGAATGGAGTCATTTGATAGTTCTATTATATTCAACCCATTAAATATAGCAATTATTTATAATTCATATCTAGTTATGCTTTTAATCTATTTCTATGTGCGATATACTATAAGCAGATATCCTATACTACTAAAAGAATTAAGGAGTTAGAACTATGGAAATTCGTGTACTGCGCTACTTCTTAGAAATGGCTCGCGAAGGCAATATGTCACGAGCTGCTCAAAAGCTTCATATTACACAGCCAACTATGTCAAAACAACTACGTGACTTAGAAACCGAATTAGGTGTTAAACTCTACACGCGCACTAATTACAATATAGAGCTCACTGAAGCAGGCCATTTATTACAAAAACGAGCCCACGATATTATAGATTTAACAGATAAGACTACCCTAGAATTCCAGAATTTAGCCACCCTAGCTGAAGGTACCATATATGTTGGCAGTGCTGAATCAGAATCGTTTACCACCGTAGCAAAAGCTATTAAAGAGCTACAATTAGTACATCCTAAAATTCAACTCCATGTTTTCAGCGGCAATATTCAAGATGTATTAGAACAACTCGATAAAGGCCTAATAGATTTTGCTTTTATTATGGACTATCAGGACTCTACCAAGTATGAAAGCTATCCAATGCCTATGCCTGATCGTTGGGGCTTAATAGTTCCTCAAACTGATCCTCTATCACAGAAAGACAGTTTAACATTGGCAGAACTCATAGGTTTACCATTAATTTGTTCTCGTCAAAATATGATTATCGACTTTCCACGCTGGTTTGGTAATGCTAACTTACATATTGTAGCTACCTATAATCTACTGTATAATGCCATGATTCTAGTGCGTGAAGGCGTAGGCTACGCCCTTTCCTATGATAAATTAGCTAATACAGCCTTAAACAGTAAATTAACCTTTGTCCCTTTGCGTGATGTCAATACATCAACCATGTATTGTTTATGGCGTAAACACCATACGTTCAGTACGGTGGCTCAATTATTTATAAATGAACTCAGAAAACAACTTAACCACGTATAACAAAAGAGGCTGCAACTACTACAGATTACCTCTGTCTAGTTGCAGCCTCTTTGTATAGGTTTTTATTTTGACGCCTTGTATTGGCAATGCTAACAAACTATTTTGTTAAACGTACTTCATCAAATTGAGTGCCATCAAACCAAAATGCTTTTACAATTAATGCATTCCCCTCTTTACTTAGCAACAAGTAATTAGGTTTGTCATCAGAGGGCGGTGCATATTCATCTAATGGATGTGTTTGCCAACGTTCATTATAAAAAATATCCCCAGCCACACCACTTACAATATAATATGGTCCCGTCTTACTCCGTTCATAATTAACGATATGACCATGACGACGATACATATGATAATGACCTGCCAATACTAAATCTACATTATAAATTTCAAAAATTGGCATAAAAATGCGTCCTATCTCAGAAAAGCCGGACGCACTATTTGGATTTTTAGCCCGACCATACTGGAAAACATCACGATGCATCAAAACAACTTTCCAAGGAGCCTTAGTATTTTGTAAATCTTCACGAAGCCAAGCTAATTCGCCAGCTTTCATTTGTTCGCGCACCCCTTCAGGCATCGCTTCAAATTCTGTATCAACTACTACAAAGTGAACCTCACCATAGTCAAACGAGTAAAACGGTTCACGTCGTAAGGTTGAATTAGCTTGCACAAAGGGAAAGAAATGAGAATAGGCTAAAGGGGCTCGAAACTTTAAATCAGTCGTATAAAATTCATGGGAACCGATAACACCTGCAAAAGGAACTTCTGAAATCATTGGTTCGACCGCATGAAACCATTCATTCCATTGCTTTGCTGATTCACCATTATCTACTAAATCACCAAGATTAACAAAAAACTGCACATTCGGATTTTGCCCATAAGCAGTTTTTACTAAATTTGACCACTTCGTATAGTCATTCGATTGTGAGTCAGGAAATATGAGGGCTGAAAAATTAGCATTCTGCTTCGTACTCAACGAATGCCATTCATCATCGGTATGACCTTCACGTCCCACTTGATATACATATTCTTCATTAGGCTGTAAATCGCGCAAATCTACACGATAAATATAACGCCGTTCTTTACCATCTTCAAACATTTCTGATACGGCATACACTGTCTGCATGGTATCATCGCTATGCCCTTTGAGCTTATACTTTACCACTGAGTTAGCTTGTTGGGCCTTCGTTTCCCATAAAATAATACGTCGTGTACTCATATCAGGAGTCACTAATTGACGTATATGTAATGGCTTGCTGTCAGAAACTGGCATGTATTTGTGATATCCCGCCACCATACGCTGCCAAATTCCCGCGTCCTTTTCATCTGCCCCACTATAGCTCCACCACACCAAAGCCATTATGGCGCACACAAAAATGGCGCTTACGGTTAATCCCGTACGCTTCATAGTTTCTTATTCCACTCCTATTGTCACATTTAAACTGCTACCACAACACATACATAAATATACATACTATTTTCACGTTACAATACGCATATCTATATACACATTCAAATATCTCTATTCCACTATACACTACTATCATTATATATCATTAATTATATATAACGCAATATTTATAATAAACTTTCATCAATTACATATATATACTTTTTTATACAAAAAACACCATAACCAAGGACATTTTCACCATAAATAGTCCTTATTTTTACTACAAACATAAAAAAAGAGAAATCAACGAATCGTAAAAATATTCATTGATTCCTCTTTTTTACACATTTTTATAGAAGCGTATGCTTCCTCATCAATATATAATTATTTACGAGCTAAGTATTTACGAACGTCTACAGCTACAGCTACTACGATAATTAAACCCTTAATAATGAGCTGCCAATATGGTCCCATACCAACGAAGGTTAAACCGTAGTTAATAACGGTAAAGATAAGTACGCCAGCAATAATGCCTGGTACCGTACCAATACCACCTGTAACGGATACGCCCCCTACTACCGCGGCAGCGATAGCATCTAATTCATACATGTTACCATAGTTATTAGTAGCCCCACCAGTACGAGCCGCTTCCAAAATACCACCTACACCATATAAAGCCCCAGCAATAACATAAATAGCAATTAAGGTAGCCGCTACATTAATCCCCGACACCACAGCGGCTTGTGGGTTACCACCAATGGCAAACATATTTTTACCAAGCACGGTCTTGTTATACACAATCCACATAACAAAGGCAATAACGGCCGCAATAATTACAATATAGGGAATCGTAATAACCCCTAAGTCTAAGGAGCCAGAACCGAATACGGTAAATTCAGGACGTAAACCACCAATTGGTTGCGAATTATTTGGTTCCATATCAAAATACAAGGAACATACGCCATAGGTCATAACCATAGTGCCTAAAGTAGCAATAAATGGCACAATTTTTAAATACGCTACAATCAACCCTGAAATAAGACCAACCAAAGCCCCTACGGCAATGGCAATAATAATCGGTAAGAACGTAGGTAATTGTGGCACCTGTTCAAAGAAGGGATGCGGATAATTGGGCATCTGCGATAAAGAAGCCGACACGACAGCGGTCAAACCAACGACACGACCAGCCGATAAGTCACACCCTGCAGTAATCAAAATCATAGCTGACCCTAAGGCAATGATGACACGTGGCGACGATTGAATTAAAATATCGCGAAAACTAGTCATCGATAAAAAGTTAGGGCTATAAATAGAAATGGCCGCTACTAATACAACCAATACAATATAAATAGCATTTTGCGTCATAAACTTGCTAATGCGTGATCCATTCATTGTTATGTCCTCCTATACTAAACCTGCTGTAGCAAGTTCCATGATTTTTTCTTCCGTTGCGTCTTTAGCATCAATAATGCCTTCCATAATGCCATTACTCATAACCATTATGCGGTCACTCATCCCTAGCAATTCCGACATTTCCGAAGAAATCATGATTACACTTTTACCTTGCGAAGCTAAGCGATTAATAATCGTGTAAATTTCATATTTAGCCCCCACATCAATACCACGGGTGGGTTCATCGAGCAATAAAATTTCAGGATTCGTATTTAACCATCTTGAAATCAGTACTTTTTGCTGATTCCCACCAGACAAGGATTGAATGCGCGTCTGTGTATCAGGAGTTTTGATACGCAGTGAAGCAACACCTTCTTGCGTATCTACTTCACGCAGTTTGTCATTTAATAAACCTGCTTTATTACGGTATTTAGGCATACATGCCATAGTGTTATTATCCACAATATTGAGCATTGGGAAAATCCCCGTAGCTCGTCGTTCTTCCGTTAAAAGCGCAATATGATGTTTCTTTGCATCCCGTGGGCTTTTAATCTTAACTTCTTTACCATGAATAAAAATCTTACCCGCAGCCAAGTGACGAAGTCCAAATAAGGCTTCAATAACTTCTGTTCGCTGCGCCCCTACTAAGCCACCAATACCAAGTACTTCACCTTTGCGCAAAGAAAAGTTAACATCTTTAAAGGAATGGTCACGAATCGAGGTCATCCCTTCAACACGCAAGATTTCTTCCCCTGGTTCATTCGTTTTCTCAGGGAATAATTGCGTCATTTCACGGCCTACCATCCGTTTAATAATTAGGTCGGTTGTAAGTTCTTCTGACGGCCAAGTACCTATATAGTTACCATCACGCATAATCGTTACTTCGTCGGATATGCGCAGGATTTCTTCCATTTTATGAGAAATATAGATGATAGCCACCCCTTTAGCTTTCAAGCTTTCAATAATTTTAAATAAGTGCTCTACTTCATCACTTGTCAGCGATGAGGTTGGTTCATCCATTACAATGATACGTGCGCTATGCGACACGGCTTTAGCAATTTCAATACTTTGCAATTTAGAAACGGATAAATGACCAGCCAATTCTTCTGGATCAATATCTACGTCAATTTCTTTAAACAAAGCCAACGTATCTTCTTTCATTTTCTTGTGGTCCACCAATTTAAGGGGGCCAATTCGTCTGGTTGGGAAACGTCCTAACCATAAATTTTCCATAACATTTCGTTGAAGTACAGGATATAATTCCTGATGAATCATGGAAATACCAAGCTCCAACGCGGTCCGTGAATCAGCAATTTCTACTGGTTCACCATTAAGTATAATTTGTCCCTCATCCTGTTTATATATACCAAATAAGCATTTCATCAAGGTCGATTTCCCAGCCCCATTTTCGCCCATCAGCGCATGTACCGAACCTGGACGGAGCCGCAGAGATACATCATTTAGTGCCTTTACGCCGGGAAATGATTTGGTTATATGTTGCATCTCTAAAATATACTCGCTCATGCTTGCCCTCCTACCAGTATTAGTAAGTGAGGGAGGCCTGCAACAAGCCTCCCCAACTTACTTGTATGACTTATTTATCACCTAAGATTTGATCTGCATTTTCTTTCGTTACGATTTCGTAAGGAACCCAGATATATTGTTTGTCGATAATTTCGAATCCTACATTATCTTTTGTTGGTGTTTCACCTTTAGATAATACTAACATTAAGTTAAATACAGCGTCCCCTTGTTTCTTAGCATTATTAAGTACAGTACCTAATAAAGTGCCATCTTTCAAAGCCTGTACAGCTGGTGCGGTTGCATCTACCCCTACGACTGGCATATATTTACCATCTTTGAAATACCCCGCTGCTTTCAATGCTTCAATAGCACCTAAGGCCATGTCATCATTGTTAGAAATTACAGCATCAATTTTATCGCCATAGCTAGATAAGAAAGCTGCCATTTTTTCCTGACCTTTTACACGGTCCCACATAGCTGTGTCTTGCGCAATTTCATCTACTTGAATACCTTCTTTTTTGAGGGATTCAATTACATATTTAGAACGAAGTTCTGCATCTTGATGGCCTGGTTCGCCTTTAATTAATACATAGTGTAATACATTGTCTTTGCTCTTATAAGCTTCTGGATGCTTTTTGAAGTAATCGGCTAAGATTTTACCTTGCATTTCACCGCTTTGTTCTGCTTTAGCCCCTACATAGTACACTTTGTCCCATTTTGCCATGTCTTCTGTTAACGGTTCACGGTTCATGAAAACAACAGGTACATTCGCTGCTTTTGCTTTTTCTATAATCCCACCAGCTGCTGGACGGTCAACAATGTTAACACCAATGGCTTTGTATTTTTTGTTAAGGAATAAATCAACTTTTTCGTTTTGGGTAGGTTGGGAGTTCTGGCTATCTACGATATCCACTTTTGCTTTCCCCTTAGCGTCTGCATCGATACGAGCGCGTACGCCACTCATGAAGGTATCGTCAAATTTGTAAATGGCCACCCCTACTTGTGGCAATTCACCACCACCAGAATTACTAGAATCACTGCCACAACCACTCACTACCAAAGCCCCTACTGCGAAGGTTGCTAACATTGCTGCTTTCCATGCCTTTTTCACGAGAAATTCCTCCTTTAAGATGAAACTGTAGACTCTATATTTCGCTATGTTTAGCGGTTCTACCTATTACCGGCCCCCATTGAGCCATACTTCACTAGCACGCCGACTGCTTACAATATCTACCATCCCCAGTAACGTGTAGTAACTACCATTACCAGAGTAGACTAAGTCAACCCCTTGCGCTCGATGAAGGTTCTTTTCTAACACGGTTCGTAAAATAGGATCCATTGTTCCTACTGCATTCCCCATGGCACTACTTAAAATAATCCGTTGTGGATTAATCATATTGTATAAATTAGCTAAGGTGATTCCTAAGTATTTCCCCACGCGATTTAACGCTTCTAAACAAATCTCATCGCCTTCAACCGCAGCCTCATAAATAGGCTCTACGCGGAAAGCATCTGCTAAGATGTCTTCATTAGTCGCCACTTTAGATAGACGGCCTTTCTTAACTTCATTGAGCACGTACTCACGGATAGCCGTTTCAGAAGCCACTTCCTCTAAACGAGTAAAGGAATCGGTCTTACTTTCGTCAATATCAATGACCGAATAACCAATTTCACCAGCACAGTCATTGTAACCACGATAAAGGGCTCCATGGTAAATCAAAGACGCCCCTAAGCCATAGCTAAATTTCAAAACTAACAGATTTTCAATGCCTTTGCCACTGCCATAATAATATTCACCAGTGGATAAACAACGCACATCATTCTCTACATACGTAGGCAATTGAAAACGTTCTTCTAAAATATATTTGAACGGAATATTCGTCCATTTACCATTGGGTGAAAAAATGGAAATACCTTTCTTGGAATCAACTGGACCGCGTAAAATTAAACCAATGGCAGCAATGGTCCAGCGCATATCTTCAATAATGTCTTCCGCACAATGATAGATGATATTTAAAATTTCCTCCACAGTTAACCCAATGATGGATTGTTTCATTTGATGCAAAATAATACCGCCAGACTGCACGACGTAGCACACTACATTGTGCGTGCGCACGTGAATAATTAATAGCATTTCCTTCTGCTCATTAAATTTTAACAACATAGAGGGTCGCCCCAAAGCGCTCCGCTCTTGCCGATCTTCATAGATGAGCCCCTTATCTGCTAAGGTATTGCAAATATTGGTAACCGTAGGTGGAGTTATCCCTGTATTGCGGGCAATAATGGCTTTAGACACCGAACCATTACGGCGTATGTAATTTAAAATTATTTCATCATTGCTCAATACCTGCTTAGATTGCATTCCTTCACCTCCTCAGGTATTTATAAACTATATACGCCATCGCCTATTTCAGCATCATATAAAGTTGGTTCCGTACCAATAGCCGCTTCATATAATTTAGGCACATTTTCTTTAAACGCCGCTACCGCTTCACTCGCTACGAGCGCAATGGCACAGCCACCAAAGCCGGCCCCAGTCATACGCGAAGCCAAACAACCTGGTTGTTGCCGCGCAATATCAACGATAGTGTCTAGCTCTAAGCCACTCACTTCATAGTCATGTTTTAAAGACTCATGAGAAGCTGTAATAATGTCTGCAATCTTAGTTGTATCACCGGCTTGTAAGGCCTCCATAAAGGCAAGAACTCTAAGATTTTCCGTAATGACATGCCGCGCCCGACGACGCAATACCTCATCGGCAATAAGCGCTAAATCAGCTTCTGTGCCTAGTGCTAAGGCTTTCAAAGGATGGTGCTTCTGAATCTCGGCCAGCGCTGCATCACATTCTGCTTTACGTTCATTAAACTTGGAATCTACTAGGCCACGTTTTTTATTAGTATTCATAATAATGAGATGGTAATCACCCCAATTCAGTGGTACATGTTTAAATTCCATAGCCGTGCAATCTAGGAGCACACCATGACCATCCTTACCATGACTAATGGCAAACTGATCCATAATACCTACCTTAACGCCGACGAAGTTATATTCTACTTGTTGTGCCATTTCAGCCAACTTTGTCCTATCGATAGGCGTAAAATCTAAGTGACTCCATAACATATAGCCTGTTAAATCTAGAATACAAGCCGAAGACGATAACCCCGCCCCAGCAGGTAAATTGCCACTATAAAATAAATCCATACCAGGCAAGGTGTGACCTGCTTTTTTCAAAAACTCAATAATCCCAAGGGGATAGTTAGCCCAGTCATGAGCCGTATCATATACAAAATCTTCGTTTATATCGACCACTACAGTAGTTTCCATATTTTCCGAATAGAGACGAACCTTTGAATCGTCCCGTAGACGCATGGCTCCCCAAATCCCACAAGTTAAGGCAGCGGGAAATACATGACCACCATTATAATCTTGGTGCTCGCCAATAATATTTACACGCCCCGGGGCAAAATAGCAATCAATGGGCTTTCCAGTATCTCCGAATTGCTCAATAAATTTAGCTATTAGTTCCGCTTTATTCATTATTCATATCTTCCTTTTCTAAAATCTGATTAACTAACTTGCGTAATACAGGCGCCGTTTCTTCTACAGCACTGGTATTAGCAGCCGCCCAGGCTCCCATTTCCGAAGATGCATAATATTTAATCTTATTTGCTTCTCTAAATGGTGGGTAAAACTCAATATGGAAATGGTAATAATCTTTAGCTCTAGCATATTCTGGACTATTCACCGGCATCTGATGATATACCATCATGTATGGGAATGGCGCTTTGAATAATTCGTCAAAGGCCTGAGTAACTACTTTTAAAATGCGTGCTAAATCTTCCCGTTCTTTAGCCGTGCAATCAGCCAGCATACCTAAATGACGTTTCGAAACAATAAATACGCCATACGGATAATCGGTGAAGAACGGAATATAGGCTACAAAACTATCATTTTCAGCAACAATGCGCTTATCTGAGTCTTTTTCTTCTTCGTTCATTTGACAGAGTAAGCAACGTTTCCGCTTCTCATAGTGGTCTTTACAATTGCGAAGCTCTGTTTCAATCTTCTGTGGCACAAATGGATAGCCATAAATCTGCCCGTGCGGATGTGGCATTGTCACCCCTACCGCTTCCCCTTTATTTTCAAAAGGATACACGTATTTAATTCGTTTATCGGCACTCAAAGCGGTGCAACGATCAGCAATTAAGTCTAATAACTCCACAATGTGTGACACAGACAAATCGTAAAACTTTACATTATGTCGTGGTGAATACAAAATGACTTCACATTTGCCATAATTCTCAGCACTCTTGTAGAAACCACCATCCCAATATGGCGCTTCTGGATGCTGCGTTAAAGCAGGAAAATCATTATCATAAGCATACACAGTAAATTCTGAAGGCACCTTTTTCCCTTCGCCTGGGCAAAACGGACACCAATCTTGTGGCATATTGGGACGCATTTTACGGTTTGATGCGACCATCGTCCATGTGCCGAGTAATGGATTCCATCTTAATTCTGACATACTATCCGCTCCTCGCACTTAATAAACTACTTAAGAAAATATATTACAAATATATTTTTCCATATGTCACTCTTTTTTTCAAGCCATAATTGACAATCCTCCATACCAATTTCACATACCCCCTGAAATAATAAAAAAAGAGGCTATAAAGCCGCATTATTACTGCAACTTTATAACCTCTCCTATTATTTTTGTGCGTTTTTGGAAACAAAAAACTAAGCATTTACTTAATTTCTTAATTAAGTATAACCTAAAAACATATATAAAAACCATTAATTGCTTAGTGAGTACGCATCGCACACTACCTACCAACACTAAGCAACCAATGGTTTCACTAACATGCCGAGATGCTCAGCTCATAGCCAACTCCGTCCACGCCTCGGCACGCCACAGCCAACACGTCCCTAAGTAAATCTTACCAAGCAGGAATTAACACCTTGTCATAGTTCTTATTAATATAATCCTTAATAGCTTGTGATTGGAAAATCTTCACAAACTTTGCGTAAGTTGGATTATCTTTAGCCCGTGCTGCAATAATATTTACATACGGACTCGTATCAGACTCAATAGCAATCCCATCTTTGGTCGCATTAAGACCAGCTGATTTAGCAAAACCAGCATTAATAATAGAGGCCGTCGTATCATCAAGAGAGCGTGGTAGCTGAGCCGCTTCTAACTCAAGAATTTTAATATTTTTAGGATTTTCTACAATATCCTGCGGCACTGCTTTTAATTGGTCTTTATTAGGATCCAATTTAATAATCCCTTTTTGTTGTAATAAAATCAAAGCTCGACTTCCATTGGTAGGGTCATTAGGAATCGCAATCGTATCCCCTGCTTTTAATTCATCTAAACTTTTAATTTTATGCGAATATACCGCTAATGGCGCCAAATAAGTATCACCAATACTTACTAAATCCGTGCCATTCTTTTGGTTAAAGGCTTCCATAAAGGGCACATGCTGATACGAATTCAAGTCAATATCACCAACCGCTAACGCTTGGTTTGGCGTTACATAATCAGAAAATGTTTTAAGCACCACCTTAAGACCTTGCTTATCCGCTTCCTTCACCACTTCTTCCATAACTTCTTCACTGAAACCTGGCGTAATTCCTACGGTAATTTCTTGTTTTTCACCACTGCTGGCCGTATCACTACCACAACCGGCTAATACGGCTACCGCCGCAATCAAAGCCAAACCTAATACTAATAGTCGTTTAATATTCATAATCTCTCTCCTTTGCACCGCTTGTTTCACCCCAATTGAAACAAGCCCTCAACATAACACATGACATACGTGGCATACATGTTATACATAATATACACAACATACATGACCCGCCTATCATACAAAAAAGCATCTCCGTAGATACGAAGATGCTTACTCACTTAATTTACTCATCTATCGAATCTTACAATTCGCTGGAATTGGCACCTTTCTAATTAGAAGGTTGCCGCAACATCATCGGGCCAGTCCCTCAGTCGCTCTTGATGAAATCCTATTAAATTGATGGACTTATTCTATCATTGTAGGTCTAAACTTGTCAATTCTATTTTCTAATAAATTTAACACGCCCTTTGCCTACTTATTTGACTTGTCCTCTTTGCTAATTAAATCGGTCAAATCAGTCTCAATTACATTAGCCATTAAATCTTCGTACGAAATATCGTCCGTTAAAGCCTCTTCATTAACCTGACCATATTCATTGTGCGCTTGATCCCATTCCCGTCGCTCCGCTTTTAAGCCATGTTCGTCAAGAATTTCATCATCATAACCAGCTAATAACGGATTATGACGGGACCGCTTTGCCAAGATCTGTGTTGTCACAGGCCCACTAGCCTTAGTAGCGCCTTGACCGGCCCGCTTCGCCGCATTACCATTAGAGCCTTCTCCCCCATTTTCCTTAGCCTCTTGCAAAGCACTCAACAGCGCACTGGTATCCGTAATTTCACCAATGTTGCGCCATACTTCAAGCTCGTCACTATCAACGAGGGTAAATAAATAGGCCCACACTATACGGTTATATCGTCTAAAATCAGTAACCACCCGCGCCACTTTAGAGGTAATCCCGACTTCCTTAGCCACTTCTTCAATGGTATGCAACAATTCAACGGTATGTCCATTAGCAATAGCCTTTACACAAGAGGTTACAATTTCCCCCATTCGCTCATGGAGAGCAACTTCTGCTCTAGCACCTGCCTTCGCTTCGTAAATTTTACGTAATTTAGAACGAACTAACATAGCTTCTTCTGAGCCAATGTGCATGAAAACAATACTCATACCTTGGTCATCTAAGCGTTCGCCAAATAAGCGAGTCATGCCCGCTTCGCTAATGAGGAATGTACCATCACTTTCACGGCATTCAGTTTCATTAAAACAGTTGAGCCCCGTTCCTTGGCAGGCTTTAATAACTGCCGTCAAACCAACTTCCCATAACTTAGCGGCTTCACTATCAGTAAATACCTGATCAACTACAGGCTTAGGCTGTTTAGGAGTTGGCTTTTTAATAGCTAATTCAGCCAAGGTACTAGTACTATGTGCTTCAAAATAAGGCTTTTCAAATTCATAACGTGCTTGCCCTACCATTTGAAGTAATACATCTTCAGGCTTTTCATAATAACGTCCGTGAAACGGATCTTTCCCGTACCAATTAACGACTACATCATCAATGACGACGAGTTGAAGTGTATCATATACGGACAACGTCCCCTTTTCAATGGCCTTACTCACTTGAGCTGCTAATGCCAAATACCCTTTCCTCATAGCCTCTGAATCACAACGGAATTCTCCCATTCTACACATCCTTCCTGTCAAACTCGCCAGTCTGTCGAGCTTTTTTACTAACTAGCAAAATATACAATCAATCCTTATCAAAAAATTCAAACAATCAGATTTATGAGTATACACGCACTCATCTATATCATTATTAAACTTATAACTACTTTATAAGCTTCATAAAGAGAAGCTTCCATATAATAGACAATCCTCTATATCCTATAATAGCAGTTAAATTTAATATAGGCTAGAGCAAATATCATTTAAATCATATATGCTATACATTTTTAGAATAGTAATTGGTGGAAGTATTCAATTTATGAATTTGAATCTATCTGTTCACCACGTTATCAAAATATATCCACCTTTTATTAAAATATTCCTTTGATTAAAAGATGCCTTCTCTTATAGTAGATTCTTCTATTAGGAAATATTATTCCGCATAAATCACTTGACAGCGCCATGTTAACCAAGGCAAATTACAGCAATTAAATTGTTAAAAACTAATTTTTTCGTCCATTCCCTTGAAATTTTTGTTCTTTTTGTGTTATAATGAATACATAGAAAATAATCGATGTTGAATTTTCAATGTATTTTGAAGTTCTTTTGAAGGGAGTATAGATATTATGAAATTACAGAAAACATTACTTTTAGGTTTAGCATTCGCAACAGTAGCCGGTGCCGCTTCTGCCAAAACATTACCAGCTGACCAATGGTACTGGGTACATTCCGACAAAGACTACACAACTCGCGTTAATGTGCAATCCATTAACTACGATGTAAATACAGATACAGCTGATTTCCAAGCAGCTGCCGTAAATCCTAACACAGGTCTTACTGATGTAGTGAACTACAAATTAGACTTTGCTAACAACACGCTTTACACTTACCAAAAAGATGTATACCCTAACAACTCTGAAAATGTTCAAAGCACCTCCAATGCCAATGGCGCTGGTCATGCAATTCAACCTAACACAGCTGATGCTGCTTTAGAAAACGTAGTAGCTAATCTTGCTAACCGCAATTATCAGTTGAAAAACAAACCTGACATTGCTATCACTCCAGCTGAAGCACAACAGAAAAAAGTAGAAGATGCTCAAATCGCTGCTACTTGGCAGAATGCTAAAGCAAAAAGCGCTAACGAATTCCAGAAAACTGATGTAATCATTGAAAATACAGACACTGAAGTAGCTCAACCTGCTAAATAAGTTAGCCTTCAATGAATATCTAAAGTAGGATTACCTGCTTTAAACGATTCATTACCACACACTAATAGCCATAGGCAAGTATAACAATTGTATGCATTGCTCGCTATTAGCAAAAGCCCCCACGGCCTAGGCCGTGGGGGCTTTTGTGTTTATTCATTTTCAACTAACGCAAATACGCGCGCTGCAAAACCAGTACCATTTTTTAAGCATGGAAAGGTTACAAAAATAATCGCACCTACTGGTGGCAACTCATCTAAATGAGCCAACACTTCCACTTGAATTCTATCTTGAGATAGAATATATTGTTCAGCCGGCAATGGATGACAGTCTGGTTGAAACGCCCGAATCGCTGCATCCGTATCTGCTGTTTCATGACCAATAGCACCAATATTGCGTTCTTTTACCAAAAACTCTAAGGTAGGAATCGGCCAACCTGGAGAATGAGGCTTTCCTTCTGCATCTTTATTTTCAAAATCATTGGCTGGACGCTTATGCCAATCTGTACGAAATGCTACAAACGCCCCTTCAGGGATTCGACCATATTCCGCTTCAAAAGCGAGAATATCTTCAACTGATAATTCATAGTCTGGATTTTGCGCCACTTCGCTGGATTTATCAATAACAACTAATGGATATACCATTTCTTCAACACGAAGTTGATCTTGAGTGCGGCCTTTAGGATCAAAATGAATGGGTGCATCTACATGTGTTCCATATTGCCCTACCACAGTATATTCTTTAATCTGCATAGGTGCTGCTGTCCAAGTATCTCCTTCTTTTTTGTTTTCAGGATAATCATACAACACTGTTTCTTTTAATGGCTGGAATCCCCACCAATGCGGCGTTTCTGGACTTAATTCATGTGTTAAATCAACAAATCGATATTTTGGCGATTTCCAAGCCGCCACCTGTTCCCATAAATGTAAACTCATAGTCTCTCCTCTTTTCTCTTACTAAAAATTGATAAAAAATTCTCTTTTTCTCTATATTTACCCAATTAGGTAAACATCCGTATGTGTACGGTAGATATATTATAACATTAAGAGGAAGTTGAAGGAATAACAAGAATAAAAATTCTAAACTCAATATACAATTTTATAATTATATGTAACTTAAATTACATTATTATAATTACCTTAAAAACTAAAATATTCCTTTTTATATAATTGTATTTTTTTAGAATTATAAATTTTTTCCGCTAACTCTTCTCTCTTATCATCAGAATCACTATAATCAAAAGATAATAAATTCATACTTCCCAATAGATACCAATTATCATCAACAATAAAAAGTTTAGCATGCGTATGTCGTTCTTCAGTAGATATAAGATTAGCTTTCTTTTCTTTAGTATAAAAACTTTTAAGATACTTTACTGCATTACGTGATTTAACTAAGCGATTATAATTGCTATCATTTACATCTACTACCTGCTTATCTACACCAATTCCATAAATTAGTTTTACACGAACCCCTTTACGTGCTAGACTTTGAAATTCCTTTGCATAGTTTTTGATAACACGATGTCCTACCCACGGAGAGATAATACAAATTTCACTTTGTGCACTATTTAATCCATTTTTAAATGCATCTCTAATTTTTTCATTTTTTAATATTTGTGTTTCTTTATCATCTTTAATTTTTTGATTTTCAATCTTTTTTATAGTACTATCATATGAATTTCTTAAATCAGCTAACGTATTTTGTAATTCTTGATTTTCTTCAACCAAAACAAAATTGATATCTCTAAGCGTCTCATTTTCTTTTGATAAAGCTTGTAATGCCTGAGAAGCCTTTAATAATTGTTCATCTTTCTCTTCATTTATTGATTGAATTAACTTTTCATATTTTTTCTTATTATTTTTACTTTTTTCATACTTACTTCTTAATGCTTCTATATCTTTACGATAAATAGCCTCTAATTCATTTCTCAATTTATTTTCAACAGATACAATATCTACCGTATTTTGAATATGATTTAATTCATCCTCAATGATATGTTCACTTTTAAAAAACATCTTCTGACGATTATATGAAGTTATAACTGCACAAGCTGTATTAAAGATAAACCAAAATACAAATACAGCTATCGCTAAACTACCTTGACCTAATAGCTTATATAAAATAATGCTGAAAAGCATATATATAAATAGTTCAAAATCAAATTTTCTTAAAATATATTTACTATCAATAGTATAAATAACACATAATATCGCCCCTAATACTATTAATAATAGAGTAGGAATAATCTGATTTTGAAAAAAATACATACGAAATATATCTAATAAAAATACTAAAATGATTATAGAATACTTATTAAAAAAACAGTTCATAATCATTCACCTACTTTTTGTATTATTATCTGGATTTTTTTATTATATTCATTTACCTTTCCTGTAACTAAAACTTTCTTTTTTGCCTGCTTAGCTACTCTTAGTTCACTTGCCATATCTTTATATTTATTAGCTTCAAATAAAACTGCATCCATCTTTTTATTTACATTTTTTGAATCTGCCAAAGTAAAAAATAAATCCTCACGCTTATCATTTTTACCCTCTCGAATATCAATAATTAAGACCTCAACTTTTACTTCTTGACCAACTATTGTTTTGTCAATTTTATCAAGAGTCCTTATACTATCTTGATATAAAAATCCATTCACTATATTCATTACTTGATTATAGTTGTTACGATCTAAATATATATAACCTCCTAAAATAATAATAATAATACAAACTGCTGATATAAGGGCTTTCTTCACTGATTGTTTCTCCATAACTAACTCCTTTTATACTTACTCAACAAATACTTGTTGCGCCTCAATCCGCAATAAATCTTTGTATTCACAAATTCTCCCTTTAACATAAATTATGCGTTCTTTGTCATCTCCCTCTATCAATAAAATTCCCCTATCTATTAAATCTTGATATTCATCAGCAAATAAAATACTATTTAAATAATTCTCGGTTGTTAGATCTTTTAATTGAAATATAATATGCCCTTTATCTTTTTCTACATAAGATACATAGCCAGCTATTAAAACATTACTATTAATCCAACCAGAATTCACTTCTGATACGTGATGAACTACAGAACTATCAGGTATTGTCTTTTCTTTTTCTGGCAAGGGCTTTGGCTTTAATATTGACTCTTCAGTAACACTCAAGGTAGCATTAAACCCCTCATCTTTGTCAAAATGCAAATAATATATTAATCCACACAAAAACATAGCCATTAAAACTAAAATTCGAATAATAACTTTCATCTTATAGCTCCCTAATTCCCCCAAAAATCTAACTTAAGATATTTTAATTATCTATAGTATAACTAACTTACCTAGTAATTCTTTACTATAAATCAAGGAAAAAATAAATGATAAAAAGAGAAATAAAAAATCGTAAGTCATAATGTTCAAAAATAACTTACGATTTTTGTTGTCAAACTTTATACTTAAAAACTATGATAAAAACAATTCTTAACAAGCTCATTTAATATTTTTTGTCATAAACTACACTGCCATTATTAATGTTATTTATCAAGCTTTTTACTCAAATAAAATAATACACCCTCTTTCTCTAATCCTGATTTTCCTCCTCCCATTACTATAGTCCTTACTTTTAGCATATCCTCTTTTTGAGTTTTACCTTTATGGGCAGCAGGGTTCCTTATCTTACGAATAGAATTAAAATTATTCTGTAACTCTTGTGCATTTGGCTTCCAATATACTTCATACCTATTATCCGAAATATATTTTTTTATTAAATTATTTAATGCGTCTCGTTCATCGCCCCGTTGAAATAATCCAAATACTTTTAAGACATCAATAAGTAATGTTTCCAATGCTTTTGCGTAAGCCATAACAATTTGAGAATAATCTACCTTATCTACCTCACCCCACATTTGATAGCTCAATTCACCAGAAGCAATAAATTCCAAAACTTTTTCGTTTTGTACTTCTGGATATCTCAATTGTACTTCTTTTAAACATGCATCATATCGAACCGGAAATTCTGCCTTCTGCTGTTCTAGCAAATCTTCTAATTGTTTATTAACCTCTTTAAGATTAGCAATTTCTTGATGTTGTTGTTCTACTTTTTTCTGTAATCTTTTTAACTCACTTACTATCAAGCTATAATTTTCTACAGTAGCATGAGGTAACTCATTCATAATAAGACGATTTTCTTCTGTTAATTTATCATAAAACTCCTCATATTGAGTTCCACATCCTAAAGCTAATTCATGAATTGAGTGAATCTCTTCCTCTATCCGCTCATTAAATTTTCCTTCAGTATTCAATACAGAAATGCCTAAATATAATTTAGCAATTTCTATTACCTCATCAAACAGTTTATTAAATAACGTTTTTTCTACACCAAAAGAAGCCACTAAAGTGGATGCATCAATAACCTTAGTAAAGATTTCTAAATATTGTTGCGCATTACTATTCAACTGCTGCATAAAAAGAATTACAAGCTCATAATGTTTAAATAAACTATCACACGCTTTTTTTTGTAAATTAACCTGCTCTTCAGCCTCTTTAGCCTTTATATAAGCTTTTTCTATTTCTTTATCAGCAATAACGCCAGCTACTGCTAATGCTGGAATTGTCACAATAGACCCTAAAACAATAGTCCCTCCCACAATTCCAAATCCACCTGCAGCTAAAGAACCTCCTCCAAAAGACGCTAATAAAGCATTTGTAAACGCAGATCCAGATAATGCACTCAAGGCCGTCCCCGTGCTTGCCGTCCCAAAAGCAGTCATCACCCCTGCCGCTACACCACCAGTCAATACCCCCGTTCCTACACCTTTAGCTAAAGAAGCACTTGCCACCTCAATACTATTAAGCGAAGTTTGCGCATATAATTTATTAGTAGTATTTTTATTTTCTGTTCTGAAAGAATTTTCGTTCATTCCTTCATAATAAAGCGAATACTTTTCTGATGTTTTAACAACATTTAAAATGGACTTACAAGTTAAATCATACTTCACAATTTCAACATTAATCTTTTTTTCATATTCTGCTTGTTTTTTCTGTATAATTTCTTTTTCTTCTTCTTGAAATTTTTTCACATTAATTTCAATTTGTTTTATTTCATCTATTTTTCTTTTTCCATCAACAGTTTTTTCATATACAACTTTAGAGCCACTAACAATTTTTTTACCTAACCACATACTACTTTTAGCCGCAATATATCCTGTAGCTAAAACTGTACCAGCAATAACCTGTCCAGCAAGCTCCCATCCACTTTCATTCTTTTCCTTATCCACACTATACCTCCTCTATATCCCCATATTATCTATATTAATTCTCTATCTTATATAAAATCCCTTTCAATTACATAAAACTTCCACAAATCATTCCTTATAAAACATAAATTTACAACACAATACAACCTTTTCCACAAGCAAATCCTAATTTATTCTTATTCCGATAAATTCCCCCTATATCAAACATAATAAATAGTATTGCCCTTCATCAATTTATCCAGGATAAACATAAGCCAAATAATAAATTTAGCTAACATACTTCAATTAAATTTATTTTAAATAACGCAATCTCATATATCCATAGTTAAAACGCAACAGATAGCATTCTTTTTCTAAGATTATTCCTAACTAATCATTATTAGCAAAACAAATAATAAAATATAATAAGACTAGCAATAATCATAAAACTCCATTTCAGCGGAGAACCATCTATATTATCATCACTCTGAGGTTCTTGAATAAAATCTTCACAATTACTTTTAGTAAATTGAATTTTATTTTTAATGTTGCCTTCTTCCTTCTGCTTTTTATGAATATTTTGAACTACTTGATTATCTTTATCAGCTGAGTCTTGCTTCTGACAAAGAAACTCGTCAAGCTGGTGAGTAAATATATTAATTTTAGTATCAATATGTTGTAATAATGTCGTATAATTAACATTAAAATATTCATTCAGTTCACTAGATAATACGGTCATAATTTCAACACCTTTATGCTGCGCACTAGCTTCATAAAGCCCTTCAGATGTAAAATCATAATCATTAGGTAAATCATACTTTGAACCATGAATTGAATGCCAATATCTATCTTTTATCGGTTGAGAAACATGCACATTCAAATGGGCTAATATAGCATATCCACAATGGCGTGTTATAATCCCTTGCTCCTTTGTCAATTTTTTTCTATGATGTGGAATTACCGTCGAAGTAGTGTATCCTAATAAATAGGCGTCTATACTTAGTGCATAAGCTTCTAGTAAATATAATAATTTTCCAATTGATTTATATACATCTACGATATAAGGGTGACGAACAGTATCATATATTTTTATAGATATTTTAAGACTTTCATACTCAATTAGTAACGCTTCATAAATTTTCCCTCTCCGTTTTAACTCTTTTGCCTTAAATAACTGTTCATCAAGAATTTGCTGAAATTGAAGTACCTCTTCATTTGTCATAAGCATCCCCTAATTTTAATCAAAAATTCATTTATCTTTATTTTATCAAAAAAAAGATAAAAAAGGAATTAAATTCCTTCTAGTCCCTAATTAGTCTTATTAAGCAATAAATCTATTAATATTATTTTATTATTTTCATACTTAATTCACAAAACAACTATTAAATCAAAGCCTTTACACTTTTAATCTTAACGTTACAATTACGCCCACTTAACTAATCCATTAACACAATCCATTTATGATTTTAAGGCATCAATACTAACTTTAGTTAAATTTCTACAAAAACACATATTATTCCTTCTTTTATGCAAAAAGTTTTCATTAAATAAATACCCTCTTAATTAAAATACAGTTGCACATAAAAAGACCTATGAAACTGTAAGCACATACACTTATGATACTTATAGTTTCACAGGTCTTTTTGTTTTTTTTATTTTTGTTTTTTTATTTTTGTTTTTTTATTTTTTAATTACAATCTTGTTTACTGCCAATAACTATTAACCAATTCATATAGCCACTGTTTCAATCGTTCCCACCAAGAAGACGTCTGATTATTAGCAACTACCTCCTGGCCCCTTGCAACGTCTGAATTTATAATAAATTTAGTCACCAAATCTGCTACTGCGGGCATATTCTGGGTAAATTCATGATCATAGCCATCAAGAATTTCTAATTCCACATTATCATACATATTAGCAAATTCCTTACTGTAACGAGTAGGCACCATTTCATCTTGACTACCATGAATAATTTTTACAGGCCCAGTATATTGCTTGGCAGTTTCATAAATGGGTAAGTTATACGCAGTTTTAAAATAATTTCGTCCGACTCGCAAACCGCTAGGTAATTCAATATACTCTGGCATAGTATCAACATTAAATTGAATCCCAAATGTACCACTCCCTAACGCCCCATCTTTAATATTACTAGCCGGCGCTAATAACACTAAACTTTGAATCGCTGTTTTACCTTCTTCTTTACTTAATTCACCCGCCAACATACTAGCCACTACCCCACCTTGTGAATGGCCTACCAAAAAAATCTTTGTAACCGCAGGCAACTGCTTTACATAGGTATATACTTGCTTTGCATCCTCAATTTCATTAGGCACTGTCATATCTTGGAAACGACCGTCACTCTCACCGTGTCCATTAAAATCAAAGCAAACAGAGGCAATTCCATTAGCCTCTAACTCATTAGCAATGAGCTCTAATAATTTGTAATCTTTGCTCGCAGAAAATCCATGCATAAGAATAACCATAGGATAACTATCTTTATTATCTGGAGTCTGTATAATAGCTGCAAGCTGACCATGGTCTCCAGCCAAAGTGGTGTGAACTGTTTTTGCTTGAGCCCCTAATGGAACTATAAGGCAACACGCCATTAATATAATTCTAAAAATATATTTCATATACTATATTGCTCACCCTCATTATAAACATACAATTAAATCGATATGTTTATGATACTACAAAGAAATAAAATGTAAATGAGAAAAGCACGTAACCTAAACTATGTACAAAAAGCTGTAGTAAGTACTATAATTACACTTACTACAGCCATTTTTTGACAAACATTTATCATTTTAATGCTTTTACACTATTACCTTCTTGAAGTTCCGTAGGAAATACAAATCGTTCAATCACATCGGGGAATTCTTTAGGTGTCAATAATCGCTCTACTGCTTTTACCCCAATTTCATATAAAGGAATTTTCATAGTAGTCAAAATAGGCGATGAATATTGACTATTGGGCAAGCCACCGATACCCACTACAGAAATATCTTCAGGCACCCGTAATCCATAATCTTTAACTGCACGCATCACACTTAACGCAACATTATCATTATCACAAAATATCGCTGTAAATGAAGGCTTCTCTTCAAGAACAGAACTTACTACCTCATACGCCCCTGACCACGTATTATCTGTATGGATAATTAAATCCTCATTAACTAAAAGATTATATTTTGCTAATGCTTTTTTATATCCTTTCAAACGTTCTTGTACAGTACACACATTATCTGGCCCACCTACATATAGTACAGAACGATGACCTAACTCTAATAAATGCTCTGCCATTTTTTCTGCAGTTGCTGCATTGTCAATCATAACAGAGTCAATATCAATCCCTTGTGGAGCCAGTGCAATAATTCGTAAATCTCGAGATTTATATTTTTCAATTTCTTCAGCTAATGTTTTACGATATTGTGCTGTATTAAACCCGCCCCCACCTAAAATTAAACCACGAATTCGATATTGATTAAACAACTCATGATAACGCATCTCATCATCTGTTTTACGCCCTGTATTACATACAAAGGATAATACACCTCGATTAATGGCGGCCTCTGTAATTCCTCTCGCCATTTCACCATAATAAGCATCCGATAAATCGCGAGCAATAAACGCAATCACATTCGTGTATGATTGCCGTAATGTTTGAGCAGAAATATTAGGCTTATAATCTAGCTTCTTTATTGCTTTTTCAACTTTTTTCCGAGTCTTTTCTGAAACAGCATGGCTTGAATTATTAATGACACGCGAAACCGTCGTAATAGACACACCTGCTTCTTTAGCGACATCTTCGATAGAATAAGCCATAATTTACCTCAATTCTGTAATAGCATAAAATACACTCCTAGGAGTGTATTTTATTGGAATTCTGCTAAAAAATAACAAAGTTTTTAATAGCAACTATATATAATTATTATAACTCAGAGTAAAAAAAATTAAAACATCTTTGCTATAGCAAATCCTGTAATCACTAAAACAAAGAGATAACTAATTAACATTGCAAACTGTAACATCCTAGGTGTTCCATACCCTTCATTAACATCTTTTCTAAAAATCATGAGTGTAATAAAGAATCCTGCAAAAGGAGTTGCAATGGCAGTAGCAACATTAGCAATAAAAATTAATTGTGTTGGTGAGCCATCATACAAAAAACAAATTACAGTAGCAATAACAATACATACAAAACAGCCCCATTTGATAGGTTTACTCTCTAATCCAACAGCTTTATCAAAACCTGCATTCAATAATACCATGCCACGCTGTGTATTACCAAGCAACGAGGAAAAGCCAGCCCCTAATAAAGCTACCCCCATCATATATTTAGCCGCATCACCCATAAATGGTGATAACAACTCAGCTAATTGTGCTGGTTGTTTAATCGTTAAACCTTGAGGATGTAATACAATGGCACCTACTAATACAATAGCTCCAGAAATTAAAATAACACTTACTACATGCACCACCGAATCAGCTAACATCGTACCATTAAATAGATCTTCTTTTTTCCATTTCTTTTCAAGACCTAAATACGTCCCATACACCCCCGCCGTTACAGATGCATTTGTACTAATATAACCTAAAGCTGTAGCTAAACTACCAGTAGCTATTGTCCAATGAGATAAACCATAACCGAATTCTCCCCAGTCAGGCCCACCTACAGCTCCTAAAGTTGCAAAGAAGGCAACAATCATAGCTAAAATACAAATTAAAATACCTTTTTCTACTTTACTATATACACCTTTAGAAAAATAACAGTACATTAAAACCGCTAGCATGATTAAAGCGCCTAACTTCCAATTTATATTAAAAATTAACTGCATGCCCGCACCCGTACCGGTAATATTGCCAAGGGTAAAGAAAAAACAAGATAAAAATGTCGCTACACCAGCCACAATAGCAGCCCATTTACCATAATAATGTCGAATCGCATGAATAATGGGCATACCCGTTAACATACCAATACGGTACGACGTAATCATAAATGCAATCCCCATAAACATAATTGGTAAAATTAGCCAGACCATACTATATCCATAATTAGCACCTAACATAGCCGACATAGTTATATTCCCAGGCCCAATAACAACACCCGTTAAAATAATCCCAGGTCCTACTTTTTTCAATAATTCTAAAAAGCTTAACTTCCTAACTTCTTTTCCATCAACTATTATATTAGCCATATTATTTCTCCATATTTTAATGAGAATATTCACCATATGGACTTATAAAAAATAGAGGAGATAGACTTTATTTAGTTATCTCCTCTAACATTTCTTACTTATTTACTAATATACTATAAAATTATGAAAGTCGCTTGGTGAATATTTCTATTTCGGTATTATACTAAATCAACAGTTTTTACATTACCAAGTCTAATCGCTTCAGTTACACTATCTTTTTCAGCTTGAGACAATGGAACTAGTGGTTTACGCATTAATGGAGAGCTAAATACTTTACGTTGATATAAAGCTTCTTTCATACGAGCATGTGCTTCACCAGTAGGTTCGCCAGTACCATAAATAGCCGCTGACATACGTTGAACTGGTTCATTGGCTTCGCGAATTTCAGCCAAATTACCTTCAAGTACTTTTTGATACATATTATTAATAGCTTCTGGAACGCAACCACAGAAACCAATCAATGCGCCATCCATACCTGGGTTTAATAAAGAAGTACAAATATATTCATCATGACAAGTCCATAACATTACATGAGGTGCTTTTTCACGTAAGATTCGAATGTCGCGTTCATAAAGCGCTTCATCACGAGTACCCATTTTAATAGCTTTAACATTAGGGATTTTGCACATTTCTAATAATGTCTGTACAGGATAGAAACCTTTAGAGTTAGCAGGATATAAGTGAATGACGATACCAATATCAATGGCATCAGCCACGTCTTTAATAAATTGGATGGCAGATTCTTGTTTCATGCTAAAACGTAGCCATACATGTGGTGGCATCAATAAAATACCATCAGCACCAGCTTCTTGAGCTGCTTTAGCATCTTCGATAGCGTCGATAGTACCTTCTGCACTAACACCAGAAATAACACGAACACGACCTTTTGCTTGATCTGCAACGATTTTAGTAATGCGAGCACGTTCTTCACGAGTGAAACCACCTATTTCGCCAGTATGGCCATTCGTTACTAAACCAGTAATATGTTCATGAGAAATTAACCATTCTACATAATTCCGAAGTTCTTTCTCATTAATAGAGTAATCATCATTAAGAGGAATCATAATTGCAGGATTTAAGCCTTTCCAGTTGTCATTTAACATAGTTTACACGTCCTTTTCTTTTTTATGAAAACAATTTCTACTTACTATTACTACTTAAAACCGGTTTTTAATACTCGTGTTACGGAAATCGTTTTCCATAACCCTTGACTACAAGATACACCATTTAGCAATACATGTCAATCATCTTTATTATGCTTTATAGTTATATTCAAAACATTTTTATTTTATTTTTTCACTTTATTATCTTATCAACCCTCGGTATCATGGAAAACGTTGTCCTTTTACTTTTAGTAATAATTCTCTAAAAAATTTATAATATTCATTCTTTTATTTTCATAATCACTAATTAATGATATACTCCAACTAGAACTACTTACTGTTACTACCCACTAACTAACACTTACATTTAGTGCTTATATTAAAAGGGAGTAACCTACTATGAACAAAAAAACACTTATTGCCATATTATTATCAACCATAGCAACCACTACTACTAGCGTTGCCACCAATCCATTTGTAGATGTTACGGCCGATACATGGGCCTACCAAGCTGTTAGCCAACTTGCCAAAGAAGGTATTATAACTGGCTATCCTGATCAAACTTTCAAAGGAAATCAAACAATTACCCGCTTTGAAATGGCGCAAATGGTCGCTAAAGCACTGGCTCACCAAGAAACAGCCTCCACAGAACAATTAGCTGTAATCAATAGACTCTCTACAGAATTTAGTGCAGAGTTAAATAATCTAGGCATACGCGTAGAAGCCTTAGAGTCAAAAGTTGGCAATACTAAAATATCTGGTGATGTACGTATTCGTTATAGAGGGAGCGAAAACGAAGGTGTTTTCAAAACTAAGAGCAAATCAAAGTTTGATTATCGGGCACGCATTCAACTAGATACCTTTATTAATAAAAATACGTCTGCAACAATTCGTGTACGAACTGGTAGTACCAAAGGAGACCCAGAATTTGGTGCTGCCAATAATACGGACATTGGTTTCGATCGAATGGCCATCACCCATGCCTTTAGCAATAAGTTTCGTCTGTCGCTTGGCAGAACTGGCCTCCGCTTAGGTGAAGGACTCGCCTATAGTAATGAGCCATTTGACGGTATACTCGGTAGCTATTCGCATGATGGACTTCAATTTGAAGTAGGTTATGGATCCCTAACTTCTTTTTATGCCGGGACATTCCCAGCTACACGAAATGATAAACGAACCAAAATTGTCCCCAACTTATCGGGTGACGAAAACCCTACTTTAACAGTTATACAGTTACGTAAAAACTTTGCCAAACGAGTAGATATGTCGACCTACTATCTAATAGGCAACAAAAACATAAATACTGATTTTTATGGATTCGCAACTAAAATAAAACTCAATCAGCATCTTACCTTAGATGGAGAATGGCTCACCGCTAAAGACTTTGATAACGGTGATGCTTGGGTAGCGAGCCTTACCTATGGTAATTATAACCTGTCTAAAGAAGGTTCTTGGGATGTTAAATTACAATATTTTAATGAAGATATTAACTCCCCAGTATTTACGTCCCGCTATGCCCAAGCTTGGTTACGAGACTACAAAGGTTGGCTAGTAAGCACTAATTACGCCCTCGAAAAAAATCTAGGATTCTCTGCTTTCTATGGTTTTAATAGTAAAAATCAAGAAGGCATATCCTTAGGCGATTACTACCGAGCTGAATTTAATTTAAAATTCTAGCACCGCATTCATCAATTCCACATTTTGCATATCCCCTTGTACATCGAAAATATTAATGTTATAATAACATTAACAACGGATAATAATTATCCATTACTAAGACAGTAAGAATCTAGTAAGTACTAAGGAGGACAGAGAAAATGAGTGACAAAAAGAAATTGACCACTGCTTTTGGTGCACCCGTACCGGACAACAATAACAGTATGACCGCTGGTAAACGGGGCCCCGTTTTAATGCAAGATGTATGGCTTATGGAGAAATTAGGCCATTTTGCTCGCGAAGTCATTCCTGAACGTCGCATGCATGCTAAAGGGTCTGGTGCCTTTGGTACCTTCACCGTTACCCACGATATTACAAAATATACAAAAGCTAACCTCTTTTCAGAAGTTGGTAAGAAAACAGATTTATTCGTTCGTTTTTCCACAGTAGCTGGTGAACGTGGCGCCGCTGATGCAGAACGAGATATTCGTGGTTTTGCCGTTAAATTTTACACCGAAGAAGGTAACTGGGACTTAGTAGGTAACAACACGCCCGTATTTTTCATCCGCGATCCATTACAATTTCCTGATTTAAACCGCGCTGTAAAACGCAATCCTAAAACCAATCTTCGCGATGCCACGGCTAACTGGGATTTCTGGACTAGCCTTCCCGAAGCCATTCATCAAATAACCATTGTTATGAGTGACCGTGGTATTCCGTCCTCCTATCGCCATATGCATGGTTTTGGTAGTCATACTTACAGTTTAATCAATGCTAATGATGAACGTGTTTGGGTCAAATTCCACTGGGTATGCCAACAAGGCATTGAAAATTTAACAGACCAAGAAGCCGCTAATTTAGTAGCTAATGATCGCGAAAGTCATCAACGAGATTTATTTGATGCCATTGAAAACGGGGATTTTCCAAAATGGAAATTGTTCATTCAGGTCATGACCGAAGAACAAGCAAAACAAATGCCATATAATGCATTTGATTTAACTAAAGTTTGGTACCATGATGAATTCCCATTAATCGAAGTGGGCGTAATGGAATTGAACCGCAATCCAGAAAACTATTTCCAAGATGTAGAACAAGCTGCCTTTGCCCCTTCCACAATTGTGCCAGGCATCGGCTTCTCCCCTGACAGAATGTTACAAGGACGCTTATTCTCCTATGCGGATGCGCAACGTTACCGTCTAGGTACTAACTATCATCAAATTCCTGTTAACGCCGCTAAATGCCCGGTTAACATGTATCATCGCGATGGCCTCGGCCGTGTAGATGGCAACCATGGTAGCACTATTGGCTATGCCCCAAATAGCTATGGCGAATGGGCTAACCAACCAGAATTTAAAGAACCAGCCCTCGACGTGACGGGGCCAGCCTACCAATATGATTTTTACGAAGATGATTCTGATTTCTTCACCCAACCAGGCAAATTATTCCGCCTTATGAAACCAGAACAACAACAAGTATTATTTGAAAACACAGCTCGCGCTATGACCGGTGTACCTGATTTCATCAAAGAACGGCATGCTAAACATTGTTATCAATGTGATCCTGCCTATGGCGAAGGTATTGCGAAAGCCCTTGGCATTACTGTAGACTTTTCAAAATAGGATGATAACAAAATAAGAAATAAAAAGAATCCGCCTTATAGCTGTTTTGCACAACTATAGGGCGGATATTTTTAGTTACTACATAATAAGTTTTGCTGCATAAATAACAGGCACTGAAATGAGAATAGATAAAGCTACCCGTTCAAACCAAATAATAAAATAGTCACTCAATTTAATTGGAATTTCTGTTGCCATCATACATGGGATTGAAGCAGAGAAGAATAATACTTCTGAAACGCAAGTAATCGCTACTAACATACGTACTTCAAAGCTCAACTGAGTTACTAACACGGCTGGCAAGAACATTTCAGCAATCCCTAAGGATAACGCTTTAGCCACTAAGAATGGTTCTTCAAAACCAGTTACCAAGGTAAATGGATATAAAAGATATGCCAGTACATTAAATACAGGTGTATGGTTAGCAATAACAATCCCCAACACGCCAATCGCCATCAAGGATGGGGCAATTTTTAACGCCAAATTAAGACCATCCCGTAAATGATGGTAAGTGCCTATAATAATGCCATCTGCTTGTGAAGCGGTTTCCATAGCTTCTTCAAAAGCCACTTTAAATTTATCATGGACTACTGTTTTTTCAACATTACCTTGTACCCCTTGATAATATTCATCAGCTTTACGGCTAATAGGATAAATACGAGCTGTTACTGCCGTTACCAAGAAAGTAACTACAACCGTAGCCCAGAAGTATAAATTCCACACATCCAATAGATTAAGAGTCTTCGCTACAATAATCATAAAAGTAGCCGATACAGTCGAGAACCCGGTGGCAATAATGACCGCTTCTTTCGCTGTATATTTACCTTCTTTAAATACGCGGTTCGTAATGAGTAACGCTACCGAATAACTACCTACAAAGGACGCTACCGCATCAATAGCAGAACGTCCTGGCGTTTTCCATAGTGGTCGCATAATAGGTCGCATAAATACACCTACAAATTCCATAAGGCCATAATTAATTAAAAGTGCCAGGAATGCAGCCCCAATAGGTACAATCGTAATTACAGGCACTACAATTTTAGAGTAAATAAACGGAATCGTATCCTTATTCATCAAAAAATCGGGCCCTGTTTTCATCAAAGCCATATATACAAAGGGAATCGCTAAAATATTTAATATTGAAAAAATAGTCGTTGTTGTATTTTTGTTCCACGTTCTAGTAATAAAGGGAAGCAAAGCACCGATGACTACTAAAAGACCGCCATATACCTCTTGAAAATAAGGAATTTTCAAAATATAGGATACCACGTGATCTAGGGGGATTGTGGATTTACCGCCAATCGTTATAGGTATGAAAAATATAATAATACCGAGAATACTAAAAACGACAAACCTCATAACATGTTCCATCGAATACTTTTTCATAATCATCACCCTTATTTATTAATTACTACATTAAAAATCCTTCCTTTACTACACAAATACAACTTAATCTTGATATGTTATGTTCATTTTACTATGCTAAAGTCTGCACATAGTCAAATAAATTTACAGCTATTTTTAAATTATTTTATGAAATATCAATTTATTACGATAAAGCAAAACCTTAGTGAATTTTATAGTCCATAAAAAATCGTCGTTTTTTTGACATTCTACAACCTTTTCACCCCATATAACCCTTAATCTCTAATGCCCTCGGTTGTATCATATATTTTATACATCACCTCTTCGTATATAACAAAATCAACAGTTCGTTTTGCTACTTCTATATCAATAAATAGCCAACTATGATCGACCAACTCTACATTAGCAAAATAGCGCATCCCATACGGGCCCACAAAAATACAGTCACACTCGCCTAAAGTAGCGCCTCCTTCCTTGCTATCCTTGCCTTTAGTGTCCACTTTAATAGATTGTAAACGCTTAAAACCCAACGCAGGCCTTGTCCTATATTCATAGCCCCGTTCTACTAAATAGGCCTTTACTACATCTTCTAGCATACGTACCGTTGCCGCCCTCACATTAACGAGTCGCCCATTTAAAATCTGCAACGCTTCTGCATATTCTAACTTGCTTTGTGCCTTGCTATCAATATTGCGTTGCACCTGTTCGGCGCGCTTAAACACGCCTACCCCCATTCGCCCCTCCTTGGCCACTTGATGACAAGAAACAAAGTACATTTCACCTACACTCTTATAATATATATCTTCGCTACCATCTTCATTATGATGATTATAGGTAGCCTCAAAGGTTACCTCATCGCCAAAGAAACGTTTAATAGCCGCCGCCAATACTATTTCTCGTTCACCAACCACACCTGTGAAACGACGTATAGTATGCCCTTCTACTACATTCAGCGCCCGCTGATGTTCAAAAGTCTTAGCTAACGCAACTAATAAATCTTGTTTCACTACGTCCGTCATGCCTCTAATAGTTTGTAAGTCCCTGTCTGCACAACCCAAAAAGCCAAGGCCATACACATCCTCTTTGACCAATTTTGAAAGTATCGGATTATAGGACGCTCTTGCGGACGGCTCATGCCGCGCATAAATAGCAACAACCTTATCGCTGCTGCCTTTTATCGAAGCTAAGGCTCTAACAACAAAGTTAGCTGGTGCCACATAATATTCAATATACGGCTCCATATGCGCGGGTTCAAAATCTTCAATGCATTCAACTGCAATCGTGTCTTGTGAATCCACTTTCATAATATAAAATGGTTCGCCTCTATGATCTTCTATCGTCACTTGATGAAATGTCGTCTGCTGTTTCTCCATTAGCCCCATTGTGATCACACTTTCTCACCTATTTACACTACTGCCTATGGTATATATGTATATGCTTCATAACTACATTGTTACTATTCGTCACGGCCCCTTGAAAACTCCTTTTTTATAGATATATCAAATATGCAAAAAGCCCTCAAATGTGATGTATGTTTCTCACACTTGAGAGCTTTGATATCCATATCTGAAACTACTTAATCCAATCTAATATAATCTATTAGTAGCCTACTTGTTTTGCTAATTCAACCATTTCATCATGGACAGCTGGTAGTGATTCCGTTTCTACAGCATCAAAGGTTTCCACTTCCGTTGTTTTCAATGTATTAGCATCATAATTTAAACGATACTTACTGTAATATATTGTATCAATTTTTAAGTCATATGCCATATAACGGGCAAACATATCAGGTGTATTATCCGTCAAGAAGCCATAACTAACTAATTCTAACACATCTTTATTTACTCGAATTGGCTGTACATATAATCTAAAATCAGAATTTACGAAACCTGTATCAAGTACATACTTAGATACATCAGTAAAGTTATTTTGAATGTACTGTTTGTCATACGATGCTGGTAAATTTGCTCGTGATGTTAAAGTCATTGGCAATTTTCCATTAGCTTCTTGTTTCTGAACTTGGCTTTGCTGTTTCTTATCTGCTTTATCATTTTGTTGTTGCAAGCGCTCATTAAGCTGCTCATTGATAGAATCTAAATTCCCACGCAATAGTTGTTCAATAACTTTTGCCTGCCATTCTAAATTCTTCTTATCATTACCAGAGTTGTAATTTGCATTATATTTCGCATTAATATTTGCATTCTCATTTGGTTTAGTATTATCTGCAGCCTTAGCTGTATCATTCAATAACGGAGTTACCACAACTGCCAATAATCCTGCTGCCATAAGGCTACGTTTTAAAGCATTAGTCATTTTCATACATTGTTCCTCCCTTTATTAACTATATTTATATTTTACGATATAGTTATGAAGATATCATGGAGGGGGACATATTACTGAGACTCAGCGACAAAAGCACAAAAAATCAACCATGCTAATTTTCGTAATTCCGAAAACCCGCATGGTTGCTTTTTTACTATGGTGATCCAGGAGAGATTCGAACTCCCGACCCACGGCTTAGAAGGCCGTTGCTCTATCCAACTGAGCTACTGGACCATATGAAATTAAAAAAAGAATTTTTCACCGTATATATTATACACTACCCATTATAAAAAATGCAATTCAAGTCAGCTTGGATTACTATAATTTCAGCATATTACACAGAAAAAATTCCACATAAAAAAATGGAGCGGGTGAAGGGAATCGAACCCTCGCGACCAGCTTGGAAGGCTGGGGCTCTACCATTGAGCTACACCCGCAATAAAAAAATGGTCGGAGCAGCAGGATTCGAACCTGCGACCCCCTGGTCCCAAGCCAGGTGCGCTACCAAACTGCGCTATGCCCCGATTTAAAAGAAAAACTATTCTTTTCGTCGTGCTTTTTATTTACTCTTTCGCAACAACAAAGTTATTTTATCACAAGTAAAAAATGTGCGCAAGTACTTTTTTAAAAAATTTTAGTTTTTTCTTTTTAAATTTTTAAAACTACTAATCAACGCAATTATTAAGCGTCTACTAAACCATTCACGCCTTACAACTGGGTTATATTGTTATGCCTACTCATAGCAACATAATTCCACCAAATTTCCGTCCCCATCTCGTAAATACACGCTTTTCATAGGACCCATCGCACCATTTCTATTAACCGGCCCAAGTTCGATAGGATACCCCTTAGCCTTAATGTCTGCCACAACCGCATCTATAGATCCTGCCACTACTAAACATACATCTAAACTACCATACGTAGGATATTGTGCGGCTGGTAAAAATTCCGCTTTTTTGGTATGAATGTTAAGTTTCTGATTTCCAAAGTGTAAGGCGTAGCGACCATTATTTTCTTTTACAGTCATCCCTAACACATCACCGTAAAAATGCAAACAAGCTTTCAAATCTTGCGTAGTAATCACTAAATGATCTAATCCTTTAATATTCATGTTATCCCTCATATCCTTTACTATTCATACCAACCTTCATATCCTTTAATATTCTCAACGTCGCTCCTATTCCTTAATATTCTTTAATATTCCTGATGCCCCTTCTATCCATTCCTATTCATAGTTCCTCTCTTTTATATACGCGTTTTTAGCCATTGCTGGGTCAACATGCCCATACCCATAGCCAACGCAATAGGGAAGAATAATTCGACAGAAAAACGAGATAATTCTAACATAAATACAGCCGAAGTAAGTGGCATTTTCTGCGCTAAGCCGAGGAATACAACGGCCCCTAAAAAGGCCGCTAGCCCAATAGAAATAGGCCCCATTATAACACTCCAAGCAACTGCCACAGCCAGTGCCAAGGTACTGCCAAGCATCATGGATGGTGTAATTTTACCACCATAAGCACCTACTGCTAAAGCCAGCAAGACAGCCACCCATTTAGTTGCAAATAAACCTAATGCATATTGCCAAGTCACTAAATCAGCAAACGTAAGCTGATTGCCTGGTTTGCCATTACCTAAAATAGCAGGGAAATACATCGACATAAGACCGACTACACCAAATGCAACAACGGAGAACAGAATCATTTTAAAACTTTTACGATCAAACTTTGGCAATTTAGCCTGCGTTTTATCAAAGAATACGACAGCAATGCCGATAATAACACCTAACAATACAGCAAATTCGGCAAATGAACCTATCATAGCTGGTTGTGGCATATCGTATTGAATCGTATCCCCTAAACCAAGGCGAACTATAAAGGTCGCCACTCCGCAGGCAATAAAGGCAGCACTTAAAGCACGCACATTCCAAGTCAATAAGAGCGTTTCAAGAACAAAAATAGTAGCTGATACCGGTGAATTATACACCGCTGCCAAACCAGCCCCCGAAGCGCATGCAATCAGTAAGGCTTTATTTTCCTTAGTCACTTCCACATAGCGCATAACCCAGGTAATCAGTGCTGAGGTGGCTTCCCGAGGCGCCACTTCACGGCCTAAAGGGGAGCCCATGCCAACCGTAATAATTTGCAAAGTAGCATGCAACAACGTGGTTACTGGTGGCATTTCTTTGGTTACATCCTTAACAGCATCTTTTACTTCAACTAATTTACCACCATAGCGATGTATTAACACCCAACCTACACCGGCCACCAAACCACAGGCCAATAAAGCCCAAAGCCGATGTTCACCGCTCACCTGTGCTACCCCCACACCAAAACTGTACCCATCAGCAGTACTGTAATTATACATAGCATGTTGAATCACATGTAATAAATTAGTAAATACGATACCTACTAGGCCTGCGAAGATACCGACTAACACGACGAGACCAAAGGTTTTACGTTCTAACATACAAATAAACTCCTATACTTAATCTAGTTTCGCTATCCAAAGGACTGTATCACTACTTAGCTTACTTTCAAATACGCCAATGAGTTCCTTCACTACTACTTACACGTCTTTTGCCATACAAATAAGGGCATTTACCACCGTCAGCAACTTGCATCGCAGTGCCATCATTTATGCCTCTTTTGCCATACGAATAAGAGCATTTACCACCGTCACTTGTGAAATAAGGTGTCCCGTTTCATCCGTGACCTTAATCTCCCACACATGATTTCGGTTACCACCGTGTAACAAAGTCCCCGTCGCTTTCAACAAGCCCTCCGCTTTCATCGGCCGTAAATGTTGTGCCGTAACCGTTTGCCCTACGCCAACATATTCCCCTTGCCCCATACGATTACTCGCCATGCCAGCAATCGCCTCACAAAAAGCAATGGTAGCACCACCATTCAAATAGCCAAAAGGCTGCGCATGAAATGAGGAAAGGGCCATAGCACTTTCAAAGCCCGTGTCCGTCAAATTCATATATTGTATCTGCAATTGATCAACTAAATTCATCTTCTTATCCTTTTCAGTATAAATCGTATAGCGAATACCTATCTACGTAAAACATTGACAATCTACAGCATACGCTTGTAGCTGCTTTGTATCAACAGTAGTACCTAGACCAGCACCAAAGGTGACGGGCATATACCCCTGTTGAAACTCAATCGGGGTGGTAATAATATCTCGTTCAAAATAACGACTCATGCTAGACAAATCGCCTGCCATCCACGTATCACTTAAAGCAGCCAATTGTACATGCATATATTTTGAAACGCCACTTTCCACCATGCTCCCAATCCAGAAGCCAATACCCTTCTCACGACAAAACGCTAAGCAACGGAGCGTTTCACGAAGCCCTCCTAAGCGTCCAACTTTAATATTGAGTAAATCGAGCCAGCCCGTTTCATACATACCTTGTAATTCCGCAAGGGACTGTACACTTTCATCAAAACAAATCGGCGTCTGAATCGCCGTACGCAAAGTCTTTGGCAAGGCCCCATACACGTCACACCCCGTTTGTCCATTTGCGACTTGAAACGGTTCCTCTAAGGACTTCAAATTATAGGCATTTAAAGCGATTATATCTGATGCTTGTTCCAATGAAAAGCTCCCATTGGCATCACCGGCCAAGGTAATATGAGGAAAAGCGTCCCGTACGGCTTTCACCCGTGCTATGGCATCACGCGGAGATAGTTTCAATTTAATCCGCTCACAGCCCGCCGCCACATAGGTAGCTACAGCCGTTAGCACTTCAGAGATGGGCATATCACCTAGGACAACGCCTGTTGCAATTTCGCTTTTTTTATGACCAGGTACTAATCTATCAATAGTAGATACCCCTTGTTCACCATAATAGGCATGAAGCAAAGCATTTTCAAGCCCTGCCCAGGCCATAGGATACTGTAGACGACGACTATCTGTTAATAACTCATAACAAGCCCAAGGTCCGCTTAAGGTACTACCTATAAAGAACGGCAGCCACGCCGTCTGCAGTATTTTTTTACTTTCGCTCAACGTTTCTGCCGTATAAAAAGGATCCGTAAAGGCCACCACTTCGCCATAGCCAGTATAGCCCGTGGTGGTCGTCACTTCAATAATTAAACTCTCTCGTCGTTGTACTTGGCCTTGTGCTGTTTTAAAGGTAAAACGTAAAGGTAAGGCAAGGTGCCATAGTGTAATCGAAGCTACCGTCATACTATGACGACCCGAATCTGGCGTATGACTACGACTAGCCAAACTTGGTATATGCTCATGACTAACCAAATGTGGTGTATGCTCATGACTAACCAAAGCTGGAATATCCATGTGACCAGTGCCTAGCTGATTCTTCGCCATGCCTTACACCTCCTACGTCAATCTTAAAAACTAGACTAAATATCTTATTACATAACTAGATTAAATATTTTATTACATATCGGCCGCTTCTTCCATTAAGGTGCGCCGCAAAATTTTTCCGGAATTATTCCGTGGTAATTTCTCTAAGCGACATATCGCTTTTGGTTGCTTGTAGCGCCCTAAATGATTGAGCAAATGTTCTTTCACTGCTTTCACAGAGGCATCGCCAGCATAATATAAAATAGGAACTTGCCCCCACCGTTCATCCGCTTTGGGCACCACTGCACATTCAGTGACACCTGGCAAACGATATAAACAATCTTCTAATTCTTTAGGGTAAATATTTTCTCCCCCAGAAATAATAATATCCTGGCGTCGATTAACGATATACAAATACCCATCGTCATCTAAATACCCCATATCATCGGTATTAAAAAAGCCGACTATAGGCGGTTGTCCCAAATAGCCTGTCATAAGCATAGGTGACTGCAACCAAATCTCACCAATACCGGCTTTATCAGGATTTCTGACTTCAATAACAACGCCAGGCAAAGGCTTACCTACGGCTTCCCGTTTATCAGGCTTAGCCAACACATTAACAGTAGCACTTTGGGCAAACGTTTCAGTCATACCATAAGTTTTAAAAATTGGCATATCCTTGGCCAAACAAGTATCTACTAGCGCATTGGGAATAAATTCACCACCTAAAAGGACAACCCGTAGCGTATGGGTCGTGATGCGGTCTACAATGCGTTGTAACACGGTCGGTACTAAGGACACCATAGTGAGTTTACCTGCCGTAATGGCCGTTACCACCTGGTCTTCATCAAACGACGACATAATCGTAGCGGCTGTACCATTATATAAAGTCCGCAAAATAATGGATAAACCTGATACGTGAAACATCGGCAACACGGTCAGCCAATTGTCCTTAGGATCGACGCCTAACACCTTAGCCGAAGCCTTTACATGAGCTTCAATCTGCCCCCACCGAAGGGGTACCGATTTAACGGTCCCCGTAGTAGCACTCGTATTCATAATGGCCGCAATGGCCTGATCCATCAACGGCGGTACTAAAAGCCCTTCAAAGCTTTGCACTAAGCGAGTGCGCGATGCTTCATCCATAGGGGGAATCTGAGGCCAAGTGCGCCAAGCCACTTCATTAACAGAGCTATGATGGGGCCGACAAAAACGACCATTACAAGTAGCTTCCACTTTTTCCTGCACTACAGGAGAGGCAAAAATTAACTTAACGCCTAAAGCCTGCGCTTGTTCTTCTTGTTCAGCCACTGTCAAGTGGGGATTAATTAAAAAGATTTCCTTCCCTAAGGACCACAAAGCAAATAGGGTTATGGCCATGTGAACGGAATTTTCACTGCAAAGGCCTAAGCGCGTATCGTCACGCACGACGGATTCTAAAAAGCCCGCTTGCAATACGGTACATTCATAAATTGTTTTATAAGTATAGCCATCAAGAAAGGGCTGATTGGGAGTTGCTTGCGCCCGCTCGCGTAACCATCGCATATACTAAGGGCCTCCTATCAAGGGAATTTAGGGAATTGTTTGAAATTAGGTTTACGTTTTTCTTTAAACGCATCACGACCTTCTTTAGCTTCATCAGTGGTGTAGAACATAAGCGTTGCATCGCCACCAAATTGTTGCAAACCGGCTAACCCATCCGTATCCGCATTGAAGGAAGCTTTTAAGAAACGAAGTGCCATTGGCGATAATTGAAGAATTTCTTCACACCATTTAACAGTTTCTTCTTCCAATTGATCAAATGGTACTACTGTATTTACTAAGCCCATATCAAGTGCTTCTTGTGCAGTGTATTGACGGCATAAGAACCAAATTTCACGAGCTTTTTTATGACCTACCAAGCGAGCTAAATAACCAGCACCATACCCAGCATCAAAAGAACCTACACGAGGCCCAGTTTGACCGAACTTAGCATTGTCAGATGCAATGGAAAGGTCACAAACAATATGAAGTACATGGCCCCCACCAATGGCATAACCGTTAACCATAGCAATAACTGGTTTTGGCGTAATACGAATTAAATGCTGTAAATCTAATACATTCAAACGAGGAATACGGTCTTCCCCTACATAGCCACCATTACCACGCACGCTTTGGTCACCACCAGAGCAGAACGCTTCTTTATTAACGTCGCCACCATGGTTAGCCCCTGTCAAAATAATAACACCCACTTCGGTATCATCACGAGCAATGGTAAAAGCATCAATTAATTCTACTACTGTTTTAGGACGGAAGGCATTACGAATTTCTGGACGATTAATGGTAATTTTAGCAATACCATTGTAGGTTTCATAAATAACATCTTCGTAACCACGATCTAATACTTGCCAATCAAATTTGCTCATAATAAGCCTCCTTTTAAACCTTCACTAAGGAACATATAATAACTAATTTATTAACTAATATTTTTATCATTATAATCAGACAAAAATAAATTTACAATATCATTAAAGGTCTGTGGGGCTTCCACATGCACATTATGCCCCACATTAGGCACAATGACGTGAGCCACATTTTCACAAAGACCAAATACGGTCTGACCAATCTCAGTATACTTAGTATCCAATTGGCCTGACACATAAAGAATTTCTAATTCTAAATCGGCAATTTGATTGCCTACATACAAGGTCATCCCCTGTCCGGTACCACGCAAAGTATGAGCCAATACTTCAGGGGTATTGCTCAAGCGTCTATCTTTAATCGTCTGTTGCACCGCTGGCGATAAAGTACGCTGTGTTTCAAAAATAGGTAGCTGAGACCACATGGCTTCAAACCACTCAATCGAATGACTTTCTATTTTTTGCGCTAATGCTTCATCCGCCTCAGCCCGTGCCTGCCGTGCTGCCATATCTTCAATACCAGGAGCCGCCGATTCCAATAGTAAGAACATTAATCGCTCTGGTTCATACATGGCCGCATATTGCAACGCAATGCGACCACCCATAGAATACCCTAAAATACCATAAGGCTCATGACCTACTAAGGTGTGAATTAAGGTATATAAATGACGAAGCACCGTATCTAGTTGATACATTACAGGATCATTGGACCGATCCGATACGCCATGGCCTAAAAAATCCACACAATATAGACGAAAACCAGGAATGTTTAATTTATCCCAAGTATCACCAGCTTCTGCAAAGCCATGCAAGCAAATTAACGGCATCCCTTCACCCCGTAAGGCTACGTGGTAAGATACATTATCAATGTTAATATACACATCATCAGCCGCTTCCAAGACAGCTTCTACTTCAGCCCGTTCTCCTTGGTCATACACACGGGTTTCGTCTGTATCAAACTCATTTTTCATACACACTTACCGTATACTTTCTGTGAAGTTCTCGACTGACTGCACGATTCGTTTTAACTTCTAATATATGAATGCCTCCCTTGTGTAAAGCCTTTTGCACTTGCTTAGGAAAAGACGCATAGTCAGTGATAGACTCATATTGCACCCCCATGAGAGAGGCTAAGGCACTATAAGTAAGACCTTGAGGCGTGCCAAAGAGATATTCAAAATTAGGTACGCCCTTTTGTGGCAAGTATTCAAAAATACCGCCCCCATCATTATTAAATAATAGCACTACCAGATTAAGCTGTTCCGTCCGCCCCATGACAAGACCATTCATATCATGGAAAAAGGATAAATCCCCAGTTACTAAAACCGTAGGCTCCCCATAGGCTGCCCCTACGCCTAAAGCGGTTGACTCTATCCCATCAATGCCATTAATCCCACGATTGCCATAAACGCGTAAGGTCGTAGCACCACGAGGCCAAAAATAATCAAAATCACGAATAGCCATACTATTAGCCACGACTACATTTGCATAGCTTGGTAAGCACTGCTGCAAAACCTGCACAAAGCGACCTTCAAAGAGAATTTCTTCTGTTGCCGCCTGATTTAATTGCTTGCGCATGCCCGCTTGTGCCTGTTGCCAACGAGCAACAAACTGAGAAATCTTAGCTGTTGAAGCCGTTGGTTTATGCTTAACCACATCTTTAATAACTAGAGTAGTCTCAGCGTTTAAACTGTCTTCAGTTTTCTCCCTATTCGCTAAGGCTTTTACCATTTGATCAGCCCACGCTTTGGGCTCTATTTGAAGGACCACATTGGTCGTCAGCGCGCCATTGCGATACGCCGCTCCTGGATCAATCTGATAACATAGAGCGCCTGCTTGCTGTTTCACAAACTGCTGTAATCGTTTCGACACAGGAATTTGCCCAATTAATAAAATGTACTCTGGCTGTAAATCTGCTCGCCATGCTGAATCACTCAAAAAAGCATCATAACTATCCATAACTAACGCATCCTCTACAGCGCGCATAGGCGATAAGGGATCTGCCAATATAGGCGTTTGTAAGGCTTTAGCCAAGCCTAGTACAGACTCTCTATACTCTGCCGACCACTGTTCGTAGCCCGTCAAAGGACCACATAACATAATCCCTCGTTTACCTTGTAATTCAGCTAATAAGGTTTCACAATCAGTAGCACTAAGCTGACTATGACCGCGTACTTTTTGAAATCGCTTAGATTGACGACCTTTCGTGAAATTACTAGCCCCTAAATCAGGCACCAAGGGTTCCCGCAAAGGCACATTAATATGAACTGGCCCTGGCACCACATCGGTAGCTGCCATATAGGCCCGCGTCATAACCTGCCGTGGATAAATAAAATCTTCAGCCCTAGGACTAAGCGTTTCAAAATGCTTCACATAAGGACCAAATAATTTAACTTGATCCATCGTCTGTGGCGCCCCAATCCCTTGTGCTTCTGGCGGTCTGTCAGCGGTTAAAACAATTAAAGGCACCCTACTATAATAGGCTTCAATGAGGGCTGGATAATAATGAGCCCCCGCCGATCCAGATGTACAGACTAATACAACGGGTGTTTGGGACCGCTTCGCTATGCCTAAGGCAAAAAAGGCCGCAGACCGCTCATCGATATTCATATATGTTTTGTATTGCCCATGCGCCATAAATAACATGGCCATCGTAGTAGAACGAGAACCACCACTGAAGACAACGTGACGAGCCCCCAACTGGTACAATTCGTCCACTGCTGCGGCTATATATTCATTCATAGTCATACCTCAATATTATAACGCCTTTAAAATGGTTTGCAATTTAGTCGCTGTTTCCGTATATTCAGCTTCGCAATCCGATTCAGCTACTACGCCGCACCCTGCATAAGCATATAAATCTTGGCCATGCACTAAAGCAGAGCGAATACCAACAATCAATAAACCATCACCCGCTTCACGAAACAAAGGTGTATTTCCACATACCCAACCAACGGGAGCGGCATATAACCCACGCTCATACGGTTCAAATTGCTTTAAAACAGCTAGGGCCGCTTCACGAGGCTCGCCGCCCATAGCCGGCGTTGGGTGTAACGCTTTCGCCATTGTCAAAATTGAATCTTTCGTATCATGGCCATATAATAAAGTCCGCAAATGATATAAATTAGGTAACTCCATAATATGGGTAGCTTGCACATCCACTTTATCGCACATAGCGAGCATAGTTTGACGAATTCGGTCTATTACAATCTGGTGTTCCCGTAAGTTTTTAGGATCATGCAAAAGACGATCACCACCATCGTGAATATCATCCTTTTTAAGTGTCCCTGCTAGAGCATAACTCATAAAGTCCTGCCCCCGTTTACGAACTAACACTTCAGGCGAAGCCCCTAAAAAAACAGCATCCCCTTTTCCATACGCAAAGATAAAGGCGCCTTCGTTTTGAGCCACTAAATTACCAATAATCGACGCCGTCTGAAACGGCGTTTCACTGTGAAACGCCACTTTACGGGAGGCCACTACCTTCGTGACTTCGCCACTACGAATAGCTTGTTGGATCCCTTCAAATAAGGACTGCCACGCTGTATAATCGCCCGTAGTTACCATTTCATAGGTATGTTGCACCGAAGGCACGGTCATAGGCGCTATGACAGGCGCACTATCAGTAGCCGTTACCCAATAGGCTTTGCCTTCTTCTTTCACATAATAATGCGTAAAGACGACTAACTCATTCCCCATATTTTGCCAAATAGGGTCCTCAATAGTATCAAAAAAACTTTGACTATACCAAGCCCAAGGATAGTCTGCTAGTTCTGCTTCCGTAATGCGTTTCACCCGTCCAGCAGCCACAATGACGCGATTAACTTGCGTATCATGCCAATACACTCGTTCTTCACCCTCAAAATGTTGCCATACGGCTAACGGATTCGTTAAATCCGTTGAAAAAATTGTATATTTCATAAAAATCCTCATTGTAAAACTATGTTGACAATTTATTATACCACTGTCACGGACTAAAAGAAAACCGCCTATACAGGCGGTTTTACTAGCATATACAATTGTCCTTATTGATGCGAAACATGTTCGATACCTTGACTTAAAAGTACCACCACATGCTCATCATTCAAACTATATAAGGCTGTTTTACCTTCTTTGCGAAAGGTAACTAAGCGAGCTTGACGCAACACGCGTAATTGATGAGAAATAGCAGACTGCCCCATGCCCATAGCTTCGGCAATATCAGTAACGCACATTTCCTTATTTAACAATTGTTGTACAATACGCAAACGTGTTGGATCCCCTAACACTTTAAATAAATCAGCCAATTGTTGTACATCCACTTGTACATGACTTACATCCATGACCCCACTCCTATATGTTACGAATTTAACTTACCTTTTATTATATACCAAAACGTAAGTCTTAAGCCAGTTTTAGTTTTATTCGCTCCCACTCGTAGCCACAACACTAGTAGCAGGCTCACCAATCTGTTCAATAGGTGTACGACTATCTAACTCTTGCTGAGCTTCACTTTCTGGGGTAGCCACTTCTAATGACACGCCCCGTGAATACACACCGGTTACAATACCATAACCATCTTTAATTTTTAACGTAGCCAACAATGTGCCCTTGTAGGTCGTATAGAATTGAGGATTCACTTTATTTAAATCTAAGGTAACCCGATTAAATAAGAGTTGAAACTCCACATCCGTGCCATCAATCTTCGTAACACGGGCCAGAATATAATCCCCCGAAGTTGGTTTTGTATCCGCCACCCCTTTTACTTCGAGCAAACCATTGGCTTTCGCACTGACCCACACATACACTTCTTGGTTAACTACAGGCAAATGACCACCTTGCCACGGTGCTCGACTGCCTAAAAATTTAACTTCTAAATAATCAGAAGGAATCCAACTGGCCGTTCGTGACAAAGAAACGGGCCACTGATATTCACCGCCCCCTTGCAACAATGTCGTCGAACGCTGTTGAATAAAGAACGGCGATACCAAAGTCACCACGGCGACCACTGCAAAGAGTAGCCACTTTAGATACGCTTTATTTAGCATCTGTTGGGCCCTCCTTTCGTGAAACGTCACTTGAACCACTAGTAGGTATCGTACCAGTTCCCTCTGTAACCGAGCCTACCGTTGCCGTTTCAGAATCTGTAGCGGTACTACCCGCACCAGTCAAGACAGTCAACTCATCACTAGGCGCTAAGCGCTCCTCACGGGACTTATCACTAGTAGCTACCACCTCATCACCAGCCTCAGCCGGCTTCACCTCGCCGCGAGCACTTCGGCGCACGCGACGCGTTGCTTTAGCCACCGACGCATTAACCTGTGCCTGCTGCGCTTGCTTACGCCACATATAAAAGAGATTTACTACAAAAATAGCGCCCCCTACAATAATAAAGGTAAAACCCCGTTCTACAAACGTAAAGGCAGGATCAAAGAAACGAGCCCCAATCATAGCGAGGAACGTAAAAATACAACCATTTACAAGTGCTACGCGATTAGTCATCGTCCCTTGCCACAATAAAATAACGGCCAAACAAATTACATACAGATTAAATATAATCGACACTGTTAACGGAGCCATTCCACTATGAGCAAGAATCATTAAAAGTCCTACCACAAGCGGACACACGGTAATTAAAATCTCAGGACCTTGGCGTTTTTGCCATAAGGCATTAAGCGCACCTATAACAAGTGCTAAAGCCACTACCGCTAACAGTAGGCTGAGCCAACCCACATTGGCCGTCGCTTCTTCTTGCCAAGTTTGCAAGAAGGTGCCATACACCACCACATACATAAGGCCTAATACGCCTACGCCACGGAACGGTAAGGACCAAATTCCCTGTTCCCGCGATAAACTGCCCAACGCATACGTAGCTGCCGACAAGGCCGCTACAAAGAATAAATCTAAGGACAACTGATAGGAACTAATGGTAAAAAAGATAGCTCCAAAAATAGCCCCTACATACACCCAAGACAACCATAGAAGAGATAAATAAGACTGTGTCCGTTTTCGTAGCTGTTCAGCAAAGAAAGGACTACCAGCCGCTAATAATAACCAAAGCCGAAACGGTTCGCCCCAAATAGTCACATCGTGAGCCGATATACTCCACGCTAACCCAATCAGTAAATACACCATCATGGTAAAATTTGACCCTAGTAGATAAACTACAGGGAGCAACAACACCATGCAAACAAGGGCATAAAAGCCCAGTCCTTCACCAGTATAATAGGTATCAGCCATGAGCCATGTTGATACCAGTAAGGCTATGGCATAAAAAAGCCCTACTCCCTCAGCATATAGGCTATTCCGTGGTGTTTTCCAAACACCTAAACCTAAGGCAATAACAGCAACTAACAAAAGAGCAATGCACCAATCCATCCGTCCTGCTGGTGAAAAGCTATACCAATAGCCTGCAAATAACAAAAACAGGCCTAAGCTAATTAACAACAAACCTAATAACAATACCAACAAACGGCGCCACGAAGGGCCTTTCTTAGTTTCGATAGTACCATAAAACACCCGCATCTGAGCAGCATGTTCCTTAGTAATCCATCCTTTTTCTTCCCATGTTGGTAGTTGTTCATGAAGCCAAACCACGCGTTGTTTATTCATAGCGCCTCCATTCCAAAAAGAGGCTTTGCCCTATGGCGAGCAAAGCCTCTTATATGACAACCTTATTTTACAACGAGCACTGGGCAAGTAGAATGACTGGTTACATAACTACTTACACTGCCCATGAATAAGCCTTTTAAAGGTCCTAAGCCACGGCTACCCATTACAATTAAATCGGCATTGAATTTCTTTGCTACCGCCAAAACAGCTGGGCCAGGCGAGCCTACTTCAAATACATTTTTCACAGCAATATCAGCTGGTACGTCTTTTGCTACATCTTCCAATATTTTTTTGCCTGTTTCTTCCATATCTTCGGCAATCTGTTCAGACACATAGCCACCACTAATTGGCGTTTGGTCAAAATTAGAAATAGCAGATACAATGTTAGCTACATGAACAATGATAAGCTGTGCTTCATTACGTTCGCAAATGGAAATGGCATGCTGTAAAGCTCGTTTCGAGTTTTCAGAACCATCTGCTGGTACGACAATAGTTTTGTATTCTACTTTCATATAAATCCCTCCCACTGGTGAATGAACTTGATTCATTCACTATGACTTCTTCTATACTTAAAGTATTCTCTACCAATATATAAAAGTCCTTTTTTCTTGTCAAAAAATTTTTAAAAAATTTAAAATTTTATAAAACAATAGTGCCACTCGTCATAAGACCTTTGTGTTGAATCCGCACGCCTTCCACGAGTTGCATCAAATCTTCGAGGGTTTGCCCATTATCTGGCGTCATAACACGAGCCACCACCGCTTGGCCTTTATCCGTCAAGGTAATATAAGAAGCAAACTTAATGGCACTCCCTTCACCGCGTTGTAAAGTACCGGCAATTAAACTACCTGTATTATGATTATCAATTAATGTTTTATACGCTTCAATAGTAGCGCCATAATTATTAACTAATTCTTCCACATAGTAATCAGCCATTTCTTGACGAGCTGTCATCGTAGGATAGGCCGTCGTAGAATCTAAGGCTACCGTCTTTTCCATAGGGAACAAGCCCACTTCAATCCGATAGCTATCTTTAGACAGAACGGCGCCCGTATTACCTTTAGTCAATACTTTAAACCCTTTTGGTTTAACAAAGCTAATTTCATCATTTAGTACTAAATCGCCCACATTGCGATATTTTTCTTTCAATAATTTAAAAGAAGGAATCACGGTTTTCACAATACCTTGATTCATGTAATCCGTATACTTGCTTGGATACATCATTGTCAACGTATAGCGCTGGGTAGGATCTTGCGCCATGATAAATTCCGCATCAAAGAAGGTTGACCCCGTTTCACCAGCATCACTGCGAACAAAGGAATCCCACCGTGCCGTGGTGGCTCCTTTATAATCAAATAAATCGCCATCTAATACATAACCTTTAAGGTCTGGACGATTTTCACGCCACAAAGCTAAATAACGATCCTTAGTCATATTAGTAACGGATTCATTATACCAAGTGCTATTCCACTGAGTTAAGCTTACATTGCCATCCACAATATTATCCCGTTTCGTAAAGGATACTAAAAATGGTTCAGCAATCGAACTTTCAGCTAAATTAAAGAAATAGCCTCGTTCAGTGCTCCCATCTTGTTTAGCTTGCGATTCATACCGACCATTCGTTAAACGCCAAGGCACTGTAAAAGTGTACCCTTCGTGGTAATCCCGTACTTCTGTAGTCACCGTTGTGGCATAGGATTGATACGCTGCTGGTAAGCTGGCTTCACTATGTACTCCACGAGCTTCAAAGGTCTGTGCCTGAGCCGTTGCTTTCGTTGTATCATAAGCAGGTAAACTCTTGGCGTAGGCCGTGCCCATTACGCCTAATAGAGCGCCTACGGCTAAGGTAGCTAGTTTTGCTTGCCAATATTGCTTCATAATATAAGTCTCCTTTTTATAGCATAGAATCTAAAAATGCTTTGGTACGTGGTGACTTAGGATTGGTAAAGATTGCTTCTGGTTCCCCTTCTTCTTGAATAATACCATCCGCCATAAAAATGATGCGGTCTGCTACTTGACGAGCAAACGCCATTTCATGAGTAACAATAATCATCGTCATATGTTCCTCCGCTAACTGTTGAATCGTGCGAAGCACTTCACCAGTCAACTCAGGATCTAGGGCTGACGTTGGTTCGTCAAAAAGCATAATGCTTGGATTCATGGCCAAGGCACGGGCTATGGCAACACGTTGCTTTTGACCGCCTGATAATTTAGCCGGATACACATCGCGTTTTTCCCATAAACCAACTTTTTTCAATAACTGCTCCGCTATAGGTGCAATATCGGCCGTCTTCATGCCTTTTACCATTTGTGGCGCAATTAAGATATTATCCCATACTGTCATATGAGGGAATAAATTAAATTGTTGGAATACCATGCCCATTCGTAGCAATAGCTGTTGCTGTGTTTTTTTATCGCTATACACAGCTGGACCATCCCCTGTCGTTTGTACCAAAGATGTTCCATCTACTACTATTGTACCACGGTCTATCATTTCTAGCTGGCCTAAACAACGTAAAAAAGTAGATTTTCCTGAACCAGAAGGTCCAATAATAGCTACCACTTCCCCTTTGGTCATAGATAAGCTTACGTTTTTGAGAACAGGTAAGCCATCAAAGCTTTTTTCTATATTCTTCATTTCAATAAAGCTCATATATATCGCTCCTATTCATCATACACAGCATAACGCTTTTCTAAGTAGTTAAAAATATTAGTCAACACAAAGGTCATAATTAAATAAAATACACCAGCTACGATAAAAGCCGACGTATCAAAATCCCTTTGTACAATCCCTCGGGTAATGCGCAATACATCATTCATAGCTAAAATATACACTAAGGATGTATCTTTTAAGAGATTAATCGTTTCATTGGCTAGGGGTGGCAACACTCGTTTAATTACTTGCGGTAAAATGATTTTACGCATCGTTTGTACATAAGTAAAGCCTAGTACTTTAGCCCCTTCATACTGCCCTTTAGGGATAGATTGAATCCCACCACGGAAGATTTCACATAAATAGGCTGCATAATTCAAAACAAAGGAAATCACAGCGGCCGTTGTGTCATCCAATTGCACACCTACATAGGGAATGAAAGGTAGACCATAGTAAATGAATAAAATTTGTAACATAAGTGGCGTTCCACGCATTACATATACATAAAACGCCATAATTTTACGTACAATCCCAATAGGTGATAACCGTAATAAGGCTGCTAAAATACCACCAGGTAAGGATAATAGCAAAACCACTGCAAATAGTGATATTGTCACGCCTAAGCCATTAGCAATCACCGGCGTAATCTTCAATAAATAGTCCATGTAACTGACTCCCTTCAAAGAAAGAAAGGAGGTAAGGTTTACCTCCCTTCTTACACTGTTTTTACTTACATATCCTTGTAAATGCTCACAGCGCTTACGCCGTTTTGCTCACCGGATATTATTTAAACGCATCTTTATTTAATAAATTACCATTGCCAAACCATTTTTCAGCAATTTTATCAGCAGTGCCATCGTTCATCATTTCTTTGAGAACTTCGTTCATCTTAGCTTGTAACGCTTTGTCATCTAAGCGGAAACCAACTGCCATTTTATCAGCACCATAATCGCCATTAGCAACGCGGAACACGCCCGGTTTCTGTGTCATTGTATATTGACCTACAATACCATCCACTACCAAGGCATCAATACGCCCTAGTTCAAGATCCATAAAGGCATTAACAAAATCGCCATATTTTTTAACTTCTTTAATGCCTCGTTCTTGTGCATCTTTATCAAGGATTGGTTCTACATTACTACCTTGTTGAGTACCAACGATTTTGCCTTTTAAATCTTCTTTACCTTGAATTGCTGAATCATTGCGAACTACGATGATTTGTTTATCTTGAATATATGGTGTGGAGAATAAAATATTCTTTTCCCGATCTGGAGTAACAGTTACGCCATTCCACAAAGCATCAATCCGTTTACTCTTAAGTTCGGCTTCTTTACTGTCCCAATCAATGGCTTTAAACTCTACGTCCATACCAGCTCGTTTAGCCGCTTCTTTTGCTAGGTCAATATCAAACCCTACAATTTCACCTTTGTCATCGCGGAAGCCCATTGGCGGGAAGTTGTCATCTAAACCAATAACCATTTTTTTAGGTAATTCACCAGCCCCATTGCTACTTGTATCAGAACCACAACCAGCGGTGAAGGCTACTAATGCTAACATGGTCATCCCTAAAGCTGCTAATTTTTTCATATTCATAACTAAGTCCCCTCTTTCTTTTAGTCGGTGCATTTAAAATTTATGAACTTATTTTACTTCATCTAGCTAAAGTTGTAAAGTATTAAATTTTAATTTTTAAAACTTATTTTTCATAGCAAGCTGAACTAAAACGCATATAACAGCCTAAATACCTCCAAAAGAAAGAGCCCAACCTAAGTTGGGCCTTCTATGAATCACTAATTATGACACTCCCTGATGCAAACTATAAAATGTTAGCCTTTAAGAGGCACTATGACTGCGCTCATCAATCAAGGTTAACAATTCTAACTTCTGATTATACTGCACAAATTGCAAATCAACCATAACGATGAGAATCCCCCCTGTATCCGTCACCATATGGATTTCTTCCCAATTAGCCGTAAACCCCATAATCTGATTATACGGAATAAAGGTGTAGTAATGATCGCCATTCCACAGCATATCAATACGTTCCCATAAACTAGCCGGGCGGCGCCGTATGACAATCCCTTTTTGACACACATAAACTAGAGGGCGCCTTTGACGAGTCATGCGCCATACACAAAAGCCAACTATGAAATAATCAATGGCAATTTGGTTCCACATAACCCCTCGTTGGGCATGCCACATAGCCCATGTAGCTACAGCCCCAAAAAATAGCCACATTACCCAAGACACTACTATATAATCGGCAAACGTTCCCTCAACTTCGCCACAAGGAAAGCGTTTGGCTACTTCTTTTGCATCCATAGCCACACCTCCAGCCCCAAAACACTGTTTTATTTGCGATGAAGCCCCATAGCTAGTTCCACTTCACGATATGTTTTGCTAGCTGTTTCACGTGCTTTTAAAGCCCCTTCATCAAGAATACGATCCAGTTCTGGACTATCAATCAAGTCATTATACCGTTCATGAATTGGTTTCAACATATCTACCAATAATTCCGCTACATCCTTTTTAAAAGTACCATAACCTTGACCTGCATAGCGCTGTTCAATGGTATCATAGGATTCTTTCGTAATCGCTGCATAGATTCCCATTAAATTAGAAATGCCTGGTTTGTTTTCTTTATCATAATGAACGGAATTGTCAGAGTCCGTTTGAGCTCGTTTAATCTTTTTCACAATCGTTGCTTCATCGTCCAATAAACGAATGGTAGCCATCTGATTATCATCAGATTTACTCATTTTCTTCGTTGGTTCTTGTAAGCTCATAACACGAGCCCCACCTACACCCATCTTGATTTCAGGAATGGTGAATACTTCCCCATACACGCGATTAAAACGCTGTGCCAAATCACGAGTTAATTCCATATGTTGCTTCTGGTCTTCCCCTACTGGCACATAATTAGTCTGATATAACAAAATATCCGCCGCCATCAATGGTGGATAGGTCAATAAACCGGCAGGAATAGAGTCGCCTCGTTTCTGAGATTTATCTTTATATTGCGTCATCCGTTCTAATTCGCCTACATAGCTAATGGTGGTCATAATCCAACCTAAACGTACATGTTCTGGTACTTCTGATTGTACAAACAAGGTAACTTTTTTAGGGTCTAAGCCAACAGCTAAATAAAGAGCTGCTAGACGACGCGTATTGGTGAATAATTCTTTAGGATCCTGTGGTACCGTAATTGCATGCTGGTTTACGATACAGTAATAGCATTCATCTTTATCTTGATAGTCTAAAAAGTTGCGAAGTGCCCCTAAGTAATTACCCAAGGTTAATTCGCCACTTGGTTGAATGCCTGAAAAAATAACTGCCATGAAAAATTCCTCCTATAATAGTCTCTGGCAAAAGATAAATGTTTCACCAGAGAGTATATCTTTATATTCATTTACTATTGTACCCCGAATATGCCATTCTGTACATGAAAAATAACCGTGGCTACTAAAAATAGCCACGGTTAAAAGAGTCAACAGTCAGACTGTGGCTCAACTATACATCTGCGTAACCTGCTACCAGCTATTAGCTAAGCAATTATTCTACAGTTACTGATTTTGCTAAGTTTCTTGGTTTATCTACATCAGCACCACGCGTAATAGCTGCATAATATGCTAACAATTGTAAAGGTACAACGGCTAAAATTGGCGCTGCATATTTGTCAGCCCGAGGTACGAAAATAGTATGATCAACATATTTTTCAAGCTCTGTATCACCTGCCAGGCCAAGACCAATTACAACAGCGTCACGAGCTTTAACTTCTTTTACATTGCTCATCATTTTTTCGCGCACATCATCTTGCGTTGCAAGGGCAATCACTGGAACGCCTTCTTCAATAAGCGCTAACGTGCCATGTTTTAATTCCCCTCCGGCATACGCTTCTGCATGAATGTAGGAAATTTCTTTTAATTTTAAAGACCCTTCCATAGCAACAGCGTAATCGATAGAGCGTCCTAAGAAGAACGCATCTTCGCGGAAACCATAATTACGAGCAAACGCCTTAATATCATCTACGGACTCAAAAATTTCATTACACAAATTAGGCAATTCATGTAAATCTGTTAAAATCTGTTCCCGTAAGCTAGCATCTAATTTGCCATTTAATTGACCAAGATAAACGGCCAATAACAATAAAGCTACCAACTGAGTTGTATAGGCTTTAGTAGAAGCTACCGCAATTTCAGGGCCAGCCCAAGTATAGATTACTTGATCCGCTTCACGCGAAATAGACGAACCTACCACATTAGTAATTGCTAAAGAACGAGCACCTAAACGTTTAGCTTCTTTTAAAGCAGCCAAAGTATCACTGGTTTCACCAGACTGACTAATTACGATAGCCAAGGTATTTTTATCCGTTAATGGATTGCGATAGCGGTATTCAGACGCAATATCTACTTCAACAGGAATACGGGCTAACTGTTCAATATAGTATTTAGCCACTAAACCTGCGTGATACGCCGTACCACAAGCAGTGATTAAAATGCGATTGATTGAAGCCACATCCGCTGGTTCCCAACCCAATTCTTCATAGATAACTTCTTTATTATCTTTAGAAATACGACCGGTTAAAGTATCACGAATGGCTTTAGGCTGTTCGTAAATTTCTTTTAACATGAAATGTTCAAAACCACCTTTTTCAGCAGCTTCTGCATTCCAAGTTACATGGAATACTTTTTTGTTGATTGGATTACCAGCTCGATCACTTACGCTTACGGAATCTTTAGTAACGATAGCTACTTCGCCATCATTCAAAATATAGGTGTCGCGCGTATGATTAATAATGGCTGGAATATCAGAGGCAATAAAGTTTTCCCCTTTACCAAGACCGATAACTAATGGATTATCCTGTTTAGTACAAATGATACGGCTTGGGTCATCGGCACACATAATAACTAAAGAGTAAGACCCTTCAATACGATCTAGCATGCGACGTACAGTGCCTTCAAAGTCACCATCATACATGTCAGCTAATAAATGAGCGACTACTTCCGTATCTGTTTCAGACTTAAATTCATAACCTTTTTTAAGCAATTCTTCTTTAATAGGCAAGTAGTTTTCTACAATCCCATTATGAACAACCGCAAATAAGCCTTTCGTATCTGTATGGGGATGCGCATTCATATCAGATGGACGACCATGAGTAGCCCAACGAGTATGACCAATCCCCATAAAACCAGGGTTTGGATCTGCTTTTACAACAGCTTCTAAATTAGCCAAACGGCCAACTTTTTTCTGCACCTTAATTACATTATCTGGGCCCAATACGGCAATCCCCGCTGAGTCATAGCCACGATATTCAAGCTTAGATAAGCCTTCTAACATAAACGTGGACGCATCCTCAAAACCAATATATCCTACAATACCACACATGGTTGTTTTCCTCCTAATAATAGACATACTTCATTGCTTCCTATAAGCCTTTTGTTCCCCTGTCACCAAAGGACTTTGTAGCTTATATAACGACTGAAGCTGGCCGAGAGGCATCCGCTGATTCTTCGATACTCCTCTACCTCGTCTACTGAAACGGCTGTCTCCGCTCAGTGCTTGCGCTATTCGCCTTTACGAATTAGGTATTCTCCTTTACATTTGCTACGACAGTCTACATAGTTTCTGTCACATAGACAGACTACGTTACAGTATATTATACGGTATAGACCTATATATTGTAAAGAAGGGGCCCGAAAGCCCCTTCTTTATTGTCTCTTTATTATATCTTTATTCTTCTACTAGCCCTTGTTCACGACCAATTGTATCTGCAATAGTATGACAAAGTCGTTCTAATTGTTCCTGGTCGGGACCTTCCGCCATGACGCGAATCAACGCTTCTGTACCAGATGGTCTTACTAATACACGACCATTTTCACCTAATTCACGAGCGGCCTCTGAAATTTCAGCTTGAATTAATGGGTTTTCATCCCAACCTGTTTTAGTAACCACATGAACATTTACTAATAATTGTGGATATTTTACCATGACTTTAGCTAATTCAGATAAAGGTTGCCCTGATTTTTTAATCAAAGCTAGCATCTGCACAGCCGTAAGTAAACCATCGCCAGTACTGTTATAATCAAGGAAAATTACATGACCAGACTGCTCGCCACCAATGGAGTACCCTTCTTCACGCATTTTTTCTAATACATAGCGATCACCTACAGCGGTAGCACATGTTTTCATACCCAACTCGTGAGCCGCTTTATGAAAGCCAATGTTACTCATAACGGTGCCTACAATCATATCATCTTTCAAATGCCCCTGTTCTTTAAGCTGTTTAGCACAGAGCAACATGATTTGGTCGCCATCTAAAGTTTCACCTTTTTCATCTACTAATAAACAACGATCCGCATCACCATCATTAGCAATCCCCACATCAGCACCATATTTGATGACCGCCGCCTGGAGTCCTTCCATATGAGTGGACCCAGCATTTTCATTAATGTTAACACCGTCAGGATCTACATTAATGGCAATGACCTTCGCGCCTAATTTTTCAAATACTTCAGGACCTACAGCAGATGCTGCCCCATTAGCCCCATCATAGACTACCGTTAAGCCCTCTAAGGATACATCTACGGTACTTTCTACAAAGCGAGCATATTCATGAGCTAGTTCACGGCTATGTAAAATACGACCAATATCAGCACCAGTAGGTCGTTCTAAATCATTTTCACTGCTTTTTTGGCATAAATCTTCTAATTCGTCTTCCACAGCATCCGGTAATTTAAAACCGTCCCCATCAAAGAATTTAATCCCATTATCAGGGAATTTATTGTGAGAGGCCGAAATAACTACACCTGCATCCCAACCATGTTTACGTACTAAATAGGCCACAGCAGGCGTTGGTACTACACCAGCTACTACCACATCACCACCGACCGAACAAATACCGGCCGCTAAAGCATTTTCCAACATGGCCCCAGAAATACGAGTATCGCGACCAATTAAGAATACAGGACGTTTCTTTTGACGACCAAAATAAGCGGCCGCTGCACGCCCTAAATGGTAAGCTAATTCAGGCGTTAAAAATGCATTAACCACCCCACGTACACCATCAGTACCAAACAATCTAGACATTATGCTTCTCCTTCCTGTGCCATTAACGGCTTATACGCAACCATAACACGAATGGCTGTTTCCGCGCCATCCAAGGCAGCACTCATAATGCCACCTGCATAGCCGGCCCCTTCGCCCATAGGATATAATCCTTTAATTGTAGGCGATTGCCGATCGTCATCACGTAAAATACGCAATGGCGAGGATGTTCTTGTTTCTACACCAGTCATACAAATTTGTGGCTCATCAAAGCCTTTAATACGCCGCCCAAAATACGGCAAGGCTCGTTCCATAACCTCCGTTACATACTTAGGTAAACAAGCATGCAAGTCAGCTGCCACTACGCCGGGTCGATACGAATGAGGCGCCCCCTCTTGGTCACTAGGCACAGTCCCCACTGTATGAGCTAAGAAGTCGCCCACCGTTTGCAACGGCGCTCGATAGTCACGACCACCCAATTCGTAGGCTTTAGCTTCCCATTCACGCTGAAAGGCAACGCCCCCAAGGGGATGCGTGCCAAAATCATCAGGTCCTACGGTAACCACTAAAGCACTGTTAGCAACGCCACTAGCCCGCGCATACAAGCTCATACCATTGGTTACTACATGCCCCTCCTCAGAAGCAGACGCTACCACTTCACCGCCAGGACACATACAGAAACTATACGCCGTACGGCCCGATTCTTTATCATGATACACTACGGAATATTCTGCCGCCCCTAAGCCAAGCTCAGCTGGCTCAATTCCATATTGCGAAATATCAATCATAGCCTGTGGGTGCTCAATGCGAACCCCTACAGCAAAAGGCTTACTTTCCATAGCAATACCAGCATGATACATCATTTCATATGTATCGCGCGCACTATGACCAATACCAGCTAGGACTAAATTAGTAGGAATGGTTTCACTATCATTCACTACCACGCCGGTAACACGATTATCCTCTAAACACAGTTTGGTGACTTTAGCGCCAAAACGAACGTCCCCGCCCCAAGCAATAATCTGTTCCCGCATAGCTTTCACCATGCCGCGCAATACATCCGTACCTACGTGAGGCTTATGTTTATACAAAATTTCTTCTGGCGCACCAAAGCGCACAAAATATTTAGCGATTTCATGTAATCTTGGATGGGTCACACGAGTCGTCAATTTTCCATCCGAGAAGGTGCCTGCGCCCCCCTCGCCAAACTGTACATTAGATTCTGGCTTAAAATGACCATGAGTCCAAAATTCTTCCACGTCCTTCGCCCGTTGATCCACATCTTGGCCTCGTTCTAACACAATGGGACGATACCCTTCACGAGCTAAGTAAAAAGCAGCCAACATGCCCGCAGGACCAAAACCAACTACTACCGGGCGGTGCGCTAAAGATTGCTCACCATGCACTATCGGCTCTGGTTCAATAGGTTCCATAGTGCTCACATTCTTGTCCCGCCCCAAGCGTTTCATGACCTTAGCTTCATCACGAACGGCCACAAACAAGGTATACACAAAGGTAATATGTGGTTTCTTGCGCGCATCCACAGCACGACGCACTACATGAATTTGCTCAATCTGATCTTTTAAGACAGGAAATTTATGAACAAGTAAGACTTCTAGTGGATTAGTAGCGGTTACATCCACTCGAAAATTAATTATTCTTAGCATTAGTGTCTCCTAAATATTTTTTTACAATTTCCACAATAACATGTACTTTTGTAGGGTTAACTGCATATGTATCACCAGTCACTATGTCATAGTCCCCTTCAATATTAGCAATCTGCCCGTTTAAAGGAATATCTACGGTTCGCACTTCCGATAGATTTTTAATATCTCCTTCTTTACCACTCACTAGCACTTGCTGCGGTTCAACCGTTACACTTTTAACAGCATATTCACTGCTTAAAGAACCGGTTAAATTAGCTACGGCTGGTAAGTTCTTTTCAAAACGAATCTGCTCTAATTCAATCTGAGCTTGCCCTTGCCGTGGTGTAATGGTCACATTATCCACCGTTTTGCCCGCTGCATCTACGGCAATCATCATGCCAGAGCCAGTGAAATTAGAACGACGATCATTCATTTTAATGCGCAAGACTACATGGGCTACGCTGTCCACTTCTTGCTTAGCGCCACTAATAGTCACTACTTTTGGCACTGTATTAATCGCTTTAATGGCAATATCATCCGGCACTTTACCTAATTGTTGTACCTCTACGGGCACTTCTTTAAGCATGTATTCATCTACATTGACATTCACCGTATCTGGCGTCATGCTCACTACCGTAATACCAGCCGGTGGTGTAAATAAGATAGGTAAGCTTTGTTGGCCCGGTGAAACGTCACCCATATCTAAGTGAGCTTTCAATGTACTTTGATTAATAGCTAGAATAGAGTTACGAGGGCCACGCAAATGAATATGAACTTCTGACGGAATATTATCCACTACATATTGCGAATTTAAATTCTGTACTTGCACTGGCACTGTATAATTAATATCTACAATTGGATTTTGTTCTTTCATAACAAAGAACCACAATAAAATAGCGCCTAATAGGGATAGAATTTTGGCCATCCAATGCCCTTGGATTTTATGAAAAAACTGCATCATTTTTTAGGCCTCCATTTCTTAAGGAAGGACAAAGCGGATTTAGGACGTTCCATAAAGGCACGCAAAGACTCACGCAATTGTTCTTCTGGTAAATGGCGATAAATGTGACCGCCATAGGTATATGAAATTTTACCGGTTTCTTCACTCACTACAAGAACTACCGCATCAGCCTGTTCACTAAGACCAATCGCCGCTCTATGACGAGTCCCTAATTCAGTACTTAACGTACGATCTTGGGTTAATGGTAACAAACAAGCCGCTGCCATGACGCGATTATTGCGAATAACCACAGCCCCATCGTGAAGAGGCGTGTTAGGAATAAAAATATTATTCAATAGTTCACGAGATACTTTACCATCAATTTCAATCCCCGTATCAATGATTTCACCGAGTCCTACTTCTCGTTCAAATACGATAAGGGCACCAATTCGCTCACGGGACATAACTTTAGCCGCCGCCATGACTTCATTCACTAAATTATCTATTTCCATTTCACTAACATCTTGTGATTTGGAAAATAAGCGACCCCGCCCTAAACGTTCCAAGGCACGCCGTAATTCTGGTTGAAATACGACTGGCAACGCAACCAATAAAACGGTCATCCCTTGTTGCAATAACCAACTAATAACATGGAGATCAAAGAATCGACTGGCCACATTAATAAGCCCCAGCACGACAAGCCCTTTCAAAAGAGCCATTGCCCGTGTATCTCTAATTTGTTTATATAAATAATATATTAGAACCGCTACGGATAAAATATCAACTAAATCACCAAAGCGGAATGTTTCAATTAAGCCTTGTAGCTGTGCTACCATATAAAACCACTCCTCAAGGGGTACGAAAAATAAATAAGAGTACACTGTGTATATGCACAGGTACTCTTTTATTTTACCTTATTTTGAGTTCGCTGTAAAATATTGTCAACCAAGGAAGTGACCTATTTTACATATTTTGGGTTTCAATCCAAACATCTAAATTGCCACCACAAACCATACCTTCTTTTACGGCTACATCATCATTAAGATCAACTAAAATACGACGATGTGCTTCTTTCTTTTGCAAGGCTTCTAAGGCATTGAGACGAATTTCATTTTCCGCTCGGCCACCACCAATGGTACCAAAAATAGAACCATCAGGATGTACTACCATAGTAGTCCCCGCTTTGCGTGGTGTAGAACCTTTCGTCTGCAAAATCGTAGCCACCGCTAAGGTATCGCTTTCATGGCCTTGTAAGTAGCGTACAAATTCTCGTTTCATCGACCTTGACCTCCTCGCGATAGAAACCCTGCCTTACGACCACGGGTAACTGCTAAAAATTCACTCACTATGGATAGAGCGATTTCTTCAGGGGTTTCAGCCCCTAAGGATAGACCAATAGGAGCATAAATTTTATCTAACTCAGCTTGTGTCCAACCACTTTCTTTAAGTACTTCAAAGGCATGAAATACGCGCTTATGACTGCCCATAACGCCCATATAAGTACTATCCACGAGATGGCGAACTTGATTTAGACAAATGCTGTCATATTCATGGGCTCGCGTAACGATGATAATCCCTTTGTAATTATTTAAAGGTAATTGGGAGGCTAAATCATTAAAATCTAAACATAAACGGCGCACCCGTTCATCAAAAAAATCAGGTCGTAAATACTCAGCCCGATCATCTACAACGGTAACGTGACAACCAATAAACAATAACATATCAGCAATGCAACGGCTCACATGCCCAGCGCCAAGCACTAAGACTTCAGGGTCCTTTTCAACGGGCTGCACAAAACACTCCATAGCCCCCAAGTTAAGAATACTAGGCCGTTGATCTGGTTCAATAGCCAAGCCATCAATAGGCTGACCATATACCACATCGCCCGTTTCTCCATACACGACTTTATCGCCTTGACGGGTCCCATTTAGAACTGTGACCATAATCGATTTTTTATCTTCCGTAAGACGTTGCTCAATTACATCATATAAATTCATAAGACTCCTCATTTAGGCCTTTTGCTGTTCTTGTTCATAACAAAAGGCAAGTACTGCTTCTAAAACGCCACCGGCTACAGCTAACGCTTTATCTGAAATCGTATAACAATGGAACTTCTCACACCGCGCATCTACATCGGCTAGCTTAAACCCTTTCGTAACCATGAGACCCGAAGCTAATACGCCTCGCAAAATGCCTGCAATTTGAGATTTAACAGGTGTTTCATCCACAAAGCCGATCGTTTCACCTGCTTCCACTTCTTCGCCAATATGGCGCTTGGCGGTAAACAAACCATCACAAGGGGCATGCATAACGCGCTCAATCGTATAGCCCCCTACATTGCCAGGAACGCCTGTATTCGGTAGAGCTGTACCTTCATAAATACAACGACCCAGCGTATGACCACGCATAGTTTCTACTACCACATCCACATCATCTCCAGCGGTAAAACCTGGCCCACAGGCTACCACGAAATCCGCATCATCATTATGAGTCCCTACATTGCGTTTAGCCAAAATCGCATCGACTACAATATCTGGTTGCAAGGTTTGCAACACAGTTTCATACGCTTCCGTAACCACAGGAATAATTTCACTAGCGGACTGTACCATAGTAACTGCTTCAGCCAAGGTTACATGGCGAGCTGCTAATCGCTCTAACAACACTTCTCCACGATGTACAGCGGCACCATAGCAAACTTTGCGCCGAATCATCGTAGGAATAGGTAGTTCATTAATTACAACACGAAAACCAGCGCGACGCAAGCGATACACACAGCCAGAGGCTATATCACCACCGCCACGCATCAGTACTAAAGGTTTCATAGTTTACCCCACATATCATATAACTGTTCATATTCACTAGGCGTATCTACATCTACGCCTGCTGGTTCTTTAATTTCGACGAACCTAATATAGGGTTTACCAATTCCCTGCAAAATATATCGACCACCACAGTCGGCCGTAATCTGTTGGAGCGCTTGCTTCCAATAAGCACCAAAAATCACCGGATTACCGCGCTCTTTGGCGGGCCCATATAGAGGGCAAATAATCGTTTGAGCAGTTCCACCTGCCTCATAAGCAGCCACTAAGGTCTGCACCATATGAGCTGTCACTAAAGGCTGATCCACAACGGCACAGAGCACTGGATTTTCCTCACCGGCTAAAGCGCGAATACCTAAAGCTAACGAATGTCCTTGGCCTAATTCAGGCTGTTCATTTACCACAGTTTGAAAGCCATATGAGCTAGCAATTTGGCTCATAGCCTTGCTAGCTTGGCCCACCACAACAAGTTGTTGTCCCCCTAGTTGGCCATATACCTTACAGGCCTGATCCAATAAGGTGCCCTGCTGCCAAGGTAATAAGGCTTTACAAACGCCCATCCGTCGACTAAGACCGGCTGCTAAAATAATTACATCTACTGGCATACAAACTGCACTTACTGCCAACGCAATACACGGGCAATTTCACAGCTTGCTTTATAGCCATCAGCCAATACAATCATAGCTAATTTACTATCTGCTAAGCGATCAAGAAAGTCATCAATAATGCGATGCTGCACTGTATCATAGCCCGTACAGAACAAGATACGACGGCCCCGACTATATTGAAAGAGGCCTTCTGGATGAAGCACTAAACGAGCCAACATCGACGGTGTTACTACCGCTCCTTCTGGTCGTTCCATAATAGCGGAAACCCCCGCTAAATTATGAACATGCTCTTCTGTAAGTTGCGTGCCCAACATTTGTAAATTAACAACCCCTATGGTAGTGGTCGTTTTACTAGGAATCACTGGTTCCGAGGTTTTTGGTGCTTTCAACCACTTTTCTTTAGCCCCATCGGCTTCTACTAAAATCTGCCACTTAGGGTGAACCATATGCATTTCATCAATCGCCTTCGCTGATAAAGAGGTTACTTTAGTGCCTTCTATACCGCTAAACCAAGCGGCGCAACGGCCTCGATGCATCGCCTTATGACAGGCATCTTCAGCCTCATTAAAATCAGTGCCATAATAGGGATTCCACAACGCCACTTGTGACTCATATAATTTTGTCGTAGTCGTCACTAATGTGGGTTGTCCTTGTAAACCACCATACTCTACTAATTTAGCGAGCACCGTAGTTTTACCACCGGCTCCAACAATGGCGGTAATCCCTGGTTGAATCAACGAACTCCAATGTTTTGCTTGCATCGTCATGGCTATTCCTCCTCAGCATGAGCGAACTGTTCTGCTCGAAATTAAATACCTACCTTTTATTCTTTCGCCATCAAAGCCTGAAATACCTTTTCTGAATTCATAGGTAATGTAGTTAATTCTGCACCACATGCATTTAAAATGGCCCCTTGAATGGCTGGACAGGAGGTGTTAATAACTACTTCGCCAATGGATTTAACGCCAAACGCCCCAGTTGGCTCATGGGATTCTACAAAATCTACATGCAAACGGCCCATGTCTAAGCGAGTCGGAATTTTATAAGTCATAAAATTATTGGTTTCTAAACGCCCTTTAGGAGAATAGCGAATATCCTCTGTCAAGGCCATCCCAATACCTTGTACAATGCCACCTTCAGCCTGCACTTTCGCAAGCGCTGGGTTAACTACCGTGCCACAATCAACCACAGCGTAATAATCAAGTGGCGTCACTTGGCCCGTTTCTGTATCAACGCTAACTTCCGCAATGCCTACCATAAATGGTGGTGGTGAAGTATGGCTACCCCAAGTAGCAAAGCCCACTAATTGCTCCGCTTCATGACCAAAACTAACCATTAGCTTAGGCGCCAATTCCTGCGTGGTCATCGTCTGTTTACCATCTTTTGTATGAGCCATAATACCATCGAATTCAATATCCGATTCTGAAACTTCCATATACTTAGCAAACGTACGAATGAGCTTCGCCCGCAAATCTTCAGCTGCTAATTTGGCAGCCGTCCCCGTTACATAAGTTGTACTAGACGCATAGGAACCAGGGTCAAAAGGCACTACATCGGTATCCGCTTCATAACAAGTCATATGTTCCATAGGACAACCTAGTACTTCACAAGCCATCTGCATAAGCACCGTATTAGACCCTGTGCCCATGTCAGTAGAGCCCGTATACAAGGTATAATAGCCATCATCTTGCAATTTAATTTCCACCGATGCCGTATCTACATTAGCCACGCCAGACCCTTGAAAGGCCAAGGCAATGCCTAAACCACCACGATGTGTATCATCAATTTGCCAGCTGTGAGGTCGTTCATCCCAACGAGCCATTTCTTTAGCGCGCGCAATTGCTTCTTTCAATAGCCCCGATTCTAATACTTCATCCGGTGCATATACTAAGGACGTTTCACCTACGTTAATTAAATTTTTCAAACGCAGTTCAATTTCATCCATCCCCATTTTCTTAGCTAGCTTAGTGACAGCACATTCTAGTGGCCACAAGGCCTCCGTAGCACCATAACCACGGAAGGCCCCACCGGCCATATGATTAGTGTAGACAATATTAGATTCATAACGAACGGCCTTGCCTTTATTATATAAGGGCACCGACTTATGTTCACCTGCCGTGAAGGTAGTAAACGCATGCGTACCATAAGCACCAGCATCTGAAATCGCTACCATATCAATTACTTGAATAATACCATCTTTAGTCGCCCCCAGCCGAATCTGCCACTCCCGAGCATGACGACTCGTCGAGCAATTATTCGCCTCATGCCGATCGTAGATGAGGACCGCTGGCTTCTTCAAAGTCCAGGTTACAAAAGCACAATACAATTCTGTACACGCCGTTTGTTTTGAACCAAAGCCACCACCAATACGGGGCTTAATGACACGAACCTTCGCAGCAGGAATCTGCAAAGCTCTGGCAATATGACGGCGGGCGTGAAATGGAATTTGTGTGGAACTTGTACACACTAAGCGACCAAATTGGTCAATATTACAGAATGTACGGAACGTTTCCATAGCGGATTGCGACGTAGCTTGGTCAAAATAAGTACCTGCCACCACATAATCGCACTTCGCTAGCTCCCCTTCAATATCACCAGTAACACGGCTATAGGAACAAGCTAAATTCCGTTTAGGGTCACCCCCTACAGGCATATTATAATGTAAGTCTTCTTCCGGATGAACTACCGTCGGATGGTCTAGTGCCGTATGAATATCTAATACTGGCTCCATCACATCATAAGTAACGCGAATCATCTGCATCGCCTGTAACGCTGTTTTCTCATCAACAGCAACTACAATAGCCACACCATCGCCTACATAGCGCACATACTGATCAAGAATGAGCGTATCATACGCCGACGGTTCAGGAAAGCTTTGACCCGCTAAGGTGAAACGCACTTGTGGCACATCCTTATACGTATAAATAGCCTCAACACCAGGTAAACGCAAGGCACTTTTCAAATCAATATCTAAAATTTTAGCCATCGCATGAGGGCTGCGTAAAATTTTAATGACTAACGCATGAGGTGGTATTAAATCTTCGGTATAGGCCGCACGACCACTTAAAATCGTAGCCGCATCCACTTTTTTATATGATTTACCTACATGTTGACGTTGTTTAGGTGTGTTCATTACTTCTGCACCTCCCCTAAGTAGCGTCGAATGCCACGTAAATGAGATTCATAGCCTGTACAACGGCATAAGTTACCAACTAAGAACTCTTTAATTTCTTCGTCCGTAGGGTTTGGATTCTTCCGACGCAATGCCATAGCACTCATCATCATCCCCGTTGTACAATACCCGCATTGATCCGCCCCTTCAGCAGCTAAACAATCCGCCAACAAAGAGGCTTCCTCAGCTAGGCCTTCCAACGTGGTAATTTCATGCCCCGCTGCCCGGAAGGTAGGATAAGAGCAAGATAAAATCGTATCCCCATCAAGCCATACCGTACATAAACCACAATTTAAGGTATCACAACCACGGCGCATACTGAAAAAACCTTGATTACGTAACGTAGTTAACAACATTTCATCAGCTTCAACATTAACGGACACCGTTTTACCATTGACTATTAATTTTATGTCCACGATGTCACCTCCTGTACTAATCGTTTTACCAACACCTTTGTCATAGCTTGTCGATACGCTGCCGACGCATGAGAGTTCGTTTGAAACGCCAATTCGCTAGCCGCAGCCACCATAGCTTCTTCCAAGCCAGCTAACCCTTTTTGGGTTAAAATTTCGCCAGCCTGTACTGCTTCGCGTACCACGGACGGACGACAGCCAATATATATATGATAACCCGTTTCATCTTGACGCAAGGCACCCGTCAAAAATGGAAAATCGGAGACCGACTTACGAAGCGTAGCTAACGCTACGGCAGGTGGTGTTTTAGGCACGCGAATTTCAATTAAAACATCACGCTCTTTATACGTTAAATATTCAGCTAAGGCCATAACGCCCTTATTATGTAACACCACCTCAGCCTGCAAGGCTAATAAAGCAGGCAATATATCGGAAAAGCCAAAACGTGCGGCCACCGACCCACCCATCGTGGCCATATTGCGGAACTGAACCCCTAAAATAGGATGAACAGCCTTTGGCAAAATGCCTCGACCATAGGTGTGAAAAGGCTCAAACCGTTCCACATCACCTTGGGTTGCCATAGCACCAATAGCATAATAGTTCTCTTCTTCGCGAATATAGCGCAAATCAAGCCCTGATAAATCAATCACCATCGGCCAGCGCCATTTGCCTAAACCAATCCAACAGCCTCCTGCCATAAGCGGTGCCAAGCGGTGTTTTTGAGCCAGCTCATACGCTTCTGCCACCGTTTTCGGTTGCAATAATTGTCGATACATCAACATGATGTGCCTCCTACTCCTCCATCTATACCTATAAATTCAAACTCACTAAAAAAAATTCGCTTTTTTACTGAAAATTTGTCATAATAACTTTACTATGATAACACGAAATATAATTAATAAAATAGCAAATCAACTAAATATTCCAGCCCTAGGTATCGCCCCTTGGCCTTTACCCGCTGACGCCGCTCAATATCTTACTACGTCAAAGCCCTGTCCTTTTATTAATGGTACTTTACCAGAGCGACTTACAGGCAATACACAACTCAAAGAACCGCGTAGTGCCATTGTCTGCCTCTTCCCGTATTATATACGACCTGAAGACCTCCCCACGAAACAAGCAATTAATTTACCGCGCTACGCCTGGGGACCTGACTATCACTTAGTCATTCCAGACTATCTCCATCGCTTTGGGGAAGCACTAAAAACCCTAGACAGTACCGTGGCGTTTGAAATTCACTGCGACACGTCCCCCTTAGCCGATCGCTATATGGCTTACTTAGCCGGTCTTGGCGTATTCGGTAAAAACCGCGCGCTCATTCATCCAACTTGGGGTAGCTACACTTCTATCGGCACCTTACTAACCACCTTAGACTTGCCGCCTGATTCACCAAGCGAAGGCTCTTGTCTAGGTTGCCAACGGTGTATTAAAGCCTGTCCTGGGCAATCCTTAGGGCAACGCGACTTTGGCTATGACACTTGCAAAAGTTATCTCACCCAAAAGAAAGGAGAATTATCTCACCAAGAGCAAGCGATTATACAGCGTTCGCCACTCATTTGGGGCTGTGACATTTGCCAAGAGGTTTGTCCTCATAATCGAAATGTACCTACTACACCGATTAAGGAATTTCGCCAAATTGAACCCCATGTTAAACTAGCCGATTTAACCACGTTAACCAATAAAACATTTAAAACTGCCTTCGGTCATCGAGCCTTTGCTTGGCGTGGTAAAGCTACGCTACTACGCAATGCTGAAATTATAGAGGCCTCGCAAGCTACGTCCGCTCAAGCTGAGACTCCTAAAGCTCGTTCAGTTCAATCTTCTAACGAAGAATAATTAAGAGTATCTAACGAAGCCGTTAAGGAATCCATATATAAATCTAAAAATTGCTCCACTGCTGGTAAACTCATGGCGTGGAGTTTTTTTAGTATACTATCATAAGCCTCATTAAACTCACCATTGCCCGCTTGCTTTTCAATCGCGCATTTCATAAAGGCCGCCAATGTATCTGCCGCCTTTAACAGTTTGGCTTCTTCCTCACTCATCTGCCCTAGCAAACAGGATTCATAGGCCCCTTGTAATTCGACGGGCAAGGTACGCAACATTTTTTCTTGCGCCAACCGTTCTACTTCACCATATAATTCACGCAACGTAGGATGAAAATACTTAATAGGCGTAGGCATATCACCGGTAAAAATTTCACTCACATCATGATACATAGCTAATACAGCTAAGTGATTCACATCCACTGCCCCGCCTTGTAAATTATGTAACAGACCTAAATTATGGGCAATAAAGGCTACATCTAAGCTATGCTCTTGATTATTCTCTACCTCTGTGTTGCGCATGAGGCCCCAACGGCGAATAAATCGTAAACGCCGTAAAAAGGCAAAAAATGCACTTTTTTGCTTTATTACTTTCAACCGAATCCCCTCTTATTTATATTCTATAGCTATATATAATTTGATAAGTTGATAACCTGTCAGATGCCTATTTTTATATACGCTACCAATATGTTATAACAACTTTAATTGAATATATCGTAGTGACAACGGTAATCTAGTGCAACCTATGACTGTTTTAACACTGCAAAACCATAGTCCAACAAAGCAGTCGCATCAACCCAACGATTATCATCATTTAACAACACAACGATTAAGGTATGTCCATCGCGCGTGGCCGATGCAATCAAACATTCCCCGGCCGCTTCCGTATAACCCGTTTTCAACCCATTGGCCCCAACATATTGACTGCGAATGAAATGATTCGTCGTCCGCACCCATTGAGGCTTACGATTTTCATAAGGCACCTTATAAAAGTCATCCCCTACAAAATCGCGAAACATAGGTATACGCATTCCATACGTCGCTATCTTAGCTAAATCTAAGGCTGTAGAGTAATGCCCCACTTCTGTTAATCCATGAGGATTCAAAAAGTGACTATTGGTAGCTCCGGCCTCTTTAGCCACTTCATTCATAGCGAAGGCGAAGCGATATACTGAGCCACTGACATTTTCAGCAACAACTACGGCCGCATCATTGCCACTAGCTACCATCATGCCTTCCGCTACTGCTTGTAAAGGTAATTGATCGGTAGTACGTACCCCTAAATTAGACTCTTCCATAGATGTTGCATAGGGGCTAATGGTAGCCAATTCATCTAAACGAGTCCCCTGTTTTTTTAACGCCGTAAGTAGCGTTACCATCTTAGTCGTACTCGCTGGATGTAAGCGTTTATTTTCATTATGAGCCACCAATATACGGCCTGTTTCTGCTTCAATAAGAACGGCCGCTTCAGCCGCCAAAGCCGGTACAGGTAATGATGTACTTGGCAAGGCCTTAGTCGTGGCAGTCGCTGCTGTTGTGGTAGTGGTAACCGTCGTTGCCGCGGACACTGGATTGCCAGCCACACTAATACTACTAACTAAAACGCCCACTAACATAGGCCACACAATCTTTTTAACACAGTTCATACTACAAAATCCTTATTTCATATACTGACTCATATCACCTAACGGTTTCGCCGTTTCATCCATACCACTACGCTGTACATGCACTACACGCTGTGGATATGGAATATCAATGCCTTCTTCGTCAAAACGGTCCTTTACATTAGACATGGTGTCATAGAATACAGCCATATAATCACCATTTTTTACTACTGGATAGGCTGAAATTCGTACCGAATTATCGCCAAACTCACTGATACCAATTTCAACCGTTTCACGATTGACAATGCGGTCGTCATTTTGCATAATCTCTTTAATTACTGCAATGGCTTGATGGTGGTCATTGTTATAACCTACATCAAAAACAAAAGGCACTACACGTGTTTCATAATAAGTACTATTCGTTACTTGTTGCGAGGTCAGCATAGAATTAGGAATAAACACGGTGCGCATTTCTTTCGTCATAATGGTGGTATTCATAAATTGGATGCTTCGCACAGTGCCTGATACGGTGCCTACGGTAATAAAATCGCCCGCTTTAAAAGGTTTGAAAATTAAAATTAACAAACCAGAAGCAAAGTTGGATAGATTGCTTTGTAAGGAAAGACCAATGGCCAAACCAAAGGCACCAAAGGCAGCCAGTAAGGAATTAGTGGGGAACCCTGCCGAATTAAGGGCCGTTAACAAGACAATGGCTAAGATGCCATAATAAATAATCTGACTAACAAACGAAATAACCGTGTGATCATAATTAGCACGCGTCATCATGCGCATGGCTACGTCGCGAATAAAACGAGCTATGTACATGCCGACTAAAAATATAATAATCGCAACAATAATGCTAGGACCATGATCCACAAAAAAGTCAATTAATTTATCTAAATAACTTACACTGTCGGCTACTTGTGTTTTTACGGTAGTAGACACAGAATCAGCAGCTGCACTAGCTAATAACATATAAACTCCTCTCTTCCTGTATACACACTATTTGGATAAGCTTATACAGAATTAACAAAACCTTGATGACAAAAACTAAAAAAGCATATATGATAACACTATATGCTAAGATGTATAAACAGACCATTAAACCAAGTGAATGAACATAGCTCACTAGCCTAACAAAGTACGCCTAGTATATCCTTCCCATTAGAATATAACATGAATAGGAGATCCTATGACTCAACATACTGTTAATAATCCATATGAAGCCCCTACGCAATTAGCCGTAGGTGGTCAAGTGACTGTAAATAATACCTCTATCGTAGTAGCCTTCGACGATGTGCGTTACAGCTTAAGTACAGGCCCTTTAAATGGAGGCCTGCATCACATTATGGCCATTCGCAACCAAAATCTCCCCTTCTTCGTCAACACAGAAAAAGAATTACCTGGCGGGTCTGCCTCAGGTTATTTAAGTGCTGAATTTGAACAGGAAGATTATCCTTTGAACTTTTGTACCGGTCTCATCACCAGTGCTACCATGGAGTTTCACGTATATGCCAAAGTAAGCGCTGGCGATGTAGTGGTGGAAACGATTGCGACTGCTGGTTTTGAAGCTACTGCCCACTGTGCTGGCGATGGCTATTACTATGAGGAAAAAAATGGTGAATTTCATCAACCTGGCACTATCAATTTGTTGATTTTTACCAATAAAGCACTCACTGACGGAGCCTTAACGAAAGCACTCATCACCGTGACAGAAGCGAAGAGCGCCGCTTTTCGGGAAGCAGACATTAAAAGTCTAATCAGTGATGCCTATGCTACGGGCACCGCGACTGATGGCGTTATCCTCACCATTGATACCAATGGTGAAGTTTTAACCGATTCAGGTACTTACTCCCTATTTGGTGATACCTTAGCCAAATGCGTACGCCTAGCCATGAGTCGCGCCTTTGAAAACATTAAGCGCAAGGCCGAACAAGACCATCTCCTAAATACTTAATATTGTTCAAAATAAGTCTGCAACTGTTTACGATCCGTCGTTTTAGTAAGGCCTAACATCAATAACAAACGAGCCTTAGAAGGTGCTAGCGTATCACTGACAATAAAACCAAAGCGACTATCACTCGGCATAGCAGATACCATACCATTACCAGTGCGTGACGAACGGACAATCGGAATATCACTATGTTCTACAATTTGCTGAATCTTTTCTGGTAAAATACCATGACCAAGCCCTGCGAGCACTATGCCGTGGGGCTTTCCTTGTAATACTTGATGAATCAATTCCGCCTCTACACCACCGTACAAGGTAATAAGCGCAACCTTAGGTAGCGTTTCCGTAGATAAGGGGGCAAATTCACTATTCGCCGTATGTTTGCGCAAAGTTTGGTAATAAAAATGAGCCTGCCCATCTTGAACAAAACCAAGATGTCCAAAAAAGGAATTTCCAAATGCCGCCACATCAGTAGTATGTTGTTTCACTACGTCACGAGCACAGTTAATCGTACCATTTAAGGTTACCAATACACCTTGCCCCACAGCCTGTGGCGACCGTGCGATTTGCACGGCTTGCAATAAATTGAGTGGTCCATCAGCGCTAATAGCGGTAGCTGGACGCATAGCCCCTACCATAACAATCGGTTTAGTCGTGCGCACGGTGAGATGGAGAAAATACGATCCTTCTTCCAACGTATCCGTACCATGAGTAACGACTACAGCGGCCACATCCTCACGGTCTACATAAGCTTGTACCGTATGGGCTAACTTCGCCCAAATCGCCATTGTCATATCAGAACTATCTATATTACACAGTTGGTGGCTTTCAAAGGGCCCGTACCCTTCCGCACCTGGTACTGTGGCTAACACTTGTTCAATACTTAATTCACCGGCTTGATACCCAGTTAAATCTTCAGCCGAACCACTTTGACCAGCAATGGTGCCACCAGTTCCAATGACAACAATTTTTTTGTCATATACCATAGCGTAACCTCCTCTATGTTTACAGTTTTTTCATATCTATTATAACAAAGAATGCTTAGTACTGGCTATGCAAAGAGGGGATTTTCTCTTGTCCTGACCATATAAACTATGCAATATTTTTATTACAAATTCTCGTAAATATGGTACTATTAAAGTATGAAAAATATTGTATAACAAATTGTTAACCCTATTTTAAAAACGAGGTGTAACTATGAGTGCAACAAAAGTATTAGAGTTTTTTAAAGCAATGAATCAAATTCCTCGTGGCTCCGGCAACGAAAAAGGCGTCAGTGACTGGCTTGTGCAGTTTGCCAACGAGCGTCAATTGGAAGTAGAACAAGATGGTGCGTATAATGTCATCATTCGTAAACCAGCCACCCCTGGTTATGAAGATCGTCCAAGCATTATCCTACAAGGCCACATGGATATGGTTTGTGAAAAAAGCGATGCCTCCACGCACGATTTCTTAAAAGATCCTATTGAGCACATCGTTGATGGTGAATGGCTACATGCTAATGAAACGACTTTAGGGGCCGACAATGGCATTGCCGTAGCTATGTCCTTAGCCATTTTAGATTCAGATAGCATTAATCATGGTCCATTAGAATGTCTTTTCACAACATCGGAAGAAACCGGTATGGATGGCGCCTTAGCGGTTAAAGAAGGACAAACTCATGGTCAATACCTCTTAAATATTGACACCGAAATAGAAGGTGAATTTGTAGTAAGTTGCGCTGGTGGTTGCCGTGTTGATGTAGAAATTCCTCGCCTCCGCGACAATCGGGATTCCCAATTCACGAAAGCCCTTAAATTAACGATTAATGGTTTCCTTGGTGGCCACTCGGGCATTGAAATCCACAAAGAACGGGCGAATGGCAACCAAATTCTAGGTCGTTTACTCTATGAATTAGCTAGTCAATACAATTTCCAATTAGCCTCCTTCACGGGTGGCACTAAACATAATGCGATTCCTCGCGTAGGCTCTGCTACTATCTTGTTAAAAGAAGCAGATGTAAAACCTGTAACAACTTGGATTCAAGCTAAAATGAAAGCCTATCGCAGTGAATATACACCACAAGATGAACATATTGACATTCTCATTAGCGATGCGGAATTACCAGACACGGTGTATGGTGGCGATACAGCTGAATCTTTACTAACTTTCTTATATTTAGCACCTAATGGCGTATTCGCTATGAACCACTCCTTAGAAGGTTTGGTTGAAACTAGTAACAATGTCGCCATTGTAGAAGAATTAGAACACAATATTCATCTTCTTATTTCTATTCGCAGCCTATCTGCTAGTTCTCTAGATTTCTTGACTAAAAAAATTCAATTATTGGCTAGCACCTTAGGTTTACCTGTACAAATTGCTGGCTCTTATCCCGCTTGGGAATACGAACCAGGTAGCCCATTAGAAAAACAAGCTATTGCCATTTATGAAAAAGTAACGGGTGAAAAGCCAAAAGTAACGGCTATCCACGCTGGTCTTGAATGTGGTCTTTTGAAAGCTGTTATGCCTAAGACTCAAATGATTAGCTTCGGCCCAACCATTACACACGCCCATACACCACAGGAACGCTTGCATTTACCTTCGGTGGAACATATCTATGAATATTTAAAAGTGTTATTGAAGGAATTGAAATAGTCTGTTAATACACTAATACGAAAATAAGACAGTCCCTTTTACTCCCAGAGCTGACAAGCAGCAATGGTCGTTTCAAGGGACTGTCTTATTTTCGTTTCTCGTATTTAATCAAAAGACTATTTCAATTCTTTCAATGAAAGAAGGGGGCGAGGAGATGCAAACAGCAAAGGTCGTTTCAAGGGACTATCTTATTTTCGTTTCTCTGATTCAATTAAAAGACTATTTCAATTCTTTCAAACATAGAAGGGACGAGGAAAGATATTACAAAACTTTGGTTCTAAAGCCTTATTCCTTTTCCTGTATCGCTTTCCAATCATCCACTAACTTAGCCGTTGCTTTATTGCAATCTTTATACACCGTGTCAATTTTATAATCTAATAATTTTAAACAGGCTTGAATTTCTTCCATTTTTTCTAGTAATTGATCCCGTGTTTCTACTAAAATATCACGACGAGCTTCTTGTGTATAATCCCCTTCAATAGCAAGTTTTACATATTCTACAATACTTTCTAAAGGCACGCCCGCTTTTTTAAAACAAAGTACAAACTCCAGCCATTTTACAGTGATTTCATCAAAATCACGAATCCCCGAAGCTGTACGTGGTACGGCAGGAATCAAACCAATTCGCTCATAATACCGCAAAGTATCTGTCGTAATATCAAACTTTTCAGCCACTTCTTTAATTGTCATGTAATCATCTCCTTACATAATAAATAATATGTATATACTAACTATACTCACGATATACTAACCATATACTAACTATATACTTATTATTTACTTAGGTAGTGTAAATAATTTTGTGTAAACACTTTAAGATTATCAGTTACAACTAGTTATAAATCTATACGTGCCTGAGCAAATCCTCGATG
>NZ_NMZQ01000011.1 GCF_010093125.1 Veillonella sp. R32
CAAAATTTGACAAAGAGCCCAAAAAACCGCCCTCCTAAGAGAGCGGTTTCTATTAGCTTATTGTCTTAATAATTACGCCACAGGGCTTAAATTATTTAAGTTCAACAGTTGCGCCAGCTTCTTCCAATTTAGCTTTAAGAGCTTCAGCGTCAGCTTTAGGCATACCTTCTTTAACAGGTGCAGGAGCGCCGTCAACAACAGCTTTAGCTTCTTTCAAGCCAAGACCAGTTGCTTCACGAACAACTTTGATTACGTTGATTTTACCAGCGCCAGCGTCTTTCAAGATTACGTCGAAGTCAGATTTTTCTTCGCCTGCGCCAGCAGCACCGCCAGCAGCAGCAACAGCTACAGGAGCAGCTGCAGTTACGTTAAATTTTTCTTCGATAGCTTTTACAAGATCATTTAATTCAAGGATAGTTGCTTGTTCTAATTCAGCAACGATGTTTTCAATGTTAAGTGCCATGATTTAGTTCCTCCACTAATTATATTTTGTAGTAATATGTAAAAATTACTGATTATGCTACAGTTTCGTCTTTTGCTTCCGAAACAGCTTTTACAGCGTAAGCCACGTTGCGGATTGGAGCCTGAAGTACGGAAAGAAGCATGGAAAGCATACCTTCGCGGTTAGGCAATTTAGCAAGCGCTTTAACTTCGTCAGCAGTAAGTAATTTACCTTCTGCAAGACCAACTTTAACGTCGATTGCTTCCGTTTTAGTGTCTTTAATGAAGTCTTCGATGATACGAGCTGGTGCAACTGCATCAGTTTTGGAAATTGCCAACGCAGTTGGACCTTCCAAATGTTCAGCGAAACCTTCAATACCTAATTCATTAACTGCAATGCGAGTCAATGTATTTTTGATTACTTTGTACTCTACATCTTCAGCCAAGAATTTACGGCGTAAATCAGTTACCTGAGCTACTGTCAAGCCATGGTAACCAACGAGTACGGCCCCCTTTGCTTCAGAAAGATTTTCTTTCATCTGTGCAACGATTGCCTGTTTCTGTGTAGTGACAGCCATTAGAATACCTCCTTATAGATTTTGGTGATGCTCTATGTACTATCTTAGCGTAAAAACGACCTCACCACCAACGCGATGAGGTCGTAACCGTTCCATAATAGAATTCGGTGTCAGCCTCTGCGGGCGGATTTACATCCATTATACGTACCTGCGGTCTACAGCTAAGAGAACATATATAATTATTGTTCCTTCGTAACAGTAGTCAATTTGAATACGTTAAGAGGAACACCAGGTCCCATTGTGGAGCTCAAGGTTACAGATTTAATGTACTGACCTTTTGCTGCAGCTGGTTTTGCCTTAATAATAGTATCAACGATTGTGCGGTAATTGTCAAGCAATTTTGCATCATCGAAAGAAGCTTTACCGATTGCACAAGCAATAATACCTGCTTTATCAGTACGATACTCAATTTTACCAGCTTTAATTTCGTTAACAGCACGAGCTACGTCCATTGTTACGGTACCAACTTTAGGGTTTGGCATTAAGCCTTTAGGCCCTAAAATTTTACCTAAACGACCAACTTGGCCCATCATGTCAGGAGTTGCTACAGCAACGTCGAAGTCACTCCAGCCGCCCTGAATTTTAGCTACTAACTCTTCGGAGCCAACGAAATCTGCGCCAGCATCCTCAGCTTCTTTAATTTTATCGCCTTTCGCAAATACGAGTACGCGTTTAGTTTTACCAGTACCATGAGGTAAAACAACGGCACCACGAACTTGTTGATCAGCGTATTTAGGATCGACATTCAAGTTGAAAGAGATTTCAACAGTTTCGTCGAATTTAGCAGTCGCAGTTTTCTTAACAAGCTCAACAGCTTCTACTGGTTCGTAGAATTTGCCTGCTTCGATAAGTTTAGCTGCTTCAGCGTATTTCTTACCTACTTTTGCCATCTTAAAATCCTCCTTATGTGGTTTAACGGGAATTCCCTCCCACCGATATGTGCTCTATCAGCACATGTCGTACGCTAATTAATCAACGATTACAATGCCCATGCTGCGTGCAGTACCTTCTACCATACGCATACCTTGTTCTACAGTATTTGCATTCAAGTCAGGCATTTTAAGTTCTGCGATTTCACGAACTTTATCGCGACTAACCTTTGCTACTTTGTCACGGTTAGGTACCCCAGATCCTTTAGGGATGCCAGCTGCTTTTAATAAAAGAACAGCTGCTGGTGGAGTCTTCGTAACAAACGTGAAGCTTCTATCTTCAAATACAGTAATAACAACTGGAATTGTTAAGCCAGCTTGTTGTGCTGTGCGTTCGTTAAATTCTTTAACGAATGCCATAATGTTAACACCTGCCTGACCAAGAGCTGGACCGATAGGTGGCGCTGGACTTGCCTTTCCTGCTTCACACTGAAGTTTTACAATTTTTGTAACTTTTTTAGCCATGGTGATTACACCTCCTTGCGCTCAAAATGTGGTGGTAACGGAATGACTTCCTCCCACTGGCGACCACCAAGCCGCCTAAAAAGTTTAGAGTTATATTGTATATATTAAAGATCTTTCTCGATTTGAGAAAAATCTACCTCTACCGATGTATCACGATTAAACACTTCCACATCAAGCTTCAATGTTTGTTTTTCGTGATTGATTTCAGTAATTGTACCTAATCTATCTTCAAAGGCACCAGAAGTAATGCGCACTGTTTCGCCTACTACGACATCGATTGTATGCTTTGGCGCTTGATCCAGCCCCTGTGATTTGAGGATATATTCAACCTCGGAATCAGATAAGGGTACCGGTTTTGTAGCAGACCCAACAAAGCCTGTTACACCCGGTGTGTTACGCACTACATACCAGGAACGATCATTAACTTCCATTTCTACTAATACGTAGCCAGGGAAGATTTTGCGCTTAACAACTTTTTTTACGCCATCCTTCTCATCCACTTCATCCTCTACGGGTACAAGAATGCGACCAATCGTATCCTCTAACCCCATGGATTGAACCTTCAGTTCCAGATTAGTTTTTACTTTATTTTCGTAGCCTGAGTAAGTATGAATAACATACCATTTCTTTTCTGCTTCCACGGAAAGGCCTCCTATCCGACAACACGCATCAATAACTGGAATAATTCGCCAAAGATAGCATCAACGATGCCAATTAAGGCAGCGACGAATACTACAGTGAGAAATACTACAATCGTGTAATTGATGAGCTCTTTTTTTGTCGGCCAGACTACTTTTTTGAGTTCCGCTTTCATTTCACGCGCCATACGGCCTACGCCGCCACGACGCTGCGGTGCTGTAGAATTGGATCCTGCCATCATTTCACATCCTTAAATCATCGGGTAATTTGGATGAAACGAATTATTTCGTTTCGCGATGTAACGTATGTTTACCGCAGAATTTGCAGTATTTCATCATTTCAATACGATCAGGATTATTTTTCTTATTCTTGTTCGTCTGATAGTTACGTTGTTTGCAATCAGTACATGCCATAGTCACTGCATTACGCATCCGGATACACCTCACTTCAAAATAAACTTGCCGTTAAAACATCATATGCTAATATAGCCTATCACAGTAGGCCAAGCCTGTCAAGTTTTAGGCAACTTAAAAAAGCCAGGCGACTACCTGACGATTTATTATACCAAACTATAGTCACTCTGTCTATACCTAAAACAAATAAAATAATACAAATTAGATAGCAACAAAATATCGCATCAAAAGCAATGCAAGGTCACCTTAAAAGCAACTAAATCCCACGTTAGCAGCAACGAACTTTCACGTTAGCAACAGGAAAACATCAGCTAAAAAAGCAAAGGAACTGTAGCATGCTGTTATTCTTTCCATGCTACAGCTCCTGCGTTTCACCACGCTATTAGTCAATAGTAACGATTCGTTCTGGTTTTTCTACTTTAAACGAAAAGTATGTAGGATTATTATTATGTTCTAAAAATAAAGTTTCACCATCAAACTTGCCGCGCCATCCTACAACAATAGGATACATACGACTAATTGTTTTTAATAATTCAATAGGCTTTAAGTTTAAAATGGGAGCAAATAAAACATTTACCCCATCCAATAAAATTACATCAGACCCACAGGCCTTTAATGCTTTACACATAACATCCTTCGCTAAATCAGGGCGTAAATCACGGGCCACTTCCAAAAATTCTTCTTCAATAAGATCTTTTGCTTCAATGTACTTCCAGCCGTCTTGTTCAGCCAACTCACGAATCAACTTACTCTTGCCGGATCCTGGACCACCCACTACAAACAGAATGCGTTCTTCATCATTCTGTAGTGTTTCCCATCGTTCTTTAATGTCCTGTGTTGTTACCATGTGTCATCCTCCTTTACCGAAAGCCTACTTACTTAAATCTTTGTTAGGTCTGTCTGACAGCATTACACTTTTTATGAAATTGTCTGTTTCACCTACCGTAAACAATAGATAACTATATGCTGAATCTGGATTCTTGTAGGTGTATACCATCAAAGGTTCACCATTAGCCCCTGTGTCAGTTTCAATCGTACTTGGCATGCCATAGAGATATAACAATAAGTATTTACTATCTCCAATCGATATGCCCCGTCGCGTAAGGGCTGTGCTCTTAGTAATCATGGCCCGCGCTACCGTTTGATGCTTGTCAAAGCCAATCAACATGTCATCATAAGCGATAAATTCATCACCATATAAGAAGCCCCGCTGTTGCCACTGTTCATTTTGATCCGCTACAAAAGGTGTATTCACACGGTACCCCATGAGCGAAAAATCATCATCTGTCAAATGATTGGCTTGATAATACTGTGGCGTAACAGCTGGTAAACGAAGTTGGCCCCACACTTGCCCATCAATCATGTCGATGGCATTTACCTTATTATCCTTTAAGGTAAACACTAAGTAGTGTGTAATGGGTTGATTCTTATCAGGATTCAACACTGCGGTATCTACCTTGTTATCTTTCGCCACCGTAACTGAAAACTCCTGCTTGTTTTTTACAAATATTTTACGTGAATCAAAAGAATATATTAAGGACACGGTTCCCTTTTTTAAGTCACGCCACATCGCCTGTGGTGCCCCATAAGCAAATAGTACAGTACCACGGCTTTTACCTACGGAAACGCCACGCTCCGTTTCAATATCAGAAGCTGTGATGTGAATATTTGTAACCGACTTAGGCATATACGAATAGGTCAGCCCTTCTTTGCGAAGAATCTTTGTCCCTTCAGTAGCTGAATAAGCGGGTCCCGTGTAAATCGTATAACTCCCGGACTCCCCAGTATAGGTCGTAAAATCGCCAGTCACTTGACCCATTTTATTTCCCCCAAGCGCAGGGCGCAAGGATTCATTTGTCAAAGCTGGTTCTGGCATGCCCAAGGTAAAATCGCGAAGGTGAAAATCTTTCCTATTCAAAGGTTCTAACGTATCGGCTGTATAACTTTTACCAATGGCAGTTAAATCCACCCCTGCATTGGCACTTTTTTGCTCTTCTAAGCTTTCCGCTAAACGAACAGCCATCTTATTAATAGCGGCACGCTCAGGAGCCCAAGTATCACTGGCATCCATCACTAAATCCGCATCACCCCCTAGTACTGGTGATGTTAACAATAAGGCACCGAGGACTAAACCTAGTTGTTTTCGTTGTAATCCCTTCATGATTAACCCTTTCGCGCTGCATCAATTTGCTGACGCAACCAATTTGTCCAATCGTCTAGGCCCGTTTTAGCCGTACAGCTTACTTCAAATACATCGGCCGTAGGATTTAAATTATGAATATCAGTCAGCGCCTTTTCTTTGTCAAAAGAAATATACGGCAATAAATCCACTTTATTTAACAATACCGCTTTTGACTCTTTAAAAATAAGAGGGTATTTTAATGGCTTGTCTTCCCCTTCCGTAACGGATAAGACGGTCACTTTCATAGCTTCGCCAATAGCAAATTCAGCAGGACATACCAAATTACCTACATTTTCGATAATAATCATATCTAAAGCATCTAAATCTAAATCACTAAGAGCATCTTCAATCATCTTAGCATCTAAGTGACAACCCCCTACCGTATTAATTTGTAGTACAGGGATACCTAATTTATGAATTCGTTCCGCATCTTTAGCCGTATATAAATCACCTTCAATAACAGCTAACGAATACTCTTTCGATAACTCTTTTAACGTAGCTTCCAACAAAGATGTCTTACCAGCCCCAGGGGAGCCTAGTAAATTAAACACAAAAATATTTTTTTCTTTAAATATGCGCTGCAAATCAGCCGCAATGGCATCATTTTTAGCAAGCACATCGGTCATTACTGTTACTTCCATAATTTTCCTTCTTCAATCCATATCGTTAATCCATATCAATGGATGCCACTTGCAATTCACGTCCTGTTATTGTTTGAATCGCTATGCTTTTACAACGAGGACATTTAAAAACGTAATCGGCTACACTAAATTCATAGTCACAGTCAAGACATCGCCCTCGTAGTGGCACCATTTCAATTTGTAGCGTAGCATTAGCCGCTGCCGTATCTTTAGTGACGGCTGCAAAGCAAAATTGTAAGGCGTCTGGTTCAACGCCAGACATTACCCCTAACCGCAGTTGAATAGCATGAATAACCCGGCCTTTATTAGCGGCTAAGGTCTGAAGGGCAATATCTACAATTCCCTCAGCAATCGACATTTCGTGCATGATACGCCTCATAAATATTTTCTAATAACATAGTGGTGGTCACCGAACCTACGCCACCTGGCACCGGTGTAATCGCGCTAACCACGGGCAAAGCAGATTCATAATCTACATCGCCCACTGTTTTACCATCTAAATCATTAATCCCCACATCGATAACAACAGCCCCTGGTTTCAACATATCACCAGTAATAACATGAGCTCGTCCTACCGCGGCAATAACAATGTCGGCACGCTGTAAATGGGCCTTTAAATCAGCCGTTTTAGAATGGCAAAGAGTAACGGTAGCATGCTGTTCTAATAGCAACAACGCCACGGGTTTGCCCACAACCTGACTACGGCCAACCACAACCACTTCTTTACCTGCTAAAGGAATATGATAATGTTCTAAAATAGCCATACAAGCTCGTGGTGTGCAAGGCCAAAAGCCACCTTTACCAGAACTAGCTAAACCAATATTTTTAGAGGTTAAACCATCAATATCTTTTTCAGGGGACAACCGCTCAATTAACGCTTCCCGATCAATTTGTGGTGGCAATGGCATAAGTGGCAATACGCCATATACTGTGTCCGACTCATTCCAACGGTCAATCACAGCAACAACTTCATCAAAGGTAGCCGTTGCTGGCAAATGCACTAAATCAACGGCAAAACCAGCATTTTTCGCTGTTTTTTCCATAAAATGAGCATACATCTGCGCTGCTTTATCGTCACCTACTAATAAGATGCCTAAGGTCAATACAATCCCCTTAGCTTCTAACGCTACGAGTCGCTCATTTAATACCGCCTTATGAGCATCTGCTACCGCCTTACCGCGTAATTCCATCATGCCATATCCTCCTTAACGTTTAAAATATACTGTCACTGCATCCCCTATAGGAACACCAGTGCCTGCTGGCTCATCTTGACCAATTGCATAGCCCGTGCCATCAGGTACAAATTGTAAACCAGCTTCATGAAGCCAATCCTTCACTTCGCCAGTAGTCCAACCAGTAAAATCCGGCATTATAATCATGCCATCATCCGTTTTAGACACAGCTGGTTTAGCTGGTCTATGTGCTTCATTCTTACCTTGTAAATCTTTCTCCTTCGTAACAGAAGGGGAGAGCTGAAAATAACGAACGAGCTGACTCATAATATCCTTAAAGACTGGCGCCGCGATTTGACCGCCATAATATACGCCATTAGGATCATCAATCACAATAAGGGCCACAAAACGTGGGTCTTCCACAGGGCCCACTCCAACAAAGGATGCAATGTAACGACCATCTAAATAGCCCCCATGTTCTGCATCTAATTTTTGGGCCGTCCCCGTTTTACCAGCAAAATGGTACCCATCTACGGACGCTTTATTCCCGCCCCCTTCAGACACTTCTTTTTCAAGCATACCTAAAATGGTCTTTGCCACGTCTTCTGGAATTGGTTGCCCCACTTCTTTAACCTGTTCCGTTTCTACCGGACTGCCATCAGGATTATTAATACTCTTAATAATATGTGGCATCATCATTTTACCGCCATTAGCAATAGCCCCAAAGGCCTGCACCATCTGCAAAGGCGTCACAGCCACACTTTGACCAAAGGCCATGGTAGCCAAGTCTAATTGTGATATATCCGCCTCAGGAATTAGCTGACCTTCTGCTTCTCCCGGTAATTCAATACCCGTTTTCTTGCCGAAACCATAAGCCTTCAAATAGTCCATCATCACAGTTTTACCCGTCGTAATACCTAATTGAGCCATCCCTGTATTAATGGAGTACTTCAAAATTTCCAACAATTTAACATGGCCATAGCCTTCCCCATTCCAGTTTTGGATGGTATGACCACTCACATTAATACTGCCTGTATCATTATATACCGTATCTACAGACCACTTACCAGAGGCTAAGGCCGCCGAAGCAGTCAAAGGTTTAAAAGTAGAACCTGGTTCATATATATCGATAACCGCCCGATTTTTAAAGGAGTTCTCACGGCCTTTTTCATAATGATTCGGATCATAGGTAGGCCGATTAGCCATAGCTAAGATTTCCCCTGTTTTAGGATCCATAATAATTATGCTAGCCCCATTTGGTTTCGATTCTGCCATCACTTTATCTAAAGCCCGTTCCGCAATGAACTGTACAGTGGTATCAATGGTCAGCGTAATGCTTCGTTCTTTTTCTGGTAAAAACTTAGACAATACCGAGCCAAAAATAGCATTCCCATGTTGGTCAGTGGCTACTAATTCCTTGGTAATGCCACCACGAATAATATCATCTTTCGCCATTTCAAGGCCATCTAGCCCTTTATCATCAGTGCCTACAAACCCCAACACTTGAGCTAATAAATTACCATTTGGATAGAACCTGCGACTTTCTTCAACAAAGTTTAGACCTTCTAGTTCATTTTCCTTCATCACTTGTGCTAAGGCTTTAGATTTATCAGGATCCATCATTCGGTCTAGCCAAATGAAAGCGGTATCTTCTTTTAAGCGCTTTTCAATCTCTGGTTCCTTAATGCGCGTATAAGGTGCAATCAAGGTAGCAATCTCTTCTGGCGACTTTTTAATCATCTTTGGATCCGCATATAATGACCGAGTCACCATACTCATAGCCAACGGATTGCCATTGCGGTCATAAATCGTACCACGCGGCGACTGTAATTTACGGCTCGTTTCCACTTGATCTAAATTTTTAGTGTCTAACGTAGTTTTATCGATTACCTGCAACCAAATCAAACGCCCCAACAATACGACTACCGCCACGAACACAAAGAACATGAGCTTAGATATATTATCACGAAAGGCTATTTTTTCTTCACCTTTAATCATCAATGGTTATAACTCCTTATGCGCTTTTCGAGCCAACTTACGCTCTGCCGCCGCCAATAAAGCGGCTGGCTCATTCGCCACTTGACCACTGCGCACCTGAACTAATAATTCCTGCAAAATTGTACCTGTTTGAGCCCCTAGTAGTGCTGGTAGCTCTGGTCCATACGCTAAATCACGAGTATGAATTGGCATAGACTCTGTAATGTGGGCCAAACAATCACCAAACGCTAATGTGCCGTCCGTACTACTATAAGGGCGACCACAACCAATAACATCAGCGGCACACACTTCCGCCATTTGAAGCACGGCTTCTTTTAATTCACTACTTTTACGGAAGGTGCCACTTTGTGCTTCTTTACGCATCCATTTCCAAGGATCCGCTTCTTCATTATTCACAAAGTAGTGAAACCGCATGTGACTACTAACTAACCAAGTCACGCGACTCACAAGACTCTTAGGATACTGCAAGCGAGTTAAGATAACCTCCGCCATCTCAGCGCCTGCTTTATCATGACCACGGTCAGTAATCCGGCCTTTATTAAAACCGCGAATTCCCTCTTCGCCCTTGGCAACATCATGAAGCAAAGCAGCCCAGCGTAGCGTCAAATCGGGCCGCGTCGCCTGCACCACCGCTAACGTATGAACCCAACCATCGTAAGCATGAAACTCTGGCTGTTGTGGCAAGCCCACTAAATGATGAAGTTCCGGTAAAATAGGCACTTCGTGATACACACCATCCACTAATACGCGACACGAGCAATCTCCTAGACCTGACTGCACCAAAACATCGAGGCCTTTAGCTACCGCAGGCGTTAATAACAAGCCATCCAGTTCTTGACGTACTCGTTCTAAAGATAACCCTTTAACTCGTTCAAAACTAGATGCCATCCCTTCCAAGAGAGTGCGATGTGGTAAAAAATCAAGTTTGCCTACAAATCGACAAGCTCGAAATAAGCGAAGCGCATCTTCTTGAAAGCGCGCCGTCGCTTCACCGATAGTTCGCAAGGTGCGATTTTTCAAATCATCTAAACCACCCACTAGGTCTACTACTTCACCACTTCGGCTCATAGCCATACCATTAACAGTAAAATCCCGGCGCTGCACATCCTCTACTAATGAATCTGCATATACCACTTCTTCAGGGCGATGACTGTCAGCACCATATCGCTCTTTGCGATAAGTAGCCACCTCATAGGACCCTTCGGGGACAGTCACTACCACTACGCCAAAGGATTTACCAACTACGCCCGTTGTCGTATAGCCTGCCTTAGCCATAATGGCCATAATCTCATCAGGTCTTGCCTGCGTTACAATATCATAATCATGAGGTTCTTTCTGGAGCAATAGATCACGAACGGCCCCACCGATTACATAAGCTTCAAACCCAGCTGTTGTCAAAGTCTCTAAAATACGAGCTGCCCCTGCCCAAACAGGGCCACTAGGCTGTAATATTCGCTTTGACCGTGTAAACCATTTCATCCTTACTCACCTCTCTCATAATAGTTTATTATAGCATACACCTTGACCAAATTCATCCTTTAGCATCTGGCAATTTCACAGAAATCAAAGCCCCGCTAATATCAAATTAGCATATAAAAAATGCATCTTCACAAGTTTCCTTGTAAAGATGCATTCACTTACATATCTCGTAACTGAGCCGCAATACGACGACCTGTTTCAGTCGTAGCTAACCCGCCCTCACTAGTTTCACGGAGCGTACTTGGTAACGCGCGACCAATACGATTCATAGCGTCAATTACTTCATCCACTGGAATCTGACTGATTAAACCAGCCATAGCCATCTCAGCTGCACTGAAAGCATGTACAGCATAAACACCATTACGCTTTACGCAAGGTACTTCTACCAGCCCCGCCACAGGGTCACATACAAGCCCTAATACATTTTTCAAACATAAAGCTACAGCATTCATTACCTGCTTTGTATTGCCTTCTAGCATAGCTACAATAGCACCTGCCGCCATCGCTGCAGCGGAACCAACTTCAGCCTGGCAACCACCTACAGCACCAGCTACACAAGCCTGGTTAGTAATTACATTACCAATACCAGCGCCTGTAAAGAAACCACGCAAGAACGCTGCATCATCCATTTCAAATTCTTCCCCTACAGCGCACATACAACCTGGCATAACCCCGCAAGAACCAGCTGTTGGACAAGCTACTACGCGGAACATTTTAGCATTCGCTTCATTAACCGCAATGGCATAAGTCAACGCTTTATAAGCAACCGGACTCAATAAACGAGGGGTATGCTCTAATAAAATATGAGCCTGACCACCAGACATACCACTGAGAGTACGTTTTCGGTCTTCTATACCATTTACCACTGAATCTTTAAAAATTTGTACCCGGCGAAGGGCTTCCCCTTCAATAGCTTCCCGTGATTCGCCCGTCGCTTCCATTTCAGCGCGAATTACAATTTCCCACACTGGCAACTCATGAGTTTCGCTGAGATGCATCAAGTCCGCTAGTGTTTCATATAAATAACTCATTCTGTTACCGCCTTTTCCAATGGTTCAAAATACATCACCGAAGAAATATCTTTATTCTTCTGAATTTCACTCATTACACACGCTTCCACCGGCGAGTCTGTATTAATCAACATAACCGCTTCACAGTGTTTACGTTTACGGAATACTTTCATAGTCGAAATATTAACAGCGGCCCGCCCTAATAGGCTGGTTACTGCCGCAATCACCCCTGGGCAATCATGATGGAATGTTAAAATGGTGTAATCTTCCCCTGAAATTTCCACATCTAACGAATTTACATTAGTCACCAAAATACGGCCGCCCCCTAGAGAACGCCCTACGATGGTCATATGATAATCATCTTTACCATATAAATCAAAACGGACTTCATTAGGATGACCACCTTCTTCGGCAGATTCAATAAACTGATACTGTAAATTTCCTTTAGCTGCCGCTTTAAAAGCATCACGAATACGTTCATCTTCTGCATCAAAGCCCAATAAACCACCAATCAAAGCACGGTCTGTACCATGACCTTTATAGGTTTTAGCAAAGGATCCAAATAATGTTAAATCTACGCGTTCAATATGTTCCTTAAAAATATAACGCGCCATTTTGCCCAATCGCGCAGCCCCCGCGGTGTGCGAACTGGATGGACCAATCATCACTGGCCCGATAATCTCAAAAACACTGCTCATTATGTCCTCCTACAGAAAACGTTTTCACGCCGTCACAAGGCTTTTTCTTCTATAGTATATATCGCAAAGCCGCGGCTCACCTTAATTCGTATTATACCACAGATTGTTTTTACAGAATAGACAACTCTATACTTTTTATGCATGTCATATTTATTTCGTTCTCAATTTCCCTGTAAACCGCCTATTCATAGCCTATGCAGAGTATCCCGTATAGACAAACAAGTTGAAAATGTCTATGCAAAATACAAAAATAACCCCCTCCTAGGAGGGGGTTACTATGCGTTTATTTGTTTTTGTTATCCTTTAGCCAGCTAATGGACTACAATCTTACAAAATCGATTGACAATTAGCCTATTCTAACACATTAATTATTGCCTAAAATAGCTTTCATATCCGCTTCTGGTGTAGTAATTGGATGTAATTGGAATTTTTCAACCAAAATACCCAATACATTGCTGGATAAGAATTTAGGTAAAGTAGGTCCAATATAGATATTGCGGATACCTAAAGCTAATAAGGTTAACAAGATACATACCGCTTTTTGTTCGTACCAAGACAATACTAAAGTTAATGGAAGATCATTTACATCGCATTCAAAAGCACCAGCTAAGGCTACGGCTACTTGAATAGCAGAGTAAGCATCATTACATTGGCCCATATCAAGCATTCGAGGAATGCCGCCGATTTCACCAATTTCAAGATCGTTGAATCGATATTTACCACAAGCTAAGGTAAGAACAACGGTATCTTTTGGTGTTTGTTTTACAAATTCAGTATAGTAGTTACGGCCTACTTTAGCACCATCGCAACCACCTACTAAGAAGAAGTGTTTAATAGCGCCTGCTTTAACAGCATCAATCACTTTATCAGCAATGCTAAGCACTGTACCATGACCGAAACCAGTGGTTACTTCATGACCGCCATTAATACCAGTAAATTCTTGAGGTTCTGTATAACCGCCAAGTTCTAATGCTTTTTCAATAACAGCTGTGAAATCTTTAGTGCCATCTTCATTAGCCTCTACGTGTTTAAGACCTGGGAAACCAACCATGTCTGTAGTGAAAATATTATCTTCATACGTTTTACGAGGTGGCATTAAGCAGTTAGTCGTGAATAAGAACGCACCTGGTACGCCATCAAATTCATTCTGTTGGTTCTGCCAAGCAGTACCAAAGTTACCTTTTAAGTGTGCATATTTTTTAAGTTCAGGATATGCATGGCAAGGTAACATTTCACCATGCGTATAAATATTAACGCCTTTACCTTCAGATTGTTCTAATAACATTTTAAGATCATGTAAATCATGACCAGTTACTACGATGAAAGGACCTGGTTCTACTGTTAAAGGCACTTTGGTAGGTACTGGCGTACCATAGCTTTCTGTATTAGCTGAATCAAGAAGGGCCATACATTTCAAGTTCACATGACCAAATTCCATCAATAAAGCTAACCATTCATCAGCACTGTGATCTTTAGCAAATTCTACAAGACCTTTTACAAACCAAGCATCTACTTCAGCATCATCATAGCCTAATACCGATGCATGCCAAGCATACGCTGCCATACCGCGCATGCCAAGGAGTAAGGTAGAACGCAAGGAAATGATATCTTCTTCCCCTACCCAAAGAGCTTCCCAATCAAAATCTTGAGCACTTGCATCAATAGCAGTGCGAGCCGCTTCTACACGATTAATGAACTCTTGTACACGTTCTTCGTCAAAGTTAACGTTTGTTACACACATGAACAAGCCTTGTTTTAATAATTGATATTCTTTAGCAGATGCGCCTTTTGCATCACAAGCACGTGCTAACCCAATCAAAGCGGATGTCAATTCATCCTGTTTGTTTGCTACTGGCGCGGTTTTACCACATACGCCTTGTACGGTACAACCACCTGGATTTGCAGACTGTTCACACTGGAAACAAAACATACTCATATTAGCCTCCTTCTTCGGGACTCACCCGATACGACACTTTCTTATCCTATTAAGAATAGTCTAACCATATACATCACTTGCTGTACTACCTTGAAAATATAACCATATGCAAGTTGTTTATTTGTAACTACAAGTAAAGTATATTATACTTGTAGTTGAAAAACGGTAGCTATGGCAACATTTACAAAAATTTTATCTTAAGGAGGCTTCTATGAGTATCGGATTATCTAATAATACTATTTCCCTACATTTAACAACATTAAGTAGTAGCGCCTTATTTCGTCATATAGGAGAAGAACAATTGCGATTGTTCTTAAGCTCCCCTGACTTGACCATCAAGTCCTTCAAAAAGAATAGTTTTATCGCCATTGCCGGCGAACCTATGGAGGGCATGGGCTTATTGTTATCAGGTCGTGCTCATTTAACCCGTGAAAACGTACTCGGCCAGCGCACCATCATGACCGAGCTTACCCCCTCTGCCATGTTTGGCGAAGCGTTACTGTTTACCGATATGCCGAATTGGCCTGCCACTATCCAAACTACTAAAGATAGCGAAGTTTTGTTTTTACCAAAATCGGCTTTCACTAATTCCTTTAATCATTGTGATACTTGTCAAAAGCAAATTCTTACTAATTTGCTACACGACATGTCTGAAAAGGCATTGGCCCTAACCCGTAAGGTTCACTACCTATCCTTAAAAGGCATGCGCGAACGGATTTTCGCCTACTTTGATGATTTATATCGCCGACAAAAACAAAATCCCATTAGCTTACCTCACAACCGACAAGAAATGGCCGATGTACTCAATGTATCCCGTACATCACTAAGTCGTGAATTAGGACGTTTGCAAGATGAAGCGATTATCGAATTTGAAGGCAAAAAAGTAAAACTACTGGACTTATCTGCTATTAGCGAATACAGTTTCTAACCTTCTCAAGCAAAACCCGCCCTAGCCCCAATTTACAAAATAGGGTTGTAAGACAAAATACAAATTTTCTCACCCCATATTAAAATCCCTTGTCACTAGCCGACTCTCAGCTAATGACAAGGGATTTCTTCTATGGAGGAGGTAGCACCTACCTTCTTACCTATATTCTGTTATCTTAAAACCAAGGGGACAAATCGAATTCTTCCCCAATCGTCACTTTTACATGAGCCCGCCCTAAGTATAGGCCTAATAAAGTAAGACTGGTGTGACTCAATGGCATCGCATCATAAATATCAGCCACTTTTGGCAATACTGGCGAAATATGCTCTAATACCAGCTTCTTATCTGCTTGTGTAAAATTAACTGGTTTACTAGTAGCCAAGGCCAACACATGTTGTTGAATTTCTGGATTATCTATACGAGCTAATTGGAAATAACGAGCTGCTAATCCTTCATCTACCACAGCTAATTTTAACAATGGAGAGTTAATACTCTTCACCACATAACGGCCATCTAAGGCATGTCCACGCAAAGCACGCGACAATTCCTCTTTATCAAACCCTGCATAAGCAAATACTAAAGGATAGGAATGAACCATAATATCCCAGAATGTATTGCGCTCTGATTCTGCCGTGGAACAACGCAAGTAGTCTAGTTGGCGATACATGGACTCTTCCCGCGGCAAATCTGATAAAAAAGGTTCAATATACTTATCTACATAATGCTGTAAATGTTCTAAGCTGTAGTTGTTAGAGTTACGAGAATATTGCAATAATAAGGCTAAGGCCATAATCTGGAAATGCCCTAATTGCAAATGTGGTAAAATACGAAGTGCATCAAACGCCACTAAGTATGGGGTACTCGATTTAGGTTCCTGTACCACATCCATAAAAGCTTCAATGGCAGTTTCTTTCATCCAGGCCGTAGGTGTCGTAGCATACGCTTTTTGCATGCAAAGTAACGCTTCTTGGACAACAATATTTTCTAGTAAAGCCTGCAATTCGCCACTTTCCGTAATGCCTAAACGTTCAAAAGCCGTCGTGGTAATATCCAATACTTGTTCCTTCGTACTTGCACTAACAGCACCAAAAGAGTTCATAAAATGGCTCGTCCCTAAAGAAATTAAATCAGATAACTCTGGTTCTTTGTGGCCACTACTCTGATTATACGCTGTATGTAACTCTTTAGCTGGCGTATCACGCACAACCGGAATGATTCGCGTTGCATCATCAGCGGCTTCAGCCCCTTCAACAGCGGCTGGCACTACACGCTGAATACGGCGGGTTAATTCCATTTCTGGATCAACGGTACTGCTTGGCTCCGTAGGAATCTTAAGCATGGGTTTAGTCATATCTAAATCGGATACAATGTCATCCCCTAAACGGCTTTCACTCGCACTTGATTTAAAATCATTACTAAAAGTCGTAGCCGCCGGTTCTTCCATAGCTTGTTCGAATTCAGATCCTACTTGTTCCTTAGATAAAGGCACAAAAGTCGTTGCCATTTCCTGTTCCGTGGTTTCACCAGCTACTGCGGCTTCACTTTCTTCCCGATAATACGCTGCGCCATGATCACGTCGCTTGCGTTTGTAATAATCAGTATTCGCCACCGAATCCGTAGCCGTTGGTGGTACTTCTCGTTTGCCACTATCACGGAATACTAAATAACATACTAAAAAAAAGACTACAATTACGCCTAATACAACTAAGTATGGGATATATGCAGACATCTTATTCCTCCTGCTAAGCTTTTGCTTCTCTATAATAGCTATATATTATTCTTTTATGTTACCACATCTTACCGTATTAGCCAATGAAGTTACATAATAAAATAAAAAGCGAGCTCGCCGTTGCGAACTCGCTAATCAGTGGTGGACGATGACAGGATCGAACTGCCGACATCCTGCTTGTAAGGCAGGCGCTCTCCCAGCTGAGCTAATCGTCCATATTGGTGACCCGTGGGGGAATCGAACCCCCGATACCGCCGTGAAAGGGCGGTGTCTTAACCGCTTGACCAACGGGCCACTGGCTCCCCGAGTAGGACTCGAACCTACGACCGATCGGTTAACAGCCGATTGCTCTACCGACTGAGCTATCGAGGAATGGTACAAGAGATATTCTATACTAAAATCAAAGTAAATGCAAGTACTTTTTTTATATATTTTTCAGATTTTCTCAAAAGGCTCTCAAACTACAGCTAAGAGCACATAAAAAGCGGCTAGGCATCACTTTCCTAGCCGCTGTCGCGCACAGTATACTTCTAGTTTATATCATTTAAAGAGCCCCTATCTGCTAGGCTTACGTTAGACAGTTATACTAAGCGTTCTATAGTATGTACGTCAGGGTACATAAAAAACTTAACCATTAAAGCCACGAAGTTTGCTAGCATCAACTAAACGTTTTAACGCTACCATGTAAGCGGCTAAACGAGGATATACTTTGTATTCCTGTTGCATAGCCCATACTTCTTCAAAGCTCATTTTCATATTTTTTTCAAGACGAGTATTTACTTCTTCTTCATCCCAATAGAAACCAGCTTTATTTTGAACCCATTCGTAATAAGAAGTAACAACACCACCGCCGTTAGCTAATACGTCAGGAATAATATCGATACCTTTTTCAAAGAAGTATAAGTCAGCTTCATTAGTAGTAGGACCATTAGCACCTTCTAAGATAGCTTTAGCTTTAACTTCTTTCATATTGCCACCATTAATTTGATTTTCAAGGGCAGCCAAATATAATACATCCACATCGAGTAATAATAATTCTGGATTTGGAATGCGTTTCATGCCTGGTTCTTCATAGCCTTCCAAGGAACGACCATGAGAGTTAGCATATTCATATGCTTTTTTAACGTCGATACCATTTTCGTTATAAATAGAACCATGAACGTCGCCAATAGCTACTACTTTAGCCCCTTCGCGATGCATCAATAAAGCACCTACGCTACCTACGTTACCGAAACCTTGAACGGCAATAGTCACGTCAGACATTTTTTTGCCCTTCTTTTCAAGATAACTCTTAAGCGTAAACATACAACCGCGACCAGTTGCTTCGTTACGGCCTAAGGAACCGCCAACAGCTAATGGTTTACCAGTTACAACTCCTGGAGACCATACGCCTTTTAATGTAGAGAATTCATCAACGATCCAAGCCATAATCTGTGGATTCGTATTAACATCTGGTGCTGGTACGTCAGTATCTACACCAATGATAGGAGCGATCTTACGCACAAAGCCACGAGTTAAACGTTCTAATTCACGTTGGCTCAATTTCTTAGGATCTACTTTAATACCGCCTTTACCACCACCATAAGGAAGGTGAGCAATAGAGTTTTTAATTGTCATCCAAGCAGCCAAAGCACGCACTTCATTTTCATCGGAATCAGGATGGAAACGAATGCCACCTTTAGCAGCACCCATAATAGTGCTATGTTGGGTACGATAGCCACTAAATACTTCAACATGACCATCATCCATCTGAACTGGGATCGCTACTTGCAATTCACGTTCTGGATGGCGAATTACTTCATAATCGTTGCGCTCTAAACCAAGTTTTTGAGCCGCTTCGTCAAGTGTGTTAAGCATGTTTTCGTAGGGATTATAATTTGCCATAATCGTTTCTCCTTATTGCGTGTACACAATAAACTCACTAGTTCAATACAAACTAATCTATATCCTGTTAACACTATAACACAGAGAACACATATTCACCATTCATTTTTCATAATTTTCATTTTTCCTATTACTATTACGCATAACCTCGTTATAGCAGGAAACAAAAAGAGTCTAGCTAATAATTATTAGCTAGACCTCTCCATATGGTCACTTCATATGACAATTAAATATAGATATTTTTCTATAAAGAATACCTTTTTTGCCCATTCTATAGAGTATAAATCAAGACCGCTCACTGGTTATAGATTAATGTCCAATTCTACTGGGCAGTGATCGCTGCCAAAAATATCAGGATGAATACGGGCTTCCACGATTTTATCATCAAGACGTGCCGAGGTAATAAAATAGTCAATTCTCCATCCTACGTTCCTATCACGGGCTTTGCCCATATAAGACCACCAGCTATACGCATCTGTTACATCAGGATATAATTTGCGGAACGTATCCGTAAAACCTGACCCTAATAGTTCCGTCATTTTAGCTCGTTCTTCATCAGTAAAGCCAGCATTTTTACGATTCGTTTTTGGATTTTTCAAGTCGATTTCTTCATGAGCCACATTAAGATCACCACAAAGAATGACAGGCTTCTTCTCATCTAATGCCAATAAATATTGACGGAATGCATCTTCCCAAGTCATACGATAGGCTAAACGCGCCAATTCGCGTTGACTATTTGGGGTATAACAAGTCACTAAATAGAAATTTTCAAACTCGGCCGTAATCACACGACCTTCTTGGTCATGTTCTTCTATACCAATTCCATTAGTTACTTGAATTGGTTTATGACGTGTGAAAATAGCCGTACCACTATAGCCTTTTTTCACCGCACTATTCCAATACTGCTCATAACCGGGCAATTCTAATTCAATTTGATGAGGCTGTAATTTAGTCTCTTGCAGACAAAACATGTCAGCATCTAATTTTTCAAAACTTTCCATGAATCCTTTGGTTACGGCAGCCCGTAAGCCATTAACATTCCAAGAAATTAATTTCATGCAAGACTCCTTTCAGTCACCTACACATCTATAATAACTACTTTGACACTGCTTTATGTTGGTTGTTCATAGTGCCTTGGGCTGTATGCCCCTCATGAGTAACCTGAACTGTATCCTCTTGTCCTTTCGTAGCTACACCCGCTTCAGCTGCTTCTTTAGCTGCTAACTCGGCTTCTTTACGAGCAAAATAAGCCTCTAATTTAGCTCGTCGCGATTTACGCGTCACTTCTAAAAAGAACGACAACACTAATAAAACAATAGCAATCATATTGGTGGTTGTCACACCATAGGAATAGATATGATACAAAATATATAAAAATGCAACCACTAACAACGCACGCTGTAAACTAGCCATAAATAGCTCCTCTCAGCATCGCCCCTTATTCATTAACGTCCTTCTTTAGCATAAGGAGTAATGACTAACTCATCTTTAACTAACTCAGCCATATACACATCGGATATAGAATAGCCTTGTTCCGCCACTGTCGAGTCCAACCAGGAGCGGTCCTTTTCTACTAAGGATAACACGTTTTCATCCACTTGCCCATCCGCAATTAATGGATAATGGACGGTGTCTTCCCCATATTTAACAACTGTTAATTGTCCATTCTGTTCTAAAACGGCGCGCTTTACCTCGCCTACACGACTAACACCGGCTGCGCGTAATTTTAAATGTAAATCACCAGCACTCACACCATTGCGCATACATTCTTCCACTTGTACTTTACCATAATCAACAACATTCACTGGATTGCCGTCGACCATGCGTTTCACATGATGATTATAGGCTGACAAATAACGAAGGCCCATCACCACAATCGTCCAACCAATCAAAACTAATAAAAACTGTAAAACCCCAATGGCATCATTATAAATAACCCCACCAATGATGCCACCCAGCACATAGTTTTGTACTTGGTCAATGGCTGAATTAGGCGCTAAGTTACCTTTCCCCATCAAATTAATCTGAAAAACTAAACACAAAATGCCCAAGATTAATTTAATCATAATGAGCGTATAACCAGTTATCATAATCGTCTTACTCCTTCGCTATGTCCACTACTTTTATCTGCGAATCAATCATATGGACTTGAGTTAGTGAATAGGCTTCAAAGTTCTTAGTAAATTGGGCCCGATAAAACCGATTACCTACATTGATGATAACATCTTCATTCAAATGCAACGCATTGACCCGTATAGCCTCTTTAGATACGCCCAAGCGCTCAGAAACAGTCACTACGAAATTCGCCATGCGGCTACTTTCTTCCGAGTTTTTAAGCGACGAATCATATTCACTCCAACGAATTCCTAAGACAAAGACTATGATTAAGGATAACAAAATGGTTAAATCACGATAGCGACTATTCAGCCGATGTCGGATAAATTGAATGCTCACTAATAGGAGCGCTACTAATAACAAAAAAGACAAGCCATATTGCATAAGCGCATTAAATTGCCCTTGTTGCACAATATAAGCATACGTATAAAAATTCAAACTACCTTCACCTCTACTACATTAGGGACTCATCATAGACCGCTCGTGCGCCGCCGATATATTTAGGGCGAATTCGCGCCGCCGTCACATGAGCCTCGCCAATTTGTTTCACCTGTAATCGCACCGGTACCACCACAGGCCGTAAGTGCATACCAATAAAAGTATCACCAATATCAAGGCCCGCTTCAGCCTGAATAGACTCTACTACCACAGGTTTTGTAAATTGGGCAAAGGCCGCCATAGACGTAGCACCACCAGCATGTAACTGAGGTACTGCATTGCAGATAGGCCAACCATGGTCCTTCGCTACTGCTTTTTCAACGACTAGCGCTCGATTTAAATGTTCACAACATTGCACGGCTAAGGCAATCTGTTTAGGCTGTAATACATGTAAAAGAGCGGCCACTATAGTCTGCCCTACTTCTGTAGTCGAGTCAGTTCCAATCCGTGCCCCCCGCACTTCACTGGTAGAACAACCTACAACCAGTACATCACCAGCTGTCAGGCGCCCCACTGTAACCAATTCAGTCACGGCCGCCGTGACAGCATCTTTAATTACCGCTAACTCTTCCTTAGGTAATGCCATCATATCCCTTCTTCCTCATAATTTAATTATTCATAGACAGCCTGCATTATAGCTGTCTATCTTCACGTAGTACATAGGCATACGCCCGTCGATACCCCGTGTCGTCTCTTTCAATATACACCCCTTGCAGCTCTGGTGCAAATCCAGGTAATTCATTTATCCCCGCTTCAAGAGCCATAAAATAATCCCGTGCTGTAACAGACCAAATTTCTCCTGGCTGCACGCAAATTACACCTGGCGGATACGGTAGTGCCCCTTCTAAAGCCATGCGTCCCACGCAATCAGCAATAGGTACTAATTCACCATAACCACGGACAAAATCAATATTAGCCGCTTGCGGTGTTTTTACATATGTAGGAAAGTATTCTTTTTGAAACAAGCGCTGTTGTAATTGACTCACATTACGCGCTTTGTAAAAATCATGCATTTCTTGGCAAAGTTGGCGAATCGTATAGCCGCGGTACTTATCAATATTCATAGCATATACCGTGGGCAAGACCTCTTGCATCGGTGCATCAGCTTCAATCAATTGTTCAAATCGCAACAATTTAGCAATTAAAGCATCCATTTTCGTATATGATTCAGCTGGTGTCAGCAAGAACAAAATAGTATTCAAATCACATTTTTCAGGCACCACTTGATGTTCTCGCAAATAATTAGCCAAGATAGTGGCCGGAATGCCAAAGTCTTCATAAGCCCCCGTTTCCATATTAATGCCTGGCGTAATTAATTGGAATTTGCAAGGATCGATAAAATATTGTCCCTTTCCATAGCCACTAAAAGAATGCCAACTCGCTTCTGGTTCAAAGGCAAAATACGCCATATCTTGAGTCATATCGACTGTTTTGCCTTCTTCCCACGGTTTGCCATGGACCATAGGTGGTACTAAAGGTCGTAAATATTTACAGTTCCGCAACACCGTCTTGCGTGCTTCAATACCCACCGCGACACAATCCTGCCACAAGGCACGACCGCCGTCGCCACTATGAATCTTAGCATTCACATCAAGAGCCGCAAATAGAGGATAAAACGGCGAAGTAGAGGCATGCATCATAAAAGCATTATTAAAGCGTTTTTGATTCACATAGCGCTCTTGCCCGCGAATATGACCATCTTTTTTATGAATCTGTGAGGTTTGTGAAAAGCCTGCTAGTTGCTTATGCACCGACTGTGTCACAATAATACCAGGATCCTCAGGCCCTAATTCAAGCAATAAAGGGGAACAATCTTTCATCATAGGAATAAACTGCTCATACCCAACCCACGCCGAGTCGAATAAAATATAATCACATAAGTGACCTATCGCATCCACTACTTGCCGTGCATTATAAATCGTTCCATCATAAGTGCCTAACTGAATGACCGCTAAGCGAATAGGCCGTGGGGCCTTTGCTTTTTCAGGATCCCGCTCGGCAATGCGCTCACGTAAGGTTGTTTCATTAAAGCAAGCTTCTGGAATCCCTCCAATAGAACCAAAGGGATTGCGCGCGGTTTCTAAATACACCGGAATCGCTCCAGCCTGTACTAAAGCACCATGAGAAATAGATTTATGATTATTCCGGTCATATAGCACAATATCGCCTGGTGCCAGCAAGGCATTTAATACCACTTTGTTCGACGTAGATGTGCCATTCAACACAAAATACGTCTTATCCGCATTAAATACTTGTGCCGCATGTTCTTGCGCATCTAGGGCATACCCTTCATGAATTAACAAATCACCTAACTGCACATCCGCATTACATAGATCGCTACGGAAAATATTCTCACCATAGAAATCATAAAAGGCACGACCTGCTGGATGTTTGCGGAAAAATTGCCCCCCTTGATGACCCGGACAATTAAATTGTGAATTGCCTGTTTCTACATACCGACGCAAGGTTCTAAAAAAGGGCGGCAAGGACCGATGTTCATAATTTAAAATAGCCGTTTCAACACGACGAGCATAAAACTCCCGCTCTGACGGCTCACTATCTAAAATACCATAGGCATCTCGTAACACTGTATCTTCTGCTTTGGCCACTTGCTCCGGTGTCAACCCTTCCATGCCGGTGCCCGTACGCACTACAAATACAGGAATATCAAAGGCCTTAACTGGCGTATTAGCTAAGGTATCAATTTCACAATCGCCAATCAGCACAGCCCCTACATCGGTAAAGTCCGTTGCTGTTGGACGAATTACTGGGCGCTTCGTAAGCACCCCTACTACTGCTTCCGCTTGTTCAGAAATAGCCACTTTTAAAAGGGACATATAAAACCTCCTTTGATAAAACTACTCCCAAATTCTTACTATTTATTATACCTTATTTCCCTATAGATACGCTATTATTTAAGGATAATTCTCTATTTCTAAAGGTATGCAAAATTGAAATACTCGCCCCTAGGATTTCCTTGTCAAAAAGAGTATGATAATAGTATATTAGATTTCAATACCAATATATTAGCCAATCAAAATAATCATATATGCTTTAGAATTTTCTTTTATACGAAAGGGGCCTGTTGGCATGAACTATATCATCGAAAATGGTTTAATTTGTACTGCTTCCCAACATTTTAAAGGAGATATTGTCATAACTGGCTCTACTATTACAGCCCTAACGGCACCACAAAAAGCACGGCAAACAGTTGACGCCTCCTATAAAATTATAGATGCTACCGACCATTATGTAGTGCCTGGCGGCATCGACCCACACACGCATTTTGATTTACAGCAATCCCCTAATCACCGTGCCTGCGATGATTTCTATCAGGGAGGCGTTGCTGCTGCTTGTGGTGGCACCACGACGATTATTGATCACATGGCCTTTGGCCCTACTGATTGCGACTTACATCATCAATTTGAAGTCTATAAAAAATTAGCTAAAAACTGCCCCATTGATTATAGTTTTCATGGCGTCTTTCAGCATATAAATAAAGAAATTCTAGGTGAAGCTAATGATCTCATTACGAAGGAAGGGTTTCCTTCGTTCAAGGCTTATACAACGTATAGCGCACCCATGCATGATGCCGAACTATTCGCTATTTTAGAACAGCTAAAAAATAGTGGTGGTCTCCTTACTGTACACGCAGAAAATGATGTAATAACCAATACGCTCCGCAATCGTTTAAAGGCGAACGAATTAATCCCTTTAGGACAAGCTACTACGCGCCCCAATGTAGCCGAAAGCATAAGTGTAGCTAATGTGCTAGGCCTTGCTAAAGCAGTCGGTGATGCCCCCATCTACCTAGTGCATCTATCGGCTAAAGAGAGTCTACGCGAAGTGCAACTAGCTCGTGACACAAAACAGCAGCATATTTTCGTAGAAACCTGTCCCCAATACCTATTCCTTACGGATGCTAAATTCAGTGATGGCGGCCCTTTAGAAGGTATCAAATATATGTTAGCTCCACCGCTCCGTAAAAAAGCTGATCAAGTGGCCCTTTGGGAGGGCTTGCAAAACGGTGATATCCAAGTAGTAGCTACTGACCATTGCCCTTTCACTATCGCCGAAAAACAAGCCTATGTAAACGATTTTCGCCGTTGCCCTGGTGGCATTTCAGGGGTGGAAGAACGAATGCCCTTGCTCTTTAGCGAAGGCGTCTTAACAGGACGACTCACACCAGAACAATTTGTTCGTGTAACGGCTACCAATGCAGCTACTATCTTTGGCCTGCCTCATAAAGGTGACATTCAGCTTGGTTATGATGCGGACCTAGTCCTCTTCAATCCTAATGAAACCCGTACGTTGACGGCCCCTAATTTACATAGCACTTGTGGCTATTCGGCCTACGAAGGAATGACTGTCAAAGCAACAATAGCCAGCGTATTCCTACGAGGTCACCTCATTGCCAATGGCAATACCTTTACTGGTAAAGCTGGCTATGGACAGCTAATCAAACGCCAGCCTATGGCCCTATAGCGCCCCCATAAATATGACAAAAAGGAGTTATAAGAACCAACGCCCACGGCGATCTTACAACTCCTTTTTTTATTTGTTACTATTCTATTTAACTAGAATAATCATTCCTTTCTATTTGGCTAGAATAATTATTCCTTTCTATTTGGCTAGAATAATCCTTCCATTCTATTCAGCGGGAATAATCGTTCCTTTAAATTTTTCTTCAATGAATTTTTTAACGGCTTCGGAATGGTAAAGTTCCGCAATTTTCTTATACGTTGGATTATCTTTATCCGCTTCACGAGCTACTAAGTTCATAACTGCCAAAGGCTCATCTTTTGGTTCTAAGAACACCCCTTGTTTAGCTACATCAATACCTGCACTCATAACATAGTTCATAGGAATGGCTGCCAACGTTACATCATCTAAACTGCGAGGCAATTGAGCCGCTTCTAATTCTTTGATGACAAGATTTTTAGGATTCGAAGTCACATCAGCTAATGTTGCCTTAAACCCTACACCCTCTTTTAATGTAATAAGACCTGCTTTAGCCAATAAAGCTAGACCACGGCCACCATTCGTGGGATCATTAGGAATGGCTACAACAGCCCCTTCTGGTACTTCATTAATATTTTTAACCGTATTACTATATAAACCCATGCGCATTAAAATTGTTTTACCAATGGATACTAAATGGGCATTATTCTGTTTGTTAAAGTTTTCCATAAAAGGCACATGCTGATAACTGTTCAATTCTAAGTCACCATCTGCCAAGGCTTTGTTTGGTGTTACATAGTCGGAAAATTCAACTAACTTAACATTAATGCCTTCTTTAGCTGCTTCCTTAGCCACTGCTTCTACCACTTCTGCATGAGGGCCAGCGGTAGCACCAATGCGAATTTCTTTAGACCCGCTATCACTACCACAGCCAGCAATCCCCAGCGCCAATACGCCCACTAATAAAGGGGCTAATAATTTTTTCAATTTCATGTGTATGACCTCTCTCTCCTTATGACTACACAATAAAACAAAGATATTCGTTTCCAATTATGGTGAAACGATATATCTAACACATAAGCCATTGATTCTAAAAATCCCCAAATCGAATCAACTTATGTATTATCCTACCATACAAAGAGGACATAAAACAACCTCATAAGCAGAAAATATACACATCTATCTCATGAGGTTGTTATATTAGGTCTATTACTTTCTATCTGCCAAGGCCCCTTCAGCACCTAAGCCATCTTCATGGATATACTCTTCATGTACAATTGGTCGTTTATTCATACCTAAGCCATAATAGAAGGCCGTAATAATGGCAATAAATAACCACCCCACTAAAAGCGATACACGAGTATCTTCATTCCAAATCATGCCAATAGTTACCAATACTAAAAAAGCTAAACAGAAATAATTAGAATACGGATATAAAGGCGACTTAAATGGATGCTGTGCCATAATCTCAGCACCCCAGCGCTCTCTAAATTTAAGTTGCGCCCCCGCCAATACAAACCAAGAAACCATGGCCGGGAATACGCTAGCACTATAAATATATAAGAATAATTTTGAGTCTGGAATTAAATAGTTGAGTACTACCCCAAATAACAAGGATACCATAGATACATAAATACCATTGCGAGGCACGCCCGTATCAGATAATTTAGCAAATATCTTAGGTGCTTGGCCATTTTTAGCCAACGTATATAACATACGGCCACAACTGTAAATACCACTGTTGCAACCGGATAAAGCAGCCGTTAATACTACAAAGTTAATAATACCTGCTGCACTAGCAATCCCTACCCGTTGGAACGTCTGCACAAAAGGACTACCTACAAAACCTAATTCATTCCAAGGATAAATACAAAGAATAACAAAAATAGCACCTACGTAGAAAATTAAAATACGCCATACAATGCTTTTTACCGCTTTTACCAGCGTATGTCGTGGATTTTGTGCTTCCCCAGCAGTAATACCAACCAATTCAACCCCTTGGAAGGCCGCCGCTACCACACACATGGCTGCTAACATACCTCCCCAACCATGAGGCATAAAGCCCCCGTGGGCCCACAGATTAGAAAAGCCAATTGCAACGCCATCATTGCCAAAGCCGAAGAGAATCATCATCATACCCACGACAAGCATAAATACAATCGTCGCTACTTTAATGAGGGCAAACCAAAATTCAAATTCCCCATAATACTTAACGGATGCAACATTAGCCGATACAATAATAGCCATCCCTACAAATGCTGAAATCCAATGTGGCAATTCTGGGAACCAATAACTCATATAAATGCCAACGGCCGTTACTTCCGCAAGCCCTACGGAAATCCACATAAACCAATAACACCACGCGGTAATAAAGCCTACATACGGGGAAATATAACGATACCCATAGGCAGCAAACGAGCCTGGCACCGGTTCCAAATATAACATTTCACCCATAATGCGCATAATCAAGAACATAACCACTCCGGTTAAAGCATAACATAATAAAACCGAAGGTCCCGCCGTTTGAATCGTACTAGCCGATCCCATAAATAAGCCTACCCCGATAGTGCCGCCGAGGGCAATCATTTCAACATGACGGGGTTTTAAATTACGTTCTAAACTTTTTCCCGATTCCATATTTTTTTACTCCTACTCTATCTAGTTAATACTCTCAAAGTCATCTCCCTAAACACTACCCAACTTACTATGACTCATACCACAAAGTTTGAGCCATGCTTATTTTATTAGCGCAACACGGCTGGGAAGCCATGGTCTGCCAAGGTTGCTAATAAATCACGCACATGTTTTTCATTCATCGTTTCAATTTCAAGCGCCACATGTACATAGCCCACTTCAATATCACGTTGACTACGATCATGATAAATACTTAATATGTTGGCATTACTATCTGATACAAGGCCTGTAATTGTAGACAATACATGCGGTTTATCTTGTACCACAATGTCAAAATAAGCTCGACGCCACGATTTTACCAGACCATTATTAATAATGCGGTCAATCATATTCACGTCAATGTTACCACCGCTCACCAAAGCGACGACTTTCTTACCGTCTAACTGATCAATCTTATTGTTCATCAACGCCGCTACGGGACAAGCGCCGGCCCCTTCCACAGCCGTTTTAACACGTTCCAACAAGAATAAAATAGACTCTGCAATTTCCGCTTCACTAACAGTAACTACTTCATCCACATAGTTTGAAACAATGTCAAACGTCAAATTACCTGGCGTACCGACTGCAATGCCGTCTGCTAGACTTTTCAAAGCTGGCACCGTAGTCACTTTACCAGCTTCAACGGATTGTTGCATAGAAGGCATATTCTGGGTCTGCACACCAATAATACGAATCTCTGGCTTAATTGCTTTGGCTGCTACGGCAATTCCAGAAATAAGACCGCCACCACCGATAGGCACTACAATCACATCTGTATCAGGCAATTCATCTAGTATTTCAAGACCAATCGTCCCTTGACCTGCAATTACCACAGGATCATCAAAAGGATGACAGAACGTAAAACCTTTTTCTTTTTCTAAAGCACAAGCTTTTTCATACGCATCTGCATAAAAATCGCCAGCTAATACAATATCGGCTCCATAACTATGAGTAGCTTCAATTTTGGCAATTGGTGCATTAGAAGGCATGCAAATCGTAGCTTTACAGCCATATTCTTTAGCCGCTAAAGCCACCCCTTGCGCATGATTTCCCGCCGAAGATGCCACAATACCACGTGCTCGTTCAGCTTCCGTTAAAGATGCCACTTTATTATATGCACCACGCAACTTAAAGGACCCAGTCCGTTGGAAATTTTCCATTTTCAAATGAACTTCACAGCCACAACGCTCACTTAATGACGTAGACTGCATAATAGCAGTCCGCTGTGCTACGCCCTTTAAACGTTCCTGTGCTTCTTTAACCATGTCCAGAGTAACTAATGTTGTTGACATGCTAATCCTCCTCATCAAAATAAACTGTCAACGGTTCTCTCTCTGGCATATAGCGATATTTATATTTAGGATATCCCACCATAATAGCCCCTGCTACCCTATACCCATCTGTTAAACCTAATATATCTAACAATGGTTTATATCCCGTTTGCGCACAATATTCTACAAAACCAGACCAGCAACTTCCTAAGCCCAATGAAGGTGCCATCAATTCCGCATAGGTAAGAGCAAAATGACCATTGTCGCGACCACGGTCCTCCATTTTGTCCTTAGATATGGCTAATACTAACGTAGGTGCTTTATGCAAAATAAAGTCACGTCCTGTTCGATTATACCGTTTTGCATTGTACGCATAAATCCGCATACGACTATTTTCTTTCCCCAGTGCGCTCATCCAGTCCATAACGGCTTCGCTAATAGCATGTAATGTGTCTTCGTTTTGAATGACTCGATATGAAATGCCTTGGCTATTGGAGCCGGTCGGTGCCATACGAGCTACATTGAGTAATCTCGTAAGCAATTCTTTTGAAACTGGCTTATCGCTAAATGTACGAATGGATCGGCGATACCGTAAAAATTCTTCCGCTTCCTCTGCACTAGGTACGGTATACGTACCTACTGGTAACTGCTCCGAACGAGGTGTAATTGAATAATCAATCGCCTCTGTAGGACAAACTGCTACACAATGTCCACAAGAGATACAACTCCCACGACCTGCTGCAGGCCCATCTTCCTTCATCACTAACAATCCTGTTGGGCACTCTGCCACACACATGTTACACTGTACACATACATCTGTACGCACAGAAAAACTCATTATACTTGCCTCCATTCGTATTACTACGCCTAAATTATACTCCTAAATTTCAAATTTGTATACCCTATATGAACACTCTTCCTGTCTTATAGAATATATTATCTCAAGTCATTTCATGCATTACTTTTGAAAATAGGCTGTGCCTAATCATCACCAAAACGACCAACTAGGTCTAAATGGATTAGTATTAACTCTATATGATTTTTGAAAAATCATTTACAATAACTATGAAAGGAGAATCACCATGAACATTTTAACAACAAAAGATTTAGTATTTCAAAATATGATTTACTATCCTGATATAGCCCTCCCAAAAGGCAGTATGACCTTTTTACAAGGCCCTAGCGGCTGCGGTAAGAGCACTTTATTTCGCCTTTTCAATGGTACCTTAGATCCTTCACAAGGTTCCATCTATTTTGAAGGTACTGATATTGCCACTATGGATACACTGTCCTTACGGCGCAAAGTGCTCCTAGTCAATCAACAAGTCTTTTTATTTGATGGCTCCATCGAAGATAATTTCAAACAATTCCATGCCTATCGCAATACATTGGCCCCTGACGAAAAAGCTATGAATATGTATTTACATATTGCAGCCACCCCATTTACCGCCAAGCAAGATGTAAGGAGACTATCGGGCGGTGAACGGCAACGTGTCTTTAATGCGATTATGCTATCTTTTGATGCAGACCTTTACATGTGGGATGAACCAAGCGCCGCTTTAGATACACCGACCGCCATTACCTTCTTCTCACGTATGAAAGCCTACATGAATGAATTAGGTAAAACTACGCTAGTCATCTCCCATGATGATAATTTATATCCTCAATTCAATGACCAACTCATAGTGTTAAAAGGACGCTATGATGTAACTGAAACAACGGAGGCCTATCATGACTGAATCTATCTCCATGCAACTAGGTGGTTTTCTATCGATTTATATTCTGCTATTACTCATTACAGGCATTTTCACGTATTGTAAGATTCCCCAAACTAAATTTTTAATTCTTGGTACCTTACAAATGACAGTACAGCTAATTATAGCAGGCTATGTATTATTATATATTTTTGAAAATCCTTCACCTCTGTTTATTTTGGCCTCTCTATCTCTCATGATTGGTTTTGCCGTATATCGCACGCTTCGTAAAAATCCTTGGCTCAACCCTAAGTTTCGTTGGATAACAGCCCTTTCTGTCATCGGTACCTGTGTGGCCATTACTTTATTTATGCTTCTTTGCGTTATTCGTAAAGATATTTTAACCCCACAATATGTAATTCCAATTAGTGGTATGCTCGTCAGTGCTACCATGAATGGCGCTACCTTAGCCTTAAAAGCCTTTAAAGAAAATTTAGATAGCCACCGCCAACAAATAGAGGTGCTCCTCAATATCGGTGCTCCACCAGCTAAAATTTTACACCCTTTCATTACTAAATCACTAGAAACCGCCTTTTTACCAACCATGAATTCTATGGTTGGCATGGGTATCATCGCCTTACCAGGCATGATGACAGGCCAAATCTTAGCCGGTGCATTACCGAACGAAGCAGTATTATACCAAATTACAATAATGGTGGCAAATTGTACGACGGTATGTCTCTCTTCATTCTGCCTATTATACTTTGGCGCCAGAACCTTATGGAACGAACGAAACCAGCTTTAAGTACAACTAATCTATAGTATGAAATCAATAAAAGGATAGTGTATCAGTTATACCTATATTCTTACGAACTCAGGTACATACTGACGCACTATCCTTTTTATTTTGTTACTGCATTTATACTGTATTTATATTGTATTCGCTATACTAAAAACACAATGAGAAAAAGAAAATTTATATTTCTTATTTACTATCATCTCTATCCGTAAAGATAATATTAGGAATCTCACGTTTCTTAGTATCTACATAGGCTTTTTGATAATAGTCTTTAATATGTTGTTGTACTTCTTCTTTTAACGTAGAAATGTCGCCATCTTTAATGCGATGTAATACTGTTTTCCCGCTTACTAAAGTATCATTATCTTTATCATAGTTATACTCTAGTCCATTTTCATCAACATATAACACGCCATCACGTTCTGTAAAAGTAGTATCTCTCATATCATGAGCGACTTGTCTAAACTCATATGCTGGCTCAACTTTAGGCAATAAACCTTGTCTATTCGGCCCATCAGGCGTAAAAAAGGTTATCCACCGATCACCTCGCTCATACTCATCTCTATTTAAAAATTTACTCCCTTTATAGTCATATTTATATTCTCTAAAATTAGATGTATACGTATGATCACTAGTCTTTTCAAAAGTTACTACATAAATTCTATCCTGCTTGTACTCATAATTAAGCTCATCATTATTTGTTGTAACTGGTGTCTGAACATATCCCCATGTACCTGAAAAATCTTGTGAGTTTCCCAAATTTCCACCACAGCCCGTAAGGATAAACATAATTACTAAGCCTAAGGCCATCATCATATAGGTAATATATCGTTTCATATTAAGTCCCCCCTTACGCTGCTTGACGACGACGGTAAATCACATAGCCCACACCGGCTAATACTACTACAAGAAGGATACCGCCAATAATAGTGCCAAAACTACCTTCCTTTTTAAATTGGAATTTAATAGGATCGCCGGCAGCATATATGACTGTATCATCATCTTTTAAGAGCCCTTTGCCAACACTTTCCTTGATAATTTTACCGTCTACTTCAACTGTCGTAGCCCCAGAAGCAGTACCTAAATTAAAGGTATATACATCAGGGTCATCGCCGTAAGGATAAATAACATTAATCTTTGAATCTGTACCGCGCCCAAATACAGCCGCGCTCATTTGGGCTAATTCATCTTTATTAGCAAATTTAGCCTCTAATTTCCAAGTCTGCGCTTGAACGCCTGGTTTATCTGCATCCAGCTCTTTACCATCAGGACCAATCGCTTCTAGCTTAATCTTATTTATATCAATTTGTGGTGTATTTTTTGATTTCTGCGTAACAGCACTTAACAAATCGCCCTTACTAATCGGTACTGGTGCTTGGATGGTAGCTTCCCATTCCCCACTAAAATCTGAATCCACCTTAATTTCAGATGTTACCTGCGCGCAGCCAGCCGCTAACAGTGCCAATAAAGCTAGACATAGCAACACTAATCTCTTCATACAATTCACTCCTTACAATAAAATAATACGCCCCTACAAGATGAACTATAAATTAAATTCATATTATTTTCATCTAAAGTCATTGTATCATCAATGAGATTAAGAAATCAAGAAAGAAAACAAACACACAAGTAAATAAACAAGCCAGAAAGCAATAGCTCACATGCCTTATAAAAATAACAAACCCTGTTAGCTGAGTTCGCCAAAGAATTAGCTAACAGGGTTTGTATCATATGTAGCAGAACTTTTATTAAATTCTATCTATACTTATTGTTGTAAGGAAGCAATTTATACGTAGTATTGCTATAAAACAATCAATACTTATTGTGAGAACAAATTACCCTTTACGCCTTTACCCTTTTCCCTTTTCCCTTTTCCAATATCTTCATTCCTAGTTTCACCAGAACAATACTTAAGTAATGCATCCAATCGGATAATCGAAATACACTTACGCGATGTATCAATAATCCCTTCCGAACGGAGCCGGCCAAGATGACGTGTCACATTAACTCGACTCATGCCTAGCAGTTCAGCCAATTCTTCTTGTGCTAATTCCAACGTAGCTACACTCGCTTGTTGCTTCGCACTATGTAACAACCAAAGCACATTACACACTTTGACAAAGCCTGAATTATATTCTTGATGAGCCGTTTCAAATAACAGTAAATTGACATACCGCGCATACCAAGCCACCATATTACGATATAGCTTAGGTTGCTGTTCTACTAAGCGCTTAATATCCGCCCACCTGAAACGCCAAGTTTTCATAGGCGTCATTGCTTCCGTTACTAAAGACTGTTCTAACTTAAAATCTAATTCGTGAAACACGGGAAATATCGTACCTACTCCATGATATGATATAATTTTACGCCGTCCCGTTTCATGTACGAGATAAGACCGTGCTATTCCCGACATAATGTAGTGAATATATTCTAAAGGCTCTGCAGGAGACCACAAAAAATCCCCTACCGCTAACATCATTTCAGTATAAGGTTCTGTCTCTATTAACGATTTCATATCACTAAAATCATCAGTAAAAATATAACGTGGAATCAACATAGGCCCTCACAACTAACTTTTAACAGCTTATCTTATTTTCATTATAACATAGCATACTAAAGGAGATACTAACCATGACACAAGCAATTCTAAAACAAAGCAAAACATTACAACTTATTTATCCACAGTGGCAAGGTGGCGCTAATCCCAATTATCAAATAGGTGCCCAAGTATTAGCTTCACTTTTACCCTTACCTCATAATGGGGAATCCGTTACCGTTCCCATTATGAATGAAGCCCAAACAGCCAACAGCTATAAAAAACAACTCTCTAAAGACCTTTACGGTCAAGACGTTTTGCTCTCTCAACAACAAGCAGCACGAGCTATCCTAGAAGTAAAACAGCCCCATAAAATCATCACGATTGGGGGCGATTGTTCTATCTCACAAATTCCTTTTGACTACCTACACGGACAATATCCTGAAAATACAGCCATCTTATGGTTAGATGCTCATCCAGATATTATGACTCCTAAAGAATTTGATCATGAGCATGCTATGGTACTAGGCAACCTACTAGGCTACGGAGCTTCTAGCTTTGCTAATACCGTTGCCCATCCATTTAAACCGCAACAAATTTTGTATGTTGGTTTAATCGAAAAAGGCCTCTGGGACTTCGAGAAAGAATTTCTCCAAACCCATAATATTTCCTACCTTACACCACAACAATTAACCACCAGTAAGCCCCTATTACAATGGCTAAGTGCTAATAACATTGAACAGTTAATAGTCCATCTAGACTTAGACGTGTTAAATCCTAGAGATTTCCGGAGCTTACTTTGTAATAAACCTCATCAAGGACCCGTAGACTACGCAGTTGGTGAAATGAACCTAGCCCAAGTTGTCCAACTCCTCTTGGATGCTAGTACTATCGCAAACTTAGTAGGTCTATCCATTGCCGAATACTTGCCGTGGGACATTATAAACCTACGCAATGAATTAAGTAAATTATCTATTTTTAGAGGCGAAAAAAAATAAAAAATAAAAGGTTGGCCCGCTCGTGTTCCGAGTTCTTACGAACAAAGTCACACTCCACGGGCCAACCTTTTATTTCTTATAAGCAAAACTGAAATTTAGTACGATAACTTTTTATTTAAAACTTAACATTAACTCCACCACGGAAGCGATTAGACTTAACGCTACTACCTTTTTGATATTCATAGCCTACGCTATATGTTACATCACCTTTAGTTGCTTCTACGCCTAATTTACCAATAAAGCTACCACGATCAGTTAAATCATATGTAAAACCATTAGTTACATCACCAAAGCTTACCATTTGATCTACACTTCGTCCAGAGTTCCAAATATAGCCTAATTCTGCAACTGGCAAAATATTCCAATTACCATGCTTATAATTAGCACTGTATTTAATACCTAATGGAACTAAGAGCATATTTTTATTGGATTGATCATAGCTAAAACCATAATTAGTTATGTAATCATCTGTTTGTAAGTGTAAATAACGTGCTCCTACATATGGCACCAATGTTGCATTTTCACCTTGCGCAATGCGCTTTTCGGCACGTACACCAATACTAAATGCCTTTGTATCCGGCGAGCCTTCAACACGTTTACCACTATTATACTGGGTTACATCATTATTACCACTTAAATAAGAAATGTCTCCAATTAAAGCATATGTTTCTTTCTCAATGCCACCATAAACACTTAAGCCATAGAACTTAGAATCAGTGCTTGTAGATGTTGCCAACGTACGTCCATCTATATCACCCTTAGCATATGTAAAAGCCGCCCCTAATGTTTTACCGGCTTTATGATAAAAATCAGCACCAACTACTACGCCATTTAATTTATTATCGTAATCAGCATCCATACCACCACTGGTTAAATCAGAAACAGAGTCTTTAGTGTGAATTAACTGTGCCCAAACATCTTTATCATGTGTTAAATTATTAGCTAAAGACATATGATTAGTGATTGCATCATGAGTAATTCCAGATACAGAATATGTAGCATGAGTAGCCCCACTAAGAGCTGTTAAATTTCCTAAACTATTAAATGCATCTATCTGTTTTGCTTCGGTTATATTGACTTTATCGTCAGCAATAGCACTAACAAGTTCATAAGCCCGTGTATCTTTATCAGCTAAGAAAGCTCCATCGATTACATCACCAATTACAAGCTTATTTCCATATACATCCTTAACTGAATTAGATTCTGCTACAACATCTAAAGTTGTAGCATCATCAGCCAACACACCTGTAAGTTTAATTAAACGTTTATTAGTCAAAATATTAGCTGAATCTAACCAGCCTGCTTCATCAACATCAGAAATAGCCGTTTTTCCATCATTTATCAAAATATGATATGTTTTCCCAGCCACAGCATCATCTACATATAACTTAGCCGAATCGCCAATGGCTACTTTCTGAACACCACTTAACGCAGCTTTTGCCTCAGTGGCGCTGCCATCCACCATTGTTATAGAATGATCCGCCACATTGAAGGTTCCTGCCACTAATGAAGATGCCGCTTTTACCAAATCAGCATCTTGCATAGCACCATCAACCAATATAGCACCATCACTACCTAATGACTGATTTCCTTTAATATAAAGTGCGGCTGTTATATCATCTTCACCAAATGTTAACCCTGTTTTTTGGAACATTGACTTAGCATCATTACTATCACCAATTGTAGCATATGTATTCTGACCAACAAGTAATTTACCATCAATTACGTTTTCATTAGCATCAGCTTTAGCAAAATCTACCGAAACTTCATTAGCAGCTGCCGACCAAGTAGGATCTAAAATTAAACTACCACCATTTAAAGAAACATTAGTAAATTTTGCAATAGCATTCTGTTCTTTAGAACCTACTGTAAATTGAGAATCCTCATCAGTCAATGTCAAATTACCAATTGCCTTCCCAATCAAAGTAGACTGATTGCCTTTTACGCTAATATCACTATTAAGTTGTCCGCCCAATACTTCTATACTACCATTATTTAAAACAACCCCTTCAGAAACTGTTACGTCACTACCAATTTCCAAAACACTGTCATTATTAACTTGAACTTGACCAGTTAAAGTAATTTTAGTATCTTCATCTGCACTGTTATTACCTAGAAGTAATTCAGCCGGACTATTATTAATATCCTCTAACCCAACAATTACTTTTATATTTTTATCGGCTTTCCCATCAACTAAAACAACTTCGCCACCATCTTTACCACCAAGCATCAAGCTTTCTGCACCAGCAATAACAATGCCTTTAGAGTTTGCTGCTAAATTAACTGCAGCAGCCGAAAAACCTGCTTTATTATTGCTAGATTCAGTGGCACTAATACCATCAGCATTAATTAATCCTAAATCTATATTCCCTGAAATAACTAAATTAGGATTACCATCAATTTCTATGGTAGCATTATCATAATTTACAATTAAATTATTATTTTGCTGCTCTTTAACTTTAGATAGCGTTAATCCCTTGTCTATTAAATTTCCACTAAAAGCAAGTTTTGTATAAGAATAGTCACTATTATGAATAGCCTCTAGTGCTTTGTCTGCATAAGCTAATGAATATTTATCTGTTAGCAACTCAATTGTTCCTGATAAGATATCCACTTTTTCTCTTACATTACTCTTAACATCAATAGGAAAAACCTTATCTCCATTAACAGTAATTGTAGTATCATCAGCATTATTACCAAATAATTGAGTTGCTGTAGTAATTAAAGTCCCCTTATCACCTAATTGTAGCTTACCTTTACCAATAATATTTTTATCAAAATCAGCTACATGAACCTTAGCTCCACCTTCAATCCAAACTGTAGTATCCTCATTCTTTAGATTATAAGTACCAGTATAATTTCCGCCAGTAAAGGCAATATCTGTACCTTCAAATACTAATTTATCACTAAGAGTTAAATCACTTTCTAAATTAATATCTCCAGCCCCTAATAATCGGCCCTCTAAAGATTCGACATTAGCTAATTCAATAAGGCCACCATCCTTAGCTTCAAGGTCCCCCTTAATAGATTTTACACCATCAATAATAACTATACCTTTATCATAAGTTACTATTTTCCCATTGAAATTATTTAAACTATTAAGATTTAATCTTGCGGATCCATAATATTCAGGCTTATCTGTACTATCGTCACCATCACTGTCTAAATCATAGTTAACAGCAACTGTTGCATTTAAAGAATATTTATTTTGACCATCTACCGTTAACGAACTTTCACCTATCCCTTGATTTTCATAATACTTATTATTAAAAATCTCTAATGTATGTAACTCATCAGCTTTAAGCGATAAATCTTTATATAAATTTATAGTAGATTTTTTTGCACCAAATGGCATAGTAATAGATTTAATAGTTCCATCATAATAATTTACAACTACATTATCTATTAAATTTTTATTTACACTACTATACGCTCCACCACTAGTTTCTGTATCTCCACCAAGTCGTAAATAATTAATAACTCCACCATAAATATTAATTGTACTATTCTCTATATGTGACTGAGTCTCTACGCCAATCACATCTTTAATATTCCTAAACGAATCCTCAATATCTACAGAGTTTGCCAAGTTATTTTTATCTGGAACTGTTAAAGGTCCAGCAATTGCATAGCCACCTGCTATAATATTAAAATTTTCACCTGACTTAACTGTAATTGTAGACTCTAATACCTCAGAATGCCCACCTGCTTGTGCAAAACCACCTCCGTATACTTCGGTAAATTCTTTAAATCCTTCAGGATTATCAATGACAATATTGACTTTGTCAACAGTAGCAAATGTGTTGCCCCCAATTGCCGCGCCACCGCCAAAAATAAGATTAGTATTATAACTATAGTTATCATTAGCCTCCTCAGCTTCTGGTGTTACAAAAATATCTTTAAATTCTCCACCAGTAAGAGTTAAATTAGTAGTAGTGTCAGCAACATCTAATTTACCGGTAGCAACATATTCACCAGTTCGCTGTGCTACAGAGCCAGCGAATATAGGCGCTGTAAATTCACCACCGCTAATGCTTAGTATTACATCTTCCGTATCAGATTGACCAAAACCAGTAAATTTATCATTAGCTATTAAATAATGGCCCCCAATAATCGAGCGACTTAATTCAACATTTGAATTTGATTCTTTATTTGTCAATGCGCCACCTGAAATGGCAACCGTAGGATTTTCTGGAGTTTTAACCCACTGCTTTTCATTGCCTGTTAAATTAAGCTTTTCGCCTCCTACTACCCCATAATAGGTTCCACTAGAAATAGTTGTAACTTTATCTACTGCATCAGCTGCTAGTACTGGTTGCCCAATACTAAAGTAAACGCCCCCCGTTAAACTTACAGCCATTAAAGCCAACATTACCTTCTTTTTTAATTGTAAATGCTTCTTACTAGCTTTTGATTTAAACACAGTACACATCCTCTCTTACTCATATAATGCCCTATACCAATTACATTATATGAAGAAAAATAACCTTGAGTTCATTTTTAACTCATATAGTAATAGCATATCATATCATATCATTCATTATATATTCAATCTTCAGATATACTCATCACATATTCAAATAAGTATTTATAATAGCGAATAGAATGCCACTTTTTCTATCATTAGCGAAATCGCTTTTACCAATAACCAACTTCTTCATTCAATTTTAGTATTTTTATTATAACTTTACTTAATTTTTACTATCTGTTAATTCTGCTGAATTAATAATACTAAGTAGATTACACTATCATTTACCCTTTTCCTCTTCCCCACAGTTAAGCGCCCCGTATCCAATGATAGACTCTGAGAGAAATAAGAAACACCCCCTTCAAGGGAATTGTTCGTAAGAACTCTGACCTTGAAGGGGGTATTTGTTGTTTCACTATAAAAGTTTATTTATTGGATACTGGGCGATCAACTGTACTTTCATCATTGAACGCCTCTTTATCAAATGTACCCATAAGTTTATCTACTACAATCGCATTTGTCATAGAACCTCTTACATTAAGCATAGTACGGCCCATATCAACGATTGGGTCAATCGCTAATACTGGGGAAATCAAGCCATAGAAAGCCCCTAAACCGGTACCAGATAAAGATACAGACGCTGCCATCGTAGCTGTACCAGGAATACCTGCAATCCCTAAGGATCCAAGCGCGATAACAATAACACTCATTACATACATCGTAATATCAAGCTGTACACCTGCCACATTAGCAATGTATACGATACATAAAGCAGGGAAGATACCTGCACAACCTTGCATACCAGCAGTAGTACCAAAGCTACCTACTGTATTAGCGGTCGCCGCATTAACGCCTAAGCGTTTAGTCAATGTATCTACTGTCAATGGTAATACGCCCATACTAGAGCGAGATGTAAAGGCTAAGAACAATGGAGCTCTTGCTTTACGGAAATACATAACTGGACTTACACCAAAGATAGTAAGCAAAATAGCTTGAACAATCAACATAATGATTACGCCCACGTAAATTAAGATGATAAATAAGCCCATATCGGCAATAGCTTGGAATCCTTTAGTAGCTAAAGTGCTAGCTAATAAGGCCATTACGCCATAAGGCATTAAGCCAATAACGAAATCAGCTACCCAAGAAATGATTAAATGTAATTCGTTAAAGAATTTGGTAAACATTTCTAAATCGCTAGTTCCCGTTTGTTTAATTAAGCGAGCAATACCACCAATGATAACGCCAAATACTACAACGGCGATTACGCTTGTATTGGCCATAGCCGCTACTGGATTCTTAGGAATCAACGCACGAATCGTATCAACTACAGGCGTAACATCTTTCATTTTAGCTGGTGTGCCATTAGTTAAGGCACCCATGCCTTCACCAAGATGAGCTAAGGAGCCTAAAGTCAAACCAACGATGGCGGCAATTGCTACCATAATAAGTGCTACCGCTGCTGTAGAAGTTACTAATTTCTTTAAATCAGCACCATGACTCATGTTTAAAATAACATGAATGATGGAAATAAATACCAATGGAATAACGAGCATCAAAATTAAATCAATGAAACCGCCACCAATTAAGGAGAACCACTTTGTACTTTCCTTAATATATACGACTTTCATAGGATCATCTGGGAATTGCGCAATAAATTGAACGGCAAAGCCCAATACGGCACCTAATAACGTACCAATGATAACAAGTGTACCAAAGGCTGTTTGACGACGTTGTAAGAAATAAATATAGCCTAACAAAATCGCAAACAAGATGAGAATGCCCACCGTAACGGGTTAACTAATCATCAGAAACTGTTGGAAAAATGGAATATCCACTTTATTTCCTCCTAACTTATTCAATTGTGAATGTGACGTTGCTATTATATCATAAGAATTTTCAAATTCCTACTGTTTTAATAGAAAATTTCAAAAAAAGCCGGCGACAAATGACACAATCTGTGCGTTTGCCGCCGGTAGTATTAGCTTACTAGAACAGCCCTCTTAGTCAACCAAAATAAAGGTTACATTAATTGGACCATGAACCCCTACTACACGAACCAATTCAATGTCCGCTGTATTAGAAGGTCCTGAAATGTGTACCACATTGGAAGGGAAACCTTCTGGGTTATCTTGATATACTTTTTTCAAAGCTGCCATAGATTGTGTCATACGAGGTACAATCGTATTAGTGTGAATAACGGCAATATGGCAAAGTGGCAATAAACCTACAGAACGACCACTTGTTTGATCACTTGGTTGAATAACGGTTGCTGTTTCAGCAATACCAAGGATTGGGAACGTAATACCGATTTCAGCCACTTTAGCTTCATCAATATTAGCTTGACGCCCTTTAGCACCATCCCATTCGAAGAAAGTTGCTTTACTGCTATCTACCTTAGCAAAGGCTTCTTCTAATTGGTAATGTTTCGATTCTTCGCAAGAAGGGTAAATAACTTTACCGCCCCCACGTTCTTCGATTTCTTTTAAAATTGTTTCTACCACATGTGCTTCATCAGTAGTTACATATTTAGTACCTACTTTTTCACATTCGGCTTTAAACATATCCACCACTTGCTCATGGGAAAGGTCGGAATACATAGTTTCCTGAGGTCCTTTTTCATAAGGGTAAGGAGCTACAAATGTAGGAATCTCTTTACGACCCAACGCATGAGAAACACGGCTTAAAAATGTTTTACGATTTACATCATCCATTGTCCTATCTCCTTACTTACGTTTTTTGCTAGCTTCATATTCAGCATATACATCGCGGAACTTTTTGAGTTTCAATGTATTCATGTCTTTGGCTTTCACCCAACCACCAACAACTGGTAAGAGTTTCGTCCAATCTGCCATTTGACCATTTTTACTCATCAATTTCATGCCGATAGCACCCAATTTGGTACCATAGTCAAATAAGAAGGAATTACTGAATACAGTCGCCACTGTTTTGAAAATTGCTTCTTCAGCAGCTGGACGAAGATGCGCTTTATCAGCAATATTAACACGATGTTTCAACAATAATTCATGGAGTGGAATCTTAACTGGACAATGTTCCCAACATTCGCCACAAAGGGTAGACGCATATGGTAAATCGCCCGCTTTTTCATAACCAACCAATAATGGTGTCAATACGGCACCCATTGGACCTGGATAAATAGAGCCATACGCATGGCCTGTAATATGACGATATACTGGGCAAATATTCATGCACGCACCACAACGGATACAACGAAGCATGGAGTTAAATTCGCCACCTAAAATATTGGAACGACCATTGTCAATAATTACAATATGCAATTCTTCTGGACCATCTGCTTCCCCCGCTTTAGCAGGACCTGTAATCATAGAGAAGTAGTTGGAAATTTTAGCCCCAACGGAAGAACGAATTAATAATTCCATCATTACATCAAGACCAGCAAAGTCAGGCACAATACGTTCCATCCCCATAAGACAAATCATTGTCTTAGGCATGGAGCTACTCATACGACCATTACCTTCATTAGATACGATAGTAATTGTCCCTGTTTCAGCTACAGCGAAGTTACAGCCAGTGAAGCCAATATCTGCTTTAAGGAAACGATCACGAATACGTTTACGTACGAAACGTGTCATTTCTTCTGGATCTTCTGTTCCTTCATAGCCTAATTTATCATGGAACGTTTCACGAATACGTTCACGAGCAAAATGCAAGGCTGGTACTACGATATGAGATGGTGGATTCCAGTCAGCGGTTTGTAGAATAAACTCAGCTAAGTCTGTTTCATTTACTTCTACGCCTGCATTCATCAAGGCTTCGTTCAAGCTAATTTCTTCAGACACCATGGTCTTACCTTTTACGACCATCTTAGCATTTTTTTCACGAACTACTTGAAGCACATAATCGTTTGCTTCTTTCGCGTCGCGAGCAAAATGTACTTTTGCGCCAGCTTTTGTTGCATTTTCAGCAAATTGATTTAAATAGTAGTCTAAGTTGCTTAGTACATGGTCACGAAGTTCAGCCGCTTCATCGCGGAATTCTTCCCATTCAGGCACTTGGTCAACCAAGGCTTTACGTTTCGCATAAAAAACATCCTGCGCTTTTTGAATGGCCTTTACCTTAAAGTCATTGGCAAGAACATCTGCAACGCGAGTTTTAAATGGACGTTGATCATATAAAATAGCCATTTTCAGTTCCTCCTAACGACTAGCGAGAATTTAATAATTCTGCAATGTGCATTACTTTAATACGGCGATCAATTTCGCCATCTTTATAGAGACGATCAAGCATACCTTCAATATTCATGAGGCAAGCTTGGTCACTACCAGCTACAACATTAGCACCAGAATTATAAATATTCATTGCTTTCTCGCGTGTCATAACAGCAGAAATTTCTGGCTGTTTTACCGTAAAGGTACCACCGAAACCACAGCAACCTTCCGCACGATTCATAGGTAAGTATTCAAGCCCTTTAATGTTTTCCAACAACTTCATAGGAGGCTCTTTAATCCCCATTAAACGGGTAACGTGGCAGGATTTATGATACGTTACTTTATCATTAAACGTAGCCCCTACATCAGTAACCCCTAATACGTTGACAATAAATTCTGTGAACTCATAAATGCGTTCACTTACTTTAGCCGCCCGTGCTAACCATTCTGGTTCATCCGCCAAAATATGGCGGTATTCATCACGAATCGCAAAGGCACAAGAACCGGACATGCTCACGATATACTCTGCATCTTCAAAGACTTCAATTGTATTCTTGATAGCCCCTTTAGCCGCATCATTATACCCGGAGTTAACAAACATCTGCCCACAGCATACTTGCTTCTTAGGCACTGTTAAATCACAGCCCAATCGTTCTAATACCTGTACGCCGGCCATCCCCACATGGGGATAAAACATGTCAATCAAACATTGTGAAAATAAATGAATTTTCATTTCCTCACATCCTCAACTTTCCTACGTACTTACACTTACTTTGATTACCCACACTTGCGCATACTTACTTTAAAAAAACTTCTTCATTACAAAAGACATTTAAAACTGTATAATCGCACGGAAATCATCACTAATATTATATAGAATAAAAAAAATTATGTCCAAAGAATTGCGATATTAGCAACTGTCTTATTCCATATGCATTACGCGCATACTTAACATTTATATAAGTAAAATGAATTTATTCTATTCAACTAAAAAGTACTATTTGATAAACCTAGCCATTCATTCCCCTTATATATACCTTTAACGGCCTGCTAGTTCGTGATATAATCAAAGTATTCAAACAGAATTTTTTCGATTATCCATGAATCGTTTTACACACTACCAAATTAGAAAGGGGTTTCACCATGAAAACAAAATCCTTACCATTAGCCCTATTAGTGGCTACCCTATTAACATCTACATCGTTTACTAGTTTAGCCGCTGATGACACAACTGCGGATACAGCAACGGCTATTGCTGCCACCGCTACAACAGCATCAACGAACGCAACTACCACCACTACAACCACCACGAGCACTACTGTAAAAACAAAAGAATTAACCAGCGCGGATAAAGAAAAAGCTGAGCTCGTAACCGAACTAAATAAAAAAGCAGCCGCTTATGAAGCAGAACAAGCAGCTAAGGGCTTCAAAGATGTAAAAAATCATTGGGCCGCTGTACAAATTAACACATTCTTAGAGGAAGGCATTCTCTCCGGTAATGGGCAAGGTCTATTCCATCCTGATGAAGCTTTAAAAACAGCGGATGCCGCTTCACTCTACAATAAACTCATTACTGCCGATCAAGCAAAAGCAGCCGCTAAAGCTAAGACAGAAGTAAAAAAATCTAAAAAAACAGCTACCACAACTGTAAAAGAAATTACTGGCGATGAACTATTAGCCCCCTTTGCTAAAGCAGATACGTTAACACGTGAAGAATTTGCGCAAACCGCAGCTCAGTATTTAGCCTACAAAGATGACTTAGCTAAAGCCGCTATTAAGAGCAAAACAAAAGCTAACGAATATGCACCGCAAGTAATTGTAGCGCCAGCTGACGTATCGTTCCCTGATGAAAATAAAATTGATAGCGACTACAAAGAAGCCATTGTGACCTTAGCTAGCCGTGGCATGATTGCTTCTGGTGGGGACAGTAACTTCTTCCGCCCAACTGATGACATTACACGCGCCGAAGCGGTTGCCATTTTATTCCGCATTGATAAAAACTTGCCAATCAGCGCCACAACTACTAAAACAACCAAAGAAGACGCTAATAAAGAATCGACTACAGCCAAAACAAGCACGGCCACCAAGACTAGTGAAAGCAGTACTCCTACCCGTACGGTAACAGCGAAACCAACAGCGGCCCTAGAAGACCAATCTGAACTAGAAAATAAAGTATTTAAAAAACTAAACAGCTTATACAAAACACCTGGCAATTTCCAAAACTACGGTGTAATGTACTGGCAAAATAATGTACTCCATGTAGCTTTCAAGAGCGATGAAGACCTTGCCAAATTTGAAGATATATTGGCTAAAGATGAAAAAAGTACAAACGACGATAAATTAATATTAGCTAAACGCATTCATTTAGAATCAACAGAATATAGCCAAGCCGAATATGATCGTATTGAAGCTAATTTCCGTACCTTCTATGCACAAAAACAACCAGCCGGTACCATTTTAGCCGTCTATCCAAGCGTAGCCCATAATCAATTAGTCGTACGTATCGATAAAGGTTTCGATTACATGAATGATTCCATTCGCAGTGCCTTTGGCAACAAAGTACACGTGTTCTTAGTTACTAATAACACTAATACTGATACAACGACCAATACAACTACACGATAATTGAAGGAGTCTTCACTACATGCTTGCAACACGATTACAACGGCAAGATATCCTCTATTTGAGCGCCATCGGCCTTTGGTTACTCCTCGCCTATGGCCTCTTTACGTGGAACTTTCCCATAACGGATACAGTGGAATCTAATTACACCTTAAGTGCCGTCAATATGCTGCAACATCACAGCTATTTATCCCCTATGATCTATGACCAATATTGGTATGATAAACCAATTTGGACCTATTGGATGCTAATGGCCTCTTTTAGTGCCTTCGGCGTGTCAGATTTCACGGCACGCCTCCCCTTTATTATTTGTGCTGTCTTAAACGGCATGATGATGTACTATGGTGTGCGCATTATCACTAACCAGCGTAAGTTAGCCCTTTGGAGCGCTATTCTCTTAGGCACGTCCTTAGAGTTCTGGTATATTAGCCATGCCATTTTAACCGATGGCTTCCTATTTTTATTCACACAAGGCATCCTATATTTTGCCTATATAGCCCTAGCTACAATTGCTGAAACGCCTGCTACGTCGGAGCGTTTACAAAAAGCGCAGCGTCCCATAATGTGGGCTTATGCCTTCGCAGGCTTAGCCGTCCTTACCAAGGGACCTGTTGGGATTGTCTTGCCAGGACTTATCCTATTGGCCTATGTAATCCTATACCAACGCAATAAAGCAGCCTTTACCTTACTCTTTTCACCAAAGGGTTGGCTCCTATTCGCTTTAGTCGCATTACCTTGGTACCTACTTATGTACGCTTACCACGGTATGGATTTTATTACAGGATTTTTAGGCCTGCACAATGTAATTCGTGCCACCATTCCAGAACATCCAGAACAAAATTGGTGGTTTCTTTACTTCGTGCTATGGCCAGTGTCCTTACTACCTTGGACGGGCCTTACACTTTACGAATTACGCTATGGCCAGCGCAACCCTTGGCGAACCTATTTACTCACTTGGGGCCTAGGCATATTTCTGTTCTATAATCTCATGGCGACAAAATATTTGACCTATACCTTCTTATGCCTTATTCCTTTTATTATCTTAACTGCTCAAGGCTATGAAACCTGTAAAAGTCGTCAAGTAAAGAAACCTACTCATAGAGTCCTTTGGTTACTCTTAATCCCTGCTACTTTATTCTATCTCATTGTTCTAATCGCCCTCTGGCTATTAGGAGCCCCACAAGCAGCGGACCCTACCAATCCAATAGCTATGGGCCTATCACAGTTTATAACTATCTTACTCGTAGGGGCTATACTGGCCGCATTACCACTACTTTATGGATGGCTGAAACGACAGCTAACCCTGTCTATGAAAAGTACGGTCCTTAGTGCCAGTGTGCTCTATCTATTACTGCTTTGTTTATTGCCACCTATCGTAGATGATGCATCAACTGCCCAATTAGCGAACACATTACCTTTAACCGCTAATACAAAGGTGTATTACTATCGGGATTATCGTACATCCCTAGTGTATTATAGTAAGCATCCGGTCACACAAATTCTAAATCCCCACGAAACAGAATCTATCTGGAGTGAAGGGAAAAATGTAATGCCCGTAGCTACTGTTACGGAAACACTACAAGCTATTCAAGGCAACGATGATTTTATTATTTGTGTCCCTCGCAAATACAAAGCAGACTTTTTACAAACCTCATTAGGTCAACACGTTAGCCAGTGGGGCCAAGTAGAAAATGTAATTATTTTTAGACCTAACCACTAATCGCTTCGATTAGACTACTTCAGCAAGGCCTAGACTTTTATCTTAATCAACATTATGTTTCATCATTTGGGAGGCTTTTTATGTCCAAGTTTTTTCACGCAAAACCAGCAACACTACTTTGCGCCTTCATGCTTACAAGCACTACTGTTTGGGCCGATACTGTAATTACTACCACCAATAATGACATAGCGGAAGATAGCTATGGCCCTGTACGCGTCGTAAAAGAAACCAACAACGAAACTACCTTTAGTCCCTTAACGCTTGACTACTATACGAAAAACAATACGGTACAAGCTTTAAGTAAGGCTTCTAAGACACAGGACACTAAGCAGGGCATGACGACTAATACCCAACCGTCCGTCTTTCAGGAAGCTCGCAAGTACACCTTCGTAGATGTACCAGCTGATTATTGGGCTGCCACCTCTATTGCCGTCATGACTAACCAACAGCTCATTTCAGGCTATAGTGATAATACCTTCCGCCCTGACAAGCCAATTACGCGCGAAGAAGCAGCCTCCCTCTTCAGTAACCTAATCTCTGATGAATCACCAGTTATGCTAGCAAGCTCTTTCAAAGATATTACCTCTGACCGCTGGTCCGCTAATGCAATTGAACGAGTAGCCCAATTAAATATCATCAGTGGCTATGGCGATAAAACCTATCGTCCTGAACGTTTCATGTCGCGCCAAGAGTTTGCTGTAGTAGCGGATAATTACATTCATTATCTCGGCTATACCACGGAAGATCCAACAACCTTAGATGCTATTCATTATAATGACCAAAAATTTATTGCCCCTTGGGCGCAAGATGCGGTACGCGAATTAGCTAGCCTTGGCTTCTTACACTATCAATCTCGTCTACTTTTTAGCCCAGAGAAATATATTACTCGTGCTGAAGCTACTGAAATTATGTATCGCGTCACGAATAGTAATTCTGCAGTAGCCTTGCGTGAAAAGATCTTACATCAACAAATTGAAAATAAAATGCTCACTTTAGTAGCACGCACTTTTGGTAATGATTATGTATTCCGCACCCATGGCGCTATGTTCTGGCAAAATAATAAATTAGTCGCCGCTTTGAAAACGGAAAGTGACGCTAAAAAATTAGGGGCTGCTCTCGCCTTTACAAAAGATAAGGATTTAGTCAATAATGTCCAAGTTACGGTAGGCAGCCTAACTGAAATAGAGCTCGGTAAATTACAAACCGAAGTCGCTTATTTTTATAATCAACAAGAACCAACCGGCTCAATTATTGCCGTAGCGCCTAATAAAAACGCCTCTGGCTTAGTATTAACAGTAGATGAGTTAAAAAATGATACTGTAAAAGCCTTTGCCAAGAAGTTTGGGAATAAAGTGGACATTAGCTTGCCTGCTAACAACTAAACACTTCCCCCGCTTAAAAACTGGCGTAGTCCCGCTAAGCCACACCTATAGTTTTATAAAAAAGAGGTCTAAGAGTTTATGTAGAGACCGTTGCTATCTTTCCTAGCCCGGTCGCGAGTAAACTCTTAGACCTCTTTTATTCAACACTATTTAATTGGTTTGCGGGCTACGCCAGTTTTTACAGCTTCTTCAGCTACTGCTTTTGCCACTGCCAATGGTACGCGTTCATCAAACGCATTAGCCACTACATAATCTTCACGAAGATCTTCATCAGCTACCAATTCAGCTAATGCATCAGCGGCTGCCAATTTCATTTCATCGTTAATTTTAGATGCCTGAACATCAATAGCACCACGGAATAAACCAGGGAATACATTTACGTTATTAATCTGGTTTGGTGCATCACTACGGCCAGTCCCCATGACGCGAACGCCACAAGCTTTAGCATCTTCATACATAGCTTCTGGATTTGGATTTGCCATAGCAAATACGATGGAGTCTTTCGCTAAGTTTTTCAAAATTTCTTCAGTAAAAGCACCTGCTGCGGATACACCAAGTAATACGTCAGCGCCTTTTGCTACTTCAGCCAAAGTACCCGTCTTTTCTTCTTGACCGAGCAATTTAATTAACTCAGCTTGCAAGGAATCAAGACGTTTATAATTCTTATTAAGTACACCAGAACTTACCATTAAGGTAATATCACGAGCACCTGCTAAATAAAGCAAACGAGCAATATTAGCACCAGCCGCACCAGCACCATTTACAACGATTTTAACCTTGCTTAAATCTTTTTTAACAAAACGAAGCGCTGCCTTAACACCAGCTAAACAAGCAATTGCTGTACCATGTTGATCATCATGGAATACAGGAATTTCTAATTCTTCTTTTAAGCGATTTTCAATTTCATAGCATTTAGGCGATGAAATATCTTCTAAGTTAATACCAGCAAAATTCTTTTGCAATAATTTAACAGTATGAATTAATTCATCCGCATCTTTAGTATCTACTACGATAGGCACGCAATCAACATTACCAAAACGTTTGAAAAGTAAGGATTTACCTTCCATAACTGGCATAGCTGCAGCGGCTCCAATATCGCCAAGGCCAAGTACACGAGTGCCATCAGATACAACAGCCACCATGTTGCCACGGCAAGTTAAATCAAAGGATAACTCTTCTTTTTCTTTAATGCGTAAGCATGGTTCAGCAACACCAGGCGTATATGCAACAGATAAATCATGCGCATCCTTTAAAGGGTACTTAGTACCTGTTGTTAAAAAGCCTCCTAATTCCAATTTCTTTTGCACTGCTTCTTCGCGTACGTCCATGTTTCTGCCTCCTATTGTTTTAAGGTTGGTAAATTTCTACCATAAAAAATTTCAGCCATTTCCTGTTTTAATAACTGATTAATGTGCTTCCGTTCTTTAGGTGTTAAATCTTCCTCCGTAATGCCAAAGAGATAGTTATTAATATCATATTCTTTGAGCATCATTTTAGTGTGGAAAATATTTTCCTGATATACGTTAACATCAATCATGTTATACAGATTCTTAGTTTTAGCATCAATATAATTTTGAATGGAGTTAATGCGATGATCAATATAGAGTTTTTTACCTTGCACATCACGGGTAAAACCACGCACACGATAATCAAGGCTAATAATGTCGGAATCAAAACTACTAATCAAATAATTTAAAGCTTTGAGTGGTGAAATTTGACCACAAGTCGATACATCAATATCAGCGCGGAATGTACTAATACCGCGATATGGATGACTTTCAGGATAAGTATGCACAGTTAAATGACTTTTATCTAAATGGCATACTACGTCTTCTTTCTGAATTTCTTCCTCAGAAATCAAAATAGTCACACTAGCTCCCTGTGGATCATAGTCTTGCTTCGCAATGTTTAGGACATTGGCCCCAATAATATGAGACACTTCTATCAAAATATCCGTTAGCCGTTGTGCATTATACACTTCATCAATGTATTCGATATACTGCCGTTTTTCAGCGTCTGTGCGAGTATAACAAATATCATAAATGTTAAAACTCAATGTTTTCGTCAAGTTATTAAAACCGTATAATTTCATTTTCTTAATCGGTTTTACGGATGTCTCCATAATGTTCTGTACACCTTCCTCATTCAAAATTCGCATAAATACATTATATCGAAAGCATTCTTTATATTCAACACTTTCGATATTTTATTTTCGCATACATGACCCTATTTAGATTGGTTTTTGCCAAGGTTTTTCCTTTAAGTAATAGAATTGCCCTTTGAAATGTCCATTCTCATAGGTTGCTACGGCAAAAGTCCCACCTGATTTATCCCTCGGTAAGGCAGGACTCCCTGGATTAATGAATAAACAGCCTTGATGTTCATACATAGCATGATGATGACTATGACCAGCAATACATAACGTAGCCCCTATGCTAGCACCGGTCGTTAACACTTCTTGAATCCGATTATACGGTAAAAACTGATCCCCATGTGTCATATACACATAACTATCTTGAAACGGAATCAATTGTTCCCGCGGTTCCAATGGCCGTTGTCGGTCATTATTGCCACGTACAGCTAGCACAGGCACCATAGTCTGCGTAGCCATATAGCTGGCATCATCGCCATAATCGCCAGCATGAAGCCACAAGTCTAAATTCCAAGTAGCCGTATCCGCTAATATACTGTCAATCACCTCTAAGTACCCATGGGTATCGCTTATAATTCCTATACGATGCACTGTACTCATATACGCTCACTTACTTTTATTAACCACTACTTATTTTTACTAACTATTACTTTATATTACTTTACACTACTTTATATTAGTAGTTGTTACTTGCTATTACTAACTATTACTAACTATTACTTACTTTTGCTGGCTTACACTGATTGTATTGTATGTTAGATATATTATTTTAAATCTTACCCTTTATTTCAATTTACTTAACAAACTCTGCAAAGCCAAGCCACGATGACTAATCGCATTTTTCTGTGTCAAGCTAATTTGGGCCATTGTCTGTTGGAATTGAGGCACATAGAAATACGGATCATAGCCAAAACCGCCCTCACCTTCAGGCGTATCTTGGATAAGTCCTTCACAATAACCCGTAGCCGTTATTTCACGCCCATCAGGGTATGCCAACACTAACTCACATACATAACGAGCTGTGCGTTTTTCAAAAGGAACCGCTTGTAAAGCCTGAATTAATTTAGCATTATTGGCTTCATCATCACAAGCTTCGCCAGCATAACGTGCTGAATAAACGCCAGGAGCGCCGTCTAATGCATCTACGGCTAACCCACTATCATCAGCTAAACAAGGTAATTGAGAGGCTTTCATATAATATTGTGCTTTAATTCGTGCATTTTCTAAAAATGTCGCCCCCGTTTCCTCTGGTTCTGGTACCGTTACTACATCAGCAATACTCACCGCTTCAATCCCCAAAGGTTCAAGAGCTGCTTTAAATTCTCGCAACTTCCCCTTATTATGCGTTGCTACTACTATCTTCATAGATGGCTCCTATATGCTGTGCCGCCTCGCCCAAGGCTTCTTTTTGCGCCTTCATTAAGTCATCGGTAGCTGCTTCTGCTAAATCTAATAAAGTATTCAACTCTTCACGACTAAATGTACCATGCTCACCCGTTCCTTGTACTTCAATCAAAGCACCAGCCCCTGTGCGCACTACGTTCATATCTACCACAGCCTGACTATCTTCTTCATAACACAAATCTGTAATAGGCCCTTCCGCGCCAATACCAACAGAAATAGCGGCACAATAATCACGTACTGGATATACACCTTCACCATTAAAGAGCGTATTAACCGCATCAACTAACGCTACAAAAGAACCGGTAATCGCTGCTGTACGAGTGCCACCATCAGCTTGCAATACATCACAATCTAACGTAATCGTGTTTTCACCTAATGCTTCTAAATCAACAACAGCGCGGAGAGCGCGACCAATAAGGCGCTGAATTTCAACAGTTCGGCCCGTTTGTTTTCCTTTCGCCGCTTCACGGCTATTTCGGGTTTGCGTAGCTCGTGGCAATAAAGAATATTCAGCCGTAACCCAACCGCGGCCTTCCCCTTTCATAAAACGGGGTACTTTAGGCTCTACAGATGCATTACAAAGCACCTTTGTATTACCACATTCAATTAACACAGACCCTTCTGCATAGGCTGTAAAATGACGTGTAATTTTAATAGGCCGTACAGCCTTTGCATTTCTACCATCAATTCTCATAATTTGTCACTCCTAATTTCGTTCTTCCCTCCTATTATATCATATGGTTACCGAGTTTTCTCAATTTACAGATATTTATACTCCACTAAGTTTTTTTATAATTCTTCTTGTATATCCTTCATCGGATCGACCACTACATAACGCTGAGCCTTGCCTTCTTTTTTAGCTTGCCAAGTTGCTTCATAAGCATCACGGCGCACCGTTTCATCGGCCTGCCAAGGAATAAAAGTAGCAAATACATGTTGCGAGCCAAAGGGACCTCTGTCACTACGTGAATCAATGCTATGCCAACCTACTTTATCAGGATATAGACGGATAGTTTCTTGCCGATACTCAGAAATACCCGTTTCATCATAATAAATTTGTCGTTGGTCATGCCAATAATCTCCGAGCCCTAATAAAGCATCTACTTGCATTTCATGGCGTCGTTGCCACTGCTGTTGCCACTGTTTAATAATCCCCTCGATACGCTGAGATACATCCCCCCGTTGACGATTACTATATTCATCAAAAGCGGGCTCTACCACTTGACTGTAATCAAGCCCTGCCATGGAAAGTACAATGCCCGTATTTACATAAGGCAATGCTTCCTGTACAGAATAGCCCCCTTCTAAAACAGCAATATCAGCCTGCAATAAATCAGTTAATTTAGCATACCCTTTAGCCGTTACCATCATATTCGCTAAGGGGTCACTAAAATGATTATCCTGACCTGCTGAATTAATAATGATATCCGGTTTAAAATCAGCTAACATGGGCAATACTAGTTCTTGCAATACTGTGAGCATCCCTTCGTCACCGGTTCCTGGAGGTAACGGAATATTAACCGTACTCCCCACCGCTTGCGGACCGCCATATTCATACATAAACCCAGTGCCTGGATATAAGGTCCGCCCATCTTGGTGAAACGAAATAAATAATGTATCTGGATCATGATAGAACACATCTTGCGACCCATCACCATGATGTACATCCGTATCAACAATGGCCACTCGTTGTACCCCATAATGGCGGCGTAAATAAGCAATCATAATAGCTTCCACATTGACCGTACAGAAACCACGAATGCCATGAACCATCGTCATAGCATGATGACCTGGTGGTCGAACAAGTGAAAATGCCCGTTTCACCTCACCACGCATCACCGCTTCCGCCGCTGCGATAGCACCGCCCACTGATACGCGATGAGCTTCCGTTACCCATTTCTCTAAAGATGGTGCCCCTACGTGCACCCGTTTAATATCTTGCCAGGAAGCCAACAGCGGATTATATTCGCGAATAGCAGGATGTTCTAAGAGGCCTTCTTCTAACAACTGGTCCCGTGTATATAATAAACGTTCTTGCCGTTCTGGATGGGTCGCTGAAATTTTCCAATCAAAAGCGGGAAAAAAGACCAATCCTAAATTAGCTTCCGTAGGCTTATTTTTATTTAACATACAGGCTCACCCCCGGTTCTAATTGCGCTTTCACCGTAATCAAACGATGCATAGACTGCCAGCCCTCAATAATAGGCACATCTTCAACTGCTACAATATGGCCTTCAGCGGCATTACTAAGGCCTAAACGCTCTGCTTCTTGCTTTACATACTGTAGAGCCAGTGCTTCTACTTCGGATGCGGCATGTAGGCCTTTATGTTTCTCATGAATGCCTAGTTCCGGCACTACTAACACCCCTTTAGCCGTATCTAAATGAACCGTAATCATCAACGTTTCTTTCGCTACCGCCGCTCCTACCGCATTAGCCACTGGTGCATTGGCCGGAATCTCCAAAGGTAAATCCAAAGCCTCTGCTACAAACGGAGCTAACGATGCCGCCGTACCACCAACCGCCACAAGTTGTTGTGGCTTAAAAATATGAGGCTCTACAATATCGCGCACCACATATACAGGGAGTTTATTTTCTCGCCCTATAGCAGTGGCTAACCCATCTGTAATAACCGTTACAGCGCGAGTCACTACTTGCTTAGCCAGGGCTAAGGTTAAGCTATCAACCTTAGTCTCTGAAAGACCACCCTCGAAGCGACTTACTTCAGAAGGCCTTAACTCACTGCCTTGCCAAGCTTTAGCTAACTCGCTCAAGCCAGCCCAAGCTTTGGCCACATCACCATATTGGGCTTTACCTAATACAATTAAAGCATCACCTAATGTAGGAACTGTACCGCCAAGAGCCATAGATGGACCTACTCGCTCTGGCCCTACTTGTAACTGCCCCTTGTCATTAAGTGTTACGGCTGATTCACCACCAATACCGACTGAACTAACCGCAAACGAACGAACTGCACTCGGATATTGCTGTATCATAGCGCCACCACGGGCCATAAGCGGTTTGCCCCCTTGCCATAAGGAAATATCCGTCGTAGTGCCACCCATATCCAAGGCGACTGTCATCTCTTTAGGCATAGATTGCAAGGCCACCATTCCTAGCACACTCGCTGCAGGGCCCGTAAAGGCCGTTTCAACAGGACAAGCCTGCATATGTGCTAAAGGTAATGAGCCACCATCCGCTTTAAGAATATACACGGGTGCCGTTAAACCATAGCGGTGCAAAGCTTGCTGAACTGCCGTTGCAAACCCCTGAAACGTACTTTGTACAACACTATTAAAATAGGCACTAATCGTACGACGCGGAAAATTCAAGGCTCCACTAAGCTGTGCGCCCGCCGATACACTCTTATAGCCAGCCTTCTGCAAGGAATCTACTAAGTTCTGTTCTAAGCTGGGATTCCGAACGGCAAATTTAGCTGATACAGCGGCCCGTTTATGCCTCTTTGCACCACTTAATGCTTCTAACTCTTTCGGCTTCAAAGGCGCTGCTAAGGAGCCACGATGATCCGTATAACCACTAAGTACAATAGGCTCTACAGGCAATAAAGGCCTAATATCCATGCCAGGGCCAGGAATAATATATAAATCTACAGGCTCCACCTGATTCATAACTAGCGCATTTGTCACAATCGTAGTTGACAAGGTAATTCTCGTTACTTTACTTGGTTCAATCGCCTGTGCCACACCGGCCAACGCCGCTTCAATCCCGTCCATCAAATTAGGCTTCGTCGTACGGCACTTATGACTTTGTACAATATGACCGTTGTCTATGACAATGGCATCTGTAAAAGTACCACCTACATCCAGACCTAGTAACATAGTATTCTCCTTTCATATCTTAATCGTAGTTTAGTCATAGATTATTAATACTCTTGCCTAAACATTTACAAAAACAAAAAGAGGCCCTTAGGCCTCCTCTATTATTGCCGTTCCGAAATGGAGGCAAAATTCTTAATAATAACGATTGGCGTCATTTGATCATCATTACCAAACGGATTGTCAATCAAAATACGAGCAATACGCTTAGGGTCCATACCACGACTGTGGCCCAATACAGCAGCTCGTTTTAAGTCATTTACATCCGCCACTACAGCGCCATAACTACCAGTGCGCTGTACAATGCGTTCAGCTACCTTATCAGCATCTTTTGGACCATATACAATATGTTTATCAAACGGTGGCATCGTGCCAGTAACGTCATCAGTTAAGGCTGCAGCCCGTGAAATCTGATAAAACACCCCATCTTTGCGGAATACTTTAGCAATAGCACCCAAAATAAAGGCACCAAACACTTTCCACTTGCCATCGAGTTCCATAGCGGACTGCATACCATATACAGAACTCATAGAGCCTTCAGGCGGTACAAAACGGCATAATAAACGGGCTTGCCAAGTAGGACGCAAATCTTCTGGTCGGGTTAAACGACCTTGCGTAATAGCCACTACAGACTCTGCCACACATACAATATCTTCTGGCCCTATATTATCACCAGCATAGTGCATAATTGCTTCTACAATATCATCTCGATGGGTCAGTATACGAGTATGAACCGGTACTAATTCTAAATTTGCCATGGTTATCTCCTCCTACTGCCGCATAGCTTGCTGTAATTCTTCAGCGGTTAAAATTAAACGATTTTTAGAAATATGCCAATCACTACGGCCTACAACCTGATAAACAATATCGATATTCATGTCAGGGAACCCTGCTAGGTCTTTGCGAATATTGCCTGTTTTGGCGGTTAAAATTAATCGTAAACGAACTGTACCACCTTTACGAGGCTCAATGATAACTGACTTCCAATACCCATCATGGCGTTCATCCGCTACATCGGTAGTCCAAGAATTAATTTGTACCGCATCAAATTGTTCTTGTGGTAATAAATGACGAGGATACAAATCCATGATAGTCCCATTTTGACGGCCTTTATTGACAAAAGGAATATCCGATACCAGCGTCACTTGATTAAAGCTAATATCTTCTACTTCAAATGGGGTCCGCTTTTTAGGTAACATAACGATGTGCTCGTCCCCTTGCTTCCAAGCAAAAATGCGGAATGCTACAAAAAGCACAGCCACAATAAATATAATCGTTACGATTATGTTGATTAAGGTGTAAAAATACATATCCATGTGCCACTCCCTTATAAACTAATATGCCGAAGGGTAAATTCTTCTGGCGGAATCAATAACGAAATCATCCGTTTTGCTAACGGCAAATCCTTCGTAAAACAAATATCTAACGTGCCCGCTTGCGTTTGCGGGTTCACCAATTGCTGTGCCGTCAACACATCTTTTACTTCTTGTGCCGTTTCATAAGATGGGTCAATAAATTGCATAGTCGGCCCTGCCAACCCTTGCATCAACTCAGTCAAAAACGGAAAGTGAGTACAGCCGAGTACTACTGTATCCGCACCACTGGCTATGATAGGTGTTAAATAGGCATTGGTGGACGCGTGAATCACTTCATCACGCAAATGACCTTGCTCGATTAAATGGGCTAAATCAGGACAAGCCTGCTCCCATACAGCCACTGACCCATCCAACTCATGGGCTTCTTCTTTATGTTTATGACTTTCTATCGTCGCCTTAGTAGCCATAATAGCAATCGAACGAGCCTGACTCATATCAATAGCGGTCCGCACGCCTTTGCTAACTCCAATTACGGGGAAATCAAAGGTCTCTTGTAGTTCTTCTAAGGCCACCACAGAGAATGTGTTACAAGCAACGACTGCCATTTTAACTGGCACAGTTGCTAAAAAATGACCGATATTCATAGCAATCTGACTTATTTCAGCTTTAGGCCGGTTACCTACCGGATTATTGGCGCTATCACCAACATAAATAAAATCCTCATGAGGAAACATTGTCCGCAAAACAGACAATACTGTCAAGCCACCTACACCAGAATCAAATACGCCGATTGGCAATGTGTTAGCCTCAGCTGGTCCTAGTCTATTCATACGCTTTGTCTCTCCTTCATGGTACGCATCATAGGCTCATAATAAGTGTCACTCAAACGGACTACCTTACCTGTAGCTTTATCAGTAAATACATTTTGCGTTTCACCAGTAGCAATTAACGCCCCATCAGCTTCACGAACAATACGATACGTGAACACACACTGAGCACGCGTAATCTTAGCTACCGTCACTTCTACTGTCAATATATCATCAAAGCGAGCCGGTTCTTTGTATTCACAGGCCACTTTCGTAATTGGGAACACAATTCCGTCATTCATCATATCCCATAAGGTAATGCCACAGGCTCTGAAAAATTCTACACGGCCTAGCTCAAACCATCGTAAGTGATTGGTATGATGTGCTACCGACATCATGTCTGTTTCGTAAAATCGCACCTGCAATGATGTGCTAAACATCTTCTATCTCACCTCGCATTACTATAAAATAACTCACCCTTCATTGTACGCTACCTAAGAAACACTGTCAAACCGTTCATTGTAAGCCACCATGGCCTAAAGCCACGCAATCAGCCTTGGTAATCGGATCGTCCGCCGCTAACCGAGGCAACAGAACATCAAAAGCTGTAGGTTTGCTAAATAACACACCACCAGGTAAGCCTACTAAAGGCGTACCATCAGCCATATAGGCAATGCACACCATGGAACCAGGTAACACAGGTAGCCCATAAGTAACCACTTGCGCCGCACTGCGGGCAATAGCCCCTGGTGTCAAATCATCAGGATCCACACTCATGCCACCGGTACAAAATATAATATCCGCGCCAGCTGATTTAACCGTCTCGATGGCCTTTACAATTTGTTCCGTATCATCCGTCACTATTTCTTGTGCTATAACAGACATACCAAACGGTGCTATTCGTTCTTCAATAATTGGGCGAAACGCATCTTTAATGCGCCCTGTAGCCACCTCCGAACCGGTTGTAACAATCCCTACCTTTTGGCGCACAAAAGGCTTAATTCGCATCAAAGGTACGCCTTGCCAAATCGATCTAGCTTGCTCCAATTGTACCGTATCAAGCCATAAAGGAATACAACGCATACCGGCTACTTTATCGCCTTTTTTCACCGCTTGGTGCGTAAATTTTGTCACAATAGTAAGCTCACCAATACTATTAATCGCCTGCAAACGACTTACATCAATGCTAAGCATACCATCCCAAGCAGCAAAAGCTTCAATTTTGCCCTCCCTAATATCAGAGGCATATAAACTATCATTAGCACATAATTCATACAAACCTAGGGCCACGTCTTCTTCATGTAGTTTATGCTTAAACGCAAGTGCATCACCAGGTTCCTCTATAAAAACATGTTCTTTGCCTAACTTTAACAAAGCCTCTATATCTTCCGTAGCAATGACATGACCACGACGAAAAGGAGTATCCTTTACTTCACCAATGACAATCCGCGCAATATCATGAGCCAATACTTGGCCTACAGCCTCCGCTACAGCAACTCGTTTCATTCCATCCTCCTACCAATCTTGCACAAGAGATAGTTGTTCTTCCGTCATGTACATTCAAAGTATGACTATAAATATGTCTAACATAATATTTAAAACGCACAAAAGCCTCGGCTGCTGCCGAGGCTTTTGTGCTTGAGAAAAAAGAGAGAGAGAACATTTGAATCACATTCAAATGTTTAGGGGCTTTGGGGGGTGCCCCGAGATATGACTCTGTGGTCACATCCTGAAATGATTATAGCAAACTGTAAGAAAAATGTAAACAGGTCTTATGCAAAATTTGCAATTTTTCATGCAAATTGCCACCATTATGTCTATTCAGCACACACTTTTCTTAGAAAGTACTCATTTCTAACTCCATTCTTGCTCCCTCATTTACACAATGAGCCTCTTACAAGCCAAATTTTTTAGCTCGTAAATCTGCATGAGCTTTTTTAAATACAAACGCATTACGAATGTGATTACGCATAGCCTGTTCGGCCGCCTCTGGATCATGCTTGCGAATTGCAGCCATAATGTCCGCATGCTCTTGATTACAAGAATCCGTACGTGCTTGGTCCATAGTACTAATATACATATCACGATTTACCATTTCACGGAACTCGCCTAAATAATCCATAACCCGTTCATTCTGGGAGAAGAAGGAAATCAGTGTATGAAAGCGACTATTAATTTGAACTCGTTCTTCCGCATCTGTAGTAGCCGCGCCCGCATCACAAAGACTTTGCAATTCTTCTATCTGGTCATCTGTGCAAACTTCAGCACAAAGTCGAGCCCCTAAACCTTCCATGACTTCACGACATTGATACATACCAATAATTTCTTCAGGCGTATACCCTTTTACGGTTACCCCTTTCCAAGGCTTAATAACAACTAAATTATCCTTTGCCAACTTACGGAACGCTTCACGCACAGGCGTAGCACTTACATTTAATTGTTCAGCAATTTTTACTTCATTCAATTTCACTTGGGGCTTCAATGCACCTGTTAAAATAGCTTGCTTCAATGTTACATACACTTGCTCACTCAATGGTAAGCGGCCAATCGAGTCAATCGCATTAAGATGATATTCTTCTTGCTTCGCCATAGGGGACCTCAACTTTCAATGATAGTAGGATAACTAACCTTAAGATAAAAGCACTACTAACCTTAGGTATAAAATAAAAGTATATATATCTTACATGTCACTCTTTCTAATGACAGCCAATCTTTAGTATACTATAATATATAGATAATATATAGATAATATATATTATAATTTTATACATTCGTATTAGAAAGCAAACGCTTCATAAACTTATAAAATTCTACAGACTATTTTACTCTAATTATATAAATATTAGATGGAATGCGTCAACTAAAATACACACGGGAGAATATATACATGAGTCGCTGTTTAATTATTATCAATCCCGTTTCGGGTGGAGGTCGTGCAACACAATATGCCATGGAATTACAATGGCAATTAAGCACCCTCTTTGAACATATGGAAGTAAAATTCACTACCAAAGCAGGCGATGCTACTCGCTTTGCTAAAGAAGCTACAGAAAATGGATACCACTCCGTATTTTGCATGGGTGGCGATGGTACCATTAATGAAACAGTTAATGGCATTGCCCAAGGTGGCGGCACCGCTAAATTCGGTTTTGTCCCCGTAGGCACCGTTAACGATATGTCAAGGGCTCTTGATATTCCCTTAGAGCCTCTCGCCGCTATACGTGCTTTAAAATACAGTAAAATACGGCATGTAGATATTGGACGCTGTAATAATCAATACTTTTGTAACAATATTGCAGCCGGTGTCATTCCTAAAGTAGTGGAGGAAGTAACACCTAAAGAAAAACAATTATTAGGCCCACTGGCTTACTTTGTTAAAGGTGGTCAAGCTCTTTTCACAACCAAAGACTATAGTTTTCACATCAAAACAGAAGATCACGATTTCAAAACACGCTCCCCATTAGTAATTGCCTTATTAACTAATGTGGTGTCTAGTTTTGAAAAGTTTATGCCCTTAGCCTCTGTGGATGATGGTTATATGCGCATTATCATCTTCAAAGAATACTTTATCATGGATGTACTTCGCATTTTACCACTTATCTTACGAGGCTCCATTTACACCTCCAAATATGTAACTATTCTAAAAGTTCGCAAAGCTAAGATTTCACTCTTAGATGATATTGAATTACCAACTAACATGGATGGTAACAAAGGACCCCTCATGCCGGTGGATTTAGAAGTATTACCGGGCTTCTTACAGGTCTATGTACCTGATAAAAAGAAAAAATAAACAATCATTAAAATCGAATCTTATTTACCCCTATAACAAAAGGACTATAACTTACAACCTTACGGTGTAAGTTATAGTCCTTTTTAGGTTAGAGACGATTATAGAGGGTTATAGGAATTGTTTACTCTATCTGTTTAGTATCTTAACCACGACCAGGAATCACGCGTACACGTTCAATCGTTGGGTTGCCATCTTTATCTTTAGCTACCACATCAACACGAATACGTTCTAATTCTGGTTCAAATTCGCTGAAGAGTCGATCACTGATTTCCGCGCCTTTTTGCATTTGACGATATACAATCATTGCAAATTCATAGCGAGTCATCATGCGATCACCACTGAAGTTTCCATCTGGATACCCTTCAACCAAACCATTACCAGCTAATACAGCTAATTCTTCATAAGCCCAATGATTCTTAGGAACATCAGGGAATAATTTAGTCTTAGTTGGATCAAGTTTGTTACCAGCGGCTACATCAACAAGAGCACTACGCAATTGTTCCACTTCTTTACGAAGATCTTTCAATTCCTTAGCCATAGCTACGCGGCTAGTGGATACATGATTGCCTTGGCCTAATTTAATACTTACGCCTGCATTAATCATATTTTCACCACCACCAATGCTACCGCCGATGCTGAACATAGTGTCTTCATTAGGACGATAGTAAGCACCAATAGCTGCTGCGTTAGCGCCACGATAGTTACCATAACCAGCTGCGAAATCCTATTTTTCATCAGGATCAAAATCAAGTGGATGTAAGGCTGCAAGAGCCGCTGCCCCAGCACCTACACGATTAATTCGATTACCAAGTTTGTTGATAGAGTTACCTAATCCACTAATAGCTTGATCACGTAAGAATAACTGGCCACCATTTATAGCTTCTTTCGAACCTTCAGCCACTAAGCCATCAGCTACATTAGTAATCTTATTACCAGCTACATCAACAGTATCACGTGTAATCGTTGGACCATTAGAAATGGTTAAGCCATCGCCATTGACTACGGTATTATTCGTCGTATCACCAGTCGTAATGCTTGTTAAACCAGTTAAATCTTTAGCCAATTTAACTTGTAAACCTTTACCATCAGCTACAACGCCAATATTATTGTCGCTAAGTTTAGATGCATCGGTTACGCCACCAGTAACAGCTAAGCTTTCACCTAAGCCTACCGTAGCTGCGCCCGTGTCACCAGCAAATATACGACCACCAGGAATCTTATCATCTACTGCTTTTAATTGATCTTCCGTAGCGGCACGACCAGATACGATGCCTTTTTCAGCTGGATTCCAATCCTTATTGTCAAGGCCGGTAATGAAATTGCCAAATTCGCCTTCATCTTTTACAACCCCAGTATTAGGCGCTGTAGTTTCAACGGTTTGCATACCGATTACAATACTGTTTTTATCACCTACTTTAATGGAACCATTACCGCTGCCGTCAATCTTAACTTGACCTTTATCGCCTACTACAATATTACCTTGGCCAGTGGCATCAATGGTAACTTTACCATTACCATTGGCATCAATATTACCCATTACCACTTTGTCATTAAGGTTAACCGTGTTGTCTTCTTTAACAGTAATGTTCTTACCAGATTTAGCACGAACACCTTCAGCGGCTTCATTGGCAATATTTTCAGCAATATTCTTCACATCGCCAATATTAGCACCATTAGTATCGTTGTCATATACTGGTTTCTTGTTAGCGTCTACACCAGTAGCACCACTACCTACATTAGTAATTTGTTTATCCCCAGCTTTGATGCCATCTTTAGTAATGCTAATGCCAGAGTCTTTGATTGCAATTTCATCAGTCGTTACTTTATTAGTATCTACACCATCTTTATCGATAGTTGTATTACCAGCTGCAATGGATCCATCTTGACCAAGTTTAATGTCCTTGTTAAGACTTACTTCAAGAGCGCCATCTTTAATGGTTGTTGTAATGTTAGATTTACCTGTACCTTCAGTAGCGCCTCCTTTAATAGCAATTGTCTTGCCAAGATCTTGTTTTACTTCCAAGCCATTTTGGTCAGCTAAGCCGAAACCGCCAGTTGCATTTTCTCCAGTACCTTTAGTAATGGAGTCAGCTACATCTTGCAATTGACCTTCTGTAGCGGCACGATCTCTTACAATACCTTTTTCGTTTGGTTTCCATTCAGTGTTACCTAAGCCAGTGACAAAGCTCCCTGTTTCTTCAGCAAGTTTTGTACCATCAGCTTTTTCAGGTGTTACTGCTTGGTTACCAATGTGGATATTACCAAATTCTGCACTGTTAAGACCTTTTAAGTCTTTTGCTAAACGAAGAGATAATTTAGCGGTGCTGCCAGCTTCACTATGTTCTTCTTCAGCAACTACACCGATATTGCCAATAGTTTCATCGGTCAATAAGGATTCCTCAGTTACGCCACCTTTTAAGGATACAATGCTATTTAACCCTACTGCAGCTTCACCAACATCACCATGATAATCGGTCCCATCAGATAAGTATGCTACATAGTCAGTACCGCCATTGCCACCTACGGATAAACGTGTATGATTAGCATCGCGATTACCAACGCCTAATTCATCATCTTTAGTTGCTTGAACAACAGTTACATCAATTGGAGCACGGTCTCCATTAGTAGCATCACGGAAAGTAATGGAGCGATCTTCACCATTAATGATTACTCCGCCACCATCTTTACCAGCAATGGTAATCTTACCATTATCTTTGCCATAGCCACCAAGTTGTACATTATTAGCTAATTGAACTTTTAATTGGCCATTTACATTATTAACGCCAATATTATTATCGCTCAAGGTACCAGTAGCACCACCAACAATGTCTAATTGTTCGTTTAACTTCTTATTGAGTACTTTAGCATTATCAGCTTTGCCATCATCACCAGCATATTTCATGCCATCATCAAGAGTGGCCACTTCATGAGGTTTACCGGCCTTATCTTCATAAACGATGCGAGTTAAGCCATCTTTGCCTGGCGTACCATCAACACCTGGTTGACCTTCAATTACATGAATGTCTGCATACGTGCTTTCCCCATCTTTACCAGGAGCGCCAGTTAAACCGATGTGACCTTCAGAGCCGTCTTTACCATCTTTACCGTTTTGAGCAAAAATCGTTACGCCGTCTTTACCATCAGCACCTTTAACGCTAATGCCGTCTTTGCCATCAATGCCTACGCCAGATTTTCCATCTGCACCGTTAACACCGATTGTACCATCAACGCCATCTTTACCGTCTTTACCAGGGCCACCAATGGATAAGTCATTAGTTAAACCAACTGTAATTGTACCTGTTGTTGGATCTGCTACAGTGGCAATGTTTTGGCCATCACCAGCGATTTGTAATGTTTCGCCAAGGTCACGATGTACTTCTGTACCTTGATCATCAGAGAAGTTTAAGCCTTTAGTTGTTAAATTATTAGTAATCTCAGTCTTAGCACCATCAACCTTTTGGTCTGCAATATTCTTAACGTCGCCAATATTAGCACCATTAGTATTTACTGCATCGGAATAAACCTGCTTACCATTTTCATCTGTCACGTAAGAACCATCTGCATTCTTATCGCCACCACTAGCAAGGTCAGTAATTTGTTTATTTCCTGCATTGATACCATCAGCAGTTACTGATGGGCCATTGTTAATAGTTAAGCCATTATCGGTAAGAGATGTAGAGCTGTTAGGGCCTGTTACAGTCACACCACCAGTTGTTACTTTAGTATTTGTATCAGTGCCACCTACGGTTACACCATCATTATTCATAACAGTATCACCAGTAGTTACAGAACCATCTTCACCAAGGTTAATATCTTTAGCCAATTTAACGGTCAATTTACCATTGTCGCCATCTTGACTTGCTACGATACCAATGTTTGGACCATCAGCTAATTGAGCTACATCTGTTTGACCACCAACAAGATTAACTGTTTTGTTCAATTTAACAGCTGCACGGCCAGTGTCACCAGTGTAAACCATGCCATCATCAAGGGTGGCTACTTCATGAGTTGTGCCGCCTTTGTCTTCGTAAACAATGCGAGTTAAGCCATCTTTACCATCAACACCATTAACGCCTGGTTGACCTTCAATTACATGAATGTCTGCATACGTGTTTTCCCCATCTTTGCCAGGAGCACCAGTTAAACCGATGTGACCTTCAGAGCCGTCTTTACCATCTTTGCCGTTTTGAGCAAAAATCGTTACGCCGTCTTTGCCATCAGCACCTTTAACGCTAATGCCGTCTTTGCCATCAATGCCTACGCCAGATTTACCATCTGCACCATTAACACCGATTGTACCATCAACGCCATCTTTACCGTCTTTACCCGGGCCACCAATGGATAAGTCATTAGTTAAACCAACTGTAATTTTACCGGTTGTTGGATCTGCTACAGTGGCAATATTTTGACCATCACCAGCGATTTGTAAGGTTTCACCAAGGTCGCGATGTACTTCTGTACCTTGATCGTCGGAGAAGTTTAAGCCTTTAGTTGTTACATCAGATGTAACACTATCAACCGCTTCTTTTACTTGACCTTCAGTAGCTGCACGGTCTGGAACGATGCCATTTTCAGCAGGATTCCAAGTTGTATTTTCAAGACCTGTTACAAAATTACCAGATTCAGGTTTACCTTCTGTAGTTGTACCATCTTCACCAACAATAACTGGAGTTACGTCTTGGTTACCAATTACGATGCCAGTACCAGGTGCACCATCTTTGCCATCTTGACCATTTACAACGATTTGATCAGCGCCGATAGTCGTTTTGCTATTAGTATCGTCTGCACCAGCTTCACCTGGAGTAGTTCTACTGATTGTTACACCATCATTATTTACAACAGTATCACCTGTAGTTACAGAGCCATCTTTACCAAGATTGATGTTTTTAGCGAGTTGAAGTTCCAACTTACCATTTTCACCATCTTGACTAGCTACAACACCAATATTCTTACCTGTAGCCAATTTAGATGCATCTGTTTCGCCACCAGCAATGTTTACAGTCTTGTTCAATTTAACAGCAGCACGGCCAGTGTCACCAGTGTAAAGCATGCCGTCATCAAGAGTTGCTACTTCACGATTATCTACAACAATACGCGTAATGCCATCTTTACCATCTACGCCTGGTTGACCATCAATACCTTTAATAGTAATTGTTTTGCCAGGTTCGCCGTCTTTACCAGCAGGGCCAGTTAAACCAATAGAACCATCTTTACCATTAAGAACTACGCTAGAACCATCGGCCCCTTTAGCACCGATAGAACCATCTTTACCTGGCTGGCCATCCTTACCTGGTTGGCCTACCATAATATCGTCTTTTAAGGAAATGGTAATTTTGCCATTATCTGGATCAGTGCTTGTCGCAATATTCTGTTGGTCACCACCAATAGCTAAGGTTTCACCAAGATTACGATGAACTTTATCACCAGAATCAGCGGAGAAGTTTAAGCCCTTAGTTGTTACATCAGATGTAACACCATCAACCGCTTCTTTTACTTGACCTTCAGTAGCTGCACGGTCTGGAACGATGCCATTTTCAGCAGGATTCCAAGTTGTATTTTCAAGACCTGTTACAAAGTTACCAGATTCAGGTTTACCTGCTGTAGTTGTACCATCTTCACCAATAATAACTGGAGTTACGTCTTGGTTACCGATTACGATACCAGTACCAGGTACACCATCTTTGCCATCTTGACCATTTACAACGATTTGATCAGCGCCGATAGTTGTTTTGCTATTAGTATCGTCTGCACCAGCTTCACCTGGAGTAGTTCTACTGATTGTTACACCGTCGTTATTCACAACAGTATCACCTGTAGTTACAGAGCCATCTGCACCAAGATTGATGTTTTTAGCAAGTTGAAGTTCCAACTTAGCATTTTCACCATCTTGCTTAGCTACAACACCAATATTATTGCCTGTAGCCAATTTAGATGCATCTGTTTCACCGCCAGCAATATTTACAGTCTTGTTCAATTTAACAGCTGCACGGCCAGTGTCACCAGTGTAAACCATGCCGTCATCGAGTGTTGCTACTTCACGGTTATCTACAACAATACGAGTAATGCCATCTTTACCATCTACGCCTGGTTGACCATCAATACCTTTAATAGTAATGGTTTTACCTGGTTCGCCATCTTTACCAGCAGGGCCAGTTAAACCAATAGAACCGTCTTTACCATTAAGAACTACGCTAGAACCATCGGCCCCTTTAGCACCGATAGAACCATCTTTACCTGGTTGGCCATCCTTACCTGGCTGACCTACCATAATATCGTCTTTTAAGGAAATGGTAATTTTGCCATTATCTGGATCAGTGCTTGTCGTAATATTCTGTTGGTCACCACCAATAGCTAAGGTTTGACCAAGATTACGATGAACTTCATCACCAGAATCAGCGGAGAAGTTTAAGCCTTTATTAACCACTTCTTCGTTCGCTGTATTAGTAATGTTCTTCACGTCGCCAATATTAGCTGCGTTGGTATCTGTATTGTATGTTTTATTGCCTTTTGCATCTACGCCATCAGAACCACTGGCTACCTTAGTAATTTGTTTTTCTCCAGCGTTAATACCTATATTAGTTACAGATGGACCATTAGTAATAGTTAATCCATTATTATTAAGTACTGTATCGCCTGTAGTTACAGAGCCATCTTTACCAAGGTTGATGTCTTTTGCTAGTTGAAGTTCTAACTTACCATTTTCACCATCTTGTTTAGCTACAACACCAATATTCTTACCTGTAGCCAATTTAGATGCATCTGTTTCACCACCAGCAATATTTACAGTTTTATTTAACTTAACAGCAGCACGGCCTGTATCACCAGTGTAAACCATGCCATCATCAAGAGTTGCTACTTCACGGTTATCTACAACAATACGAGTGATGCCATCTTTACCATCTACGCCTGGTTGACCATCAATACCTTTAATAGTAATTGTTTTGCCTGGTTCGCCGTCTTTACCAGCAGGGCCAGTTAAACCAATAGAACCATCTTTACCATTAAGAACTACACTAGAACCATCTGCACCTTTAGCACCGATAGAACCATCTTTACCTGGTTGGCCATCCTTACCTGGCTGACCTACCATAATATCGTCTTTTAAGGAAATGGTAATTTTGCCATTATCTGGATCAGTGCTTGTCGTAATATTCTGTTGGTCACCACCAATAGCTAAGGTTTGACCAAGATTACGATGAACTTCATCACCAGAATCAGCGGAGAAGTTTAAGCCTTTATTAACCACTTCTTCGTTCGCTGTATTAGTAATGTTCTTCACGTCACCAATGTTAGCTGCGTTAGTGTCATTACCATATACTGGTTTATTATTTTCATCTGTACCTGTAGCACCACTTGCTACATTAGTAATTTGCTGGTCTCCAGCTTTAATACCTGAATTAGTTACAGATGGACCATTAGTAATAGTTAAGCCGTTATTATTAAGTACTGTATCGCCTGTAGTTACAGAGCCATCTTTACCAAGATTGATGTCTTTTGCTAGTTGAAGTTCTAACTTACCATTTTCACCATCTTGTTTAGCTACAACACCAATATTATTGCCTGTAGCCAATTTAGATGCATCTGTTTCACCACCTGCAATATTTACAGTCTTGTTCAATTTAACAGCTGCACGGCCAGTATCACCAGTATAAACCATGCCGTCATCGAGGGTTGCAACTTCACGGTTATCTACAACAATACGAGTAATGCCATCTTTACCATCTACGCCTGGTTGACCGTCAATACCTTTAATAGTAATTGTTTTACCTGGTTCGCCGTCTTTACCAGCAGGGCCAGTTAAGCCGATGGAACCGTCTTTACCATTAATGGTTACGCCAGACTTGCCATCTGCACCTTTAACGCCAATAGCACCGTCTTTACCATCTTTACCGTCTGCACCAGCAGGGCCACCAATAGTAAGGTCATTAGTTAAACCAACTGTAATTTTACCAGTTGTTGGATCTGCCACAGTGGCAATATTCTTGCCATCGCCAGCAATTTGTAAGGTTTCGCCAAGGTTGCGATGCACTTCTGTACCTTTATCATCAGAGAAGTTCAAGCCTTTAGCCGTTAAATTATTAGTGATTTCAGTTTTAGCGCCGTCAATCTTTTGGTCCGCAATAGATTTCACGTCGCCAATGTTAGCTGCGTTAGTATCGCTACCATACACTGGCTTATTGTTTTCATCTTTACCAGTAGCACCACTTGCTAAGTTTTGAATTTGAGTACCATTGGTACCTTCAAGAGTGACTTTGTCTTTATTAACTGTGTTGCCGTTCAAATCATATTTAACTGTACGGTCACTTAAGTTTTCTAAATCAGTAGCTGATGCTACATCGTCAATTACAACATCTTGCTTAGTATTAGCTACATCATTAGGGTCCTGAACAGTTAAGGTTACCTTATTATCTGTTACTTTATATGCGCCATCAGTGGCATTAGGATTTTTAACTAAACGAACGTCACCTTTGCTGGCTACTTGATTACCAAGTGCATCAGTTACAGCCTTCAATTGATCTTCTGTAGCCGCACGGCCAGATACATACGATGGATTTTTCACATCCCAAGATGTATTGCTTAAACCAGTTACATAGCTACCAGTTGGAGCTTGTGATTGGCTGCCGTTCGAATTGATTACTGTACCACTCTGGTTACCTATTACAGCCGAACCAGCCGTTACCGTATTCAAGCCCTTTAAGTCTTTTGCCAATTTAATGGTTAAGCCTGCATTATTGCCTGTACCGGAAGCAACAACACCGATATTAGGACCATCTACTAATTGAGTTGTATCATTTTGACCGCCAACAACATTTAACGTTTGACCTAAATCGCGATGAACTGTACCAGTATTACCAGCAAAATTCATGCCTTTTGCAGTCAAGTTATTGATAACTTCAGTTTTAGCACCTTCAGTAATATTCTTCACATCACCGATATTAGCAGCATTTGTCAATATATTATACGTTGGCTGTCCATTGGCAGTACCATCGGAACCACTGGCCAATTTAGTAATTTGATCATTGCCCATATCAATGCCAGATGTAGAAATTGTTGGGCCATTAGTAATCGTCAATCCACCATCAGTTAATGTTGTAGATTGAGAGCCATTAGCAACCTTTACCCCACTATTATTAACAACTGTATTGCCAGTTGTTAAAGAACCATTAGAGCCTAGATTAACATCCTTTACTAAATCAATTTGAATTTTCGTAGGATCGCTAGTTAACGACGTTTTAATATTTTTAGTCGTAGTAGCAGTACCCGTAGCACCACCAGCAATATTTAAAGTCTGAGTTGCTAAGTTTACTTTACCTTTGCCGGTATTACTAGCCGTTTTCACATCAGCTGTAGTATTTAATGTAACGGCCTTTAATTGAGCTACGTTCACAGCATCCGTATCATTCGTACCAGCTGCTACATTCACAATTTGACGTGTTGCACTATCATTGCCTACAGACACAGCTGCATACGTGCTATTCCAAGTTCTATCAGTTAATGTGCTTTGTGCATTTGTAGACGGATCATAACCTTTTTTACCATTCGTTACATTAGCTATAGAACGATCCCCTAGCGCTACACCACCTGCAACAGTCGCACTAGCATCTGAACCAATAACAACCGCTTTAGAAGCATTACCAGTAGCAGTCGCTTGGCGTCCTATTGCTATAGAATCTGAAAGTGCGTCACCAACTGTCGCTTGTCTACCAATGGCAATAGCATTATCTGCGCCACCCCCTGTAGAGGAAGTAGAACCAATGGCAATACTATATGTGCCTTTTGTTACCGCATTAATGGCAATACTATCACGTTGTTCTGTTGTAGCGCCCACACCGATTGCTGTAGACCGCTGATCATTTGCATTAGCCCCTTGTCCAATAGCTAATGTATTGCCACTTAATGCCTTTGCTTTATCACCAATAGCTACCGATGAAACGCCTGTTACTTCTGCTTCAGCACCGATGGCAACAGAATTTTACGTAGCCACTCTATTTTTATAACCAATAGCTACATTTTTAAATACTTGTCCTTTATTTGCTACATTCTGCCCTTCAATAACATTCCCTGTACCAATTACTGTATTGAAAACATTGGTATCCTTGTTGATGTTATTGATATCTTTGGTATATCCATTAACAGTGTTACCTAAACCTACAACAACCGAATTCAAGGCAGTCACTGTAGTATCGGTTTTAACACCATTTTCTGTGTACGAGCCACCTACTACTACAGAATCATCTGCTTTTTCCCCCACAGTAATATCGTCACCAACAACAATAGAGTTCTCTGAAGCTGCATTAGCATTTGCACCAATCAATAAATTATTATTTGGATCTCGAGTCATAACCGTAGATGCAGCCAACACACTACCCGTTAATAAGCTTGCTACAAAAAAGGTGGCAAATGTGGCACGTACCACACCTAGATGAGAACTAGCTGCTTTGCCTTCACGTTTAGCAAATTCTGAAGCTACTACGTAACAACCTTTTGTTTTACTCCAAATAACTTTATAGATCTTATTCATTATACCTACTCCTATCCTACGACCCAATCTTAGATACAACCATAATCTCTAGCCTATTTAGTTATTAAAAACCCCCTAAAACTAAAATACACAACACAATATACAAAACTCACATTCTACAACCATAAATTTTAGATATTAGTTAATTTACTATCAAAACTTTATAAAAGATTAATAATTTAAGGCCAAAATTCTCGAATTAGCCCTATATAAAAACATGGTTATTTCATGAAAGTTCTATTATCATTTTTATTGTACTACCAGAATTCATAAAAATCAATACCATTGTAGTTATATTTCATTTAAACATATAATTAGTACACTAAACACCAAAGCAAAACCCGCATAAACGTTGAATCAATAGGCAATAACACATCATCTTCAGAGTTTGATTTTGCAATTTTTTAAGTAAGATTCCATCAGTTATTTTTACGATAAATCGAATGTTTTAAATGAAAACGTTTAACAAACTGTTTAATGTATGCGGACAACTACCTGAAACTCAATATCAACTCACAATAACTTCATATAAGTTATATTCCAAAAATACGATAACTTATCTATAATAATACGTCATTAATATTACCAATATATTCACACTAATTAGCTAGTTATTTTACAAATCCAACATCATATATATCCTTGTATTATCTATATATTCCCTATTCTTATCTTAACTAAATTAATCAACTTTAGTTGCATTCTTAAAAGACAAATGTATATTAAATTCATAGATTAGTACGCTTTTTCATTTCATCACAATTAATAATAACAACATTCAACAAATAAATGAGTATTTAATTACTATCTCCTCTTAAACGACAAAAAAAAGCTGGCGACCTTACATCGCCAGCTTTACGCATTACTACTTTATGTTATTTTACCATCCATACATGAGGACAGCCTTCTTCATCAAATTCAGCCCCCTCAGCAGTATAGCCCAAAGATTCATAAAACCCTTTTGCTCTCACTTGAGCCGCTAATTTATTTTTTAAACCACCCATAACTCGAATAAAATCTTCAGCGGCTAATAAAAGTTTAGAGCCCAATTGTTGCCCTCTATAATCTTTATTAACAGCTACACGTCCTATAATAAACACTGGTGAATTTTCCGTTTCACGGAAAAACCGACAAGTACAAACAGGCTTGCCATCCACAAAACCTACCAAATGAGCAGCTTCTGCATCAATAGCATCAAACTCATCTTCAAAGCCTTGTTCCTCTACAAATACAGCTTGACGAATCGCCCGTGCCGTTTCAGGCAATTCCGAATAAATTTCAACTGACCAAGACATCTATAGCCACTCCTTTTATTTCTCTCTTATATTACACAATAAAAAGTAATTCAGTCCTAGTCATTATACCATATACTACAATAGCGCATATATTATTTATTCCGAATCATCGAAGGAATTATACCAATGATGCAAAATGCCATAAACACCAATAATGCATATTGAATATTAGGTAATAAAGTCGCTGGGTCCATACTACTAGTAGCAGCATTCGTTGTACGAGATAAAATTGAAGCTACAATGGCCATACTAAGCACTTGTCCTAACAAACGAACGGTACTAATCACAGAGCTGGCCATTCCAAAATAAGCCGGTGGCACAGAGCTCATAATAGCATTATTATTAGGCGCAGAAAACATCGAAAAGCCTATCCCTACAACAACTAAACCGAGCACAATAAGTAACATAGAACCCATATTCATAGATCGCCATACAACTAATAAGCCCACTGCGATAACGCCCATACCCGACGATGCTAATATAGCTGAACCATAACGATCCGATAAGGCTCCCATAGCGGGCGACAATAAAGCCATAACAATGGATTGCACTAACAAAAACCAACCAGCAGTTTCCGAATCATAGCCCATAATCATCTGCAAATATAAAGATAGCAAAAATCCTACAGCAAACGTAGCACTATAATTTAACATAGCCGCTAAGCTAGAAAAGGAAAAGGTCTTATTTTCCAAGAAAATCCGCACTGGCAACAATGGTTTAGGCACCTTAGCTTCATGTACTGCAAATAAAACAGTAAATACAATACCTACAGCCAACAAATATTTACCCCACCAGGTTGTTACAATTTCAGACAAACCATAAAGACCAGCAATAAGCGATGCGGCATACAAAAAGATACTGACACTTCCTAAATGACCTTGCTCACGGTTAATCCAATCTTCTTTCATAAACAGAATCGTCATAATTGACGCAATGGCCCCTAAGGCACCAATAAAATAAAAAATGCTTTGCCAGCCAAAGCGATAATTTAAAAAGCCCCCAATAACAGGCCCAATCGCTAAACCAATGTAAACCACGGAGACCACCATCCCCATAGCCCATCCCCTACGTTCAGGAGGATATACGAGCGCTACTATAGCCGTACCAGTAGAAAAGAGCATAGCCGATGCAATGCCTTGAATACAACGAAGGACCATTAGCCACTGAATCGTTATAACAAAATACACCAAAAGGGAACTGATAGAAAATAACACCGTTCCCATAAAAAACACTTTTTTCTTACCAATACGATTTCCCAACTGTCCCATAGGCACCGTAAAAATAGCACAAGTCATCAAAAAGATTTCCACTACCCAACTCAATTCTGACGTTCCCACTTGAAATGCACGCCCAATATCTGGCATCGACAAATTAAGTGAGCTCCCGCAAAAAGGTGTCAAAAAAGAGGCAATCATAAGGGTAATTAGTATTTTAGTATTTTTTTCTATTTGCAAACTAAGACCTCCTACACAGGTATTTACCGCTTCCGTTTACTTCATAAATGAATGATATACATTTATTACAAGTATAACGTATATAGTTACCTTACACTAAAGTTATTTTTCTAAATATTAGACATAGTAAAACCGCTATCTTATATACACACTTGTGAATAAGATAACGGTTTTACATTTAGCAGCAGGTACAAACTGGCATAGAGTCAAGCTCTACATTTTCTTTATTACCATCTACAACAACAGTCAATTTACTTGTATACGGATTTAACATTAATCCATGAATTTTAACATCTTCCGGAATCAACGGGTTCTGACGAAGTTGTGCCACCGCTTTCACTACATTCTGTTCCGAATGACAGAAATGATTAGCCCAGCGTTCCATTTCACAACGAATCATCGTAATCGCTTCGGCTGAAATACCGCGCTCAATCATGCGTTTAGATAATTCATCAGGGCAGGTTTTCTCCATACCGCAGTCTTCATGACCAACAATAAAAATCTCTTTAGCTCCTAATTCGTAAATACTGACAATTAAGCTACGCACAACATCACTAAATACATCCGTAATGCAATTACCAGCTACACGAATTACATTGGCATCACCGCGATCAATCCCCATAGTCCGTTCTAATAAATCCACTAGACGGGTATCCATACATGTTAAAATCGCAATGTGGCGTTGCGGTGCCTTATTAGCAGGCATGCCTCCTTCGCCATATTCTTTTACAATATCAGCCACATAGGCTTCGTTTGCTTTTAAAATTTCATCTAACAGTGTCATACTAAAACCTCCTGAAACTGCCTATTTCAAGCTTTATTATAGTACACTTTCAAAAGGATTGGCAATTTCTATTTCACACGTTACAATAGAGTTAATAAACTATCTAAATCATCACTTACATCATCTAGGAGGTTACTATGAAAAAACTACTCGCTCTCGCCTTTGCCTTCTGTTGTTTCACCATTACCACCCAAGGCCAAGTCATAGAAAAGACACAAACAGATACAAATTTAACATTACAGTATCCCCTAATTTATGTAGCTAACGAACAAGCCCAAGAATCGATGAACCAATTAATTGCCTCTTATGTAGGGCGCATGCAAAACATGTACTACCAAGAAAAAATGTATCAAGTCGCCATGCGTTATGAAGTCACCTACGAAGACGAAGATGTATTATCTTTATGGGTAGAACAAGGCTGGTATAACGATCAAGCAGCCCACGGTTATTATACCCAACAAGGCCTGGTATTTAACAAGCATACTGGAGAGCGCATCCCTGCCTACAATTATGTAAAACTAGCCAGCAATCAGCAATTAAAAGAATTTGTAGGGTCCTCACTACTACCTGTTTATAGTCAAAATTTTAAAAATCGCCTCTTACCTAATCAGTTATTTGGCTTACCTGATATAGAAATACATAATGATAATTATATTCTCTTAGGCAATGGAGCCATCGCTATGCTGTATCAACCTTATGAGTTATCTGCCTATGCCTATGGTGTAGCGCGAGTTCTCTTTATGCCAGATAAGATTGAGTATATTAATCGTCTAAATTCGTAAAGATTACCCTATTTACAAAACTTTCTAAACTTGATAAAATGAACAAGTACTAGAAATTGCGGCCGTAGTTCATCGGTAGAACGACGGCTTCCCAAGCCGTAGAGGTGGGTTCGACTCCCATCGGCCGCTCCATAAATTCAAAACAAGCTAACTATTAACTCTACAGCAGCTGATAATTAACTAAAACTATGAAAGCCATAGCGCAAGCGCGCTATGGCTTCTTTTTATTGATTCTATAATTTATTTTGAGGCGCTAAAGAGAAACGCAAATTACGTGTCCTCTTGGCGCCTACTTTTTTATGTCGCTCTTCTATTTCTCTTTTACTTCGCTACTCGCCGTCTTGTCCACTGTTTTCGTTTACGCTGTAATAAAGCATATTTACTACGATATACAATATTTTTAAGTACAATAGCGATCATAATAAAAATAGCACCTATATATTCCTGTGTACCTAACACTTCATGTAAGAAAACATATGCCAATACAGCAGCGAACACCGGTTCCATAGAGTAAATTAGCCCTATTTTAGATGGTGAAATATAACGTTGTGCTATCATTTGCATTAAGAAACAAAAAGCGCTACACACAACAGCTAACACCAATACAGCGCCCCATTGTTCCTTAGTTTGCGGTAAACGAAGTGTTTCAAAAACTAAAGAACTCAAGGTACTTAAAACAGCAATAGCACCAAATTGAATCATACTAATTAGAATGCCATCTTTACCTTTAGCTATATTACCTAAAATGATGATATAACTAGCATACCCTAAGGTTCCCCATAGGCAATATAATGCGCCTACATCCAAGGAAAACCCCTCTTTAATAGTAAATAGGATTAAACCGAAAAAGGCTAACCCAATACTCAAGATGGTTAATTTAGGTGGCCACTTTTTACGCCACAAGCCTTCAATAATAGGCACCAATACGACAGTAGTAGTCCCTAAAAAAGCCGCCGCCGATGCAGTTGTTAATTTAACCCCTGTGACCGTACCAAATAAAGAAATCCACACCAAAGCGCCTAGACCAACACCTTTACAAAATATAGGCCAAGTACACTTCTTAAACAATTTAAAAAATACAATGCCTACGCATATGAACGCAATGCCAAAACGCAAGGCAATCAGATTAAACGGCTCCACCCCACCAAGCGCAATCTTCATTAACAAGTACGACGAACTCCACGCAAATGTTACAAATAACATTAACCCTTCAGCTTGTTTAACCGACATGTTAATCGTATCCTCCCATACATAACGAATTACATACTTGCCCTAGTATATACCCACTATACCATAAAGTAAATAGGTAATTTATTAAGTTCTGAAAAGTTTTTAACATAATATAAAAAGTAAAAAACAGTCTGAATTAGCTTACCTATTTAGGGCTTTCAGACTGTTTTTATACATACAACGATTAGTGCGCCGAAGCTACACTATGATCTGGCACAAATTCACCTTTTTCATTGCGAATTTCCATTTCTTCTTTCTGCGCTTTTAAAGCAGGATCATTCGGTGTACCAATCAAACGACCATATAAGAAGTGATAACAAATAAAGGCTACAATCGCAATGGCGGCAGTCAACAAGAACATGTTAGTAAAACCAATAAGTTCTTTAACGCCCCCCAATACATAAGGTCCAAATCCTAAGCCAATATCAAGTGCAATAAAGTACGTAGAAGTAGCAATCCCAATACGATGGAATGGTACCATTTTAACAACTACTGCTTGTCCATTTGACATATAGGTGCCATAACCAAGGCCTACAAATAAAGCAGACAATAAAATCATCCAACTTGCATCAGCAAAAGCTAATAATAAAATCCCAATGGCCAAGGAAATAAAACAAGGATACAACACATAGTTTTCACCTTTACGGTCAAATATAAGGCCTAAAGATGGACGAGTCAATGTAATAATTACTGCATACACCACAAAGAACCAAGTCCCCGCTTGCACCATATTAATTTCACGAGTATAAGACGCCATAAATCCTAAAATGCCCGAATAAGCAAAACCAACTAATATTGAAATTAAAGTAATCGAATTAACTCGTGGTTCTAAATAATCAGAAATACGACGACCCGATTCTTCTTTAATTAAAGCTTCGCTAAGTTTAGGTTCTTCATATTTCATCAAGAACGCGCCGATGACACAAAGTATAACCAAGCAAACACAGAGGGCAATAATCATATCAAAATTAGTAATTGACAACAAGAAAATCCCCAAGAAAGGCCCAATCGCAGCGGCCAAACTAGTACTCAAGCCATAATAGTTAATCCCTTCACCACGACGCGACTTTGGAATAACACTTGCTACAATCGTACTGGTAGCCGTAGACGTAATCCCATAGGCAAAGCCATTTATAAAACGGATCGTATCTAATACAACTAAATTAGGAATATAAAAATACAAAATAGTGGAAATCAAATAAATTCCAAGGCCTACATATAATACTTTACGGCCCCCCAAAGTACTTACAAAGCGGCCTGCAAATATACGGGCCACTACCGTACCTATAATATAAATTCCTACAGCTAGCCCCGCTTGACTTGAAGTAGCGTGTAACGAATCTTTAGCCACCACAGCAATGATAACAATCAACAAATAATAAATTAAAAATACCAATAAATTAATGACCGTATCTAACACAAACGGCAAAGTCCATAGCTTTTCTTTTCCAGCCTCCATAGCGCTTAGCATCTCCTTATATAAATGATTAATAACCTTGCTACAGTGGCTTATTATATCTTTATAAACTTTTTCTGTAAAATTGCAAAAGTTGAATTTAAATATTAATTTTTATGATATATTGATTTTTACGACATTTAAATAACGTTATAACTTACTTATATACGGCATTATTCATAATTTATATGCAAACCAAAGCTCAATAAAAACCTATTAAACAATAGTGATAAAGTCCTTTTATAAATAAAAAGAGTGGCAACAGCAAGAAGCTACTGTTACCACTTTAATTAATTGTAAAGTTGTCACTTTCGTATTTAAAACGATATAGACTAGCCAATACAAACTAAACGCTATGCTAAAGGCTATGCGTCCTATAAAATAGACCAATAAATATCTTCGATTTCAGCCTGCGATACGTCGCGAGGATTACCTGGCGTGCATGCAATTATACATAAATTCTTGGTACGCGTTCTGAAAAATCACAGAAGATTTCATACGGTATAGTTCCCACCAAGGTAGCAATTTCAAGAACCGTAATACTTTCATCGCCCTGCGTACCAATCAATACTACTTCATCACCAGGATGTACAGGCACACCTTCTGGCATAGCTACCATTAATTGATCCATGCACACACGGCCCACAATGGGACAACGATGTCCATGAATTAATACAGCCCCTCGATTAGACAAACTACGTGGATAACCATCAGCATAGCCTACGGGAATGGTCGCTACTGTAGTCAACCGATTAGTTGTATAGGTGCCACCATAACCAATCCGTTCACCCGCTTTTAAATGTTGTACATGAACCACTTTGCTATGCAAACTTAGAGCCGGACGTAACCCTAAGCGATTAGGCACATCCAAGGAAGGCATAATTCCATATTGAATAATACCTGGCCTTGCATCCGTAAACAAGCTATCTTTTACAGCTAATAAACCGGCACTATTGGCCATAGAAAAGCGGAAGGGTTCTGAGCGATGGGCCCGAATCATTTCCACCATATGACGGAATAATTCGGTCTGTTTATGAGCGCTTGTTTTATCGGCGGCATCAGCACTTGCCATATGGGAAAAGAATCCATCTACCCGCAGATGTGGATATGACTCTACTTCTTGCATAAAATCAAGGGCTCTGTCAGGATGTACACCAATTCGATGCATACCTGTATCTACAGCAATACAGCATTCAATAATCGTTTCATGACGCGCTGCACATGCTTCTAAGGCTTCTAAATCAGTCGATTCACATATAGCAGGCCGCGAATTGCCTTCTACGATTAAGTCAAAAGATTGTGGCAATGTAATGCCTAACAAATAGATAGGTACTGTTATGCCCGCAGCACGCAAAGGCAAGGCTTCTTCTGGAAACGCTACGGCTAAAGATTCATAGCCTTCTTCAACGGCAATACGGCCAACCATGACGCTCCCATGGCCATAACCATTCGCTTTAATAACCGCTGTACTCGTACTCCATTCTGGCAAACTATCTTTAATACGGCGCAAGTTTTCACGAATAATGGCCGTATCTATTTCTAAGTGAGTGGGTCTCATAAGTCACCTCAATTAAAATTACTACCCTTTATTGTATACCTCAAGGTAACTCTTTTCAAGCATAATCAAAAGAAGCCCTCTAAAAGATATGTTATACTCACTCATAATAGTCTGCACTCACTCATAATAGTCTGCACTCACCCATAATAATCTGCACTCACTCATGATATACCACACGTACTAATAATAAACAGCGCCCACTCCTAATGCAATTTACGCACTAAATAAACTGCTCCATGTACGCCTTATAAATCGCTTGTGCTTCTTCAATAGTAACAATTTCAAAGTGAATGATTTCACCCGGTCCCATTTGCGCCAAAATAGGTAAGTCCGGCGTAATTACGGTAGCCACTTTGGTATAGCCACCGGTAGTTTGCCGTTCAGCCATTAAAATAATAGGTTGACCATCAGCAGGCACTTGAATGGAGCCAAATACAGCCCCATCAGAAATAATATCCGCCCCGCTTATATGGGTTAAAGCCTGACCGGCTAAACGATACCCCATCCGATCAGAGGCGGGGGTAATTTCATACCCTTCAGCAGTTAATGTAGTAAAACTATCTTCCGTAAATCGATCAGCCTGAGGGCCTAATACAATACGAACAGCCTGTTTCGTACGCCGCACCATAGGGGGTTCATAAGTAGCGGGTACGGTGTAGTTTGGCAACGCCCACCGATTCAAATGGGTTGCTTGTAATCGTTCATCGCCAAGCACCAACACATCACCGGCTTGCAAGCGGCGACCCCCATAACCACCCAATTTTGATTTCACATGAGTGGCCACACTATCATTAATAATAGGTACCTGCAAACCACCACGCACGGAAATATACATGCGCAACCCGCTAGTAGCAAATTGGCAAGCCACCACATCACCCGTTTGCAACCGCAAGGCTTCATTCATAGGCGCCGGTATATCATTAATAGTAGGATGCATCAAAGCGCCTGTAAATGCCACTACACAAGGTTCTTGCACGGTAAAAGTAGGGCCCATAACAGTGCATTCTAAAGCCCCAACCTGTAGTGGGTTGCCTACTAAGCGTTGCCCTAATTCATAACTTTCTAAATCCATAGCCCCCGCTACGGGCATGCCATACTGTTGATAGCCTCGTCGGCCCCCATCTTGAATAGTGGTTAAGAAGCCCGCTTGCTCAATCTGCCATAAAGCAATAGGCAACACTCCGCTATGGGGATTGCCAATTAAATGATATGCATGAGCGGCTCCATTAATAAATGTATCGTTATCTTTGGCCATGGAGTTCACTCTCCTTACAATAAAATGAAGTCACTTCATAAGTAGCCCCCTGCTGTTGGATAGCCTTATAGTCTGCTTCTGAAACAGGTACATACCGCACATAATCACCAGCCTGTAATAAAGTAGGCTCCGCCCGGCTACCATCATATAAACACACCGGAGTTCGACCAATAATTTGCCAGCCCCCTGGCGAATCAGAAGGATACATGCCTGTTTGTGAGCCAGCAATCCCGACTGAACCGGCCGGGATCAACGTTCGTGGCGTAGTTAACCGAGGCGTAGCCAGCCGCTCATCCATGCCCCCTAAGTAGGTAAAACCAGGCATAAAACCTAACATATACACTAAATAATCCGTGCCACTGTGTAACGAAATTACTTCTGTTTCGCTTAAGCCTGCATGGCTACAAACAAAGTCCATATCTAGACCATATTCACCGCCATACACAGTAGGTATTTCTACTACCCGCACCTTGGCGTCACCATCTTCACCACTCACAGTGCTAGCCGCATCAGCAATCGTTTCACATATAGTCCTATAATCCATAACCAACGGATTATAAATAACTAAAATAGAACTGTAAGTAGGTACCATTTCTTCAATAACCGTGCCTACATACGGTTGCAAAGCTACTAAGGCGTGCCGAATCCGCCGATTCACAGCTGGCTGAATCGTATCACCAAAGATAGCAGTTACCGCTTTATCTCCTACCGGAGCAAATCGCAACGCTGTTGCCTCAGACGTCATGCTAAAGGCCTCCTTTGTATACTCGTACCATATAAATACAAGTCTATTAACCTAATAATTTACCAATCCCTTGCAAGGATACATAGCCAATATAGGCTGAAATAACTACTACCGCCCAGCCACTCCAATATAAAATAGGCGATGGTTTAAAATCACCCATAATATCTTTGCGACGAGCAGCCAATAACATAACGGCTAACGTAATTGGTAAAATAAGTCCATTCAAGGAACCAGCAACAATGAGTAACATGGCTGGTTTGCCTAAAATTACCAAAATAATAGCAGACGCTACGATAAAGCCAATAATCCATAGATTTTCATGAGCTGCAATGGGTTTAAATAAAGTCTTTAAAAAGGACACCGACGTATAAGCGGCCCCTACTACAGACGTAATGGCTGCACAGAAAAAGACGAGCCCAAAAATACGGTACCCCACATTACCAGCGGACAGTAAAAAGGCATCCGCTGCTGGATTCGTAGGATCTAAGGTTTTACCTTGCACAACAACACCTAATACGGCTAAGAAAAACAATACACGCACTAAAGTCGTCACACCCATACCCAGCGTGGCCGAACGACGCACTTCTGGTAAATTTTCTTCGCCCACAATACCGGCATCAATTAAACGATGGCCACCAGAAAAAGTAATATAACCACCTACTGTACCACCTAGCAAAGTGATGGTGGCTAACCATTCATAATTGTTAGGCACTACACTATGCTTAAGCGCCATCCCTACTGGTGGCGCTGATATAACAGCTACATAGCCAATAAGCAATAACATTAAAAGGCCTAAATATTTAGTCACTGCATCCATAGCTTTGGTTGCTTTGTGCGACACGAATACAATCACTCCAAGGACGGCCGAAATAATAGCCGCAAAGGTTGTATCGACCCCAAACATAACATTAATTCCTAGCGCGGCACCACCAATATTACCAATATTAAATGCCAAACCGCCTAAAGCTACTAAAAAGGCTACAAAATATCCAAGTCCTGGTAATACGCGATTGGCAATATCTTGGCCCCGCAATTTAGACACAGCAATAATCGTCCATACATTAAGCTGCGCTACATACGCTAAAATAACGGACGCTAAAATTACAAACGCGAAATCAGCTCTAAACTGCGCGGTAAAAGCCGCCGTTTGTGTCATAAAGCCGGGACCAATAGCCGATGTAGCCATCAAAAAGGCCGCCCCAATTAAAACTGATACACTCTTCTTCTTTTCTGGTGTTGATTTCATAAACGACCTCCGCCAAAATTAGTCACTTCTAAACCAGCCCCCACGAGGCCTTCCCGCAAAGCCTTAGTAAAGGCCACTGCTTCTGGATTATCACCGTGAACACAAATAGAATCCGCCACAATAGGTATTGTTTCACCCGTATTAGCCACTACCGTTCCTTCGTTAACCATTTGTAAAATGCGAACTAATGCTTCTTGAGGATCTCTTACAAAAGCGCCGGGCTCACTTCGTGGAACTAACGTGCCTTTCGCCGTATAGCCACGATCAGCAAACACTTCTTGAATGACAGGAATCTGACGTTCTTTGGCTTGCTGTACCATAACACTACCACTAAGAGCCATAATAGCTACACCATAACCTAATGCTTCAATCCCATCTAATACAGCACTGGCTAATTTAGGATCTACGCAAGCAGTATTATAAAAAGCACCATGAAGTTTTACGTGTTGCAATGGCACATCAGCAGCCTGACAAAAGGCCTTCAGCGCCCCTACTTGATACAACATATACGCTTTTGCTTCATCAGCAGTAATTGTCATATTTCGACGACCAAAACCCAATAAATCTGGGTAACTAGGATGGGCGCCTACCGCAACGCCCTTAGCTTTACATAGCTGAACGGTCCGTTCCATAATCAAAGGATCCCCCGCATGCCAGCCACAGGCCACATTGGCACTAGTTACGTGGGACAATACCTCTTGATCTAAACCAAGCGTATAAACACCATAACTTTCACCTAAATCACTATTCATATCCACGCGCATACATCTCTCTCCTTTCGAGTTAGGCTATTAACCACTAATAGTCTACATTCCCAACCTCGTTAAACAGCCTAATTTATAGCTACACCTTAGCTGTTTACCTTCTCCAAACTCTATCTCTATAGAATATAGGATGTAGTAAATTATAGTGGAAAATATTTAATAACGCAATTAAAACAAGTTTGTGTAATGTATACAATGTATAGCACTGTTAAAATTATCTCTTACAAACGCCCCAAAATCGTCATTTTTTATCAAGTCAAAACGTCAGTAAAATATATTTTCACCTCATTTCATTGGACTGTAAAAAACTTATATATAGGGAGCTAGCTAGGCTAGACAAGAGCTATTCTCACGAATTTTTAATTTTACATAACTTTTACAAAGGGCTGTCTATAAACTTTACAAAGCTTATGTATACTGTGTATACAAAGTAAATTGTAAATACGTCCATCGATTAGGAGGCAATTCAATCATGAAATTCAAAAGTAAAGCTCTTACAGCAATGGTTATGGCAAGCGTGTTAGCATTGGGTTTAGCAGGATGCGGTAACAGCGGTTCGGCACCGGCTGACTCACAACAAGCTTTAAAAGGAACCATTACTTCGTCCGGTTCTTCCGCCTTGCTCCCACTTGCTAAAGATGCAGCGGCTGAATTTAAAAAGAAACACCCTGATGTATCCATCGTATTAAATGGTGGTGGTTCTGGCACTGGTTTAAAACAAGTATCTGACGGTACCGTTAATATTGGTAACTCCGATGTACCTGCAGAAAGCAAATTACCAAAAGAAAAAGCAGCTGAACTCGTTGATCACAAAGTGGCTATTGTAACGGTAGCGGCCGTAGCGAATAAAGATGTGGCTAAAGCAGTACCAAATTTAACTAAACAACAGTTAATTGATATCTTCACTGGTAAAGTAACAAACTGGAAAGATGTAGGTGGTCCCGATGAAAATGTAGTATTAGTAACGCGTCCTTCCACTTCTGGTACCCGTGCCCTCTTCTCTGAATTTGCACTGGACAAAAACCAAGAAGCATCTAACAAATCCCTTGAAACAGATGACTCTGGTGCTCTTATCCAAAGCATTGCCAACACACCAGGCGCCATCGGTTATGTAGCCTTACCTTATCTATTAAATAACTCAAGCGTAGCTGCTATCTCCATCGATGGCGTAGCACCAACTCTTGAAAATAGTTACAACGGTTCTTACAAAGTATGGGGCTTTGAACACATGTACACTAAAGGTCAACCTGACGCCTTACAAAAAGCATACTTAGACTTCATTATGTCTGAAGAATACGGTAAAGTGTTAGAATCCAAAGGTTACGGTGTAGCCTCTAAAGTGAAAACGGAGAAATAATAGATGAACATTGAAAGCACGCTTCGCGCCGATAAAATTTGGCGTTACGTAATCAAAGGTACTGGTCTCTTCTTACTACTCGTAACCGCAGCTATTGGGATTTTCTTGCTCTATCGCGGTACCGGGACCTTTACCATCTACGGGCACAGTCTTTCAGAATTCCTATTTTCTACGCAGTGGCAACCCGCCGACACGCTCGACGGGGGTGGCCACGTTGGAGCCGGCATTTATATTGTCGGCTCTCTTATTACCTGTGCCCTTGCATTATTAATGGCAACTCCAGTCAGTATTGCCCTTGCCATTTACATGGCAGAAATCACCCCTAGCTTAGGCCGTAAATTTTGGCAACCAGTGATTGAAATTTTTGTAGGAATTCCTTCAATCATCTATGGTTGGTTAGGCCTTACTATTCTAGTTCCTTTCATTCAAAAGTACACCGATGCGCATAGTGGTTTTTCTGTATTAGCTGCTTCCATCGTTTTAGCACTCATGATTTTTCCAACGATTACCTCTGTAACGATGAATGCTATTAACAGTGTCCCTAAAACCTATCGCCAAGGTGCCTATGGTCTAGGCGCTACGCGTTGGGAAGTCATTTACAAAATTGTTCTTCCTGTGGCTAAACATGGTATTTTAGCCGGAGTTGTCTTAGGTCTAGCTCGTGCCTTTGGGGAAGCCCTTGCAGTAGCGATGGTTATCGGTAAAATGAAAGCCTTCCCTACCTCACTACTCGATCCTACGGTGAACTTAACCAGTGCCATTGCCGCTGATATGGGCGGTACTATGGAAGGCAGTGAATACAACATGGCCCTTTGGACCATGGCCTTATTACTCTTTGTAATTTCCCTACTCTTTATTCTTCTAATTCGTTACATTACATCTAAAGGAGGCGCCCTCAGTGAGAGCAAGTAAAGCCATCCCCGCTCCTCGCCAGCGGGCCTTATCCACCGATAAAATCATCACCTTAGCCCTTCATGGTCTAGCTGGTGCGGTCTTACTCCTATTACTCGCCTTTGTTGGTCATATTGCGTGGAATGCCCTAAGCGACTTCAAACTGGAACTCTTAGCATTCTCCCCTACCGGGATTGGCAATCAATTATTCAACACTGTCTACCTCGTATTTTTAGCCTTAGTCATTAGCGTACCACTCGGTATTGGTGGTGGCATCTACATGGCCGAATATGCTACCAAAGGTAGAGCCCAACGAATCATGCGTATTTCCATTGAAACCTTGTCCTCCTTACCATCCATCGTACTGGGCTTATTTGGTTATCTTGTCTTTATCATCATGACCAGTTCCCAGTGGAATCTATTTGCAGGGGCTTTAACAGTTTCTATTTTAACCTTACCGCTCATAGCTACCATCACCGAAGATGCGTTGCGTGCCTTACCGCCATCCTATGCCAAAGGTAGCTATGGTCTAGGCGCCACTAAATGGCAGACTATAAGCCGTGTATTATTACCCGCTGCTTTTCCCGCTATTATTACCGGGATTATCTTAGCGGCAGGGCGTGTATTTGGCGAAGCCGCTGCCCTTATGTTTACCGCCGGTATGAGCACCGATATTAACTGGGCAAGCACAGATATTACTTCACCAACTAACGCCTTTAACCCATTCCGATCTGGTGAAACCTTAGCCTTACAAATTTGGGCCTCCCGTAGTGAATCACTAGCTTCTGATGCAGAAGCTATGGCTAATTTAAGTGCCCTCTTATTGTTAACCCTTGTCTTCACATTTAGTATCGGTGCTCGTGCCTTAAGCCGTCACCTTAATCGTAAAAACTTAGGAGAGAATAAATAATGGAAATTTCTGAAGTAGTAATGCCTAACCCTCAAGTGCTTGTAAATACACAAGTAAACGCTATCGCTAATGAAGCGCTAGGCAATGCCTTTACCGTAGAAAACTTAGACTTCTTCTATGGTTCCTTCCATGCTTTAAAAAATATCAACATGGACATTAAAAAGAACGAAATCACCGCTCTAATCGGCCCTTCCGGTTGCGGTAAATCAACCTTCTTACGCATCTTAAATCGCATGAACGATTTAGAAGGTGACATTACTGTAAAAGGTAAAATTTTACTCGAAGGAGAAGATATTTACGCTGACATGGAACCTATCGTGTTACGTCACCGCGTAGGCATGGTGTTCCAACAACCAAATCCATTCCCCCAAAGCCTATACGATAATGTAGCCTTTGGTCCTCGTTTGCAAGGCATCACTAAAGCCAGCGAACTTGATGAAATCGTAGAAACCAGTTTAACTCAAGCGTCCCTTTGGAATGAAGTAAAAGATCGCCTTCATAAGAGTGCGCTTAGCTTATCTGGTGGGCAACAACAACGACTTTGCATTGCCCGTACCTTAGCCACTCGGCCAGATGTAATCCTCATGGATGAACCTACCAGTGCCCTTGATCCAATCTCTACAGCTAAAATTGAAGAACTAGCTCTAGAACTGAAAGAAAACTATACTATCGTCATCGTAACGCACAATATGCAACAAGCAGCCCGTATTTCTGATAAAACAGCTTTCTTCTTGATGGGAGATTTGATAGAATATAATAAAACAAAGACTATCTTTACCGAACCAGCACAGCCAAAAACGGCAGACTACATTAACGGTCGCTTCGGTTAATGACTCCCCCGGAACGAACTCAATGCAGTTCGTTCCTTTTTTTACTTACAAGGAGATTACTATGAAACAAACCCACCCTTTAATCTATTGTGTAGAAGACGAAGATAGCATTCGCGGTCTTATCTCCTATGTGTTAAACGGGCAGGGCTTTGAGGTCGGCACCTTCGAGTCAAGCGGTCCTTTTTGGACAGCCCTAGAAGAACGCCGACCTCAACTTGTCTTACTCGATATTATGCTCGAAGGAGAAGATGGCCTGTCTATCTTGCACAAATTAAGAGAACGCCCTGATACACAAGATTTACCCATCATCATGATTACTGCTAAAACCTCGGAAATTGACGTTGTCCAAGGTCTTGACGGCGGTGCTGATGACTATATTCCAAAACCTTTTGGCGTTGTTGAGCTAGTGTCACGCATTAAAGCGTTACTGCGCCGTACTCGACCTGTGGCACCCCCTAAAAAATCAATTCTTACTTGTGAAAATTTAGTGCTCGATAAAGATAGCCGTATTGTAACCCTTGAAGGGACGCCTATCAATTTGACCTTAAAAGAGTACGAACTGCTCCTCTACTTTATGGAAAATACAGGGATTGCCCTCTCCCGTGAGCGCATTATGGAAGTGGTATGGGGCTTTTCCTATGAAGGGGAATCCCGTACCGTGGATATGCACGTAGTCACATTGCGCCAGCACTTAGGTTCTGCGGGCCGTCATCTAAAAACAGTGCGCGGCATCGGCTATCGCTGGGAGGCCAGCGTATGAGACAAAAGTTCTTCCGAGCCCTCTTTGGTCTTGGCATGCTTAGCCTTGTAGTAAGTACCGTTATATTAAGTTATCTGTTTTACAACAATTGGAAAGATGATTTTCGTACCGTTCTTTACACGGAAGGGAAAATTATTGCCTCCACCGGTACGCTTACCCCTGATCGCCTAGCAGCCATTACTAAAGCCACTAATAATACGTTACGCATTACTTGGATTTCCTACGAAGGAAAAGTCCTCTACGACTCCTCCCACGATGCGGAAACGATGGATAATCACCTGCAACGACCGGAAATTGCCCAAGCTATTCTCAATGGTGAAGGTAGCGATATTCGCGACTCCGCCACCCTACATTCCATCAGCTATTATGAAGCCTTGCGCCTACCAGACAACTCTATATTGCGCGTATCTCGTAATGGCTCTACCGTATATAAAGTCATCTTCGACGCTGCCCCAGGCCTATTAGCCCTTTTTGTACTCATGTCGGGTGGTTGCTATCTCTTGGCCCGTCGCTGGACGGCTGATGCTATTTATCCGATTGAAGAAATTGTAAAAGCTTGGACTTCTCATGGTGATACTAAACCAGTCATTGATGAGGCCTATAATGAAATCACACCTTTACTATCACGGCTATCCTTCCAAAAAAATGAACTGGAAGCTATGATTGTACGCCTACAAGCAGAAAAAAATACTCTCCGCTCTATTATGGAAGAAATGGCGGAAGGTTTATTATTAGCGGAATTAGATGGCACCATTATTACCTACAACGAACATTTAAAAGAATTTTTAAATCATAAAGCAGAACTACATGGTGAATCATTATTGCTCTTATCGGATGATGTAGATTGGCGCAAACATGTAATTAATGCTATGCGTAAACACCAAGGTGGCGAATACTTATTACACAAAGATAATCAGCACTTCCGCATCGTGTTTCACATTACAGAAGATGACCGCTACAAAGGGCGCTTACTCATCATCATTTCTGACATTACCCAAAGCTACTTAGAGCAACAGCGACGTCATGAATTTACTTCCAATGTATCTCATGAGTTGAAGACACCGCTCACTACTATTAGTGGCTATGCTGAAATTTTGGCCAAAGGGATGTATCCAAACAAGGAAGAAGCAACGGTCCTCGGTGGTCATATCCATACAGCGGCACGGCATATGCAAGAGCTCATCGATACGATTTTAAAACTATCTCGTATTGAAGATGGCGTTTCAGCCGTAACCTTTGAAAAAACATCTCTTCGCTCAGTCGTGAATTCCGCGTGGCAACAATTAACTACCAAAAGACAGGGCAAAAATATTACCCTTGCTATGACTGGCGATAGCCCTACCTTAGAGATTTCATCCAAGCTAATCGAAGAGGTCTTCATCAATTTATTCGACAATGCCATTAAATTTAGCCAAGGCATCGACAATCACATTACCGTTCACATGTGCCCTAAAGATGGCTTTACTGTAGTCAGTGTCAGTGATGAAGGGGTCGGTATACCTAAAGATAAACAAAGCCGAATTTTTGAACGTTTTTATCAAGCCGATCCTAGTCGCAATAGTAAACGCGAAGGTAGCGGTCTTGGTTTAGCCTTAGTAAAACATATTATGGAAATCCACAGTGGTTCCGTATCGGTAAAAAGTGAACCAGGCGAAGGAACTACCTTTATACTACGTTTCAAAAATTCTAACAACGCCTAATTTTCTCACTAATAAAAGTGATTTTCAACTTCATATTTCGAGTATACCTTATTCTCATATAACCCCCTGACAGTGCCTACTATTATGCAAAATTTATACAATAGTTCATAATTTTATCATGATTTTTCTTTATTTTGATTATGCAATTATGATATTATTAATATAGAGACACAATATAAAGGGGGTTATTATTATGTATGAAAGATTAGCAGCTTTACAACCAGTCATCTTAGCTGGTCATAACAGTTCTCGCATGGGTTATAATAAGGTATTCGCCAAATTTGGTGATCAAACTTTAATTGAAACGATTTATACCATGCTAGCATTTTCCTTTGAAAAGGATCCCATTATTGTAACTGATAATAAGACCCTCTTCGACCGTTTTGAGCCTTTGAAAGATGCCAATGTAGTAGAAGATAATTATCCTGGTCACAACACCTTAGGCGCCGTAGCAACGGCTTTTGAACATTGTGATGCCGAAAATCTCTTCGTTATTGGCGTAGATATGCCATTCTTATCACTCGTTGTGTTAGACCGCATGGTAGAAAGTCAAGGGATTGCCCAAGTAGTGGTACCTATGCTCAACGGTAAAGACATTTGCTTGCATGCTATTTATAATCGTCAACTCTTGCCAATCATGAAAGAAAAAATCGCCGCTGGCGAAAAACTGCTCCATTCTTTCTACAAAGAAGTTCCATTACTTCAATTACCATTGAAAGAAAACACCTTAGAAGCAGATATTTTCATCGATATTAACACACCAGAAGATTTAGAATATGCACAAGAATACTTCCATAAAATTCATGAAATCGATACGGAAAAAGTGCTTGTCCATAAACCTGAAAAGTAAATCTATAAAATAAACACATAAAGTAAGCGCTCTTCCTATGACTATCTCATACCTAGTCATGGAAGAGCGCTTCTTTCATACGAATTCTTTGGCTATTATCGTTCTTACTTACGACACTCGTTTAGTGCCACTTATTTTGCCTATTTTCAATTTATTTTGTTTAGCTGCTTCTTTAATCGTATCTGGATTGCGATATAATGCTTTTTGCAATACTGCGCGCAGCCAACTACGCTTTATATGCGTACCAATAAAAATACCTTTTGCTTCTGGCTCGTCCTTTTCTAATTGAGGATTAAACCCTGTAATCGAATAAGTACCATTAACAACACTAAATTGTAGCCAACTATGCCCTACAGGTAAAAAGCCTTTGGCTCTCACAATATCACCAAATACACCCGCAGTTACCCCCTGTAAAAAGAGGACTAATTCCTGCTCATGACGTAATGAAATAGAGGTCAACGCCACACTATCTACGGCTATCTCGTCATTCGTGACTTCATCGGTCGCCAAAGACTTTGACACCGGATTAGCGCTTAGTTCAACACCTTTAATATCATCTAATGGAATCTCACCAACCATACGTTGACCTATGGTCTGACCTACAGCCTTGCCATCTGAGAGAGCCCCTAACAAAGGCCGTTCTAATAAGGCGTTCCACCAACTATCTGGTTGCTTAGTGTAATGCAAGGTACTAATATCACATTCCTCATTAATAGTTTCAATGCGAACCTGTATATCCGCTAATTCAGTTTCACTAGCCCCTTCTAATTTTGACACAATCACCGTGCCAGCTGCCTGAATTTGATCCCTACAAAGGTCAGGGAATTTCGACATAGCCTGCTCAAAGTGACTGCCATCAACAATAGTCAACGGAGCCAACAGGGCTATCCGTTCATATTCGATTTGCTTAATATTCTCTAAGATTTTACTCAATTCGCCTACGCCCGTTGGTTCTACTAGCAGTATTTCAGGATCCACCGTATTGGCAATGGTCAAAATGGAGGAAGCAAAATCCGCTTTGCGAGTACAACAAATACAGCCTTCGGTCATTTCCCATATATTTATGGATGTATCAGCTTGTTCTAATAAATCCCCATCGACCCCGATAGCGCCGTATTCATTCTCCATAATGGCAAAATCACGCTTTGTTCGTTTCACCAATTCTTGAATAAACGTAGTTTTGCCAGCCCCTAAAAATCCAGATATGACTAAAATTTTCATATTAATCAGCTAATTTCACAACAGGTTTAATTAAATCGGCTGGTTTATCACGCATCATAAATAAAGCTTCTTCCAAATGATCCCAACCTTCAAATACATGAGTTGCTAATGGGCTTACATCGAGTTTACCAGCCGCTACTAAAGCGCCTAATTTTTCCATCCGTAAACGACCACCTGGCATTAAACCACCATTAATTTGTTTATGGCCCATACCTACGCCCCATTCAACGCGTGGAATCGTAATGTAAGTACCACTGCCTAAATAGTTAACATTGCCAATTTTACCACCTGGTTTTAAGCATTTAACGGCGGATTCAAAGGTTTCTACGCCACCACCAGCAATGACTACTTTATCAACCCCTTGGCCATTGGTCATAGCCAATACTTGTTCTTCAATTGTGCCGTTTTTATAGCTAACAAAATCTACAGCACCATAGCCCTTCGCCGCAGCTACACAGTTAGGACGAGTCCCTACGGCAATAATACGCGAAGCTCCACGCAAGTTTGCCCCAGCTACCGCCATAAGACCTACTGGACCAATACCGATAACGAGTACAGTATCACCAAACTGTACGTCTGCCAATTCCACCCCATGGAACCCAGTTGGCACCATATCAGATAGCATACAAGCATCTACGGAGTTAATGCTTGGAGGTAGTAGCGCTAAATTGCCATCTGCATCATTCACATGGAAAAATTCGGAAAATACACCATCTTTAAAGTTAGAGAATTTCCAACCTGCTAACATGCCACCTGAGTGCATAGAATAGCCTGCCTGTGCTTCTAAAGAGTTCCAATCGGGTGTAATCGCTGGTACTAATACACGATCACCTGGTTTAAAGTCTTTGACTAACTCGCCTACTTCAACAACTTCAGCGCAGCATTCATGACCGAGAATCATGTTGTGGCGTTCACCAATCGCCCCTTCCCAAAGGGTATGAACATCGGATGTACAGATAGCCACCGCTAGTGGTTTACAAATGGCATCTAAAGGGCCACATAAGGGACGATCTTTTTCAATCCAACCAGATTCACCGATTTTAAGCATTGCATAGCCTTTCATAACATTACCTCCTTGCATAATAAACATTCTTAATTAGCATTAACTTAGCTAAGTTAACTATATATTAATATAACTGAAAAATCAATTAACTATTTTAAAAAATGCGCCTTAATCTAGCTCTTCATATCTCTTATATGCATAATTAATTTTTCAAACTAAAATAAGCTCCCTAAAGGCTAGTACCTCGCATGTATACTATCTTTTTCAAAATATCCTATCTATTTACCATAGAATCAGGAATCAAAAAAGCACCGGTCTCTACGACCAGTGCCTGAACTTTCCACAATCAAGATTCTATTTAGTAGAATCATCCATTACATCATATAACATTTTAAAAATCTCAGGGTCACATGGATATTCTTCCCCATTTACCCCGCGAATCACCCAATCACCAGGGTTAGTTTTAACTACGCCATTTAAGGTCAATAAATAGCGTTCCCCTGTTTCGCAAATAGCGGTTAACTCATTCGGTTTATGACGAATAGCTACTGATTTCTGAGCATATAAACTTTCATCATAATAAATCTCATGCGCTTCGGCTGCACAATGAGCTTCTAAAATTATATTAATCAAAATAGGCTCTGCAATAGAACCTATGGTTTCTTTACAAAGGTCTATGACCTGCTGATTAAAGCTAGGATCAAAATGTAAAGCTAAGGGCGTTTCACTCGCATCAGCTACATCCTTATAAATAAAAATTTCATCTTGTTTAATGTGGAGCCAACGATAATCCAACTTGTAGGCACCAGCTAATACACTTGCTAAGTTTTGCTTAAAATTCATTCGTTACCACCATATTCACTACTAATGTCCAAGCTTAAAAATCGTACGTAATTCGTGTGCTACACCACTTATAGCCTAGAGTATGTATACACTCTAAGCCTCTATATCACGAGCAATGTAGTCTCGCAAGCGCTGCACTGAATCAGCATCATGCACCGAAATCTCAAAAATAGTCTTTACCCCGGCCGCTTCTAAATTCTTACGCGCTCTTGCTACATCGCCACCTAAATCTATTTTAGTAACTACCCCGATAACTTCACGATTAAATAAGGCTGCAAAGTTAGGCGGAAAAATACTTTCCGACTCATTCGCTTCATTCAAAAATAACACCATATCCGCATCATAGGCACTTAATAAAATAGCTCGATAATAAATGGGATTTTCTACAAATTCACCAGGTGTATCTATAATCGACCCAATGCGACCAATTGATTGTGTTTTTAAGGCTTCCGGGCTACCATACATCAAAGTATTGGCCAAGGTTGTCTTGCCTACTTCAGTACGGCCTACCATGATTACCGTTTTTAAAGACTGTTCCATTCCATTACCTCACAATCTAAGTCTACCCATGGGTGCATAGGTTACCTATTTATTATACTACACAACCACCACGAATACCTATAAAAAAGTACAATTCTTATAAAAAACACCGCCCCTTAGTATTTATATGTGGTTATTCCCTATTTTAAACAACTACTAAAGATATCTTTCCTTATCGACTATGTGAAACCCTTAGGTGCGTGTAATTTTAGTAGGGAAAAAACCTAAAATCTTATCTAACCCATCTATAACACCTTTCATAGCCGATTCTACGCTAGATACATCACCGGTAATCAATAAGGCGCCTGAAAAACGATCCACAAACCCTAATTCAATACCGGCCGCTTTAGTCGCAATATCTGCAGCAATGATTGTCCCTTCCCCTGGGGTAATAGTCAAAATACCAATGGCACTACGTTGCTTTTCTTCCAAGCCCATTTTACGGAATAACTCCGGCTTAGGATTGGCAATAATATGGGCAATAGTAACCTGTTTACCAGGCACAAATTCTTGAATAATGCGTTGTTTATTTTCAACTGCTTCTAAAAAATCCATACTAAATCCTTTCCACCCTTCACGGGCTATCAACACAGCTATAACTGCGATGGTCTGTAATACAGGCATAGCTATTAGCTACTGCATTTGGGAGGTCATACTACAGAACCATCTGTCGTTATAAAACTGTTGATTACCTTAGGTTAATACTACTTTGGTGCAACTAGTAAAAATAACCCAACAGCAGCACTAGCTCCCACAATAGGCCCAATAATAGGTACCCAAGCATAGGCCCAATTTGTAGCGCCCCGATTAGGCACTGGTAACACCGTATAGGCTAAGCGAGGCCCAAAATCACGAGCCGGATTTAAGGCAAAGCCCGTAGTCGAACCAAAGGATAGACCTATAGCCGCTACTAAAACACCTACAATAAAGGGGAATAAGCCGTCGCCCATTTTGCCTAAACACAAAATAGCCAACATAAACATAAAAGTCGCAATAATTTCAGAAATTACATTAAGTATACGATTATCACTCGTCGGCGCTGTAGCAAAAATACCTACCACATTACCTTCATCCTCTTTCGTTTGTTTAAAGTGAGGATAGTAATGTAGCATAACCAAGGCAGAGCCTACAAAAGCACCTGCTATTTGTGCTAAACTAACAGGAATCACTTGCTCCCAAGGAAACATACCACCAGCAGCTAACGCCACTGTCAAAGCTGGATTTAAATGGGCTGGCCCACCTAGCGCCAAACCAATATATACGGCAAAAGCAACCCCAAAGGCCCAACCAAACATAATTGTCATCCAATTGGGGTTAAAAGCCTTTGCCAATGTATTTTTCAATAAAACAGAAGCATTTGTACCACTGCCAAACGCCATTAATACAGCCGTACCAATAAATTCACTAATTAGGATTTGTGTTGTATCCATAAGCGGCTCCTTACATAATCATCAATAATAGATTTTCTAAATCATCTTGTGAAGCGGCATATGGATTGGTTTGATACGTCATATCCTGTAACGCTTTAGCCGCCATAGTTGATACTTTTTGTCTTGCTTCTTGTGCTGAAACAGAGGCCGCTGCTGTAATATTGAGCGGACACTCTAAGGACCGAGCTAAATTTAAAATGGCTTTTACTAACGCCACTAAAGCCTCTCTTGCCTCTGTACTAGGCTCAACAAAGCCGAGCTTCTTTGCTAGCTGTACATATTTTGCATACGCCTTTTCATCATGAAATGCATTAAACATAACTACGCGGGCTACGAGCATAGTATTGGCTAAGCCATGCGGAATGTGAAATTGGCCTCCTAATTGATGAGCTAAGGCATGGGTAATCCCTAAACCGGCTTGATTGAAGGCTAGCCCCGCCATACAAGAGGCTTCATGCATAGCCATTCGATCCTCTTCGGTTGCCGTAGGGGCAAAACATTTAGGTAAATAGGTAAATACTAAAGCCAACGCTTTTTCTGCTAATGCATCAGTAAAATGATTCGAACCAGTCGCTACTATAGCTTCAATGGCGTGGACTAACACATCCATACCGCTATAAGCCGTTACTTTCGGCGGTGCCGTTTTAACAAATAAAGGCGTTAAAATAGCTTCTTGTGGTAATAAACTATCATCGACGATAGGATATTTGGTCTGTGATTGAGGGTCTGTAATCACAGCAAATGAAGTAACTTCAGAACCTGTGCCACTGGTAGTTGGCACTACGGTAAAATAACGCACCCCTTGATAGCCCATTTTACGAGCAAAGTATAAAATAGCTTTCGTCAAATCGATAGCCGAACCACCGCCAATAGCAATTACTACGGATGGCTGTAGTTGCTGTACCACTTCTACACCCTTTACAACCTGACCAATCGGTGGGTCAGGCACTACATCCGTATATAAAGTTATCGTATTATGAGGCCGCATCAAATTTAATACTTGTTCTAAACTATCGGTCCCTTCTAAAAAAGGATCACAGACAATAAGTATTTTTTCTTGTTGAAAATGGCTTAACCGCAATAATGAATCAGCACCAGCATAAATATTAGTGGGAAATGTCCATTTATTCATGAGGGCACCTCCTAGCGGATTTGGAAACCCGTAGTTAAGCAACAACGACGGCGCCGTGCAAAATGACGAGCGGAAGTAGTCGCTTCCCCAGTTGGTGTGGCAATCGTAAAGGTCGTCGTACCTTCCCCATTATAGCCAAGGCCCGCAAAAGAAGGACCATTTTTAACAAAAATAGAGGTTTTCATAACCCGTGCCATTTTATTAAGACGTTCCATATTCAAGGAATGCATGGTAGCCGTATGATGTAAGCCAGCTTCTAAAAATAAAGCAGTAGCCAAACCATCTTCAAAACTATCTACCGTTACGATTGGTAAAATTGGCATCAACATTTCAATCGTAGCAAATGGATGATGTTTGTCAGTTTTCATAATAATGAGGCGAGGATCCCCATCCACTTCGATGCCAGCGTCACGCAAGATAACCCCTGCATTACGGCCTACATATTTACGGCTTGGGGTCTGATTCTTTTGTAATGTAATATCGAGTAGCTTTTGAATCTCTTCTTCCTTCTCAATAAGCACGGCCCCAGCTAATTTCATTTCACTAATCAACTGGTCAACGATGGAGCGAATGGCTACTACGCTTTTTTCAGCAATACAGAGAATATTATTATCGAAGCTAGCGCCCATAACAATATCTTGAGCCGCCTTACGAATATCTGCAGTTTCATCAACAAAAGCCGGTGGATTACCAGCACCAGCGCCAATAACCTTCTTACCACTGCATAATGCTTGATGCACTACCCCAGGGCCACCAGTTACTACAAGTAATGAAATATCTGGATGTACCATCATTTCTTGAGCCGCTTCAATAGAAGGTTCCGCAATGGTAACAATCAAATTATTAATGCCAATCGCCTCAGCTACAATGCGATTTAACTGGCTCACTAACCAACGAGATAATTTCTTAGCCCCAGGATGAACACTAAAGAAAATCGCATTTCCCGCAGCCAACATACCGATAGCATTACAAATCAAAGTTTCACTAGGATTAGTACTTGGCGTAACAGCACCAATAACGCCATAAGGAGATAATTCATACAAAGTCATGCCATTATCGCCCGTTTCACATTCTGTCTTTAAATCTTCTACACCTGGCGTTTTATCAATTGTTAAATTTAGTTTAATAATTTTATCGGCCACACGACCCATACCCGTTTCTTCATAGGTCATTTGTGCCAATTTATTTACTAGCGGACGCATACCTTGACGAATCGCTTCAATCGCTTTGCTACGCGTTGCTAAGGTACATTCTTCAAATTGAATTTGCGCTTGTTTCGCCGCTGCTACCGCTGCATTTACCGTTGTAAAAACACCTGGTTCGTCAGGTAACGCCCCTTCACTAACAGCAGCACCTGTATCGGTGCCGTTCATCATGCTCATTACCATTGAGCGAATCATGCGTTCTAATTCTTGTCTATTTTCCATAATTAGCCTCCATGTAATCCATGGCATACTTTCCAATAGCAATATCTTCAGCCACTGTCCCGCCACTAATACCGAGACCGCCTATAATTCGCCCTGCCACTGTCAAGGGAAACCCACCACCAAATGTTACTAAGGGGCGTGTAACCATAGATTCTATTTGATATAACTCAGCTCCCGGCTGAGTTACTTCATTTAGTTGTTCAGTCTTACATTTAAGTGCTACTGCTGTATACGCTTTGCCTTCGGCAATATCAGTACTTACTAACAAAGCATCTACCATACGATACGTTAATACAGGGTTGCCATGACGATCTACTACTGCTATTACTACAGGTACCCCCATAGCTTCGCTCTTCGCCGTAGCCCCTTCTAATAATTGTTGTGCCATACGACGCAATACATGCGCCTCTTGTTGACTATCTAAGGCACTGGCCTCCCCAAAGTTAGTTACGGTTACGCCTTTCGTAGTCCTTGCTGTTTGTACGGCTTTACTAGCCGTTTCCTCAGTGGTTACCGACGCCGGTAAGTGTTCCAACTTAGCCACTACTTTAGTCACGATTTCATCTACATGAAAGATAAAATCTTCCATGCGAGCCAAAGTATAAATGCAATCCGATAACCGATTAACAAAGGCTAACGCGGTTGGTCTAACCGGCTCGCCTTGTCGCATACCATTGAGCATACGCTCCGCTCTACGACATACTGTACGGGCTACATGCAATTCTGCAGCCGCTAAATTATTACCTTGATAAATAAAACTTCTAAGCGGTGGTAAGGCTTGCGTATAGCTATCAATGATTGTTTCCAGTTCTTTGATGTCCGCCTCGCTTACAAGGGTGCTATATTGTTTCAATTTAACTTGGTCCACTGTCGCCACTTCCGCACAAAGCTGGAAGAGCAAGCCTTGCAACCGATGTAAAATAGTTTTGGTTTCTGGATAACGGACCAGTTTTTCACACACACTTAAGTGCGCATTCAACTCATCAAGCGTACCATAGGTATTTACTCGTTCTGAGTTTTTAGCTACACGCGTGCCGTCAAAGAGTCCTGTCGTACCTTTGTCGCCCGTTTTTGTGTAAATGGCCATGGCCGCCTCCTCATTTATCAAAACTATCAATAATACCTACAATAGCGCAATCCACAGCACTATTGCTATTTTGCCCATCTCCAAACACATGACGTGCTGACGAGCCTCGTGTTAATAATACATATTCACCAATCCCCGCGCTAACCGTATCGGCCGCCACTTCATAGGAAGGTAACGGTTCTTGGTTGCCATCTACGTATTGTACAATCATAAGTTTTAATCCCACTAAGGAATCATGCTTTTGTGTTGATACAATACTGCCTATTACTCTACCAGTCTGCATATCGTTTCGTCCCTTCTACACATTCCAGCTGGCGGGACCGCAATTCGTCAAACCCTAAGGCGGTGAATCGTTGTCCACGAAATTTAAGAATAACGGACTTTGTCTTGCAGGTACGAATCGCTGACGCACTGATTATGCGCTCTTTGAAACTATATACGAGCCGTCCTTGTTTATCAGTGAAACGCAAGGGCCACATAAGCACCATGACCGGGTCCCATTGTTGATTGGCTGTCATCGTTGTAACGAGTGTTAGATCACAGCCATAAGCAATAGCCTGATCTAACCAACGTAACCACGGACTTGCTTCACGCCGTTGTAAAGCATCTAAATGAGCCTGCGTTACACCTCGCACCTCAATGTACTGATGACGGAGTAAGGTAGTTTCAACGAGCTGGCTTTCGTCAGCCAAGTCTACTATGGCTTGGCTTTCCATTCGCGCCTGCAAGCGTTTGAGTACTACTGCAATAATATCGTCCATAAATACCTCTGTTCAGAGCCTTTAAAAACTGCCTAACGCAATTCCCAAAGGCGTTACAAATTCCGGATATAGAGGCTTAATTACCTCACGACCAAGCACTTTTTTAAACGTATCAGCAAATTCGGTGAAATTAGTAGCACCACCGACTACATATACGGGGCCATTCTTACGATATTTACCGGCCACTAATGCATCAGCGGAAATAGTAGCCATCTTTTCAACCACTGGTCGTACTAACGGATACACTTCCCGCTCCCGTGAAGCATCACGCTTTAATGCCTCTGCTTCATCTTGAGAAAGTCCATAACTCCCACTTAACACCAAGGTCATATGAGAGCCCCCAGTCGGTTCATCCACAGTATAGCTAACTTTGCTCCGTTTAATAATCGTAATGCCTGTAGTACCACCACCTACATCAACAACGGCCCCATTCACTAGGCCTAATACCTTGGCCGCCGCCGTTGGTTCATCATAGATAGCGGATACGGTAAAGTCAGCCCCTTCTAGCACATGGCCTACTACGTCTTTATTCTTGCCTAATGTGCCTGGTGGCACCGCTGCCGCTGCTCGCGTAAGTGTACAGCCTAACGCGGCTTCCGCTTGTGCCTTTAAGCGTCTAGTAATCGTCACGGCGCCAATGTAATCTACTATTAACCCATCCCGTACTGCTTTTGCATATTCCAAAGCACCGTATACTGGCAAACCATCTTCATCTACAACGGCAATAACGATGGACGAGATTCCTAGGTCAACGCCCACCCGTAAGGTAGGTGCTTCTTTGTCCGAAATTGTCCGTGTAGCCCCAGTCGCTACGCATTGATTAAAAGCTGCCAATAATTCGTTTACTTCGTCTATGCTGCGCATACTTGCCTCCTACCTAATAATAGTTGCTGTCGTGTCATTGCCTACTTGTGCGGCATTCGCCTCATCCGTATCCAAATGCATCTCGGTTACATAGTTAGGAGATACGCGAATAATCACATCTTCAAACACCGTTGTTCGTTGATCAGTCCGCACTCGCACAGCCACCGATTCACCATTGGTAACGCCAAGTTTAGGTGCATCCTCCGCCTTTACATGAATGTGACGTTTCGCCACAATACAACAAGGTAAAGTCAATTGCGCATGCTCTGTTTTGAGCGTTATAGGCACAGCCGTTTCTAAATGACCAGACAAGACAATAGGTGGATTCACACCTAGCGTACGAGCATCGGTCATAGAAATTTCTACTTGTGACTCTTTGCGCAATGGCCCCAAAAGGCGAACCTTAGTGATTTCATTCTTAGGTCCCACTAAGGTTACCATTTGTTCGGAAGCAAACTCGCCTGGCTGTTTCAAATCTTTTTTTCGCTTCAATGTTACATGCGGAAATAAATGATCATAATCAGCTTGACTTAAATGGATATGTCGATTAGATATACCAATGGGAATGACAGGTGTTTGTGCTTCTTGGATAACTTGACGAATGAGCGCTTTTAAAGCATCTCTATCCATAATTACATCCTTTTTTCGCTATTATTTGACTAAAATATTTTCAACATCACCATGAGGACGAGGGATTACATGAGTGGATACCACTTCGCCCACTTTGCTAGCTGCTGCACAACCAGCATCAACGGCTGCTTTAACAGCCCCTACATCACCGCGAACCATTACAGTTACTAAGCCAGAACCGATTTTTTCATAGCCAGTTAACGTTACATTCGCTGCTTTTACCATTGCGTCAGCCGCTTCAATAGCGCCTACTAAACCTTTTGTTTCTACCATGCCTAATGCATTATTCATTGTAAATCCTCCTTTAAAACATTGTACCTTTGTATATACCTAAGGCTTATACTAGGTCGTTTTTTAGGACTTCCTTTAGCCGCACTACTTGGTGCCTTAGCCCCAGTGTTCGCTTGACTCTCCGTACTACCTGGCTTAAACACTTCTAAGAGAGCACTCTTTGTTTCATCGAGTTTGGTAACAGTTTCTGACTTCGCTGGCATATCTGTTTTAGCTGCCTTGGCCTCAACAGCTGTAGTTTCTTCAGCAAGGCCTTGCAATACAGCATTGCCACCACTCGCTAACAACCACGTATCCAAGCCTTCAGCCGGTCTTGGAATCACTTTCTGTGCTATTAAATGACCAAATTGTTCTGCTTGCGCTGCCCCAGCTTGAACGGCTGCCTGTACTGCGCCTACATCACCACGAACTTTCACGGTCATCCAACCGTTACCTTTCGCTTTTTCTATATCAATAATAGTTACATTAGCTGACTTTACCATGGCATCCGCTACATGAATCGCCGTTGCTAAACCAGCTACTTCTACGAGTCCTAATGCGTCTTTCAAAATACCACCTCCAATCTGGGGTCGGACTTAAAGGGATTTCCCTTAACTAAGCGAGCTGCATTGGCCCCCAACGCCCGCATGGCTTGCCGCTCATTTTTATACGATTGCAACCGATACATAAACTGTTCCGGTGGCAAATTTTTATAACTCAATACCAAAGTATCCGCTGTGCAACCTAAGCCTACTGACAAAGCAGATACATGTGATGCTTCATCAGCCATAGTAAGCACTTCGCTACTAGTAGCTCGTTCTTCTAAAGTATAGGGAATCCCTTCTTCTTCAATGCCATATAAGACATCTTGAAATTGATCCATCCCTACACCACGGTGGTAATAAATCATAATGGTTGGCTTTGCCGTAATGACAAGTTCCATATTTATCGCCTCCGTTCCTTCGCATAGGCTAAGATAAGTCCTGTAGCTACTGCGTTACGAGCTCCTTCTGTGCCCCGTACATTGCCTCGTCCAGCCACTAAATTGTAATGAGATAAGGCATCGGTTACTAGTTGTGGTACTTCAAAGTCTAATGCAGAACCACCTACAATAACTACAAATGGAATATCTCGTACATTGTGCGTTGGACTTACAGCGCGAAGGGCACGTAAGGAATTAGTTACAAATACACGTTCTTTAGCCGTCTGTCGCACAATCTTTATTTTTTCCATAGACACGTCCCCTTCAATCGGAACAAGACCTTCATCTGTTACAATCACAGTTTTGGCAAATAAAGAGGCGGGTAATGGATCCGTAAAGAACTGCACATTGCCATCTTCATGACGAATGTGATACACACTGATTACTTTGGCAAGAGGGAATTTTTTTATACTTTCCGCTAAATGAATATCTTCTAAGCCAAGCTCTGAATTAATTAACATAGTTACCATATTACCGGCACCAGCTAAGTGAATGGCTTTTACTTTGCCATCAGGCCCCATAATGGAAGCATCCGTTGAGCCGGCACCTAAGTCAAGAATCGCCAGCGGTGTTTCTGTGCCTGGTGTTGTTAGTGCACCCAGAATAGCCGACTCCGCTTCTTGACCACCAATTTCAACAGGAATGCGCAATTCTCGTTCTACTTCTTTAGCGATAATCTCCATTTGTAAATGGTCCGATTTTACCATGGATGCAATGCCTACGGCTTGTTCCATGGAGAACTCTCCAGCGAGCCCCCCTTTTACATTAATTGGTACTGATGTATCTACAGCTAATAAATCTTCAATAAACACTTCATTCGGTGATTTATTCGTCAAATTAGCCATAGTTTGACGTACTTTTTCAAGCATACCGCCTACATTAGTGCCAGCTTCGCCACATACATTTTCAATTTTCGATACTTGTCCAAGGGTGGCCATAATCTGTTCCGCCCCTGCCGATATATCCACTGATACAGTGCGACCATCACCACTAACAACCACCGAGCCAGCGGGAATTACCCGCTCTTTTACATCCCCAGCCGGGGTTTTAATTACTACGGCTGACCGATTACCAATAAGCGCTCTTGCTATAGGTACAATATTTTTGGTCTCTTCAGCAGACAGTTTAAACACGGTAGCAATGCCATAAGGATTAGACAATTGGGAAATAACTTTACCTGGCTCAACTACTTCTACAGCCGCTAACATACCAAGTGGTACTTTATCTACAAAGGCTACTTCATCAATAATAGGAATAGGTTGTTGTAAACGATTAGCTACGAGCACGCCATCATCGGCTTGTAATATAGCGCCTGTAATGCGATACCCTTTAACTACATAGACGTTAATCAATTCAGCGACTAGCTGAAAATCTATTTCTTTCGGTACTACTACGATGTAGTCCTCAGTCATAGGTTTATCTAGCAGTTGTAAAATATGAGCCGTCTGACCCACACCAATACCAAGTCCACCAGGGGTTTTCGGATTATGACCAATCATCGTTGATTCAGTAATAATAGTCTCCGTAATTGTTTCCATCGCCACATCGCCAATAACCGGGGTAGCTTCATTGATACGTATTAAATCGATGTCCTGCAAGGACAAGCCCGTTTTAGCAACTAATTGCCGAAGGGAAGCAAATAAACCTTGAATATTATCCTTCGTCCCCTTGATGCCAGTCGTATCAGCAATGGCCGACCCTAGGAAACGAACCTCACCAGACTCGTGAATTTCCGCTAAGGCTGATTCAGTTGTAGAATTTCCTATATCAATACCAACGACTCGCTTCATATGCTTAACTCCTAACTCTTAGTTATCACCTTTTAATTTTTTACGGCGTTCATAATTTTCAGCTGCTTCACGAACGAAATCAGCACAAATCACAGCACCATATTCTCTTTCTAATTCATCAGCCATCGCCAATAATTCTTGTTTAGAAGAACGATAAGGGCGAAGGGCATTGTACATTTCAAGTAAGCGTTTATCCCCTACTTTTGTCATTTCAGCAGCACGGGAGAAGTTGAATTCGATTTGGTCACGACCGCCTGCTTTAGCAATTTGACCTTGTGCCTTCAAAATCTCTGGGCTAATACGCATATCTTCCATAGATACTTGGCCATTCATAACACTATCTAAGGTAATATCATCCAGCCCTTTATCGCCTACGCGAATCCATTCAGGATGTTTTTTAGCAATTGGATAGTCAGCTACGGTAGCCACACGTTCACTGGAAGATGTGTGCGTTGTGCTAGCTGTAGTTGGTGCTGGCGTTCCTTTTTGCATATCTTCTAAAATCTTACGAATCATAGATTCCATTTCTGTACTCATAGTGGCCTCCTTATAGGCTCACGCGGCATTCATCAGCCGGTTTACCTTTAACTACCCGTTTTGTTTCTTTAATATGTAATAGGGCTGACAAGGCTTGATATTTAGGCCGTGCCATCTGGTCATTTAAGGTCGCTACTGGTGTTGGGGATTCCCCTTTAGCATATTTAGCCGCATTTTTACCAATGGCGCGATATACTTCTTCCGTAAGTAATGGAGCTTGTGGGAATAATTCTAAGTTGGAAAGGGGCTGTAAATCACGTTGGTGAATTACTGTCGTTCCTTTAGACTGAATGCCGATACAAATACCGGAACCAGATAATTTATCCCCTTCAACTGCTACAGCCGCCACGTCAGAAGAACGATATACACGTACAACCCGTGCTTTTAAACCTTCTTCTTCAATACCAGCTACCAATTGACGGATTACATTGCGATGAGGTACCCCTACAATCGTAGTCCGTTGGCTACGACCAAAGGCAGGACCTACTGCGATAACTACTTCATCAGGGGCTGTATGAGATTCAGCCGGACCACCTGTTTGAATCCAAGTATCATCAGTATCTTCTTCTTTAGGACGCGAAGCAGGTGCTGCGGAGGAGCCAGAGAATGTTACAGGCTCGCTAGCAGTGCCCATTTCTTTAAGCACTTCCATGATGAGTGCACGTAAAACTTGCTCATTAACTTCAGCCATGTGGATTCCTCCTTATATATCTCGTGGATCAATTGCATTTGGAATATTTTTGATGGTTTCCCAATCTTCGCCTTCCAAACGATAACCAGTGCCTACGCCAGCATAATCATTTGGATTATTAATAGCGGAGTTTACATTGAATTTATCGTCAAAAATAGCAGCCGTCTGCAAATAGTCACCAGCAATTTTTTGTTTTAACAAATTAAGTACACTTTGGGCGATATCATTAAAACCGCGTTTAGCAAGACCTTTAACAAAGTCAATACCTGTTACACCACGAGCCATAATATCAGCAGCCCCTTTAATATCGGCTACTTTATCACGTTCTGGCATATCTTTAGAACCATGAGCATAAGTAGCTGCTTCTACTTCTTCATCAGTAATAGCTGGCAACCCTAATTCAGCAAATAAGCCTTGAAGAGCACGAGCCGCTTTATTACGAACTGCTACCACTTCTTCTTCACGCACTGGTTTCAAACCACCGTTAACTTTGAGGTCACGTTGAATAATTGTCCAGTCATCATAGTCTTCTGCATCCCAGTTAGAGCCAGCAAACATGTTGTCATAGTTTGGTGTAGAGCTATAACCAGAGCAAATGAAGTCTGTACCAGGGCAGAACTGCATAAGTGTACGTGCTGTACGACGTAAGTCGGAATGACTGAATGTTTGGTCATTACTAGAAGCACATTCAAGATCGAGCATAGCAGCAATTAAGTTTTCTGCAATAACCGCACGAATACCAGATGGTACAGCTGCTGGAATACCGATACAACTTACAGAACCATTTTGGATACCTTGTACACCAGCCCCTTTAGTAATATAGAGACAACGTGTTTCAAGGTATAACATGGATTTACCTTCCGCTTGGCCCATCTGTACTTCCGAACCAGTACCAGAGGTGAAACGCATTTTTAAACCACGAGAAGCATACGCAGAGGCTAAGAACGCTTTAGACCATGGTGTATCATCGCCATCAGTAAATACATCTTCTGTACCATATACGGAAATAGTTTCTGCATAAGCTGTGAAACCACGCATACCAAGTTCTAATTCAGTGGCTTCTTCCAAGGAGCATTGAGTCAATACGCCGGGGCGACCTGCTTGGGAACCAACAAGAATACTAATAGCATTTAATGGTGCATAACGAGCAACAGCTACTGTAGTTTCTTCTTCTGCAAAACCACGGAAAGCCCCTTCAGCCGCATCCGCTGCAATTTGTACAGGATTATCGTTTACATTCGTTACATGAGCTTGGTTAGCCATAGTGCGACGAGCACGCATTTTTTGCATACATTGCATCATTTCAACAACATTGAAATGGCTTACTACTTCTACCATTTTAGCTGGTGTCATAGATTTAGCTAAACTAGCAATTTCACTGCGTGGCACAGTTGGTGTCAAAATCATATTAGCGATTTGACGAGAATCCATAGCCATAACTTCTTCAGCTCGTTCTAAGCGAATTGCATAGTTAGCAATAAATGTATCAATTAAGTCGAAATCTTCACGACGCTTGCCGTCAAGTTCAACTATTTTACCATTTTCAATACGAATACTAGGCTTTGGATCTTGTGGGGATTCCATAGCTATAAAGCCTTCTTCTACCCACTCTTTTACATATCCATCCTGATTAACAGGGCGCTGACTTAATACTTCAAAACGTTTTGATCTCATATTTCAAGCTTCCTTTCTGTATAAGGTTTAGATATAAGAAGGGGCATCATTTTTAGGTTCGCTACCTAAGGTACCTAATAATTCTTTACCGATTTCACGAGCAGTAATAACGGCTTGACGAACAGCACCAGAATCACCAGAAATTTGTAAAATTACTTCGTTGGAGAAGCTTGTGCCATTAGCTGGGGATGCATAGCCAATTACATCAACATTAGCAGCTTTCACAGCAGCATCAGCCATAACTACACCAATAGCAGCAGGAGCGCCTACGATAAGGCCAAAAGCTTTACCTTCTGGTGCGCCAAAAGCGGTGTTAATTGCATGACTAGCACGAGCTGTATATTGTAATTCAATATGACCTGCTTCATTGCCATATACATCGCCAAATGTGCGTTCCACTTCTTTAAGTGTTACTTCTACAGCACGTTTTACATCAGAAACATCATCGCCACCAAAGATAATCAAAGAACCATGACCAGCGCCACCTTTAGTGTCACGAGCTAATTCAATACTTACGATTTCTGTGTTGGTTGCTTTTACCGCTTCATCAGCTGCCATAATGTGTGGACCTGCACCAGTACGAGCACCTACAACACCAATTGAACGATATTTTTTTGTCAATTTCATTGCATCAAGAACTTGCTGATCAACATTTGCTATTACTAAACCAATTGTGTCACCGAATTTAGCTGTGCCGATAAATTCTGTTAAACTGCAACTATTCGCCATAACTTGTTCCGCTCCTTTGCTTTCACTTTGCTTGTCTGCTGTTGCTGATAAAGTATCAGCTTTGCTTAATACACGTTTTAGAATTTCGTCTACCATTTTGTCCGTATTACTCATTACGCATCACCTTTTTCCTTTAAGAGTAAGCGTTCCACTTCACTATGAGGGCGTGGAATTACATGGGTAGATACGACTTGGCCAACTCGTTCTGCTGCCGCAGCACCTGCATCTACAGAGGCTTTAACAGCACCAACATCGCCACGTACCATAACTGTTACCAAACCAGACCCAATTTTTTCAGTGCCAATTAATGTTACATTAGCGGCCTTTACCATGGCATCAGCTGCTTCGATAGCTCCTACGAGGCCTTTCGTTTCAACCATGCCTAATGCTTCTTGCGACATACAATTCATCTCCTATCTTTGGCGCAATCCTATTTTTTTACCACAATGAATGCGGTTCTGTGTAAATTTAGTATACAAAATAACAGTATTCCATTTTTTAACACATTTTTGCCAAATTTTATTATTTTATTCTGCAAATAACAATTTTTTGTTATAATTAATATAATTAAGAGTCATAAAATTATAGTAAGTTCTGTATCTATCATGATTTTTTATCATTTTAAGTATTACCACTTCTTAATCTTTTATTTTCTTTGTACGCCCATACAACAGAAAAAGGGGGTGGCAACGATGCCAACCAATAATTTTAAGACCGAATCAACCATGATTAATGAAATCATGCGCGATTTCACCAACATTACGGACTTAGCTGCCGTATATGTAGATTTACGAGGCCGCGTACTGTCTAGTAAATACAATTTCAGCAATTTTTGTAAATATATTCGCAGTCATCCAACCTTGTCGCGCCTTTGCGCCTACTGCGATGCCTATGGTGGCCTGGAAGCCTCTAAAGGACGTTGTCCATCAGCCTATCGCTGCCATGCAGGCCTAATTGATATTTCCGTGCCTATCATTCACAACGGTCATCTCTTAGGCTACATCGTTGCGGGGCAAACTATCGTAACGGATTCACAAATGCCGTTAATCTCTGCCCGTAGCGAATGGCATAACGATAGCACCTTAAAAAGTTACTATCGTCAATTGCCAACCTACTCCTCGGAGGAAGTAACTAGCGCTACCAAAGTATTAAATCTCATGGCAGGCCATCATTTCCCTGACATCCTCAATATGAGTCTAGATTTACCTGAACTACAAAGCACCAATTGTAGCAGTTGTCAGCAAATGAAAACGAATTACCGCCCAGAAATTAAACGCGCTTTAACCTATATTGATAAAAATTTATGCCATAATCCATCCTTGCGGGATATTGCCAATCATGTATACCTAAGTGAGTCCTATCTCTCGAAGATTTTCAAACAAGAAGTAGGCTTATCCTTAGTGCAATACATTAATGAGCGCAAATTAGATCAAGCTAAACTCATGTTACGTGGCTCTGATTCTTCTATTGAATCGATTGCCCGTAATCTAGGTTACAATCGGCCTAGTTATTTCTGTAAAGTATTCAAAGAGGCTACCTCAGAGACACCTCATTCCTATCGTAAAAAATATAAATAATAAAAGCAGTATTTAATTTCGCTAACGCCGTACCTTTGACAGGCCTGCATCGGTGTGCCCTTTAGACACAAACCAATCCATCCCCTAGGTTCGACATTATCTATTACGAATTAAATACTGCTTTTTTATATACATTATCTTGCCATATATACTTATTATTAAACTCAAAGGAGCTCCTATGATACACAAAGCCCGACTACAACAACACCTAGATCAGATGTATGCCCTCAGCACAATTCCAGCTGTACCTGGTATTAATCGCGTAGCCTTCACCGAGCAAGATTGGCAAGGACGAGCTTATCTCATTAACTGTTTACAAGAACTGGGCCTTACATTACATTATGATAATTTTGGCAATGTAGTAGGGCGCTATGAAGGTCTACAACCAGAGGCACCCGCCATCATGCTTGGCTCTCACACCGATAGCGTCCCCCAAGGCGGTCATTATGATGGTCTCGCCGGGATTGTCGCAGCCATCGAAGTCGTCACGGCTTTAAAAGAAGCTAATATACGGTTACAAACACCTATCGATATTGCCCTTTTCATGTGCGAAGAATCCAGTCGCTTTGGTTCGGCTACCTTAGGAAGCCAAGCCATGCGCGGCCAACTCACGAAAGAGCGGCTTCATCAATTAAAAGATAAACAAGGACTTAGCCTATATGAAGTATTACAACAACGAGGCTTTAACCCCGAAGCCGTACCAAGTGGCTCATACCCTAAGCCTTTAAAAGCCTTTCTGGAACTCCATATCGAACAAGGCCTTGTATTGGAAGCTACCAATCATCAAATTGGCATAGTCACAGGTATTGCTGCCCCTACTCGCTATAAATTACAAGTACATGGCACCGCTGGTCACAGTGGCGCTACCCCTATGAACCATCGTCACGATGGTCTTTGTGCGGCCGCTGATATTATTTTAGCTACCGAACGCATCGCCAAGGCCTCTGGCCCAGTGCCGGTAGTGGCTACTATTGGTGTAATTGAGGCTACACCAGGCGTAATGAATGTGATTCCTGGCGAAGTCTCCTTAGGCCTGGATATTCGTAGCATTTCAGAAACGGCCAAAGAGGAAGCAACCAACGCTATTTTAGAAGCCATTAAAGAAATCAGTGCCACTCGTCAAATCCCTATTGAAACTAACCTCATCGCTAATGAAAAACCCCTCATGATTCATGCCACCATGTTAAACGCCATGGAAACTGTTGCTCAAAGTCATCATTATAACTACATGACCTTACCTAGTGGCGCAGGTCATGATGCGATGAACTGGGGCGATTATACAGAAGTTGGTATGATTTTCATTCCTTGTGCTAAAGGTATTAGTCATAATCCCGCTGAAGCCATTAACCTCGATGATTTAATGGCCGGCACCGAATACCTCTTAGAATTAGTACAATACTTAGATGCCTTAACATAATTCATTTGCTTCACCGTACTTTTTTCTAATCTAGCACTACAATCAGTCTTTTCTTAAATTACATATGTATTCTAAAATGTTTATTTTTATGAAATATTTCTGAAATTATGCGTATAAACAGTCACTTTAAATGCAATGAATACACAAGATATAGAATATATTTTTATTTTCCCAAAAATATCAAAGACAGTATAAAACCACAATCTACAACTCTATAGTGGTATACATGATTTTTGTATACATAGAAAATATTCGTAAAGCTATTGTATTTTTAAGCAACAACATAGTATAATGAAGTCAGTTCCAGAATTACGTGTAAGAAAGTACCCCTCTAATGGATACTAACTTTACTAAGTTCTCATATTTTTGTTTCATAATACGCTTTGCTTAACGTATTCATACTTCACGGTTTAATACTCTATATCCAATACAACGCAACGGTATTATGAAACGCCCATTTTAACCATAAGAATGGGACTTTCGTATTGCTTAAAGGAGGCGTTGTTTATGGGCGCAGAAATCTTGACACTAAAAATTAGTAGTACACAAGCTGTCGCACTCGCATTTGTAACTTATTTCATCGGCGTATGGATTAAAGGCAAAGTTCCCTTATTCCAGAAACTTAGCTTACCAGCAGCTGTAATCGGCGGTCTACCACTAGCCTTTATCCTATCCGGTTTACGCGTAAACGGTATTTTACAAGTTGACTTTGATAATACGCTCTCCACCGTTGCCTTACTCGTATTCTTTACTACCATTGGTATGATGGCGAGTTTAAAATTGATTAAATACGGCGGTTTAGCCCTTATTCTCTATCTTGTAATTTCCTCCGTCCTTGGCTTCTTACAAAACTTGCTTGGCATGTCCATCGCCGGTGCTATGGGGATTGATCCACATTATGGCATCTTAGCCGGTGCCGTTTCCCTTATGGGTGGTCTAGGTACATCAGCTGCTTTTGGCCCTTATTTTGAAAGTACCTATAGTATCCAAGGAGCCACCACCGTAGCTATTACATCCGCTACATTCGGGATGGTCGTAGCACTTGTATTGGGCGGACCATTTGGGGAATTCCTCATCAAACGCTACAATATTAAAACACCAGGGGCTCACAAAGTACAAACTAGTGAAGGCAATGAATCAGCTGCAACGGCTCAACTAGAACCACATGTATTTGATATGTCTATTCTTGAAGAAGAAGAAACCACCGATGTAAACGGTGTATTAAAAGCCGCTGCTTTCGTATTCGTTAGCGTAGGCTTAGGTGCTATCCTTAGTGGCTATTTAAACACCTTGATTACTTTACCAGCTTATATCGGTGCTATGCTAGTGGCTGCGGTGATTCGTAACATTGGCGACTTCACTGGCGCCTATCGCGTACAAGGCGGCGGTCTTAACGTAGTTTCTGAAGTAGCCCTTACCGTATACGTTACTATGGCTATTAATAGCTTGAAACTATATGAACTCGTTAACTTAGCCCTTCCATTGATTGTTATTCTAATTGCACAAACAATTTTAATGATTCTCTTTGCATGGCTTGGCTACTTCTTACTCTTCGGCAAAAACTACGATGGCGTAATGCTCGGTGTTGGTGGTATCGGTTTTGCTATGGGGGCTACAGCTAATGGCTTAGCTAACATGCAATCCTTAGCGGAAAAATACGGTCCTTCGCCAAAAGCTTGGTTAATCGTATCCCTCGTTGGTCCTTTCCTTATTGACTTCGTCAATGCCATTATTATTACTTGGATGGGGAATTGGTAAGCACCTCAAGGCTTATACCATAGGTTTTATCAGACCGGTTCATTAAGTAACCACAAATAACTCAATCACTCGAATAAAAACAATTAAGCCCCTACAACGGCGCTAACAAGATTAACGTTCTTACGAACCATAATCTAACAGTGCCATTGTAGGGGCTTTTTCAAATACTATTTAACTAACATTATAACAACAGGTAAGGTAACAGCTGATAACACGGTGGTCGCCACTACTAACTGAGTCGCATATTCAGTTTCTGTCTTTAAAACGCCTGCAATTAGTGCCGTTGTAACCCCACTAGGGACGGCCGCTGAAATAACTAATACTTGCATAACAAGCGTTGATACAGGCTCAATCAACATATCATAAACAGCTATAGTCGCCCAAGCCACCATAGGGCCTATAATCAAGCGAACAGCACTGCCCCATATCACTTCTCGATTAAAGAAATTAAATGGAGTCCTCGCTAATTGAACACCTAAAGTAAATAAAGCAACCATCACGAGCGCATTACTTACATTCATAAGAACAGGCCAAAAGAACGTGTCTTTAATGAGAATAGCTCCAAAGTTGCAGAGCAACGCCCCAGCTACCGCATAAATAATTGGCATTTTAAAAACAAGCATAAATGCATCATAACGGCTCATTTTACCTTGTCCAGCAAAATAAAAGCCAAAACTATTAGTCACTATATTTTGCCAAACAAACACTACAATTTGAATAGCAATGGCCGCTTGAAGCCAAATCGGTTGCCCATTCTGTAAAAAAGGATCATTCGAATAAATAAACACAATCAAAGGCACTCCAATATTGCCACAATTATTAAAAAGTACGGCATTCCTAAAAATACCACACTTTTCTTTTTTCAAACGTAATCCCTTTTCAAACACTAAACTAGCTAACCAGGTAGCGATAAAGCCAATAACCGTCAGCCATACCACTTCAGCGCTCTCCGCCGTGACTGTGTAACTATAAGTATTCGTAAACAAAAAGGCTGGTGCGACCACATAAAAGTTGATTTTACTAAGCGTATCTAAATCTAGGTGAAACTTCTTGTCCATAAAATAGCCAATGAGTACCAGTAGTAAAATTGGCATAACTGTTGTCAAAAAGATATGCAGTATCATAGATTATTGGGCACCCCACACTAATTTGTATAAAGCTTCCCCCATACTGCCAGCTATCACAGCTGCGGGTTTGTTATCATACGTATATTCATTATCATTATACAAAGTGCCATTATTGTGATAGTACTTCATATCCAATGTTTGAATCGTGTGTTGTTCTTTTTTAATCTCCATTTTTTCAAAATAGTAATCCCCGCCTGGTTTTACCACACGAATCCAAAGTTGAGCTACATTATCGTCTTTATCTACACTACTATTATCGATAGAAATAGTATTATCATGGCTATCGGCCCCTACATAATACCAATAATCTTGCGCCTGTACAGGATTCATAAAGGCCATACTCAAAGCTCCTACAAAGCCAAGCACAGCCAATGTTTTAGTAATATATTTCATAAAATTAACCTTCTTTCTGCGTATGTAATACATTGTCTTGCCTATACTCATTTCATTTCTTTACATCATTTACTCACATCTTATCGAATTATCGAAATTCGTCTAACTACCATTATACCTACTTAGTCATAGTTTGCAAGTCTCAATAGTGAAACCAGTATACTAGCTATTGTATACTGTATTAAGAAATAAAAATAGGACTGCCATAATATCTACGAATTATCTGATATTAATAGCAATCCTATTTTTATTTTTTACTTATATTCCCATAGCCTTCTCAAATTTTTCAGCCGACCATACAGGGTTCCCTGTATACGTCTTTATGTCTTCTTTACCAGACATAACGCGAATGGCTCCGGCAGCTAATGCTTCCATTTCAAACTCACCAGGCATAACTGCAATTTCAGCAATATAGCCTATATATGAATTTAATGTATCTACTACATATTTATCATGAGATATACCGCCTGTTAAAATAATAGCATCTACCTTTCCTTTTAAAACAGCCGCCATTGCGCCTATTTCTTTAGCAATCTGATAAATGAACGCATCATAAACAATTTTAGCATATCGACTACCATCATTAATCATTTTGCCAACTTCCCGCGCATCAGAGGTTCCCAAATGACTAACTAATCCACCAGACTTAGTTAATAATAATTTTAATTCTGCAGTATCAACCTCAGATTCACAAAGCTTTAACATAGACGCAGCTGGAATATAGCCAATACGAGTTGGTGCCATAGGCCCTTCTCCATGCGCAATATCATTTGAATCAACCATGATTCCTTTTTCATGAGCTGTTACTGAGACACCGCCACCAATATGAGCCACAATAATATTTAAATCACTATATGTTTGCCCCCTATCATTGGCTAGCCGTATGCACATTTCTTTTTGGTTTAAAGCATGTATTTTACTTTGACGATAAACCCCTTTAATGCCCGTAATTCTGGCTATATCCGTAAATTCATCTACATCTGGAGCATTTACAATACATGCAATACCACCATATTCCTTTTTAAAAAGTTCTGCCAATTGAGCTCCTAATGCAGCGGGATGTTGAACATATTGACCACTCCGTTGATCTTCTATTAAACGCTCATTAACGCCATATACCCCGCCTTCAACGCTACAAGTACCACCGCCACGAGCGGAAAATGCATCAGTACCTGTTAAATCAACCTTATTTTCTGCCAATACTTTACGGATTACATCATAACGATACTCTAATTGATCATTTATTGAATGGAATTGACTTAATTCGCTGGCTTGATGGTCAATATTTTGTGCAAATACTTTTTCATCGCCATGAAATAAAGCAATTTTTGTAGAAGTCGAACCAGGATTAATGGTAAATACTTTATATATTTTCGCTGTCATAATGATCCCCCTTGAAAAAAATATCCTCTCAACAAATGCTGAGAGGATATTTAATTATAAATATAAAATTATGCATTAATTTTTAGATAAAAAATCTAAATACACCTGAAATATTTAGTGTTAAAGTAACAACTAACGCAATGATAGCTACAAAAATCATTTTAGTAAAAATTTCACGCGTATTGTAATGATCTGGTAATGCACCTAATGCAATAGCGCCTAATGGTGATAATGGACTATATACAACTGAACCGATAGCACCTGATTGAATAGCCTGAACATATTCTACATACTGCAAACCGCCACCTACAGCATTAGCAATTTCAGGAACTGTAGGAATCAAAGTCGGCATTACAACTCCGGTTCCACTAGATACACTCGTCATCAAACCACCCATGAGTGCTAAAATAGTGGTAGCTGTGAACGGAGTCATAATGGTAGATAAGCCTTGAGCTAACATCTTAATGCCGCCCACTTCATTCATTACATTAATTAAAATACTCGTACCACTAACCATAATTAATACATTCCAATTGACGCTCTTAATAGCTAATTTTTCATCAGACACCTTAAAGAGCAACATAAAAGCTACACCAATTAACATAGCTGCTCCAATTGGGATTTTGAAGAATAAAATCATACATAATACTAGTGCAATAATAGCTAATGTAATTTTTTGTTTTGTATTAAACGGTTCAGGTTTTTCTAATTCTAAATTGCCATCAATAGCTTTAGCTTTCCAACCACCTAATAAGAAATAAGCAAGTAAGGAATGAATCATCATTGCTGTCGCTGTAGCTGCCCAAACTGCAAAGTAATTATCTACACCAATCTCCTTAGCTAATCCAGATGTAACAACACCAATAACACTAAATGGCCCTGCCGAACCAATATCCGCACCAGCAATAATCATTACCATTAGAATAAGCGGATTCAAACCAACTCTATCACCTACCATTAAAGCAATAGGTAACATAAAGGCTGCTACAGTAGGATCTGCCCCACAGAATGTTAGTAAACCTGTTGCTAACATAAACACCCAAGGCAAAAGTTTTGCATAGTTTCTACAGCTATAAGCTAATTTTGAAGCTAAAATTTTGGTTGTATCATTCGTTGTCGCAAATGCAAAAAGTAACATAACCGACATCATGATAACGAATAAACCTGTAGGCCACCCAGTGACAATCAACTTCCCTAAATTCATATCATAAACAAACTTGCCAAGTAAAAAGGCAAATAGCATTGACATAATCCCAATATTTACACATCGCTTAACGCCTATAATAATCGCTAAAATCAATGCAATAATTGATGAAAACGCAAAGTAATCCATTATGGGACCTCCCTCTAAAGTTATACCTTAAAATTAATTTGTTACTTAATAGACATACATAGCAAATTTATATTATCGTTTCCCAATCAAAGCAGATAGAATAATAGCCATATATTTATCTTCAATCGTTGCGGCCCGTGATGTAATAATAAGTGGTACCAACGCACCTAAAATTATCCCACAAGTTTTAGCCCCGCCAGTGCAAGTTAAAGATTTTGCCAATAAATTGCCAGAAACAATATCTGGCACAACTAAAATATCCGCATCACCAGCTACTGGACTGTCATATTTTTTAATAATTTTTGATTCTGGATCCATTGCTAAATCATAGGATATAGGCCCTTCTACGATACAATCTTTAATTACACCCTGTTTATTTAATTCTTTTAACTCACCTGCATCAACTGAATCAGGCATCTTAGGATTTACATGTTCTACCGCAGCTAAAACAGCAACTTTAGGATTATTAATGCCTAGTGCGCGATAAGCAATAACAGCATTCTCTAGAGCACCTTGTTTTTGCTCTAATGTAGGATATGTCAATAATCCTACATCAGTAACAGCAAATATTTTATGATAATTTGGGCTTTCCATAAAAGCTAACAAAGACATCACTGACTTAGAGCGAATTCCTTTTTCTTTATTAACTAAAACCTTCATTAACACGCCTGTTTCAAGCGCACCTTTCATAATGCCATCAACATTACCATCTTTAGCTAATTGAGCCGCCAACTCTGAAGCCTTAACTTCATCATCAGCAGGAATCAGTTCAAATTTCTGAGAATCTAAACCTACTTTTTGCGCGACTTTCTCAATTTCTAATTTATTCCCAATCAAGACAGGGATAACAAGACCTTTATCAACAATATGTTTTACGGCTGTTAATGTGTGTTCTTCAGCAGCCCAAACTACTGCGATTCTTCTTTTTACAGTTTCACCACTTAATTTAGCTTCTAATTCAGCAAAATTTTTTATCATGTTATGCCTCCTCAATTCATATTAGCTGGCGAGGATATATGACCTTTTATAGCAGTTACTGCCGCTACCGCTGGAGAACTTAAATATATCAATGTCTTTTTAGTCCCCATTCGACCAATAAAGTTACGATTAGCCGTAGAAACAATAATTTCGTCATCAGCCATTAGGCCATAAGGCATTCCACAGCAAAGGCCACAACAAGGATGAATAATAATCGCACCTGATTCAACAAACGTCTTTATATAGCCTTTTTTTATTGCTTCTTTATAAATATGATTTGTAGCTGGGGCTACAATAAATCGTACATGAGGCGCTACTTTTTTACCTTCCAAATAACTAGCTGCAACAGCTAAATCATCTAAACTACCGTTAGTACATGATCCAATATAAACTTCATGTACCTTCTGACCCAAAACTTCACTCACCGGATGAACATTATCTACACCTTGTGGGCAAGCCATAAGTGGTTCCAGTTTACTCAAGTCATATTCCAGAATGCATTCATATTCAGCATCTTCATCAGGATGTACCCAACTAATCTCATCTAATTCCATGTCAAAATACTTAGCCGTAATCTCATCTACAGGGAAAAGAGCACATTTAGCGCCTGCTTCTAATGCCATATTCGCAATAGTATAACGCGCATCCATCCCCAGCTCTTTAATAGCAGGTCCTACAAATTCCATAGATTTATATTGAGCCCCATCAGATTTAATATCACTTAATATCTGTAAAATTAAATCTTTTGCTGAGGAACCATCAGCAAAGCTTCCTGTAAGGACAACTTTTATTGCTTCTGGTACTTTAAACCATAATTCACCAGTTGTGAGCGCTGCTGCCATTTCGGTTGTACCGATACCGCTACAAAAACAACCGCCTCCACCATAAGTAGTCGTGTGACTATCAGTTGCTGTAACCACTGTACCTGGCAAAGCATATCGCTTCTCATGCATAATGGTATGGCAAATCCCTTCACCGATATGAATCTTTTCTTTATCTAATTTCCAAGTTTCTGCTAACTCTATGCCCGCTTGATAATGAATGGAGTCATTATTAGCTACAGCAGTCGGCATGCAGTGGTCAAATACTACGGTTAATTTATGGGGATTTTCTAATTCTTTAGTCCCCATTTTCTTTAGTACATCCACTAAATAAGGAGTATAAATATCATGAACCATAAACATATCAGGTTTTGTAATTACAATATCACCTGTCTTAACTGTATCCAATCCGGCATTATGCATTAAAATTTTCTCAACCATTGTATAGCCCATAAAATTTACACCTCCTTACTTTTATTAATTTTTTTACAATGCTCTAATAATCCGCCATCCTTAACAATTTCTAATAAGTTATCAGGTATCTGGCTGATAGGATATGACTTCCCATTTACAGTAACTGCTTTATTTACTTCGACCGTAACTATATCGCCTTCTTCACAGTTCTCTTGAATTCCATCACATTCAATTAAAACTATGCCCGAGTTAAATGCATTTCTAAAAAAAATACGAGCAAACGATTTAGCTATGATGCATTTAACACCATGAACAGCAATACAAGCTGGTGCCTGTTCACGAGAAGAACCACATCCAAAGTTTTTACCACCTACCAAAATATCTCCAGGCTTAACACTCGATGCAAATTCAGGTCGCAAATGTTCAAAACAATACGCGCCCATCTCTTCTATCGTAGGAAGTGTCCCTCTCTTACCAGGAATAATTGTGTCGGTGTCAACATCATCAGGAAACTTCCATATCTTGCCAGTTAAAGTTAATTCCATAGCTAAACTCCTAATCCAAATAACCATTAATGGCTGCAGATACAACCGTTTCCACAGAGCCTACAAATAACTTAGTATTAATCCCACCTAAGCAATTGCTATAATTATAAACACCTGTCGTAATAGCAACCTCATTATGACCTAATACTGCAGGCCCCTGCGACATTCTTCCGTGATCGCCTGGTGGAAGAATCTGCGCTCCAAAATCAATAAATGTTTCTAATAAGCCTTCTTCTGCAGCCTGTAAATATACCTCACTGCTAACTGGACTTATATTAAGTCGAACACCCCACTTAACACGCTTACCACGCATAAGATCAGCAGCTAACCTCAAGTCTTCTATATGTCCACCAGTATAACCACCTACAAAAGCTGCCTCTATTGAAGTTCCCTTTACTCCGTCTAAAGGAGACAATCTACAGCCTTCAGCTCTACCAGAAAAAGATTCTGGTAAAGCTACAACTTTTTCATCAGAAGAAAGATCAAATGTAAATTGTTTACATTCGTTTGCATCACTATTCCCAATAACAGTCATAGTCGCACCGGCTTCAGACATAAAGCTCATAAAAACTATTAATTCATGTTCTGAAAATTTTCCATATATTTCTTCAGAAAATTCAAAACACAGTCCCTTTAACTGGCTTTGTTGAGCTGCTCTTACAAAACATAAGGCGATGTCGAATATAGAAACTAAATTAGGCTTTTCACCTACTAAATTAATTTTTACTGTATTAGGTACTAAAAGGGAGAATTTAGATTCTGCTAATGCTTGTTGCAATATTTCATCAGGCACACTAATGCCTAAAGCACCCTTAACAGAATATATTGTCTGATGTTTCCCTGCCCCAACAATAATCTCGCCAGATTTAACAACATGATTTAGCATATATTGGTATGCTATTCCTTTTGCTTGTAAATACGAAATGTTATGTTGAGCAGAGAATTTTTCAAGCTCCCCCATAACTCGAGCATATGCTGGATCTCCCGATGGAACATGATGATCAATAAAAATTTTCACCTTCTCAGGCTCAGAAACATTATTTTTAAATGACTCTGTAAAACTATATCCACTTCCATCCGTAATAACCATATGATCTGGCGTAACATCTACGATTTCACCTGCTGGTTTTCCTAACCACTTTTCAATCACTGTACTCATAGTGATACTCCTATTTATTCGCTAATGATTTATATCTGTTATAACGTGCCATAGCCTCTGCTTCAGAGCGTTCAAATAAGATTTGGGCTAATTCAGGAGATTTCTTTTCCAACGATGCATATCGAACTTCTCCACGAATAAACTCTAAGAACTTACCATTAGGCTCTTTAGAATCAAGGATAAATGGATTTTCATTAAGATCAATACGTCTTGGATCATAACGGTATAACTGCCAATATCCTGTATCTACAGCATCTTTCATTTCATTTTGAACTTTATTCATGCCACATTTTAAACCATGATTAATGCATGGAGCATAGCATATAATTAAAGATGGTCCATTATACGATTCAGCCTCTAAAACAGCTTTTAAGAACTGATTCTGATTAGCTCCCATTGAAACTTGAGCTACATATACATCACCATAACTCATAGCCATCATACCCAAGTCTTTCTTTTTACGCGTTTTACCAGCTGCAGCAAATTCAGCAACTGCGCCTGTTGGTGTAGCTTTTGAAGCTTGTCCACCTGTATTAGAGTAAACTTCTGTATCAAATACTAAAATATTTACATTAGCACCTGAAGCAATCACATGGTCTAAACCGCCGAAACCAATATCATAAGCCCAACCATCGCCACCAAATAACCAAATAGATTTTTTAGAGAAATGTTCTTTAGAGTTCTTAATGCTAATAAATAGTTTTTCAACATTACTATCTTTGCATTCAAACTCTGCCAACGCTTCTGCGATCTGCAAACTTAATACTTTAGTTTCTTGTTCATCATCATATTTTTCTAACCAAGTATTTAATAAGTCTTTTAAACGACTTTCAGTGATAGTCTTAACAAATTGTTCGACTTCAGATCTTAATCTTTCTCTTTGCTGCTCTACTGATAAATAAATACCTAAGCCAAATTCTGCATTATTTTCAAATAATGAGCCCGCTACAGCTGGTCCATGTCCTAATGCATTCGTTGTATAAGGGAATGATGGGAAGCTAGTAGCCCATACTTGAGAACACCCTGTTGCTGTAGCAACATACATACGATCACCAAAAAGTTGCGTAATTAATTTTGCATACGGAGTTTCACCACAACCTGGACAAGCGCCTGGGAATTCTAATAAAGGTTGTTCAAACTGACTTCCTTTAACCGTATTCTTACCCATTGGATTTACTTTAGGACTTAATGTCATCGCATAATCCCAATGTCCAGCTTCTTTACGATTATCATCAAGAGGCTGCATAGTTAATGCTTTTCCTGGTGCAGGGCAAACATTAGCACAGCTACCACAGCCTACACAATCTAATGCGGCTACTTGAATTCTATAAACATTATTATTATCTTTGATTCCTTTTAATGGAGCTGTTATAAATGTTTCCGGCGCTGCATTGGCCTCATCTGGATCTACTAAAAATGGTCTAATCGCTGCATGTGGACACACATATGAACACTGATTACATTGAACACATTTTTCAGCATCCCAAATTGGAATATTAACCGCAATGCCACGTTTTTCAAATTTACTAGTTCCTTGTGGAACAGTCCCATCCGCATAATTAACAAATGTGCTAACTGGAATGTCATTACCAACCATTTTATTAACCGGCTCTTGAATTTCACTAATAAAGAATGGTACTTCAGAATTTTCAGTTACTTTATCAGGAACTAAATCAGCCCATTCTTTAGGCACCTCAACTTCAACAACACCTTCAAAGCCTCTATCTACGGCAGCATTGTTCATATTGATAATATTTTCGCCTTTATGTCCATATGATTTTAAAATGGCATCTTTCATATATTGTGCAGCTTTATCTTGAGGTAAAATTTTTGTAATTTTAAAGAAAGCTGCTTGAAGAATTGTATTAGTTCTACTACCTAAGCCAAGTTCTTGTGCAATACCAGTCGCATCAATGGTATATAGCTTAATATTTTTCTTAGCCGCTTGCATTTTAAAGTCAATTGGCAAGTGTTCTTCTAATTCCGCTTGACTCCAATTACAAGAAATTAAAACGGAACCACCATTTTTTACATCCCCTAATAAATCATACTGACCAATGTATGATTTATTGTGACAAGCTACAAAATCAGCTGATTTTACTAAGTATGTAGAGCGAATAGGCGTATTGCCAAATCTTAAGTGAGAACGAGTTAAGCCACCAGATTTTTTCCCATCATATTCAAAATATGCTTGTACATACATATCCGTATGGTCGCCAATAATTTTGATTGTATTTTTATTAGCCCCCACTGTACCATCAGAGCCTAATCCCCAGAATTTACAACTAATTGCATCACTCAATGTTAAGCTGTCATCCCGTTCAACAGGAATTGATAAAAATGTTACATCATCAGTAATACCAATCGTGTAGTGATTTTTAGGTTCTTCGTTTTTCATGTTTTTAAAGATAGTAATCACTTCATGCGGTGTCATATCTTTACCTGCTAAACCATAGCGGCAAGCATATACTTTAATATTAGGTTTATGCTCTAAAATCAAAGAACATACATCTTCATACAATGGTTCCCCCATAGCACCTGGTTCTTTAGTTCTGTCACCTACAGTAATGCTTTTAACTGTATCAGGTAACACATCTAAAAAGTATTTAGGCGAGAATGGACGATATAAATGCACATCTATATAGCCCACTTTTTCACCTTGGCTGGTTAAATAGTCAACAGTTTCTTGTGCTGTGCCTGATAAAGAACCCATGCCAATAATAATGTGCTCAGCATCAGGAGCTCCATAATAATTAAATGGTTTATAATTACGACCAGTTAATTCGCCAATTTTTCGCATATAATCAGCTACAATATCAGGAATAGCATCATAATATGCATTACAAGCCTCACGGCTCTGGAAATATGTATCAGAGTATTGTCCAGTTGTGCGCAATACAGGATATTCAGGATTCAATGCATTCTTTTTAAACTTATTTAACTCATCGTAATCAACTAACTCAGCTAAATCTTCATATTTTAAACAATCAATTTTTTGGATTTCGTGAGATGTTCTAAATCCATCAAAGAAATGCATAAATGGTACATGACCTTTAATTGTAGATAAATGAGCTACAGCCCCTAAATCCATGGCTTCTTGTACAGAACTAGATGCTAAAATAGCAAAACCAGTTTGTCTACAAGCCATTACGTCTGATTGTTCTGCATCAATCGAAATAGCATGGGTTGCCACATTACGAGAAGCTACATGTAATACAGTAGATTTTAATTGCCCCGCAATACGAAACATAGTTGGGATCATTAACATTAGCCCCTGCGATGCTGTATAGGTACTACATAAAGAACCACCATCAGCCGCACCATGAACTGCTGCAATAGCCCCTGCTTCTGATTGCATTTCTACTAATTTTACTGGTTGCCCAAAAATATTCTTTTTCCCCGCTGCAGACCATGAATCTACATGTTCTGCCATTGGCGAAGATGGTGTAATAGGATAAATTGCTGCTACTTCAGTAAATGCATAAGAAGCATAAGCGGCTGCTTCATTACCATCCATTGTTTTTTTAATTCGTTCCATAACGTTTCCTTCTTTCTAACATATCCAACCAAGGAACAACTACACATTCTTAATCTTTTGTTTAAGTTTATCGTTTTAGTTTAACGTTTGTTCACGTTAAATATACAGGCTGGACTAAAATATGTCAACGCGTTGCAATAACCGCCTACATTTTTACATACCATGTATAACTTTTTCTCATCTTATCAACTTTCCCCTTATTTCTAAGGAAAACTCTTACTTATTTTGATGATATTTCGTAAAAATCTAGTAAAACGTTTTAGCATATAAAATTTTTGCATACTTAAATTTCACAGAATAACTATTCATTTTTCCCTATTTTGTGGTTTAATAGATAATGAATAGTAAAAATAAGTTACAACTTTACTGACATAAGTTTTTCCAAGAAAGAAGATGATGATTTAATGGCTACAATAAAAGATGTTGCAACGTTAGCTGGTGTCTCGCCCACTACAGTATCTGTAATCATAAATGGAAAAGCTTCTGAACGACGCATTTCTAAGACCACCTGTGAGAAAGTATATGAAGCTATGAAAGCTCTTCAATATACACCAGACTTAAGTGCACGCAAATTGAGAGGTGGACAAGATAATAACAGAAAAACAATTGCTTTCTTCTGGCCTTCAGATTTCCGCTCCCATTTTCTGTCATCTTTTTTAACAGGAATGCAATCAGAGGCACAAAAAAATAACCTCAATATCGAAATTGTAATTCAAACTTATACAGCGAATAAATTAAACGAGTACACAACCGCACTAACTCGCGGACAATATCACGGCGCTATCATTGGTGCATGCTCTGAAAAAGATATTAAATTTCTAGAAACTATTAATAGTCAAACTCCTATTGTTTTACTTAATAGACCTTCCAAGCGCTTTTCTACAATTAATTTAGATGACAGATACAATGTGCAATGTGTTATAGATTTAATCAAAGAAAATAATCTCTCAAAAACAGCACTAACCCACTCCTCTACCCCATATTTAGCAAGTAATCTTCGTCACCAATACTTCTTGCAAGCTTGTAAAAAACAGAATTTATTAATAGATGAAAAGTATATTTTTATCGGTGCTAACTCAATAAAAGGTGGCTCCGATTCAGTACAAAATATTACTAAATTACCCGTTCTCCCAGAAGTGATTGTATGTGAATCAGACTCGCATGCGATTGGCGTAATACACAGTTTGTTAAAACAAAAACTTCGTGTTCCTCAAGACATCAAAGTAATAGCTATGGGCTTCTTAAATCCTGATTTTGCAGAATTTAACACCCCATCTATAACCACGATAGAAATGCCCAACATGGAAATTGCTAAAATTGCATTACAAACTTTAAATAATCATATTTCAGGCAAACAATTAACGCCAAAGCATATAGTAAAAAAAGGAACTCTTAAACGACGCGAAAGCTTTTAAAAGTACTTCTTAGCACTATATAAATTAGTACCTAATGCTTACTTCGGATCTAATAGCCAAAATAGCACAAGTCACTCTAATTAGAGTGACTTGTGCTATTTTAATATAGTTATCTCAATATAAAAACTTGACAATGCCTTTATTAACAACTATCATTAGATTAACGTTATAGTAAATCGTTTTAGCAAGTTTGAATTAAAATTATATTTCATTTACTATTATAAAAAGGAGAAGCAAATGATTGAACTCTGCCCTACAAATTCTTCACCAGTTAAGTTAGTGGGTCTGGATTTTCGAGACGGACAACAATCACAAATTGCAACACGATTAACCACTGAAGAAATTATAAAAATTCTTCCTCAAATTGATAATTTAGGCTTTGATTCCCTTGAGGTTTGGGGCGGTGCCACGTTTGATGTGTGTATCCGCTACCTAAAAGAAGATCCTTGGGAACGGTTACACTTAATAAAACAAGCAGCTCCTAAAACGCCGCTTAAAATGGTATTACGTGGGCAAAACTTAGTTGGCTATAGAGCTTATGCAGATGATGTAGTAGAAGCATTCATCAAAAAAGCTGCCGAAAATGGCGTTGATATTTTCTTAACATTTGATGCCTTACAAGACTTACGCAATTGTGAAGTAGCCTTTAATGCCATAAAAAAAGCAGGAAAAATTATTGAAGGATCTTTACAATACACTATTAGCCCCGTACATACATTAGAAGCCTTTGTCCAAAATGCAAAAGATCAAGTCAATATGGGCGCATCCGCATTACATGTCGAAGATATGGCTGGCCTTATGACACCACAAGTTGCTTATGAATTAACTAAAATGTTGAAAAAAGAACTTGATGTTCCGGTGTTCTTACATTGCCATTCTACTGGTGGTATGGCCGAAATGTGTTATATGGAAGCAATTAGAGCTGGAATTGATGGTGTAGACGTTTGTTGTGCCGCCTTTTCACTAGGTGCAGCCCACCCTGCTGCCGAAAGTATTATTACAGCTTTAAAAAATACAAATCGAGACACCCAATTAGATATTAACAAATTTGCAAGTGTCCATGAATATTTAATTAGCTTACGAAAAAAATACTCTGAATTTGAAACAAAAACTAGAGGTGTAGATATTGGTTGTTTACAACATCAAATTCCTGGCGGCATGCTGACAAATTTAGAAAAACAATTAAATGATATGGGCCATAGTGAACTACTTCCTCAAGTCTTACAAGAAATGATTGCCGTTAGAAAAGATATGGGCTATCCACCACTAGCTACCCCATCGAGTCAAATCTGCGGGGCACAAGCAACCTTTAATATTCTAAGTGGCGGTCGCTATAATATGATAAGTACAGAAATGAAAAAATATTGCGAAGGCCTATATGGGCAACCACCAGCACCAATTGATACAACGTTACTAGAAAAAGCTCTTGGTACTGCTACCATCCATACTCAACGTCCAGGAGAACTTCTCGAACCAGAATTATCTAAAGCAAAATCTGAAATAAGCCACCTTTCCGAATTAGAAGAAGATATTATAACTTATGCACTATTCGGAAATGTAGCACTCGAATTTCTCCAGGAAAAATATAAATAAAAAGTTATCTAATGTATTACCAAAAGGAGAACACTATGAAACAAACTAATATAGAAAAGCTTTCAAAAGCCCAGGAATTATTAAGTGAATTAAAAACTTTGCGTGGTGGCTCAGTTACTGAATCCCATTGTCGTATGGGTAATGACCCTAACTTAGTTCAGGCTTTTATCAATCAATATACACTCTGTAATAAAAAAGGCCAAGAACTGCCAACAAAATATAGAGAACTCATTGTCATGGCAATAGGAATGGCTACGGGTACTGAAATGACTACTAAAGTACATGCTAAATTAGCTTATGAAGCAGGCGCTACGGTTGATGAAATTTGTCATGTTATTCGTATCCTATTCTTCACTTGTGGAATAACAAAAGTTATTCCTGCACTAGAAGTACTAGAAGCCATAGAATTCGAAAAAAACTAAAAATATTTTTGCTATAATTACTACAACAACTATTTTCTAAAAAGAAAAAGAGCTTTTTACACGCTACTGTAAAAAGCTCTTTTTGTCATTATACTAGTAAGAATTATTTTATATATTTTTTTAAATCATTGGACATAATATTATAATAATCTTCTATGTCTTGTGCATGAATATAGTCAAACTGTTCAGCTCGTAATCTTCTCTGCTCGTCTGCAATTTCTTTTTGCTCTGCCGCCTCTATAGTTTCATTTAATAGTTCAAATGGAATAATGACAACACCATCATCATCAGCACAAACCACGTCCCCATTTTTTATTAAAACGCCACCAATAACAATGTCTTTATTAATATATCCACCCGTTGACTTATTAGGCCGATTAGGAATCTTCCCTCGACAAAAAACTGGCAAATCTAATGCCTTAATTTCTTTACTATCTCTAATATAGCCATCAATAACTAGACCCAAACAGCCTTTTCTTTTAGCAATATACGCTTGAATATCTCCCAAATATGCATTACCCAAATGACTATCAGTAGCAACAACTAATATCCGATCAGAACAACTTGAGAAAATAGAAATTAGCACAGGCATAGCGCTTCCTGTCGGTGCATATACAGTAGTTGCTAATCCAACCACTGTATGCCGTGGCGATACTAAAGGATCTAAACAACCTGGCAAAACATTTCCATTTGGTACCCCTAATTGTGTCAACCCATCACAAATCGCTGACACTGGCAATTTTTCTAATCTAAGTTTTACCTCCTCATGAAGTACTCCAGCATTCTCAATTACTTCTATCATGCAGAAACCTCCTTAATAATTTTTGAAGTAACGATACACTGCTTATATTTACTACAACTAAGAATATTGTATCACATCTTAATTATTAAGTGAAATAGAAAACAAAAGAAATATGATTATCAATATTTTCTTTTTATTTTACTGGAAAAAAGGTGTTTGAACGCTTACGCTCAAACACCTTTTATATTTAACCAATTATTTCACTGACCAAGAAATCCAAGCTACTTTATCTTCTGACGTATTACGAATCCGTCCATCCGCCTGACGATACGGTGCTAATAACGGTAATATTTGTTCTCTCATATCCTCTACAGTTCCCCACTCTTCGCTATGAAGTCGCATAGTAAAGTAACGTAACGCTTCTTCCTCTGTAAAGAATTCTTCTTCAGGAGTCGTAATATACGCTACCTTGACCGCTTCACCAACAGCCTTAGCGGTCTGCAAAACACCATCAATATTAGCTTGCCAATCAAAGTCATCCACACCATAGAAATGTTCTGTCAAAGCATCTACAATGGTATCTTGTCGCCCTGCAAAAGCAACTAGCAAACACTTATCACGGCTAGTACGCGTCATGGCTTCAATGTTTTGTGCATCAAACATGACTGGACAGAAGAAACTGTACGTCAAATCAAAATCCTTATCCCAACCTAAGGATAGACGCGTTACCTCACTCCAAGGAGCTACATACAAGTCTAAATCTAAATTTTCTTTTTCAGCTAGCTGCCGGCCCCCCTCAATCATGCCGTTAGACAAGTCAATGCCTGTTGCTTTATAGCCTAGTTTAGCCAAACCTAATGCATAATCACCAACGCCACAGCCAATATCTAAGGTGCGACCACCAGTAGCAGGTAATAAATTATGCTCTTTCAAAAAGCTAATAAAATAGTCAACTTGTGCTGTTCGTTCTATTTTTTCATGTAATTCTACAAAAAACTCAGAACGGCTATTCCAAGCCTCCCGCTCTACTTGCCATTCCTCACTATTACTATTTACATTTGTTACCGTTGTATTGCTCATAAGAGTCCTCCATATAACGTCACTCTAAACGTTACAGTATATATAGAAACAATAAATCAAAAATTATCAATTGATAATTTTTATCACATTTAATATTTTCTATGTATAGATTACTCTTATTTTAGCATAATAGCAAATGCAAATTATTAATAATAATTAACCTAACACATCATCAAAAGAGGCAACGGTTCGACGAATAGCTTCTTCTAAGGTATCATTATCAATCGTCAATGGTGGATTAAAGTATAAAATATCACCCAACGGGCGTAATAATAAACCTCTATCTAAGGCTTTTTTGTAAATTTCATACCCTGTACGAGCTTTACCTGGTAACGGTTCCTTCGTCTTAGGATCCTTTACTAATTCAATAGCATTAATAAGACCAATATGGCGAATTTCACCTACATTCGGATGATTGCCCAAAGCTTCCTGTAAGGCCTTATGTAAAAAGACAGCTTTTTCTTGGGCCGCTTCCATAACGCCGTCATGTTGTAAAATATCGATAGTAGCTAGTGCCGCCGCACAGCCCAATGGATTGCCACTATAAGTATGACTATGCATAAAAGCTTTATATTCAAAATAATCAGCATAAAAGGCATCATAAATAGCATCGGTTACAGCCATAATCGACATTGGCATATAGCCTCCAGTCAATGCTTTGGAAATAGTCATAATATCCGGTGTAATGCCTGCATGATCACAAGCGAAGAATTTCCCCGTACGGCCAAATCCAGTAGCGATTTCATCAGCAATAAGCAACACGCCATATTGATCACAAAGAGCTCTTAATTTTTTCAAATATGCTGGTGGGTAAATACGCATTCCTGCACAGCCTTGTACAATCGGTTCCACAATAACAGCCGCTAATTCATGACTATGCTTAGCAAAGTTTTCTTCCATATGAACAAAACATTCGCAATCGCAAGTCTCACGAGTCTTATTATAAGGACAACGATAACAGTCAGGCGCCTCTGTATGAATGGTTTCCATTAACATAGGCTGGTACATTTTAGCGAATAAATCCATACTCCCTACTGCTAAGGCACCCATCGTTTCGCCATGATAACTTTCACTGAGGCACATAAATTTCTGCCGTTCTGGATGTCCCGTCTGATATTGATACTGAAACGCCACTTTAAGTGCACATTCAACAGCCCCTGAGCCATTGTCATTAAAATGTAATTTATTTAAGCCCTTTGGCAAAATTTCAACTAATTTTTCAGCTAATGTAATGGCTGGCTTATGACTCAAATTAGCAAAAATAACATGTTCTAATGTATCTAATTGTTGCTTAATAGCTTCATTAATTTTAGGATTACAATGACCTAATAAATTACACCACCAAGAGCTGATAATATCAATATATTCCTTCCCATCTACATCGTATAGATACGCCCCTTTACCATGATCAATAACAATAGGTGGCAAAGTTTCATAATCTTTCATTTGTGAACAAGGATGCCAAATATGTGCTAAATCTTTTTCAACCCACACCTGTGATTTCATACGTATCTCCTCTATAAATACCGTAACTATAAATACCCTAACTATAAATTATACTTCGTCATATAAAGCAGCTAAAGAAGCAGCACTAACCCCTAAATCGTTGGCTCCTTCTGGCACACAAGCGATGACGGACACACCAGTTAACGTTTCAATCATAGCTTTATTATCTTGTTCCATTGGGCTATCCGTATAATAATTCAAAATAACCCCCTTTACAGGAATATTACGAGCCCGTAAATATTCAACGGTAAGAACCGTAGCATTAATGGTCCCTAACCCAGCATGTGCCACTAATAGCGTAGGTAAACGGAACCATTGAATCACATCTTCTAAAAAGATTTGTTCTGTTTCATCATAGCGAAGTGGACACATAATGCCGCCACTACCTTCCATCGTCACATACTCGTAACGCTCTTTAGCCGCTTCAAAACCAGCTGTAATAACACTCTGCTCTACCGGATTACCTTCCCATTTGGCCGCCAAATGAGGGGAGACCGCATGGTCATATAAATAAGATAATAAAGTGTCATCAGGCGCCTCTAATTGTGCAACTTTTTTTACATAGCCTGCATCACTGGCTGCAATAGAAGGAGCCCCACTAACGGCTGCTTTATAATAACCAGCATTATAATCACCGGTACGCAACGCTTTTACCAATAACCCCGTTATATACGTTTTACCTACATCAGTGCCTGTTCCTACCACAAATAATCCCTTACTGTTTGTCTGTGCCATAGATTATCCCTTCCTACCTAGCGCTACCTACACTAAATTATAAAATACCCAACTGCTTTTAAACCTGTACTCCACTGTTTTAAACCTGTATGCGAGCTTACTAAAAACTGACGATTATTATGTATCATCATTCATTTTGTCATCTAGTAAAATATTCAAGGTTTACAAAGTAATTTCAATGCTATTTAACCATGCACAACAGCTATTGTCAACTCCAACCATTTTTATATGGTTTACTTAATAAACATAAGAAGGTTAATTATCCATACAAATCCATCATATCTTATATGCGTATTAGTCATTAATATTCTGTTTTTATCGTTATTGATTACTTTTGCGCACAATTGATGGTTTTTTATCGACTAAAATGAGCGATTATGATTATATTGTAAATAAGATGTAAAGTTAAACAGTCTATCTAAGTGAGGAGCTACTTATGTTATCTGAAGAACGCCAATCTTTGATTCTCGATCGACTTCGTACTAAGCGTGCCGTTACTGTGCAAGAATTAGTACAAGACTTAGACTCTTCGGCAGCCACTATTCGCCGTGATTTAACGGAATTGCACAACAAAGGCTTATTGCAAAAAGTCCATGGCGGTGCCGTTAGTTGTGATGTCGATTATTTCACCACAGAACCGGATGTAGATACGAAAGCTAATCTATTTACTGATGAAAAAGAAGCCATTGCTCGCGAAGCCGCCAAGCTAATTGAAGACCATGATTTCGTCTTCATCGATGCGGGCACCACCACGGAGCATATTTTACCCTATGTAAAAGCTCAAAATGTTACCTTTGTCACCAACGGAACCTCTCATGCTGCTTTTTTAGCAGCACGACACTGCCGTGTTATTTTATTGGGCGGTCAAGTAAAAGCCGTAACTGGCGCCATTATTGGCGATACTGCTTTACAACAATTAGAAGTATTTAACTTCACCAAAGGCTTCTTTGGCGCTAATGGGGTTAGTATTAAAGGTGGTTTCAGTACACCTGATCCAGCAGAGGCAGCCATCAAAACAAAGGCGATGCATCGCTGTCACCACCCTTATGTATTATGTGATTCTTCTAAATTTGATAAAATTTCTCCCATTACCTTTGCCCCCCTTGAAAGTGCAACTATTATTACGACCCGCGTAAAAGGAGCCTATGCCTCCTACACCGAGGTAAAGGAGGTCTTGCCATGATTTATACCGTAACCTTTAATCCGTCCTTAGACTATGTTATGCGGTTACACACCTTTCAACCTCAAGGTGTCAATCGAACCTACGAAGACTTTATTGTAGCCGGTGGCAAAGGAATTAATGTATCCATTATGTTACGTCATCTCGGTCATGACAATACTGCCTTGGGCTTTATTGCTGGTTTCACTGGTGACGAAATCATTCGTCAACTCAGTAATGAAGGCTGTAATGAGGCTTTTGTACGACTGGCAGAAGGTAATTCACGTATCAACGTAAAACTAAAAAGCGAAGGGGAAACAGAAATTAATGCCCAAGGGCCAGCCATTACCGAAGCTGATGTGGCCAAGCTATATCGTCAACTAGACACCTTAGTGGACGGGGACATCCTCATTTTATCAGGCAGTATCCCCAAAGGATTACCAAATACGATGTACCGTCAAATTATGGAGTATCTACAAGATCGCCAAATTCAAATCATTGTTGATGCGACCCAAGACTTACTTATGAATGTATTATCCTATCGGCCATTTTTAATTAAACCAAATCATCACGAATTAGAAAGCGTCTTCCATAGGACCTTTGAAACAGAAGATCATATTATCGATGCAGCCCGTCAACTACAATCGAAAGGAGCGCGCAATGTCTTAGTCTCCCGCGCTGGTGATGGAGCTATTCTTTTAGATGAGCATGGTCAAGTGCGAACTAAAAAAGTGCCTAAAGGCACCTTAGTTAATTCAGTAGGCTCTGGTGATTCCATGGTAGCTGGCTTTTTAGCAGGCTATTTAGAATCACAAGGCGATTATGATACAGCCCTAGCTATGGGCGTTGCAGCCGGTTCAGCGTCCGCTTTTCAAGAGTGGTTAGCGAGTCGTGCCGATGTAGAAGCATTACTGTAGGAGGATATTATGAAAATTACGGACTTATTAAAAAAACAATCCATTCAACTGCAGGCCTCACCTAGCACCAAAGAAGAAGCTATCCGTCAATTAGCCGATTTAATGGATGCTAGCGGCAATTTAAATGACAAAGCACAATACATTAAAGATGTCTTCACTCGTGAAGAGTCCGGTTCCACTGGCCTTGGTATGGGCCTTGCTACGCCACATGCCAAAAGCGCTGGTGTTGCCGCCCCTGGTCTAGCTGCCATGACCGTACCAGGTGGTATGGACTTTGAAAGCCTTGATGGTGAACCATCTCGCCTCTTTTTCATGATTGCAGCCCCTGAAGGGGAAGCCGATACACATGTGCAAGTACTCGCTAATTTAGCTACCCTTATTATGGATCCTGATTTCAAAGAAGCCTTAATCAAAGCGCAAACTGTGGAAGGTTTCTTAGCTCTCATTGATGTAAAAGAAGCCAATCAATTCAAACCAAATATGACAGAAACCGAAGCGTTAGCTATAGTTGAGCAAAATGTTACACCGGCTACAACTGCCATGAAAACCTCCCAAACTGAGCCTGCCTCAACTACTACAACGAGTTCCAAAGCAATAACTAATAAAACTAATGTAGCAAGTACAGGGCATTATGAAGTGTTAGCCGTTACAGCCTGCCCTACAGGTATCGCTCATACAGCCATGGCCGCCGAAGCCTTAAGCCGTACAGCTGCCGATATGGGTATTTCTATCAAAGTAGAACAAAATGGTGCTAGTGGCGTAAAAGATGCCCTTACAGCTGAAGACATTGCTAATGCCACCTGTATTATTGTAGCCGCTGATAAAAGCGTGCCAATGGCTCGTTTCAATGGCAAACCACTAATTCAAGTAAAAGTGGCTGACGGTATTAATAAGGCTAAAGAACTGCTCACGGAAGCCACTACCGGCAATCCCGCTACCTATCAAGCTAGTGGCGAAGACAGCGATAGTAATGCAGTCACAGCGAATGACAGCATAGGCCGTCAAATCTACAAACATTTAATGAATGGTGTATCTCATATGTTGCCATTCGTTATTGGCGGTGGTATTCTTATTGCCCTAGCCTTCTTATTTGATGATTTCAATCCAGCAGACCCTAGTAAATTTGGTTCTGGTACAGAATTAGCCGCTTTCTTTATGAAAATTGGAGGCGCTTCCTTTAGTTTCATGTTACCAGTCCTAGCGGGCTTCATCGGCATGAGTATTGCTGACCGACCAGGCCTAGCCGTTGGTTTTGTAGGCGGCTATTTAGCTAATGCTGGTGGTTCCGGCTTCTTAGGGGCTCTCTTGGCTGGCTTTGTAGCCGGTTATTTAATGCTCCTATTGAAAAAAGCCTTTTCCGGCTTACCACACACCTTGGAGGGTATTAAACCTGTATTGCTCTATCCAGTACTAGGCGTACTTCTTATGGGTATTATTATTACCTTTATTATTAACCCTCCAGTGGGCGCCTTAAATGAAGGTCTAATGAATGCATTAAAGAGTATGAATACAAGTAGCCGTGTAGTCATTGGCCTTATCTTTGCCGGCATGATGGCTGTTGATATGGGTGGTCCTGTTAATAAAGCAGCCTATGTCATTGGCACGGGCTTATTAGCCACTGGTGAATACGGGGTTATGGCCGCTGTTATGGCCGGTGGTATGGTACCGCCATTAGCCATTGCTCTTTGCACTACCTTCTTCCCAAATCGTTTCACCCCAGCGGAACGCAAATCAGGTATTACCAACTATATTATGGGGTTCTCCTTTATTACGGAAGGGGCCATTCCTTTTGCAGCGTCTGACCCGATTCGCGTCATTCCATCCTGTGTAATTGGCGCCGCAGTAGCCGGGGCTTTATCCATGGCCTTTGAATGCACCTTACGAGCTCCTCATGGTGGTATTTTCGTAGTACCAACTATTGGTAATCCTCTAATGTACTTAGGCGCTATCCTCATTGGTTCTATAGTAACCGCGCTTTTATTGGCCATTCTTAAAAAACCGCTAAAAAACTAAATGCATAGTATAATGTTTATTTTTAAATAAACACTTCCTATCACATCTTTCTTTTAAAATTTTATCCTGCAAAAAAAAACTTATTCAGCAACTAGCATGCTATATAGCACAGTAGTAACAACTGAATAAGGGCTTTTCCTTTTTATTATTAATTTATCATACATTAACTATTTGAGGCCCAGTACCAACACCTACAATTAGGCATAATATCTAGGATTAAACACTACTTAGATTGACCAAACTCAGCTTGTAAAGAAGCCACGGAACGACGCAACATCCAATCGGTGTCGACTTTATCGCCTACAGGAAATTGATGCTCACTAAAACGTTCAAATTTATATTTTTCATAAAAACGTTGTGCTTTATAATTTTGATCCCAAACGCCTAACCATACCCATTCACAATCGGTTTCACAGGCTAACTGCAAGGCTTTTTCGAACAAAAATTTACCTACCCCTTGCCCCTGAAACGCTTTTAATACATAGATACGCTGCACTTCAAACGCATTCGCCAGTTCCTGTTCGGTTTGCGCAGCTCCTTGATTAAGTTTCAAATAGCCTGCTATCGCATCATCTACCAAGGCAAAATAATGTTGCGAATCCAAATCCATTAATTCGGACGCTAATGTTTCTGGACTAAAAGCCGTATTAAAATAGTCTTCTAGTTCTGCTTCTGTATTATGATGACCAAAAGTTTCTCTAAACGTTTGCATCGCTATAGCACGCAAATCCATCAAATCATCTAAGTGTATCTTTTTAAAAGTAATATTCATGCTCTCTCCTTATATCAACAAAGCTCTGCTATAAAAAACAAAAAGCACATCATACATATCTTCTAAGACCTACTGATATGTACAATATGCTTACGCACACTACCCGGTGGCAGTTACTTATGTAAATGGTTTTATTATAATAGCATAGGTCTTACAGCCTGTAAAGAGCTATTTCTTAAAGTTATAATTAGCCTAGAACTAAGGCCTTTTGAAATAATCCAAGATTATAAGTTGCATACTCTTAGTAAGCTGTGCTATAATCACGGTATAAATTTCAGGGGAGCTTATGAACGTAGGCTGAGAGGAAGTCATCTAACTTCGACCCTTATACCTGATACGGATAATGCCGTCGTAGGAAGATGTTATAGACGACACAAACTCTTACAGAGGTACCGTATTCGGTGCCTCTGTTTTTTTATGTTGTCTGTCACTACAGACCAACTGGCGGGGGAGCGCCCGACAGTTGTCATTACAGCGATGGGAAGCCGTGTTCCGGCGTGAGAGGAGACCAGTAAGTCTCGACCGCAACAGGTGTTTGTAATGAATTCATCTTCAAGTAATGTTAAAAAAGTTACCATAGCTAGTTTATTAGTTGCCGTAGCCGTAGTGGGCAGTACCTTTTCCTTCCCTGTAGGGATTAGTAAATGTGCCCCTGTTCAGCATATGGTAAATATTCTCTGTGCCGTCTTTTTAGGTCGCTATGTAGGTGTTAGTGTGGCCTTTTGCGCCAGTACCTTGCGTCTCCTCTTAGGTTTAGGCAGTATTCTTGCCTATCCTGGTAGTATGTGGGGCGCTCTCTTAGCGGGTATTGTTTACCAACGTACAGGCAGTCTGCTGCTCACCTTAGGCGCTGAAGTATTTGGCACAGGCATTTTAGGTGGTCTATCGGCCTATCCATTAGCGATTGTAGTTCTTGGTAAAACAGCTGGCCAAGTCGCCTTTTATACCTATGTGGTTCCTTTTTTGATTTCTACCATAGGAGGCTCCCTATTGGCCGGAATTTTACTGTTCACATTACGCCGTACCGGAGCCTTACATAACTTACAACAACATACCTTATAATTGGCAGTAAACTGTTGACTAACTCATATACACCTGCCAAGCATAAGCCGTTGGAAAGGGTATTCTATGAGTACAACAACAATTCCTAAAACTAAACTTTTATCTCACAGCTTATTATGGTTTGGTGCTGCTTTATCGATTGCCGAAATTTTTACTGGCACCTTATTTGCGCCCCTTGGTTTTACCCAAGGTCTTTGGGCTATTATCTTAGGCCATCTAATTGGCGGCTGCTTATTCTTCTTAGCGGGTCTCATTGGTGCCCAAACAGGGCGCAGTGCTATGGAAACAGTGCGCATTGGTTTTGGCCGTCAAGGAGCCTCTGGCTTTGCTTTAGCCAATGTGCTTCAACTCATCGGCTGGACTACCGTTATGATTATAACAGGCGCCGCTGCAACAGATGCCATTTACCCCTTAGGAACGACCCTTTGGTCTTTAATCATTGGCGGACTTATCATCCTCTGGCTACTCCTAGGATTTACTAATTTGACACGACTCAATCTAGTGGCGGTAACACTTTTATTTATTCTTACCATTTGGCTAAGTTTCATCATCTTTGATCCACAATCAGTTATAGCAACCACTTTACAACTAAGTGACGATCAATCGCTGTCCTTTGGTGCTGCTATCGAATTAGCCACGGCCATGCCCCTATCTTGGCTTCCACTTGTATCAGACTACACTCGCCATGCAGAAAGGCCTGTAGCTGCTACCGTAGTTAGCACAATCACATATACCCTCATCAGCATTTGGATGTATGTAATTGGCTTAGGTTCAGCCCTATATGCAGGTGAAACTGACATTGCTGCCGTTATGTTAAAAACGGGTCTTGGCTTATGGCCTTTACTGATTATCATCTTTGCTACTGTCACAACTACCTACTTAGATGCGTTCTCAGCAGGCGTAAGTGCTGTTAGTATTTGGCCGCCATTATCTGAAAAAATAACCGCCATTTTTCTAACAATTATCGGTATTCTGCTAGCCATCTTCGTGCCTATGACAGAATACGAAAACTTTTTATTCCTCATTGGTTCTGTATTCACGCCCATGATTGCGATTCTCTTTACCCAATACTTTCTCCTTAAGCAGGATGCATCTGGGCGTAAATTTTACCTTCCAAACCTAGTCCTTTGGGTACTTAGTTTCATCTTATATCGTAATGTATTAACTTTTGAAACGCCCTTAGGCACTACGTTCCCGGTAATGATTACCATTGCCGTCCTTACCTACCTAGTAGGTCGTTTCTTATTACCAAAAAACTTACAAAGTTAACAATTACCTATCTAGCAAAGTCACCATGATTTCTCTCATAACATGGTGACTTTTTGCTATATATAACCTTTACTCAGTGAAATAAGCCCCTAAAAAAACTATATATAACCTATTAAAAAAATATATCGAAAATTATAAATTTTATAGTATACAGTACCTCAATAGTTGTGCTATACTAGGTTCAGAAATTATAGATATACTACCATACAGTTAACAAAAAAGTTGACAAAGTTTTTATATAGCAAGTGCTATATACATTGTAAGGGTAACTATTAGGAGGAAAGAAAACATATGAAAGAATTTATTAAAGGTTTTAAAGAATTTGCCTTACGTGGCAATGTAATTGATTTAGCTGTGGGCGTTGTTATTGGTGCTGCTTTCGGTAAAATCGTATCGTCCTTAGTAAGCGATATTATTATGCCACCAATTGGATTAGTTCTTGGCGGTGTAGATTTCTCTGATTTCTTCATCAGCTTAAACGGCCAACACGCCAATACCTTAGCAGAAGCTAAAGCAGCAGGTATCCCTGTTATTGCGTATGGTAGCTTCTTAAATTCTTTAATTCAATTCTTAATTGTAGCCTTTGCGATTTACCTAGTTATTAAACAAGTAAATCGCTTATTCCCTAAAAAAGAAGAAGTAAAAGAAGAGCCAACCCTTTGCCCATTCTGTAAACAAGAAGTAGCCGAAGATGCTACTCGTTGCCCACATTGTACATCTGAAATTACACCAGTCATTAAACAATCTTAATAAAAACCTATACTAAAGAAGCAGAAAGCACTATTTCAGTGTTTTCTGCTTCTTTTTTATGTAACTATCCATAAACATAAACACATATGAATATATCAGCAAATATACTCATTTATCCTCAAATATCTTCAATTTTTAATTCATATATATTCTATAGCATTTTATTTCTATAACTTTAAGTAATACATGTATTTTATAACTAAAAATAAAATAATACATTATATACTATATATTATCAATATATTTAAATATGTTCATGAATTGGTTTCATGAACAAAAATCCTTATTTTCACTATATATTTAAGTTATTTTTCCACACTTATATAAAATTATCATAACTTTTTCTACTTCAAATTATTGATTTTTACGATGAACTACGACAAAATGTTTCATATATCTTTTATTCATGATTGAATCATGTCATTAGATTGGAGGTTTATATGAAGAAGTTATCAATCATGGTATTAACAGCTACAGCTGTAGGTGCCTCTATGTTTTCGGCACAAGCAGCTAGCATATTTGATGGTGAAAATGGGAATGGAGGTAATAATCACCCTGGTTTCGAATTAAATCTAAACAGCTATGTACATAATAATTACTTAGCCAAAACAAATGTGCCTGGCCCCGGTCATTCAGCCGTAGGACAGGACAACTATGTTTATAGCACGCAAGGTAGCTCTAGTGCCTATGGTAATCAAAATGATGTAGACGGTAAAGGGGCCAACGCTTTTGGCAATAACAATACTGCTAATGGTGATTTAGCACAAGCTTTCGGTCACACGAATCGAGTTTTTGGCAACCAATCCGTAGGCTATGGTGTGAATAATACGGTAGGAACCTATGTAAAAGCCACTACCAAACGAACTGTTACACCTGATTACATTACAGAAGAGATTAGTTGGCAAGATATGAAGGGTAATTCATTAGGAGAGCCAACGGTCCGCACCGTACCGCGTGATCCAGATTGCGACGAACGGTTCCAACCAACAATTCTTTCTGCTGCAGACATAATTGATGAATGTCCGCTTGAAGGTGAACGCACTGTAGAACGTCGCATCATGGACAAACCAGCTAACAACGCTAGTGCTTTTGGCTCAGGTAATTCAATCTTTGCCCATCAAGGTACCGCTATTGGTCATAACAATATGGTAACTGGTGAAAATGGAGTAGCCTTAGGCACGGGGAACCAAGCCTCTGGCTTAAACAGTGTAGCCATTGGTAACGGCGCTACTGCTACTGCAGAAAATAGCATGGCTTTTGGTGCTAATGCTAAAGCCACACACCAAGGTTCAGTAGCCTTAGGCGCTAATTCGCAAACTAGTGAGGTCGTACAAACACAATCTCATACGCATATGGGAATCTATTACGGTCGCTTTGCAGGCAACAATCCTACTAGCACTGTAAGTGTCGGTGCCCCTAATAACGAGCGAACGATTACTAATGTAGCAGCTGGTCGTATCTCTGAGACAAGCACTGATGCCGTTAATGGCTCTCAGCTCTTTACCGTAACAGATGCTATGGGACGTATGGCCAACAGTACAGCCCAAGTACTCGGTGGTAATGCACGAGTTCATCCAGACGGTTCACTTTCTATGTCTAATATTGGCGATACTGGTGAAAACACCGTTCATGATGCAATTAAATCCGTGCATAGTCAACTCCAAAAAGGACTCACCTTTGCCGGTGATCAAGGTACATCCTCTGAAACTAAGTTAGGGTCAACCTTTAACATAAAAGGGGATGGACAAAACATTACAACCGAAGCTAATGGTAATCAATTAACTGTTCGTATGAGTAGTACGCCTACTTTTAACAGTGTTACTAGTCAGCAATATAATGTAGGGGATAAAACATACATTAACAGCCAAGGTCTTAATGCTAATAATCAAAAAATTCGCAATGTAGCACCTGGTGAAATTAGTCAAAATAGTACGGATGCTATCAACGGCTCCCAGCTATATGATACTAGCCAACATATTCAAAACCTAAGCAATACTACGAATCAATCAATTAGTAAATTACGAAATGATGTAAAAAAAGTAGGCGCTGGTGCAGCGGCCCTAGCTGCTTTACATCCTTTGGATTTTAATCCTGATGATAAGTGGAACTTTGCTGTAGGTTATGGTAATTACCAAAGCGCTAATGCTGTTGCATTAGGTGCCTTTTATCGTCCTAATGAAGATACACTCATTAATGTAGCCGGTTCTTTAGGTAATGGTAAAAACATGATAAATACCGGTATTAGCTTTAAGTTTGGTCAAACTAACAATGTAAGTGCTTCTAAAATCGCATTAGCCAAAGAAGTAGAAGCCTTAAAAGAATTAGTCTTGGCGCAACAGCAGGACTTAGCTACCTTACGAGGTACCATTCATAATGGAACAAATATGGATATGAATTTAAATGTAAACTTCCCTGATGTACCAGAAAATCACTGGGCTTATGAATATGTAAAATCATTAGCTGACCGTGGTTTACTGGAAGGGTATCCAGACGGTGAATTTAAAGGAGACCGTCCAATGACACGCTACGAATTTGCAACAATTATTTACCGAGCCCTGCAAAACGGAGCGCCTATGGATGCTGATTTAAATAAAGCTGTTATTGAATTTAATCCAGAATTAGCAAGAGTTGAAGTCTTAGACAGAATTCGTATTGATCGTATTTCTGGTAATGACAAAGATCGCTATAAAATTGATCGTATCCGCATTAACAATGAAGATACAGCAACACGCGATATTTATGGCGAACAACTCATTTAAAATCTTATTTTTTAGTTTTACTAGCAAAAAATTCCTTAATTATAAAACACAACACTTATTCTATATACATAAAAACACAATATAACACACGTAAAACAATCCATAACATTTAATATCTAAAATCTCTGAACACGCAAAAAGGGACTATAACGGAGATAGTATATGCTACTATCTTTTGTTATAGTCCCTTTTATATAACAAAAAACAGGTAGCCACTCATATCGTAGTTACCTGTTCTCTAAAAAGACTTATAAAATTAGTATAAACCAGTCCGTTTACCATAATGTTTAGAGTCGCCGTTTTGTTTCCACCCTACCATATCGCCAATGGACATAACACGGCGGGTCAGACAATCCTTACATTTATCGGCATTATCATCCACACAAGGTTTGTTATCGTATAATAGATATTTAGCCCGATGTTCTGGAATGGTAATAATTGGCATCAAAATATTAGCCCCAGCTGCCAGCCCTTTTTCACGCCCCAAAGGATCAAGCGCCTGCAACGCGGTAGTCGCGGCAATATTAACATCTTTTAAGAATAAACGTGTCAGCGCAATCATCTTAAGGCCTAATTGAATACGGCGCAACTTACCGGCCTTATCATCAAGACCCATAGCTAATGCTTCTTGTCCTAATGGCGTATCATGATGCACTACATAAGGCCCCATGCCAATCATATCAATATCCATATCACGATAGAATAAAATATCATTAACCAAATCATCTTCCGTTTGATGTGGCAAACCAATCATAACCCCAGTGCCTACTTGGAAACCCACTTTGCGTAAGCTTTTAAGGCAAGCTACACGCGTTTCAAAGGAGTGAAGTTCATCATTTGGATGAATCTTGCTATACAACGTAGGATTACTAGTTTCAATGCGCAATAAATACCGGCTAGCCCCGGCCTCTACCATTCGTCGATACGCCTCTTCAGACTGCTCGCCTACGCACATAGTAATGCCTAGGGACCCATCCCCAATGGCTTTAATATCGTGAATTAAATCGACTACATAATCTACAAACGCCGCATCACTGCGTTCGCCTGATTGCAAGGTAATAGAGCCATACTCATGGTCATAGGCCCACTGCGCCATTTTTATAATATCTTCCCGCTTCATATCAAAGCGTTCCGTTTTGTCATTTTCACGTCGAATTCCACAATATTCGCAATTCTTAATGCAACGATTGGAGAATTCAATTAAGCCACGATAGTAAGCTACTTTATCTACATAATGAGCCTTCACTTCGTACGCTTTTTTATAGATAGCTTGTAAATCGGCTTCGTCAGTGACGCTCATGAGGAAGCGTAATTCTTCCACCGTTAGCGTGTCAGCGCCGACCAAGTCTTTTTTCAAAATATCCTGTACTGTCATAGTCACTCTTGTTGTTCTCTCTTTACTGTATAAACTAACTTTAATTGTTATTGGTTCCGTCGATATTGTACTGTCAACGATTCAGACAGATTCTCCGGTAGCTCTGTGAAACGAGTAAATTCACCTAGCACCTCTGGCAAATCAAGCCACGATGTAGCCTTAGTGGCTAACATATAGTGAGCCAATTGGCCCCGCATTTGCTTTGACGATGTGCTCAATTGTTTCCACACGCCTTGCTTACATTCTAAAAATTCCACTGTCACCATCCGCGGATGGTCCACTAATTTATAATATTCTTTAGACGCTAAGTTCAATAACCAATCTTCATTGGCCAAGGCTTCTGTAACTGGTTTTGCCCAACAATCATATAACGATTGGCAACCTGCTAACAGCCCTGTTGCGGATGTCCCTTTCGGAAAAATACGATCCACTAAGTCGAGCCGATATTCCTTAATCGGACTTAAGGGACTAACTAAACCATACAAAGCGGACAAAATATATACATGGTCCCTGCCAAATGCCTGCGCCTCTTCAGTTAAACTGGCCCAATCTAAATTTTTAAACGCTAAGCCATTATAACTCTCAATAGCCGTCCCCACAGGCGCTGTTTCATAAGCCTTATAAAAAGTTACCCACGGTTCTACTTTAGCCTCAGCTAACTTCAACGCTTTACCTAATTCAGCAACCGTTAAACTTTGTACCTGTCCTACAATGGCCTCTGTTCTTGCTTCTTGAAACAAAGGCATCGTTGGCGTGCCTTGCAAAGTCTTGGTTTTACTAGGAGACAGGAGTATTTTCATTGATTTCAATTCCTTGTTGTGTATTCCCCTCTTCGTTTAATTCAGCCGTCAAACGCTCTTGTACAGCTTGGCTCCAAATAACCAAAGGCACGGCTACCACAAATTTAGCCTTCATTTCTTCACATAAAGCAATCACTTCGGCGAGATATGGCGAACCTTCGTCAATGCCATCAATTAATAGCACTACATGACGATTTTTTAAATCCGCCCCACTATATACGATTTGTTCGCCATTATAGAACACATCTTCCACAAAAATTTTGTCATGCATGAACTCGTCCATACGACGCAAAATCAAGCGATCTAACAAAGCACTCACTGGCGTAGCCACTGGTTCAGCTGTTGCTAAGCCTTCTGGTTGTACGCGCACAAATACAGTCTTCTTATTATGCCCTTTGCGATATTCTAATAAAGCCCGTTCCGTAGCACCAAAGAATAAAAAATTCTGTGCTGGATCTAAGGTATCGCTGTGAAATAAATCTATAATTGTTCCCGACTCAGCTGCATTTAACTGTGATTGTAACTGAACCGATACATCTTCAACAATTTCTTCATAGTCAGAACGAAGAACATCTGCCATAGTTATTTCCTCCTATTTACAAATGAAATCATGACACTGAAAGAATTAATTATACAATCGCTAAAAAGCGCTCATATTTTCCCATTAATCATATAATTATAGCACATTTTTAATATTCATTGCTATACGCCTAGGAATACGCCAACGCCTACTCCTATAATACAAAAACGTTGGGCATTACCTACTAAGTGGCCATACCCAACGTCTCTCATGTCTATAAAATTACAGACATATCAAATACGATTCATATGATTTACTACGCAACAGCCCTAACACCCACTAAATAGTAGCAGTGTAATTGACTATACAACTGTTTACGCTTCAAATAACAAGAAAATATTCATACCAGTTACTACAATACCAATAATCCACAGCATAATAGCGGTAGACGGTTTATTTTTATACGCCCCCATGACTTTAGCTGAACCTGTTAAATACAACTGCAAGAAAATAGTAAATGGCAATTGTAAACTCAAGAACATCTGTGAAATGAGCAGGGCTTTAAAGGAATCTTGAATAAATAGAATCAGCACTAACGCAGGCACATAGGTTAACGCCAACCCAACCCGACTATGAAAATCTTTCATATCATAGGATTCACCAAACATACCTGCAAAAATACTAGCCCCTGCCATACCCGCCGTAGCGGAGGAAGCAAAGCCAGCAAATAATAAGGCTAATGCAAAAATTACACCTGCTGATGGGCCAATTAAAGGTACCAATAATTCTTGGGCTTGCTCCAACTCTTCTACCACAATGCCTTGTTGAAAAAACGTAGCAGCCGCTAAGATAATCATGGCGGAATTAATAGCCCAGCCAATACCCATGGAGAAAATGGTGTCTAAAAATTCATAGCGCAACCGTTTTTGCATCACCTGCGGATCCGCTTTATTAAACTCACGGCTCTGAATGATTTCAGAATGCAAAAAGAGATTATGAGGCATAATAACAGCCCCTAAAATACTAAGGATTACAAGCATGGATTCATTCGGCAAGGTTGGATTCACCCACGCAAGACCTGAGGCCGCCCAGTCTACATCAACCATAGATAATTCAGCTAAATACGCTAAGGCAATAAGCGATACAAACCCAGCAATCACCTTTTCTAGCTTGCTGTACGAGTTAGTCAGTAACATAAATGTACAGATAATAGCCGTTAAAATAGAACCAATAAATAGAGGAATGCCAAAGAGCATTTTAAGTGCAATAGCGGCCCCAATGAATTCGGCTAAGGCCGTAGCTGCCGCCGCCAGCCCTGCCGTACTAAGCAAAATACTCGATAACCAACGGGGCAACGTTTCATAAGCACATTCGGATAAACAACGGCCGGTAACAATACCCAAATGCGCCACATTATGTTGTAATAAAATAAGCATGATAGTCGATAAGGTAACGACCCATAATAAATTATAACCAAACATGGCTCCGGCGGCTAAGTTAGCAGCCCAGTTGCCTGGATCAATAAAGCCTACCGTAACGATAATCCCTGGCCCAATATACCGAAAGACCTCTGATACTTGCATACGGTGTTGATGCACCGTGTTCAACTTATTTTTAATACGACTTAAAAACATACACTTCACCATTTCCTATCTATATTGTTTGCTTACTAAACGGCGAACTAGCTAAGCCATAACAACCGTTAGTAACCCAAACTCACAACAAAATGGTTACTTTCCTAGGTTATGTTCGCCTATGCCTTGCCTTCACGGGAATCACTATTATGTACGGTATCCGGTGTTACGTCCGTAGCCGGAGTGCTATCCGCCACAACTGGCGTAGTTTCTTTGCTAGCCTCGTTTACGGGAGTCACCTCTTTACTATCTGAAACAGGTTCACTCGATGTAATGCCTTCTGCCGAGTTAGCCTGAGTCGCTGATGACTTAGCTTTCTTCTCAGCATCTGCTTTTTCCTTTGCTTCCTTTGCTTCCTTTGCTTCTTCTGCTTCTATACGGGCCCGATTCTTAGCAAACTGAGCTCGTGATTTTTCTGCTTCTTTATCAGCTTCTTCAATAGCGCGACGCCCTACTTTATCATATAAAGCATCAGGTGCGGCCACATTGCCACCGCCAATCACAACACCTACACGAGCACGGTAATCGTTCTTACCACCATTGCCAAAACGAAGCCGTACGTCACCACCGGTTTGCACACGGCTACGATCTACATCAAAGCTTTTCATACGCTCTGCAATTTGTTCCTTCGTCAAGGCTGGCGTTTCACCATTAGCCGCCGCACTTTCATCCCGCTTACCTTCTTTAATTTCTTGGTCGCGATTATATTGCATTAAATCTTCACGGAATTCGCTATACAAACGAATAGCTATATTTTTATCCGTATCATTCATCTGTTCCCGTTTTTCTACAATATCTGCAATTAAGGGGGTTAATTCATAACGAGTATATACTTGACCATTCAAATTTAACCCTTTCGTATCTGTAATGGCCCCATGTTTTACCAAAGTCTGTAGTCCCTGATAAGCCCAATCGGTAGGTTTTACATCGGCTAACCGATTGTCAGCTTGACTTACACCTAAGGTGCAGGCCGTACACACAGTCGCTACTAGTACTACTTTTTTCCAATTCATGGTTATTCTCCTTATTGACTTAATTCATCCATATTATAACATGTTTTTAAATTTCTGCGTAATCTCCCTATGTGCACTATACCGAATCGACCTAAACATTTCATGAAAAAACGCCTAGAAGCTATGCTAAATTGCCATAGCTTCTAGGCGTATACTGCCTTATCCTTCTCTATGAACTGGCCAACACAAATTTCTTTAGATTACTTTAGACTTCCTTTAAGCTTGGCTAACAGCGTTTTTCATAGACTTTACATACTCTGCTAAAGGTGTTTCAGCCTTATCACCATAAGCTTCGATGATTTTTACAATGGCTGACCCTACGATGGCTCCATCTGAAACGGCCGCCATAGCCTTCGCTTGCTCTGGTTCGGCAATGCCAAAACCTATGGCCACCGGAATATCAGTATATTTTTTAATCGTTCCTACTAAGCTCTCAATGTCAGTAGTAATATTCTTACGCACACCCGTAACACCTAACGAGGATACACAATAAATAAAGCCTTTAGCCTCTTTAGCAATGCGTCCAATTCGCTGTTCCGACGTAGGCGCAATGAGAGAAATAACAGTCACTCCATATGTGGCCGCTACCGTTTCCAATTCCTCCTTTTCTTCATAAGGTAAGTCTGGCACAATAATGCCACGAATTTGAAGGGCTTTACAACGTTTGAAAAAACGGTCGGTGCCATACACATATACAGGATTTAAATAGGTCATAAACACGAGCGGGATCGTAACAGTTTCACGAACCTGAGCTACCATATCAAAAATAGCATCCGTTAACGCTCCCTTAGCTAACGCCCGTTCTGAAGCCCGTTGTATTACCTCTCCTTCAGCTACAGGGTCTGAAAAAGGAATACCAATTTCAATTAAATCAGCACCAGCCTGCGCCATCGTTTGAATATAACGAGCCGTAGCCTCAAGATTAGGATCGCCCGCTGTTAAAAAGCCAATAAATGCCTTGCCCTTAGCGAAGGCTGCTTGAATATCAAAATTATCAGTATATGCTAGTTTACTCATGAATTTCACGCCCCCTATATTTAGCCATAGCGGCTACGTCTTTGTCGCCACGGCCTGACAAACAAATGATAATTGATTCATCCCGCCCCATGGTAGGCGCTACTTTCATAGCCTGTGCTACAGCATGTGCACTTTCAATAGCAGGAATAATGCCTTCTGTACGAGATAAATATTCAAAGGCCGTTACCGCTTCTTCATCCGTAATCGGTACATAAGTAGCTCGACCCGTGTCATGTAAATAGGAATGTTCTGGCCCAATGCCGGGATAATCAAGACCGGCTGAAATAGAGTAAACCGGTGCGATTTGACCATATTCATTTTGCACAAAATAAGAACGCATACCATGGAATATACCAGGCGTACCTTTCGCTAACGTTGCTGCATGCTCTTTCGTTTCAATGCCAAGACCAGCCGCTTCACAGCCTACCAATTGTACCCCTTCATCAGGAATAAAATGATGGAACATACCAATAGCATTGCTACCGCCACCTACACAGGCCATGACCATACTAGGAAGTTTGCCTTCCGCTTTTAAAATCTGTGCCCGCGTCTCTTTACTAATAATGCTTTGAAAGTCCCGCACAATCATAGGAAATGGGTGAGGCCCCACAGCCGAACCCATAGCATAGTAGGTGTCATCCACCCGACGAGTCCATTCACGCAAAGTTTCACTCACTGCATCTTTTAACGTCATCGTGCCGGAAGTAACAGGATGCACCTTAGCTCCTAAAAGTTCCATACGATACACATTAAGAGCTTGCCGTTCCGTATCTTCTTTGCCCATGAAAATTTCGCATTCCATCCCTAAAAGCGCCGCTGCCGTAGCGGCTGCTACGCCATGTTGACCAGCCCCCGTTTCAGCAATAATACGCTTTTTGCCCATGCGCTGAGCTAATAATACTTGGCCTAACACATTATTAATCTTGTGAGAGCCTGTATGGTTTAAATCTTCACGCTTCAAGTAAATCTTAGCGCCGCCTAAGTCTTCACTCATATGCTTCGCATAGTATAAAAGGGAGGGCCGCCCTGTATAATGCACTTGCAAATCTTCTAATTCTGCAATAAAGGCAGGGTCCTTCTTATATTGTTCATACGCGGCTTCCACTTCAAGCACCGCATTCATTAAAATTTCGGGAATATATTGACCACCATGATTACCATAGCGTCCTTTACGTTTCGTTGTCATATACATACCTCTTTCGTTATATTGGCTATAATCTGTAAAAATTGCTGAATCTTCATAGCATCTTTTTGGCCCTCTGTCTCAACACCACTACTTACATCAACACCATAAGGTCTTACTTGACGAATAGCACGAGCAATATTCTGAGGCCCTAAGCCACCAGCTAAAAAGAAAGGCCTCTTACATGCTTGTAATAAAGTCCAATCAAACACGTCGCCCGTACCACCACTATATCCTTTTTTATGAGTATCAAAGAGCAATACATCAGCCTGTGATTTTTCACTCTCCTTAATATCCTCAGCTGATTGTACGGACACAGCACGCCAAATGGGGGTTGCCAGTCGCTCTTTTAAAGCGACCACCTTAGCTTCCGCCCCTTCACCACACACTTGCACCACATCTAAAGGCACCGACTTAACGAGATTCACTATCCTGTCTACTGTCTCATCAACAAAAACGCCTACCTTTTGAATAGTAGGTTCTAACTGAGCCACTAAGGACTGCGCTTGCTCCGCCGTAACTTGGCGCGAACTAGGAGCAAATACAAAGCCTACATATTGTGGTTTCACCGGTAACGCATTGATAGCCTTCACATCGTCTAAGCGTTTCAAGCCACAAATCTTAGTCTGCACAATTGGTGTCGCCCCATATAATTCGGCTAACGCCTTCACCTTATGAGGGGCCCGCATGAAATGTTCCCCAATGAGAGCCGCTTGAATATGATGATCTCGTAAGTGCTGAATATCCGCTGCTGTTTCTAAGCCACTTTCTGAAACGAAAACTACCTCAGGTGGCACTAATGGCCTAAGCGACAAACTATGCTCAATATTAACTGTAAAATCTCGTAAATCGCGATTATTAACGCCAATAATTCGAGCGCCCACAGCCAAAGCGCGCTCTATCTCCTGAGCGCTATGAGTTTCCACCAAACAAGATAAGCCCAAACTAGTCGCTAGCTCATGAAAAGTCTGTAATTCTTCATCATTTAAAATGGCACAAATCAGCAGTATAGCGTTAGCCCCATGCACTTTAGCACCATATATTTGATATTCATCAAGGAAAAAATCCTTTTGTAATAAAGGAAGATTTACTTCTTCACGAATACGCATCAAATACGATACATGGCCCTTAAAGAAATCGGGTTCGGTAAGTACGGAAATCGCCGCGGCCCCAGCTTGTTCGTAATCCTTAGCAATCCTTACAAAAGGAAACTCGGCCGCAATAATGCCCTTTGAAGGAGATGCCTTCTTAACTTCACAGATAAAATTCATATCACTAGCACGCAAGGCCCTTTCAAAGGGATAGGCAAAGGGCCCTTCTTTTAACTCCGTGTCAGCTAAGGACGTAGCTAATACCTTTAATTCGTGTAAGGGTGTCTCCTTTTTTTCCTTAGCAATTCGCTTACGCGTAGCCTGTACAATATCATCAAGAATCATAGTCTACCTCATTGTCTTACTACTTCATTCGTAGTTTTTACTAACGCTTCTAACACGGCTAAGGCTTTACCTTCATCAATAAGGCGCGCCGCTTTCGCAAGGCCGGCCTCAATCGAAGTATTCGGTTCAGCTAAATGGAAACTGACGCCTGCATTCAATAAGACGGCATTCCGTCGTGGTCCCTTTTCCCCTTCTAAAATAGCTCGGGTAATAGCGGCATTAACAGCTCCATCGCCGCCCACTAACTCTTCAGACTTTGCATAGGGAAGGCCATACTCAGCAGGATCTAATATATACGACGTAAGTTGCCCCTCATTAATTTCACATACGTACGTTTTATCACAAGCCGTAATTTCATCCAGCCCATCAAAACCATGAACTACAGCACCTCGAGTAACGCCTAAATTAGCCAACACTTGCGCTAAGGGCTCCACTAACTGACGATCATATACGCCCATAAGCTGTTTAGTCGCCCCAGCCGGATTAGTTAATGGCCCCAATACATTAAATACCGTACGAATGCCTAAGGCCTTACGAACTGGTGCTGCATATTTCATAGAGCTGTGATATAAAGGGGCAAACATGAAACACATCCCCACTTCAGCTAATACCTTTTGATTCGCTTCACCAGGAATACCTAATTGAACGCCTAACGCTTCTAAACAATCAGCGGCACCACACTTACTAGATACACTGCGATTTCCATGTTTCGCTACCGGAACGCCTCCAGCGGCAATCACAAAACCGGCGGTGGTTGAAATATTAAAGGTATTCGCCTTATCTCCACCAGTGCCAACAATTTCAAACACGTCCTGCTCATGAGCTACCGGTACTGCTTTCTCACGCATACCTTGAGCAAATCCGGTAATTTCTTCAATGCTCTCTCCTTTTAAACGTAAAGCCCCTAATAAAGCCCCCATTTGTGCTTCATTGGCCTCGCCATTCATTATGTCTCGCATAGCCCCCAACGCCATGTCATAGGTCAAATTTCGACCTTCTACTACTGTTTCTATTGCTTCTTGTATCATATGATCACTCTTCTTTCTCAAATCTTTAAAAAGTTAGTCAGCAACTGTGTCCCTTGAGGTGTCAAAATAGATTCAGGGTGAAACTGTAAGCCATACAAAGCATATTGACGATGTTCCAAGGCCATAATCTCACCATCCGCCGTTTCAGCCGTCACTACTAACTCATCAGGCAAGGACTCGCGCATCACGGCTAAGGAATGATAACGAGCCGCTGTAAATACATTAGGTACGTCTACAAATAACTTTGATGCCACCAATTGTGTAACCTCACTAGACTTACCATGTAGTACCTCTTTCGCATAGCCTATAGTTCCACCATACGCTTCAGCGATGGCTTGATGGCCTAAGCACACACCTAGTAAAGGAATCTTCCCCGCCACCTTAGGAATTAAGGCTTCATAAATACCAGCCTCCTTAGGACGACCAGGGCCAGGCGATAATACGATATGACTAGGCTTTAAGGCTAGTACCTCTGCTACGGTGAGCTCATCACTGCGCACAACTTTAATCTGTGGCGTTAAGGCACCTAACAATTGGTACAAATTAAAGGAAAAACTGTCATAATTATCAATCAACAATATCATAGCCAGTCACCATACTTCCCTTCTGAATCGCTTCTACCATAGATTGTGCTTTATTACGCGTTTCTTCATACTCACTCTTAGGATTACTATCCCGTACAATCCCTGCACCGGCCCGCACAAGCACTTGACCTTCTTTAGCAACGGCCATGCGAATACCGATACAAGTATCCATATTGCCAGTAAAGTCTAAATACCCAATGGCACCGGCGTAAATACCACGCGGTGACCTTTCAAGGTCTTGTAAAATCTGAACCGCTCGAATCTTAGGGGCCCCAGATAAAGTACCCGCTGGTAACGTAGCACTTAGCGCATCCAACGCATCTTTATCAGTTTGAAGGGTTCCGGTTACAGCAGAGCAAATATGCATCACATGCGAAAAGCGTTGTATTTCGCGAAGAGACGTAACCGCTACACTACCAAATTGACACACCCTACCTAAATCATTACGTCCTAAATCAACCAACATATTATGTTCCGCCAACTCTTTTTCATCACCTAGCAACTGCTGTTCATAAGCTTTATCTTCAGCCTCATTCTTGCCTCGTGGCATAGTGCCCGCTATAGGGAATGTATCTACCCGCCCTTGATGTACTTTCACCAGTGTTTCTGGCGATGCGCCAGTCAATTCTAACTGAGGACTACTAAAATAAAACATATAAGGAGATGGATTGGTCGTTCGCAACACACGGTACGCATTTAACAAACTACCAGAGAATTTAGCGCGTTGGCCATTTGACAACACCCCTTGAAAAATATCACCTTCCATAATATAGCCTTTTACCTGCTCCACAGCTTTGACAAATTCCGCTTCTGAAAACTCCCCTTCAAAGTCACTGAGTAATTGCCCGGCTGGTATATCTGCTTCCTCACCCGTTCCTACTAAGTTAGCTAAACTATCTAATGCTAACTGCCCTTTATAATAATTGGTTTCTAATTCATCGGTCCGAATGTTAACGATTAGGAAAATCTTATTTTTATAATGATCAAAGGCAATCACTTTATCAAAGAGCATTAAATCTACATCATTAAAACTAGGTACCGCCTGTCCTAAGCTGGCTTTTTTCAACCGTTCCCGTTGCTGCTGAAAACCACGTTGTAAGGTCGGTTCTGCATAGCCCATGTATTCATAACCAAAGTAACCTACTAAACCGCCTGTAAAGGTAGGTAATCCTTCAAAACGAGGACTTTTATATTCAGCCAACAGCTTACGAATCACATCATTTGGCTCTGTTGTCGTAAACTGTTGCGTAATAGCCCCCTTAATCGTTACTACCGCGTCCTTACAAGTAATTTCTAACAAGGGATCAAAGCCTAAAAAGGAATAGCGACCCCAGTTTTCTTTATTATCCGCACTTTCTAATAAAAAGGCCGTTTTACTAACTTTTTTTAAAGCCTTTAATACACTAATAGGTGTACGCACATCCGCAAAAATTTCTTTATAAATCGGTACTACAGGATATTTCCCTTTATAATTCTGTAGTTCCGCCAATGACATGTGACTCATATAACTCGCTCCTTTTAGATATAAAAAAACGTCCTTGGCAATATATGCCAAGGACGGGTCGTATAAACTCGCGGTACCACCTTGTTTGGATACTATAACTAAAAGCTACCATAACTGATATCCCTAGTTACTTCAATCCCTCTCATTCGCAGGATACTAACATACCCCTCATTGTTAACGCCAATGTCGCGTCGCTACATACTAAATCAGCTAACTTCATACGCATACCCTATGTACTCGTATTGACATAAACTCAAAGCTATATCGGCCTATAAGCTATACCAACTACATACATAATGCGTCGTATACTAATCGTTCCTAGCGCCCTCAACGGTCCATTTAATAAGCTGCGTTCTGTGAAATCTCAGCCACCTTCACTCTCTGTAAGTGCACGTCCTATTTTTATCTCCGTCTCTACGGTTTAAGAGCACCTTATTCAATTATCTAGGCTCGCAAATGTCTCTCACTCTTTTTACTCGCCAAGCAATTCCCTGTTTTCTCAAACAATTTCCTTAGTACTATATCCCCACAATATAGTAAAGATAACAACAAAGCAATTCTTTTTGTTCACTTCAAGTAATACTCTGTCCACTAAGGTTGTATATTATAATAAACACATTTTCTTCTGCTGTCAAGTAAAATTTACAAATTTTTCTTATTACTTACCATAAAATACCGATTATAAACTACCAATAAATCCCCCTCCTAAAGTACTAATGCGTGCTAAACAAAATCTAGCAATAAGCGCCAATTATAAACTAGCAATAAGTTTCAATCATGAACTATCAATAAATACTAATCAGGAACTAGTAATTATAATCTAATGAATATAAGTAGGTAAATCGCTGTACTAACTAGCCCTTAAGGCGTTTATCATGATAAAATACAAATATACATACTATACAAACAAGTCAAAGTACTATGGTGTATTATTACTTCCTAAGGAGGTTTCTTTATGGCGAATACAAACACTACCATTGATGCAGTAACTAACCCTACAAACAATACAGCCCCTATTGATATGGCCAAAACTATCAAAAATCTAGAGCGCAATAACTTTGTAGTCCACTATTTTGAAACTGGTGAAGACGCAATAGCCTATTTAAAATCACGCATTCAAAATAAGCGCGTTGCTTTAGGCGACTCACGCACATTACAAACGTTAAAGGTATACGAGGCTTTAGAAGGGCAAAATATAGAGATAACCGATATTCATCGCCCTTTAGACAGTGAGAATTTTCGTCAAACTGCTCTCCGTACTATGCAACGAGATGTCTTCCTCACCTCCGTTAATGCCCTAGCGCAAACTGGTGAAATGGTCAATATTGATGGCACCGGTAACCGTGTAGCCTGTTCCCTCTTTGGCTCTGAAGAAGTATTTTTTGTACTCGGCACCAATAAAATCACCCCAGACCTAAGCGCGGCCATTTATCGAGCCCGCAATGTAGCAGCGCCTCAAAATGTAGTAAAAAATAAAAAGTCCTCTAAAAATCCCTGTGCTATCCGCCAAGACAAATGTTACGACTGCGGTTCACCAGATCGTATTTGCAATGCCCTAACTATTTACTACAAAAAAATGCGCAACATGGATATTATGGAAATTAGGGTTATAGGACAAAA
>NZ_NMZQ01000012.1 GCF_010093125.1 Veillonella sp. R32
TATTTTATACTATCAAAAAATAAAATCGCATTCTATTGATATATAAAACTAAAATGTCTAAATAATGCTTATATTTTGATTATTTGAATTACATTTTGAATCTGTTTTATTTTTATATAAATTATAAAATATTAATGAAAATAATGAATATATACTTGAAAAATCACTTATTATTAATTATAATATAAAAATAAAGTGATGAGTGATATTTGTTGTGTAGTAAAACAGGTGATAGAATGAAACAAAAAAATAAACGAATACTTGCATGGTTAGTATTGAGTGCCATGGGGGCCTTGTGGACTGGCAATGAAGTACTAGGAGCCAGTGTTGATTATGTAAGTGTCAATTCTACGGAAGCAGGTCCTAGCGACACAGGTTCTAATAGTGTGGCCGTAGGGCCTAGTACGGAAGCGACAGGTGAAAGCGCATTAGCTCTTGGTAATACATCTAAAGCAACTGGTACAAATAGTATTGCTGAAGGGTTAGAAGCGGAGGCTACAGGTTTGAATAGCATTGCTGAAGGATATGGCGCTAAGGCTCAATCAGCTCAAAGTATTGCTACTGGGAAGGGGGCTAAAATTGATGAACTAGCGACTAATGCTATCGCTATTGGTGCGGATGCTGAGGTTCAGCGAGATCCAGATTATAGTGATACTCTTTCAAATTCAGGTAAAACTAAGGTGAATGGACAAAATGCTATTGCGATTGGCACTAGAGCTATGACTACAGGCAGTCAAGCTATTGCTATTGGCGCAGGTACAAATGCATTAGGCTATAATTCATTAGCCATTGGCAATGGTACCAATACCACTGGTGACAGTGCTACTGCCATTGGCGATGGTGCATGGGCTCATGGCACGAAGAGTACGGCGTACGGACAAAATGCTAAGGTATACAATGCTAGTATTGAACGAGATGCAAACGAACTAAAAGCTAAAATTGATAATTTGCGAATTAACAATCAGCAGTATGCGACTGGCTTAGGAGAGTTAGAAAATGGTGGTGGCAATGCTGTTGCTATTGGCGGTGATACGAAAGCATCTGGCTGGGGTGCTTCCGCATTAGGCTACAAAGCATATGCTTTGCATAGTCAAACTACAGCTTTAGGGGATGATGCTAAGGCAATGAACTATGCAGCGAGTGCTGTTGGGACTCATAGTTATGCATCGGGAATGAACTCTACAGCTGTTGGCAATAGTTCTATGGTACTAGGGGATTATTCCTCAGCTTTGGGCTCTGCCGCAGCAGCTACAGGTCAATCCTCCCTTGCTATCGGTTGGGGTGCTGGGGCTAGTGGACGAAACTCTATTGCTATAGGCACTTACACAGGAAAAATGAAAACTTGGTACACTAAAGGAAGTGAAACTAGTACCTTTGCTACAGAGCTGTCTCAATGGAGTGCCTCTGGTGATTATGCCGTCGCTATAGGCACGGATACATTAGCCAATCAAACTGATGCCATCGCAGTGGGGCGAAAGGCGGAAAGTACAGCAGAAAATGGTGTAGCGCTTGGTCATAATGCAAAAACATCGGTAGTTAGTGGCGTTGCTTTGGGGAGTGATTCTGAGGCCACTCGTGAAGCATTGAAAGATGTAACTGTTACTAACACGGCGAGTGCGTCAGCTAATGAAGTGTATGGTGCTGCTAATAGTACGGAAACGGCTAAAGCGGCTATTGCAGCTACAGTGAAAGGGAGTCTAGGTGCTGTTTCAGTAGGTAATGACAATGCAACGCGGCAAATTACCAATGTGGCGGCCGGTTCTAATGATAGTGATGCAGTGAATGTGGCTCAGTTGAAGTCTGTTGAAACCTCTGTGAGAGAGTATGTGAATGCCAATGCCATTGATGTAAAACAAGGCGATGGCATTTTAGTTACTGAAACACCAGCTAGTACAGATGCTGATGGAAATCCAACAAAACACACCTTTACTGTGTCTTTGGCAGATGAAATTAAGAATTCAATTACTAATAATACGAATAATATTACGAAATTAGGCGACCAAGTATCTATAAATAAAGGGGATATTAATAATTTAAAATCACAAGTCAATAATAATACACAGACTCTTAATACTCACACGGAACAAATTAATAATTTAAACAATCGTGTAGATAGTATTGATGGACGCATTAATGGTTTAGATAGTCGTATGGATAAAGTAGGCGCAGGTGCAGCAGCATTAGCAGGCTTACATCCACTTGATTTTAATCCAGATGATAAATGGAGCTTCTCTGTAGGTTACGGCAATTATGGTAATGCTAATGCAATGGCAGTAGGTGCTTTTTATCGTCCTAATGAAGATGTGATGGTAAATGTAGCATCTTCTATGGGAAATGGTGAAAATATGATTTCTGCAGGCCTTAATTTTAATATTGGTCAAAGCAGTGGCGTATCGCGCTCGCGAGTTGCTATGGCAAAAGAAATTGAAGCCTTGAGAAGTCGGGTAGAGCAATTAGAGGCCGAACGTGTAAACAACAGTAGTAATATAACTACTAATACAGTCAAACTTGACGTAAACTTCCCAGATGTACCCGCTAATCATTGGGCTTATAATTATGTTAAGACGTTAGCTGATAAAGGCTTATTGGTAGGCTATCCTGATGGAGAATTTAAAGGCAATCAAACTATGACACGCTATGAATTTGCAGCCATTATTTATCGCGCCTTGCAAAATGGTGCTATAGTTGATGGTAATATGGCACGTGCTACGGAAGAATTTGGTCAAGAAATGGCAGCTGTTGAAAAGGCTGACCGTTTCCGTGTAGATCTTGTTCATGGTAAGCCAAGTGATCGTTATAAAGTAGAACGAATTCGTGTAAATAGTGAAGATAAGGAAAATCGTGATGTCTATGGCGGACATACGAAGATGTAGAGTGGAATATTTCATATTAGCTAACATAATAATCGCTTACTACAACTCTATCACATGAAGCACTAACTTAACTGTCACACTTACCATACTCTGCGCTGCTGAGAACGTGACGCCTTTTTGAAGCGACCTTTGTTGCCTAGCAACTCGAGAGCAAGAGAAGGCGTCACGTTTTCACACATTCACATACTCACACACTTCATGCATAATATTTTTAAAGAAACCCTCTTGTCACACCTGTGCCTTATGTGCTATACTTTTTAGGTATGAAAATTACGCACGCAGTCTGATTCAATGTCTGTGTCAGGAATTGTCCTGATTTATATTGAATATGATGCTGCGGAGGTTTATTAACAGGAGGTGCCAACATGGCAGTAGTATCAATGAAACAATTATTGGAGGCTGGCGTACATTTCGGTCATCAGACTAGAAGATGGAACCCTAAGATGGCTAAGTTCATCTTCACTGAACGTAATGGTATTTATATCATCGACCTTCAGAAAACAGTTAAAAAAGTAGAAGAAGCTTACGATTTCCTTCGTGAAGTAGCTCAAAACGGTGAAGTGATTCTTTTCGTGGGCACTAAAAAACAGGCTCAAGAATCCGTTAAAGAAGAAGCTATCCGCGCTAACATGTTCTACGTAAACGAACGTTGGTTAGGTGGTATGTTAACTAACTACAAAACTATCGAATTACGTGTTAAACGTTTAAAGCAGCTTGAAAAAATGGCTGAAGACGGCACATTCGAACTTCTTCCTAAAAAAGAAGTTATCGGCTTACGTCACGAAATGGAAAAATTAGAAAAATATCTTGGCGGCATTAAAGATATGCCTAAAATGCCAGGTGCTTTATTCGTAATTGACCCTAAAAAAGAACGCATCGCTATTGCCGAAGCTAAAAAATTAGGTATCCCAGTAGTAGCTACTGTAGACACTAACTGTGATCCCGATGAAATCGACTTCCCAATTCCAGCTAACGATGACGCTATCCGCGCTGTAAAATTGTTAACTGGTAAAATGGCTGACGCTGTATTAGAAGGTCGTCAAGGTGAATCTTTAGATGACCAAGGTGAACACCAAGAAGCAGCTGACCAAGCTATGAAACAAATGGAAGCTGACTCCACTGAAATGGTACAAGACGGTCAGGGCTAATAACTAGCATTGCCTTAAAACTTAAAATTTATTGAATATATATTAAATATTATTTGATAAAATATGTAGAACGATATAAAATTAAGGTAAGGCTAACTAGACCTTACCTTAATTAATGTGTAGGAGGTATATATTATATGGCGATTACTGCTGCATTAGTAAAAGAATTGCGCGAAATTACAGGCGCAGGCATGATGGATTGCAAAAAAGTGTTAACTGAAGCTAACGGCGATATCCAAAAAGCAATCGACTTACTTCGTGAAAAAGGCTTAGCTGCGGCTGCTAAAAAAGCTGGTCGTGTAGCGGCTGAAGGTGTGGTTGCTTCCTATATTCATGGTGGCGGTCGTATTGGTGTTCTTGTAGAAGTTAACTGTGAAACAGACTTCGTTGCTAAAACTGAAGACTTCCAAGACCTTGTTAAAGATATTGCTATGCAGATCGCAGCAGCAAATCCTACGTACTTAAATCGTGAAGAAGTACCTGCTGAAGTTATTGAACATGAAAAAGCAGTTCTTTTAGAACAAGCTAAAGCAGAAGCAGAAGAAGATGTAAAAGCTGGTCGCAAACCAAAACCAGAAGCAGTTCTTGAAAAAATGGTTAATGGCCGCGTTGAAAAATTCTATAAAGAAAACTGCCTATTGGAACAGGTTTTCATTAAAGATGGTGACAAAACTATTACTGATGTTATTACCGAAAAAATTGCTAAAATCGGTGAAAACATTAACGTACGTCGTTTCGTTCGCTACGCTTTAGGCGAAGGAATTGAAAAGCGTCAGGACGACTTCGAAGCTGAAGTTCGTGCAGCCGCTGGTCAATAAGATTTAAGAGATAAGAGAACACCGTCACGTGTTCTCTTATTTTGTAATAGCAGAGGAGTAACGCAATGAGTAATAGAAATTTTAAACGTATCGTCTTGAAATTAAGTGGTGAAGCCTTAGCTGGCGACCAAGGCTTTGGCATTAATCCCGTTGTAGTAGAAGAAATTGCGAAAGAGATTGCTGAAATCGCAAGAACTACGGATTTACAAATAGCCATCGTAGTTGGTGGCGGAAATATTTGGCGCGGTTTAGCTGGTAGCGCTAAAGGTATGGATCGTGCATCGGCCGATTATATGGGTATGATTGCTACGGTTATGAACTCGTTAGCTTTACAAGATGCCCTTGAAAATGCCGGTGCAGCTACTCGTGTACAGACGGCTATTGCTATGCAAGAAGTAGCAGAACCTTACATTCGTCGTCGAGCCATTCGTCACTTAGAAAAAGGTCGTATTGTTATTTTTGCAGCTGGCACAGGGAATCCTTATTTCTCTACAGATACAACAGCTGCGCTCCGTGCTGCTGAAATTGAAGCTGATGCTATTTTAATGGCGAAAAAATTTGCTGATGGTGTGTATGATAGTGATCCACGTACTAACCCAGAAGCTAAGAAGTTTGATGAACTTACTTACATGGACGTAATTAGTCGGGAACTTAAAGTAATGGACTCTACATCTACGACCTTGTGTAAGGATAATAATATCCCAATCGTAGTATTTAGCATGGATATTCCTGGCAATATTACACGTGCTGCGAAAGGGGAAGTCGTTGGTACTATCGTAAGAGGTGAAGAATAATGGAAATTCAAGAGTTATTAACCCGTGAAGAAAGTCGTATGGACAAAACCATTGAGGCTTTGAAACATGAATTTGCTTCCATCCGTACCGGCCGTGCTAGCACTGCCTTATTAGACAAAGTTATGGTCGATTATTATGGTACACCATCTCCAATCAACCAGGTTGCTAATGTAACAGCACCAGAACCACGTTTGATTTTAGTAAAACCATGGGAAAAATCTATGATTGGTCCTATTGAAAAAGCAGTTTTACAATCTGATTTAGGCCTAAATCCAAGCAATGATGGCGACACTATTCGCTTAGCTATTCCACAGCTTACAGAAGAACGTCGTAAAGAACTTGTGAAAGTAGTAAGCAAGAAAGCGGAAGAAGCTAAAGTAGCGGTTCGTAACATTCGTCGTGATGCTAACGATGCTATCAAAAAAGAAGAAAAAGCAAAAACAATTACAGAAGATGATGCTAAACAAGGCCAAGATAAAATCCAGAAATTGACGGATAAAAAAATTAAAGCCATTGATGAGTTGAAAGATAAGAAAGAAAAGGACGTATTGGAAGTATAATGAATACGCCAAACTTAATGGTTGGATTACCTTGGCAGCTTGCACAACGGATGTTGCAGGCTGCCAATATCCCTTTTGCAGTAACTATCGGTGAAAATCATAATCGATTTTTCACTGTTGCAGACAATGATTTTTACGTAGGCCGTGTGGTGTACGTAGAGGAAACGGGTATATGGCAAATTTTGTTATATCGCCCAATGGTAGCAAGTGGTTTTGAAAACTGCAATGAGGTACAATATGCTAAAGAAATTACTACGTAAGAACGGGGATGCAAAGAAAGCGTCGGAAATTACGCTAGATCCTCAGAATATACCTCACCATGTAGCTATTATTATGGATGGCAATGGTCGTTGGGCTAAACGCCGTGGTTTGCCACGTACGATGGGACATCGTGCAGGGGCTGATGTATTAAAAAAAATAGTGATTGCTGCTGATGAAATTGGCATAAAAGCATTAACTGTTTACGGATTTTCTACAGAAAATTGGAAGCGTCCCGAGCAAGAAGTATCCTTGCTCATGAGTCTGATTCGAGAGTACTTGTTAGGCAATGTTCGTGATATGCACGAGAAAAATGTGCGCATCCGTTTTATTGGTTATATTGGCGGTCTTTCAGAAGAATTACAGACAATCATTGCGGATGCTGAAAACTTAACAAAGAATAATACGGGTCTTACCTTACAGTTAGCTATTAACTATGGTGGACGCGATGAAATAGTGCGAGCGGTCCGGGCCACTGCCAAAGAGGTAGTAGCCGGTAAGTTAGCTGTAGAGGATATTACCGAAGAATCCTTTGGTAAGAGTCTATATACGCAAGAATTTAGCAATGTAGACTTATTAATTCGACCAAGTAATGATTATCGAATTAGTAATTTTTTATTGTGGCAATTGGCGTATGCGGAATTTTGGTTTACCGAAACCCATTGGCCTGACTTTACAGCTCAAACATTATTAGATGCTGTGTATGCCTACCAGCAACGAGAACGTCGCTTCGGCGGTTTAAAGACGGAGGAATAGGATGCTCAAGACTCGTGTCATTACAGCTTTAATAGGCTTTGTCATTGCTGTGTTAGCCATTACCGTAGGTGGTCAGCTATTTAATGCTATCATTTTATTGTTGGCCTTATTAGGCTGGCGAGAATATGCTAGTATGCTACGTAAGATTGATATTATAGTGCCGAATCGGTGGGGCTATATTTACACTACTTTATTGATGATTATGTTAGCCTTTGGTTTTTATAAATGGGCCATCATGGTGGCGGCTGCCGCGGCTATGACAATGGGCTTATTATATATTTTTGGGCCGGCTCGTTTAAATTTATCAGTCATTAGTTGTGCTACCTTTGGTTTTTTCTATATAAATGGTGGCTTTGCAGCCCTATTAGTGCTTCGTGAAACGTCAATTTACGAATTGTTTTCTGTTCCTGTTGTGAATGCGCATATGGGTGAATTAGTCATTTGGTTATTATTATTCACTACTTGGGCCAGCGATACCTTTGCTTATTTTGCCGGGCGTCAGTGGGGGAAACGTAAAATCGTTCCGAATATAAGCCCTAATAAAACGTTAGAAGGCTATGTAGGAGGCTTTATTGGCTGCCTATTTACAGGTATTATTTATGCGGTTATAGTAGGTATGCCCCTCATGTTAGGCTTAGGAGCAGGTCTTTTAACGGGCATTGTGGCACCTTTAGGCGATTTGTTTGAATCTAAGCTCAAGCGGTATTGTGGTGTGAAAGATTCGGGCGTTTTATTACCAGGTCACGGTGGCGTGCTAGATCGCTTTGATAGCTTGTTGTTCTCGGCCCCTATGGTATTAGTTTATTTATTATAAGGAGCGTCTCTAACAAATATAAATATCACATACATATTTGGGAGACCTTAGTTGTGAAATATAAAAGTACAGTATAAGCTGTATTGGATGGGAGTTTCTATGAAAACACTGAGTATTCTTGGGAGTACCGGTTCTATCGGCACACAAACATTAGATGTGGTGCGACAGCATCCTGATTTATTTTCTGTTAAAGCGTTGGTAGCTTACCATAATGTGGATGCATTAGAAGCTCAAATAAAAGAATTTCAGCCTGAAATGGCAGGTTTAGTGGATGAAACGGCTTTTTTAACATTAAAAAAACGATATAATGGGCCCACTAAATTAATAGGTGGTCAAGAGGCCTTAATGGCGGCCGCTACGTGGTCTACTTCTGAACTTATAGTCACTGCAGTAGTAGGAGCGGCTGGTATTGAACCAACTGTAGAAGCCATTCGTGCTAAAAAAACGATTGGGTTAGCTAATAAAGAAACCTTAGTTGCTGGGGGCTCTTTAATTACCTCCTTATGTAAAGAGTATGGCGTTCAATTATTGCCGATTGACAGTGAACATAGTGCGATTTTTCAGTGTTTAGAAGGGCAGCAGCGAGATAATGTAGATTCCCTATTGATTACTGCTTCTGGTGGCCCTTTGCGGACTTGGCCTTCTGAAAAAATTGCTACAGCTACAGCGGCTGATTGTTTACGTCACCCAACCTGGAATATGGGAAATAAAATTACTATTGATTCAGCCACTTTATTTAATAAAGGCTTAGAAGTTATTGAGGCCCATTGGTTATTTGGTTTTGATTTTGACCATATTAAGGTGACGGTTCATCCACAAAGTATTGTTCATTCTATGATTATGATGAAAGATGGGGCTATTTTGGCGCAATTAGGCAATCCTGATATGCGTGAGCCGATTCAATATGCCCTTACATACCCGCAACGTAAACCGTTAAAAATGGATACCTTAACCTTTGAACAGGCTTTACAGTTAGAGTTTTTCCCACCTCGCTATGAAGATTTTCCTGCTTTAAAATTAGCATTTGAAGTAGGTCGTGCTGGTGGTTTTAAACCAGCTGTATTTAATGCAGCTAATGAAGAAGCTGTGTATGCCTTTTTAGCTGGTAAGATCCAATTCGGTGATATTTACAAGACCGTAGTGTCCGTTTTAGAAAAAATGGAAACGGAGCCAACCTTTACGTTGGCCCATTTACGGGAAATGGATTTATGGGCTCGTGAAACAGCAAGAGCCTTGATTAAATAGGAGAGATTATGTTGTTAACTATCGTTGCCACAATCTTTGTATTTGGCATCATTGTGTTTATCCATGAATTTGGTCATTTCATTACAGCCAAAGCGAGTGGTATGCGTGTCGATGAGTTTGCTATTGGCTTTGGGCCGGCTTTAGTGAAAGTGCAAAAGGGCGAAACTCTCTATTCCATTCGGGCTATTCCCTTAGGAGGGTACAATAAAATTGCCGGCATGGATCCAGAGGAGCCCTTAGATGATAGGTCCTTTTTAAATAAACCTGTTTGGAAACGGTTTATCGTAATTGCAGCAGGGGCTGTTTTTAACTTCTTGTTAGCTATCGTAATATTTTTTATTGTGTATGCTACCTATGGTGTACAAACACCATCTAAAGAGCCTATTGTAGGGAATATGATGAGTAATTCACCAGCCACTATGGCTCATATGGAAGTGAATGACCGCATTATTTCCATTAATGGTAAGCCGGTAGCTACTTGGACCGATATTTCTAAACAGTTACAAGGCACGGCAAATACGGTTGTGCCTGTTGTAATTAACCGTAATGGGCAAGAGCAGGAATTATCTGTAATTCCTACTCAAGCAGGCAATGAAGGTAGGGCTATTATTGGGATTAATCCTGTATCGTTGGTGCAAGAGTTTAGCATTGGCGAATCCGCTGTGCAGGCCCTTCATACGACGGGCTATGTCTTAGTTAGCATGGTAGATGGTTTATGGTCTATGATTACAGGCACTACCAATGCTGAATTAGCAGGGCCTATTGGGGTAGCTCAAATGGCGGGCCAAATGGCTGAAAATGGCTTCATGTACTTATTACAGTTTACAGCTTTATTAAGTTTAAACTTAGGTGTTATTAATTTATTGCCTATTCCAGCGTTAGATGGGGGCCACCTAATTGTATTATTAATAGAAGGAATTACGAGACGACGTTTGCCAGTGAAGGCATTGCAGTATATTCAGATGACAGGGGTCATTATTTTAGTTCTCTTATTTGTGTATGCTACGACTCATGATATTAGCCGTCTGTAATATAGGAGTTACCTATGATTAACAGAAAAGAAACTACGCGCATTAAAGTCGGCAATGTGCCTATTGGCCATTTTGCGCCCATTAGTGTGCAGTCTATGATTACAACGAATCCTGTAGAAACAGAAAAAGCGATTGCAGAAATTAATCGTTTAGCAGAGGCTGGTTGTGATTTAGTTCGTTTAGCCGTGCCAGATATGGCAGCGGCTAAAGCGATTAAAGCAGTAAAAGCTAAAGCTCAGATTCCTTTAATTGCAGATATTCACTTTGATTACACTTTAGCCTTAGCGGCAATAGATAGTGGTGTTGATGGCCTACGTATCAATCCAGGCAATATTGGGGGCATTGATAATGTAGTAGCGGTCATTGAAAAAGCAAAACCAAAACATATTCCTATTCGCATTGGTGTAAATGCTGGTTCTTTACCAGCCCATATTTTAAAAGAATATGGTGGTCATCCTTGTGCAGATGGTATGGTAGAGGCAGCCTTAGAACATGTGCGTATTTTAGAATACTTAGACTACAAGGAAATGAAATTGTCTATTAAAGCCACTGATGTACCTTTAATGATTGAAGCGTATCAGAAATTATCAGCTAAAGTACCATATCCCTTGCATTTAGGGGTTACGGAAGCAGGTACCATTTCACAAGGCACTGTTAAATCTTCTATCGGTATTGGTGCTTTATTGGCACAAGGCATTGGTGATACATTGCGCGTGTCCTTGACTGGTGACCCTATTCACGAAGTGGAAGTTGGTAAAACGATTTTAAGTTCCTTAGGTCTTAGAAATTATGGTGCGACTATGATTTCCTGTCCTACTTGTGGTCGCTGTCGTGTTAACCTCTTTAGTATGGCTGAAACGGTAGAAGCTCGCTTAAAGAGTATTAAAGCACCTATTCGTGTGGCTGTTATGGGCTGTGTCGTGAATGGCCCAGGGGAGGCTAGAGAAGCCGACTTTGGGATTGCTGGTGGTGATGGTCGTGGGATTGTCTTCCGTAAAGGAGAAGTCATTAAGACCGTAGATGAAAGTGAACTTGTGGATGCTTTATTCCATGAAATAGAAACGTATTTAGAGACAGAAGCAAAGGAGTAATGAATTAAATGTTAGCTAGTAAATTATATGCCCCTACATTAAGGGAAACACCTGCTGATGCAGACGTAATTAGTCAACAATATATGTTACGGGCCGGTATGATTCGTAAGATGACCGGTGGTATTTACTCCTATTTGCCCTTAGCTTGGAAAAGCATTCGCAAAATTGAAGCTATTGTTCATGAAGAAATGACAAATGCAGGGGCACAAGAAATTATGATGCCAATTATTCAGCCTGCTGAAATTTGGCAAGAATCTGGCCGTTGGAAAGTATATGGCGCTGAAATGATTCGTCTTAAAGACCGTCATGATCGTGAATATTGCCTGGGACCAACGCACGAAGAAATGATTACAACCTTGGTAAAAGGGGAAGTTAATTCCTATCGTCAATTGCCATTAACTTTGTATCAAATTCAGAATAAATATCGTGATGAACGTCGTCCACGCTATGGTTTAATGCGAAGTCGCGAATTTATCATGAAAGATGCTTACTCCTTTGATATTGATGAAGCTGGTTTAGATGTTTCTTACTGGAATATGTATCATGCCTATGAACGCGTATTTAGTCGTTGTGGCTTATACTTTAAACCAGTAGAAGCTGATTCTGGTGCCATTGGTGGCAGTAATAGTCATGAATTTATGGCTCTTGCTGAATCTGGTGAAGCCGATGTGATTCATTGTAATAGTTGTGATTATGCAGCGAATATTGAAATTGGTAAGCCTGGTGTAATTAAAGCCGATGTAGAAGAAGCATTAGAACTAAAAGAAGTACCAACTCCGGATGCTAAAACCATCGAAGCTGTGGCGGAACAACTAAACTTGCCACTTGTTAAAACAATTAAGGCTGTTGTTTTATCTACCGATGGCGTAGTGGTATTAGCTATTGTGCGTGGCGATCATGAAGTGAACGAAATTGCTGTACAGCATGCGGTAGGTAGTACTATTGAACCAGAAATGGCAACGGAAGAAGAATTACAAAGTGCTGGTTTAACGGCAGGTTTCATTAGTCCTGTAGGTTTGAAACAGACGGATACCTTCAAAATTGTGGTAGATGAAACTGTTATGGAAGCCTACAATGTGTGTGGTGGGGCCAACAAAAAGGATGCCCATTACATTAATATCAACCCAAAACGTGATTTTAATGTAGAAGATATTATTGTAGCCCCAATTCGCTTAATTACCGCTGGAGATACTTGTCCAAACTGTGGTGGTCAATTAAGCATTGCTAAAGGTATTGAAGTGGGCCAAGTTTTCAAACTAGGTACTAAATATAGTGAAGCTATGAGTGCTACTTTCTTAAACCAAGATGGCCGTCCTAATCCATTTGTTATGGGTTGTTATGGCATTGGTGTGTCGCGCACATTGGCAGCTGCTATTGAACAGTTCAATGATGAAAATGGTATTATTTGGCCACGTGCTATTGCACCATTTGAAGTAGTAGTGGTACCTATTAATGCAAAAGACGAAGCACTTATGGACGTAAGTACACGGGTATATGAAGCGTTAAAAACAGCTGGTGTAGACGTATTATTAGATGATCGTAAAGAACGAGCTGGCGTTAAGTTCAAAGATGCTGACTTAATTGGCTATCCATTACGCATTACGGTAAGTAAAAATACCTTAGAATCAGGGGCCGTAGAAATGAAAATTCGTAAAAATGGTGAAGCCATTGAAGTACCAATTGACGAAGTAACTACTGTGGTAGCAGACACGTTAAATACTTTATAAGCCCTGGCAGTCGGTGGAGTTTCTATCGACTGCTTTTGTAATACTTGTATAAATCCCTATTTTACGTCATAATAAAAAGATAGACAGTTTTCAATACATCTGTATTAATGAAATTTTTATTTACATATAGTAAGCTTAGGAGGTAATTAATATGTTAGTTGATTTTCATATGCACAGTACTGCTTCCGATGGCGTTATGCAGCCTTTAGACTTACGTGAGGCTAATAAAGCAGCTCAAATAAAAATTATGGCTCTAACCGATCATGATACGATAGAAGGCTCATTGGAGCTATTACAACATCCTGATCCTGATATTACTGTGATTCCAGGCTGTGAATTTAGTTCCACCTATCATAATGGGGATGTACATATTTTAGGGTATGCCTTTGACTACACCAATAAAGAGTTACTAGATTATATGGCTTTTTTCAAAGAGTCAAGACAGTCTCGAATCTTTAAAATGATTGATTTGTGTGCTGCTAATGGCTATGACGTGTCGGTAGCAGAATTAAAAGCTATGTTTCCTCATGCTAATTCGTTAGGTCGTCCTCATTTGTCGCAATTGCTCATTAAAAAAGGCTATGTTAATACCGTGAGTGAAGCCTTTAAAACGATTTTACATCGCACCAGTCCTTGCTATGTACCTAAGTTCAAAGCAGAACCTAGCGATGTAATTGACTTAATTCATAGGGCGAATGGATTGGCCGTTATGGCCCATCCTATTCTAATTCGCACGGAAGAAGATGTGCATGAATTATTGACGTTACCTTTTGACGGTATGGAAGTGTATCATGTGAAACATAGTAAAGGAGACTCAGCAGCCTTTCGTCACTTAGCGAATAAACATAAGCTCTTGATTACAGGTGGTTCTGATTATCATGGTATTAAAGATAAAGAACCATTAGCGATTGGCGATTATTTAATTCAAAGTGAAGATGTAGCCGAATTTTTACATGTGTTACGGTCGTAGAGCGTATAGGGAGAAAAGACTATGGAAGTTATTGCCTTTGTTGGTCCTAGTGGTACTGGTAAAAGCCATCGTGCGCTAGTCGTAGCCCATGAGAATAATGCAGAATGTATTATTGATGATGGGATTTTAATACATAACAATCGTATAGTGGCCGGTTTTTCTGCCAAAAAAGAAGAAAGCCGTCTTAAAGCGGTGCGACGGGCTATCTTTCAGGATCCGGAGCAAGTTCGTTCAGTTCGTGAACAGCTTGATATTATTCAGCCAAAACGGATTTTGATTTTAGGGACCTCTGAAAATATGGTGGGCAAAATTTCGGCCGCCCTAGGGATTGGTAAACCAGCCCGTTATATTCATATTGAAGACATTGCATCTTCTAAAGAAATTGAAAAAGCCCAAAGTGCTCGCTTAAAAGAGGGGAAGCATATTATTCCCGTACCAACTATGGAATTAAAACCTCATTTCAAGGGGTATTTAATTGATCCTATCAAATCTATATTACGCCGTACCCGTTCCTCTAAATCAAGTGGTGGGACGCCTGAAGATTTTGAAAAATCCGTAGTGCGACCTGTATTTAGTTACTATGGACGGTTAACTTTTTCTGATCAGGTTATTGAAGCACTTATTAAGAATAGTTTATCTAAGGTGCCAGGTATGGCTGAATGCGATGACATTAAGATTAAAAAAACTTCAAAGGGTACAAACGCTTTGTTGCTTGATATGGGCGTATCGGTGTATAAAGGTCGTCCAGTGAAACAAATTATGAATGATATGCATAAAGCTATATCTAATGAGATAGAATATATTACGGGCATGTCCGTAGAGCGTTTATCTATTGTTGTAGACAATGTGGTAAATCCTAAATTAGGCTAGTTTTAGCTAACAATAACAAGAAGGAAATCTAAGGAGACGATATGAAGCAGTACTATATATTTACCTATGGTTGTCAGATGAATGAAAGTGATTCTGAGCGCCTAGCACATCAGCTAGAGTTAGCTGGCTATACAAGTACCGATAATTTTGAAGAGGCGGATTTAATTATTTTAAATACGTGTTGTGTTCGTGAAACAGCGGAACATAAAATTTATGGCCGCATTGGCGAATTAAAACATTTAAAAGCGAAAAATAAGAATTTAATCATTGCTATTACTGGTTGTATGGCGCAGAAGAATCAGGCTGATATGTTTAAACGAGCACCTCATATTGATATCGTATTGGGGACTCATAATTTACGTCATATTAATGAGATGGTAGCAGAAGTGCAACGGACGCATAAACATCAAATTAATATTGAAATGGATAATTCTGTGCTTCATGAATTAGAAGCTAAGCCTACGGGGACTTTTTCCGCTTGGGTACCCATCATGAATGGTTGTAATAAATTCTGTACGTATTGCATCGTACCGCATGTACGTGGTCGCGAAATTAGTCGACCTATTTCCGCCATCGTAGAAGATGTAAAGAAATTAGGTGCTAGTGGTCATAAAGAAATTACCTTATTAGGGCAAAATGTCAATTCGTATGGCTTAGATTTTAAAGACGGTACTCATTTTGGTGATTTAATTGATGCCTTAGATGGTATTCCTGGAATCGAACGGATTCGCTATATGACAAGCCATCCGCAGGATATGAATAAAGAAATGATTGATGCCTTAGGTCGTTCTTCTAATGTGGTAACGCAATTGCATTTGCCAATTCAATCAGGATCCAATCGTATTTTACAAAAGATGAATCGTCGGTATACTGTAGAACATTATAAAGAGCTTATTGACTACTGCCGTGAAAAGATTAAAGGCTTAACGTTGACGACGGACTTAATTGTAGGCTTCCCTGGAGAAACGGAAGAAGATTTTCAAGCTACGTTGCAATTATTAAAAGATGTGCGCTATGATATGGCGTATACATTTATTTTTTCTAAACGGTCTGGTACACCAGCGGCTACTATGGCCGATCAAGTGCCGGAAGAAGTGAAACGGGTTCGTTTACAAGCATTGATGGATGTGCAGAACGAAATTTCCTTAGAGCTTAATAAAGCTATGGAAGGGGAAATTTATGAAATTATAGTAGAAGGACCAAGTCGTAATGATGAAAATGTTTGGTTTGGTCGTACATCGGGAAATAAGATGATTTTATTCCCTAAAGACGAAAGTCTGGCTATTGGCCAAACTGTGAAGGCTCGGGTAGATAAAGCGCAGACTTGGATTTTATACGGTACGGTTGTTAGTTAAGAAGAGATTTTAGATATTGTGAGTGCTATGATTGGCAAATAGTTTATGTTAGAAAATGGAGGCGTACATGAGCAAAAAACAAACGCCCATGATGGATCAATACTTTTCCATAAAAGATAAATATAAAGAAGAGCTTTTATTTTTTCGTTTAGGCGATTTTTACGAGCTCTTTTATGATGATGCCTTAACAGCCTCAAGAGAGCTTAACATTACCCTCACTGGTCGAAATTCTGGTGAAGAAGAGAAAGCCCCCATGTGTGGGGTGCCGTATCATGCGGCGGAAGGTTATATTGAAAAACTTATCAAGAAGGGTTACAAAGTAGCTATTTGTGAGCAAGTGGAAGACCCTAAGACCGCTAAGGGCATTGTGAAGCGCGATGTAATTCGCGTAATTACCCCTGGCACAGTGCTAACGGAAAATGGTACGGAAGCACGTGAAAATAACTTTTTAGCTTTATTTTATCGCACGGACGAAGCATTAATTCTTATTTTCTGTGATGTATCCACTGGTGAAGTGATTTGGGATCGCATGAGCCATGGTGAACGGCAAAGTGGCGTCTATGATGCCTTAGCTATGTATCGTCCATCAGAAATTGTCACCGTTAGTGCTATGCCTCTAGGCAAAGAGTTACAAGACTTTATTGATGTACAATTAGATAAAGTGGCCTTATCGCCTTTTACACCGGACTTAGCTATTGAAGACGTACGCAATCAAGGGATGGTTCATTTTACCGAAGCAGGCCTTTTAGAAGAAGATGTGCTGGAAGGGCTTGGGTACTTATTGACCTATTTAGCCACGGTTATTAAGACCGATATTTCCCATATTAATTATATTCATCCGTTACGGATTGGTGATCGCATGGTGCTGGATACGTCCAGTTTACGCCATTTAGAAGTGACACATAATTTACGGGATGGTGGCGTGAAGGGGACTTTACTTCAAGTCTTAGATAAAACGTTGACGCCTATGGGAGCTCGCCTTTTAAAGCAATGGGTAGAAAGTCCACTTATGGATATTCAGCATATTCAGCGTCGTCAAATGGCTTTAACGGAATTAATTGCTAAACCTACAGAGCAAGGCAAATTACGGGAATTGTTAAAATTAATTTTTGACTTTGAGCGTATTTTAGCTCGTGTGGAAACTGGTTCCGTTTCACCTCGTGATTTTACATCGTTACGTGAATCGCTACGTATCTTGCCGGAATTAAAGGCCATTGCTGGTGCTTTTGAAGGAACCTTACTTCAAGAAGTAGTGAGCCAAATTGATTGTCACAGCGAAGTGTATGATTTATTGGCTCGCGCTATTGCAGACCAGCCTGCTTTGACCTTAAAAGATGGTCGCGTTATCCGTGATGGTTATAATCAAGAATTAGATGATTTACGTTCCTTAGCCTCCAATAGTCAAGAATGGCTACATCGCTTAGAGGAAGAAGCGCGCGCTAAGACTGGGATTCGCCTAAAAACGGGTTACAATAAAGTATTTGGTTATTACTTTGAAGTATCTCATGCTAATGCGGCTGATGTGCCAGATTATTTTATCCGTAAACAAACGTTGGCGAATGCTGAGCGTTATATAACACCAGAACTAAAAGAGTTTGAAGTGAATATTTTAAGCGCTAAGGATAAAATTGTCAGCTTAGAGCAAAAATTATATCAAGAATTGCGCGAAGCTGTAAAAGAAGCGGTAAAACCAATTCAAGCTACCGCTAGAGCGTTAGCTAATCTGGATGTATTATCGGGGCTTGCACAAGTGGCGTATGAAGAACAGTATATTTGTCCTACTATGACTATGAATGGGCAAATCACCATTCGTGATGGTCGCCATCCTGTGATTGAGAAGTTTTTAAAACGAGAAGTGTTCGTACCTAATGATGTGACTTTAAATCATAATGGGGAAGAATTTTTACTCATTACAGGGCCTAACATGGCCGGTAAATCTACCTATATGCGGCAAGTAGCAGTTCTTATGATTATGGCGCAAATTGGTTCTTTCATTCCAGCTCGTGAGGCTGTTATTTCCCCAGTAGACCGTATTTTTACGCGTGTAGGGGCTAGTGATGATATTTCGACGGGCCAAAGTACTTTTATGGTAGAAATGAAAGAAGTAGCTTATATTCTCAATAATGCAACGGCCAATAGTTTGCTTATTCTTGATGAAATTGGTCGTGGTACTAGTACTTTTGATGGTCTGAGTATTGCCCAAGCGGTGGTGGAATATATTTGTAAGCACATTCATGGCAAGACTTTATTCGCTACTCACTATCATGAATTAATTCCTTTAGAAGAACAATATGAAAAATTAAAGAATTATACCGTAGCGGTTAAAGAAAAAGGGAAAGATGTTGTCTTTTTACGGCGCATTGTACGAGGTGGCGCCGATCGCAGTTACGGTATCCATGTCGCTAAATTAGCAGGTTTGCCAAACTCAGTATTAAAACGGGCTGAAGTTATTTTAAGTGCTTTAGAAGGTAGCGCTGAATCCAAAGAAGCTGATGCTTTAGCTAGCGTAACTGGTGAAACGATGAACGCTTCAAGCCAGGCAGCTACACAAGTAGAAAGCACGGTAGGTGCGCCTACGAATGCTAATTTATTCACTACCTCTGTGCTTGACGATTTATTAGCTGTGGATGTAATGAGTTTAACACCGATTGAAGCATTAAATGTACTATACAAATTGCAAGAAGAAGCCCGTAAGGGAGGTGGCCAGTAATGGCACTGATTCATGTTCTTGACGAAGTAACAATTAATAAAATAGCAGCTGGGGAAGTGGTTGAGCGGCCAGCTTCGGTAATCAAAGAACTGCTAGAGAATTCCCTAGACGCAGGTGCTACGTCCATCGAAGTGGAAATCGCTGATGGTGGCACTAGTTATATGCGAGTTACTGATAATGGTTCTGGTATGACCGAAGAAGATGCACGCTTAGCGGTTCTTCGTCATGCTACGAGTAAAATAAAATCGGTGGATGACTTATTTGACATTGCATCCTTAGGCTTTCGTGGCGAAGCGTTAGCCAGTATTGCTTCCGTATCCCATTTTAGTTTGACTACTCGCAAGGTAGATCAGGAATTGGGTACACGCATTTTAATTGATGGTGGCAAATTTACGGATTGTTTGCCTTTTGGGGCTCAACCAGGAACGACGATTGAAGTAAGAGATTTATTTTTTAACACTCCCGCACGGCGTAAATTTTTAAAAACGGACCGTACGGAAGGGGCTAAAATTCAAGATATTGTCGGCAAATTAGCCTTAAGTAATCCTCATGTGGCGTTTAAGCTAATTAGTAATGATACAGTCAGTATTGTTGTGCCTGGGAATGGTAATTTAATCGATACAGTATCCGCTTTGTACGGCTATAAAGTGAGTGATGATATTTTCCCTATTGCCTATGAATCGGAAGGGATTACGATTCAAGGGGTTGTTAGTAAACCGACGCTATTGAAGAGTAGTCGTATTTGGCAAACTGTGGTAGTCAATAATCGCGTTATTTCAGATAAAGCGATTACGAAGGCAATCGATAATGCGTATCATGCATTACTGCCTAAAGGGGGCTATCCATTAGTGCTCTTGACTATAACGGTGCCACCAGGTACGGTGGATATTAATGTCCATCCTCGTAAGAGTGAAGTGAAATTTGAAGATGATAAGCCTGTATTTAAAGCTGTATATCATGCTGTTTTACAGGCTTTGCAGAATCCACTGCAGCAACAAGGTCTTAGTGAGGCTCCTTGGGCTGATAGCGAAGGGCCATTGTCACCTGATAGTATTACAACCGCTGTTAATTATGATAAGTCCTTTACTAAGCAAGGCCTTGAAAAGTTAAATGATATTGATCTATTAGGTGACCGTGAGCCTGTGGTAGATTTAGAATATAATCGTCCTCAATTGTCTTCGGTGGCTCGTGAAAAGACGGAACACTTTGTACAGAAATTGAGAGCAGAAGGTTATGAAGCACCTAAGCGCACAACCTATGAGCAAAGCTCTTGGGTTGAGTCCGGTGATTTCACGGAAGGTTTTGTACCTAAAAGCTATACTACGGAAGATAAAGAAAAATTTCGTCAACTAGCGGCTAACTTACGCCGTGAGCAAAGTACAGCTCCTAGTGATAAGCCAACGGAGCTTGAAACGGGTGTTAATACATATAGAAATGTGCCTGCTGGCGAATATGAACCAAGTAGTAAACAGCCTTTACCAGTTAATACAACGGGGTTATTACCCTTAGGTCAAGTGGCTTCTTGCTATATTTTGGCTAAAAAAGGGGATAATCTTTATATTATCGATCAGCATGCAGCGCATGAGCGTGTGCGCTATGATACCCTATGTAAGTCTGCTGAGGCAATCCCTATGCAAGAATTGCTGATTCCACAATACGTAGAAGCTAATGAAGAGGAATTAATTATTGTGGAAGAACAAGGTGATACGCTGTTAAACCTCGGTTTTCAAGTGGTGCAAGGGGGACCGACTCAATTAAAAATTGAAGGGTTACCGATTGATTTAGTGGAAAGCAAAGGGGAAGAGATACTTCGCTATGTTTTCTCGTTGTTAAAAGATTTTCAAGAACCTACTAAAGCACAGTTGCGTCATGAAATGTTAGCCTATGCATCCTGTCGTGGTGCTATTAAAGCCGGTCATAATCTAAATACCTATCAAATGGCGGTACTCATTGAAGACTTATTTCATACGGATAAACCTTATGTATGTCCTCATGGTCGTCCTACGATTATTAAGTTTACCCCAGAAGAATTGGGCAAACTCTTTTTGCGGAGTTAATGATGGCGATTGTAACAATTTCACAAAAAGGCAAAGACCAGGAAGTAGCTAAGGCTAACGAAGTGGCTAAGCTCTTACAATTACCCTATGTAGCTCGCAAAGGTCTTTCTTTACCTCGTTTACAAGCTCAACATGAGGGCGAAGACATTCTCATTGTTAGTAAACAAGGACCAAAGTTATACACTGGCGAAGGAAAGGCTCATGAATTTCACTTGTCCATGGCACAGCTTCGTATCATTGCCTATGATAGAGGACAACGAGATCATTTAATCGAAGCCTTAGGTTTGGAGCCACTACATTCGTTGTTGGATTGTACGGCCGGCTTAGGGAGTGATAGCTTGTTAGTGGCTTATGCAAGACCAGAAATTAGTCGTCTAGTAGCGTTAGAGGGCAATCCTCTATTAGCTTATATTACTAATTATGGGTGTCGCCATTTTACTCATAAATCAGAAGCCGTTACACAGGCTTTGCGTCGCATTCAAGTCTGTGCTATGCGCTATGAAACATTTTTACAACAAGCGAGTACTAATAGTTTTGATGTGGTATATTTTGACCCCATGTTTGAAGTACCTGTAAAAGAAAGCCCACAATTTTTGAGTCTTCGTGGTCATGTATTGGCCACCTCTATGACTGAGACTATGCTAAAGGAAGCCAAAAGAGTGGCTCGTAACCGTGTTATCATTAAAGAGCGCCCGTTTAGCTTGGTGTTTCAAACTTGGGAGCCTTCTTATATAGAAGGTGGCACCTATAGCAATGTAGCCTATGGTGTGTATAAGGTGTAAGTAAGGAGGCATCCATGGAATCATTAATTACTATTTTAGGGCCAACAGCGGTGGGCAAAACTGAGTTAACCTTACGCCTAGGAGAGGCTTTAAATGGCGTAGTTATTTCAGGGGATGCGTATCAAATATATAGAGGGTTGAATATTGGTACGGCCAAACCAACCGCTGAAGAATTGAGAAGGGTACCACATCGTTTGATTGATATTCGGAATGCTGAAGATAGCTATAGCGTAGCGGATTTTCAAAATGAAGCTAGTCGAGCCATTACAGCAGCTCATGAAATAGGACAAATGCCTATCTTATCAGGCGGTACTGGTTTTTATGTTCAATCCTTGTTGGAAGGATTTGATTTCTCTGTAGAGGGGCCAGATACAGGTATTCGCGAGCGTTTAGAACATATGTGGCAAACGGATGGTGAGTCAGCTGTATTGGCTTATGGTAACGAATTAGCTGCTAAAGGTAATATTACGCTACGTTTTACTGATAAACATCGGTTGTTTAGAGCTATTGAGTTGATGGAACAAGGGAATTATGAGGCCCTCATACATCAAACAAAAGCAGGCTTATCTTATGAAGGACCGGTTATGGGCTTGCGTCGTAATCGTGAGGAATTATACAAGCGTATTAATTTACGAGTTAATATCATGGTAGATCAAGGGTTATTTGAAGAAGTAGAGGCCTTGTTAGACAGTGGTGTATCACCTCATTGCCAAGCTTTTAAAGGAATTGGCTATAAAGAGGTGGTTGCTTATTTTCAAGGTCAATGTACTAAAAGCGAAGCCATTAGCGCCATTCAGCAGAACACAAGACGTTTTGCGAAGCGACAAATTACTTGGTATAAACGGATGCCTTATATTACTTGGCTAGATTGCGACAAGAGAACAAGTGACTCTATTTATGAGGAGGCTATGGCGCTTATTCAAACACAGCTAATGATAGGTCAGTGAAGTGATTACAATTAGAACGCAACACTATCTATTTTGGCTTGAATTTTTTATAGGCTATTAGTAGAACCAGATTAATCTATTTATTATTTTCAGTTAGGATGTTTATATAGAATGAATTTAGATCGTATTCGTGACGAAGCCTTGCGCATGGCAGAGCCACAGTTTAAACAGTTTGAACCTATTGCGTTACATAACACTAAGAAAGTATTAGAAGCATTTAAAGAATGCCAATTGAGTGATTATCATTTCAATGGCACTAGCGGTTACGGCTATAATGATAGTGGCCGTGAAAAGCTGGATGAAGTATTTGCCCATGTATTTAAAGCAGAAAAAGCTTTAGTTCGGGCTCATTTTGTATCAGGAACCCATGCCCTTGCAACAACGCTAGTAGCCTTACTAGGTAGTGGTAAAGAGGGCAAAGAATTTGTATATGCCGTAGGGGCTCCTTATGATACGATGCAATCCGTAATTGGTGTACCCCATTCTGTGCGGAATTCGTTAGTGGAACGTGGTTTTATCTATAAAGAAGTGCCATTAAAAAACAATACGTATGATTTAGAAAGCATTGTAGCAGCGGTTACAGAAGATACACGAGTAGTGGTAATTCAACGTTCGCGTGGCTATAGTACGCGTGAGCCTTTATCGGTTGCCGATATTGAAATCATCTGTAAAGCTGTAAAAGCGAAGAATCCAAAGACTCTTTGCTTTGTCGATAATTGCTATGGTGAATTTACAGAAACGACGGAGCCGTTAGAACATGGCGCTGATATTATGGCAGGCTCTTTAATTAAAAACGCTGGCGGTGGCATTGCGCCTACCGGTGGTTATGTAGCTGGTAAAGCAGAGCTGGTAGAAGATGTAGCGTATGAGTTGACGGCGCCAGGTTTAGGTGATCATATGGGCTCCTATTCACCAGGCTATCGATTATTCTTCCAAGGTTTATTCTTAGCGCCCCATGTAGTATTACAAGCCTTGAAAGGGGCTGTATATACAGCCGCCGTAGGCACTTTGTTAGGCTATGAAGTATTCCCTAAAGTGGATTCCCCTCGCTTTGATTTAATTCAGGCTATTAATCTTCATAATGCGGAAGAAATGGAACAATTTTGCCGTGGTATGCAGGCCTATTCTCCGGTAGATGCCCATGTTCGTCCTGTACCTGGTGATATGCCTGGTTATACGGACCAAATCATTATGGCGGGTGGTACCTTTGTACAAGGTTCTTCGATTGAACTCAGTGCTGATGGTCCCGTTCGTCCACCTTATACTATTTTTATGCAAGGTGGCTTAGTGTTTGAACATTCAATGTTAGGCATTTTAGGGGCTGCTGAAGAAATTTTAGCGCATAGAGAATAGTCGCCTTTTACAGGATATTTCTAGATATCTCTATATATTAGACCTATTTTGTGTTATACTATCTTTTGCTTTAGTTTTTAAAGCATTCTGTATCTACATTTTTATTTTTTGAGTCAGTATATACATATTCGGACTTTCACTCTGTATCATGTATATTGAGTTACTGTACAGGTCAAGCGACCAACAGAAGGAGAAAGCATGGAAAACGTTGTAGCAGTTGCAATGAGTGGGGGCGTAGATAGCTCCTTAACAGCGTCGATGCTGTTAGAACAAGGGTATAAGGTATTTGGTATTACCTTGCGTTTATGGGTAAGTGACACGGATCCAGATGATGTGCCATTAGCCGTAACCGATGCTAAGAAAATGTGTGATTTTCTTGGTATTGAGCATCATGTAGTCGATGCTCGGGATATTTTTTATGATAATGTGGTAGATTATTTTGTTAATGAATATGCCGCTGGCCGCACGCCGAATCCCTGTGTATTCTGTAATAAAAATATAAAATTTGATTTACTATTAAACAGAGCTTTAGAACTAGGCGCTACGCACATGGTAACCGGTCACTATGCGCAAGTTCGTTATAATGAAGCGACAAAATTATATGAACTTCATAAAGGGGATGACCCTTCGAAGGATCAAAGCTATGTATTATATACTTTGAATCAACATATTCTAAGTCATCTTATGTTCCCTCTAGGGGCGCAAAAGAAGACCTTAACTCGTGAAATGGCGAATGATCGTGATTTACCAGTAGCGAATAAACCAGATAGTGAAGATATTTGTTTCTTGCCAAATCATAACTATCAAGGGTTTATTAAAAAACAGTTGACAACAGCACCTAAGTCAGGCAATATTGTTCATGAAAATGGTGAAATTTTAGGTCAACATAATGGTTTATTTAATTACACTATTGGGCAACGTAAAGGTCTAGGGATTGCTTATAAATACCCCTTGTATGTTGTTCGTTTAGATGGTGAAAAGAATGAAGTAATTGTTGGTCCTGATGAAAGTTTATTTACGAATCGTATGATTTGTAAGCATTATAACTTCTTATCAGGTACTATTCCACAAGAGTTACATGCAGCAGGGAAAATTCGCTATGCAGCGAACCCATCACCATGTGTAGCTCGTATATTAGATGATGAAACGATGGAAGTTGTATTTGAAACGCCACAGCGGGCCATCACGCCAGGTCAATCGGTCGTATTCTATGACGGCACGCAAGTCCTTGGAGGAGGCGTTATCGAAACTGTTTGTTAGAGAGAGGTAATTTGATGTCCACTGAGCATATCCGCAATTTTTGTATTATTGCCCATATAGACCATGGCAAATCCACCTTGGCCGACCGTTTGATTGAAACAACGGGAACACTCACTAAACGTGAGATGGAAGCCCAAGTATTGGACTCTATGGATTTAGAACGTGAACGTGGTATTACCATTAAAGCCCAATCGGTTCGTCTATTACATACGGCTAAAGATGGTAAACAATATACGTTAAATTTAATTGATACACCGGGTCATGTTGATTTTAGCTATGAAGTATCACGCTCCTTAGCCGCTTGTGAAGGGGCTTTGTTAGTGGTAGATGCAGCACAAGGGGTTGAAGCACAAACCTTGGCGAATGTTTATTTAGCCTTAGAACATGATTTAGAAATTATTCCTGTCATCAATAAAATTGACTTGCCAAGTGCTGATGTAGAGCGGGTAAAGAAGGAAATTGAGGATATTATCGGTCTTGATGCATCAGATGCTATTCTAGCCAGTGCGAAATCAGGGATTGGGATTCAAGATATTTTAGAAGCCATTGTAGAGCGTATTCCGGCACCCCCAGATAAATCGGATGAGCTAACTCGTGCTTTGATTTTTGACTCTCGCTTTGATTCTTACAAAGGGGCTATTGCTTACGTTCGTGTTAAAGAAGGGTCTATTAAAAAACGTGACATTATTCGCATGATGCATGATAATAAAGACTTTGAAGTCACTGAGCTAGGTGTATTTACCCCTAATTTATTACCTGTGGACGAATTGACCTGTGGTAGCGTAGGTTGCGTAGCTGCTAGCATTAAAAATGTAGGGGATTGCCATGTAGGTGATACCATTACTAAAGCAGATGCACCAGCGGCTGAGCCATTGCCAGGGTATCGTAAAGCGGTGTCTATGGTATACTGTGGTCTATATCCAACAGATAGTAAAGATTATGATAATTTGCGTGATGCTTTAGAAAAATTAAATCTTAACGATGCGGCCCTTGAATATGAACCTGAAACATCGATTGCTTTAGGCTTTGGTTTCCGTTGTGGTTTCCTAGGTTTATTGCACATGGATGTTATTCAAGAACGGTTAGAGCGTGAATATAATTTAACGCTTATCACCACCGCACCAAGCGTTAACTATAAAGTGCACAAAACAAATGGTGAAGTGCTTGAAATTGATAATCCAGCAAAGTTACCACCACCAACGGAAATTGACTATATTGAAGAACCATATGTTAAAGCCACTACTATCGTACCAAAAGACTTTGTAGGGGCCATTATGGAACTGTCCCAAGATAAACGTGGCGAATACCAATCCATGGAATATTTAGATGAAACTCGTGTATCTATCGTATATCATTTACCATTAGGTGAAATCATTTATGATTACTTTGATAAGTTAAAATCAGCTACTAAAGGGTATGCTTCGCTCGATTATGAATTGATTGGCTATCAGACCTCACCAATGGTTAAAATGGATATTCTCCTTAATGGTGAGCCTGTGGATGCACTGAGTATTATCGTCCATAAAGATCGGGCGGCTATGCGTGGTCGTGCGTTGGCTGAAAAATTAAAAGAGTTAATTCCTCGTCAAATGTTTGAAATTCCAATTCAAGCAGCGGTGGGTAATAAAATTGTAGCCCGTGAAACGGTTAAGGCTTGGCGTAAAGACGTATTAGCTAAATGTTATGGTGGTGACATTAGCCGTAAACGTAAATTATTAGAAAAACAAAAAGAAGGTAAGAAACGTATGAAAGCGGTAGGGAGCGTTGAAATTCCACAAGAAGCGTTCATGGCGATTCTTAAAGTTGACGATAAATAAATCAGTATAGGCTGAAATGAAGGCGTCAATACTGATGACGATATAAAAAGGAGTTTGTGTATGAATAACACAGGCACGGCCTCTTTTACGACGTCATATACACGGGATATGGGGGTATACCTTCATATCCCGTTTTGTCGTAAAAAATGCTCTTATTGTGATTTTGCCTCTTATGAAGGGCTAGAAGCTTATTATGAGGATTATGTAGAGGCTCTATGTAGTGAAATCGAATTATGGGCTAAACAATATCCAGCAAGCACATCGATTCCCGTACAAACTATATATTTTGGTGGGGGCACACCGACTCAATTGTCCATTGCACAAATTGAACAAATATTAAACGTGCTGTACAAACAGTATCCGTGTAATCATGTAATTGAAATATCTATGGAAGCGAATCCTGGAGAAATAGACAAGTCCTATTTGAATGATTTAAAATCCCTAGGTGTTACACGTTTGAGTTATGGTGTACAGACCTTTGATGATAATTTATTAACTATATTACGACGCGGTCATACGGCTAGTATGGCTAAACAAGCTATTTACGATGCGTTGGAAGTAGGCTTTCAGTCTGTTAGTGGTGATTTAATTTATGCATTACCGGGTCAACATCTTAAGGACATTGAAACTAATGTTAAAACCTTGGTTGATTTAGGCGTGAGCCATGTTTCTATTTATGGGTTACAATTAGAGGAAGGAACAAACCTTCATAAACAAGTGACGCAAGGAATGTTAACATTGCCTAGTGATGATGAAAATGAAGCCATGTATGATTGTATGCTTGATCAATTAGCTACTTATGGCTTTGAACGGTATGAAATTTCAAATTTTACCAATCGTGAGGCTTATAGTTATCACAATTTACGCTATTGGCAATATAAAGATTACTTAGCTTTTGGCGCAGGCGCCTATTCCTTTTATGAAAATGTAAGACGTAATAATGAACCTTATGTAGTCCCTTATATAAATCGATTGCGTCAAGGCTTATTGCCAGTAGTATTTGAAGAAATGATTACTGAAACCCGAGCTGTAGAAGACTTTTGTTTCTTAGCTTTGCGTACTAAATGGGGATTATCTAAAAGTAATTTTGAAAACCGTTTTAATCAATCTTTGCTTGCTATTTTTGGACAGGAATTAGAACAATTAACAAAACAAGGTTTACTGCAACAAGTTGAAGATTCTTGGTGCTTAACAAGGGAAGGGGCTAAACATGGGAATTATGTGTTTAGTCAGTTTATACGATGATAGATACTGATTTAAATATATTTTATAATTTGGATTGTATTGACATCCCCCTCATGTATTTAGTAATATATAGAAGTAATGCATGGGGGTATAGCTCAGCTGGGAGAGCGCTTGAATGGCATTCAAGAGGTCAGCGGTTCGATCCCGCTTATCTCCACCATAAGAACTGCACAATTGTGCGGTTCTTTTTTTATACAAAACGTTATAGTTTGATTTTTATGAAAAAATAATGATGGACAAATGTTCATATATGAGATAAAATTGTCATAAATAGAATAGATATAGGTAGAAAATATATTGATTAAGTAAGAGGTTAGGAGTGTTATTATGAAGCAGGCTTGGGTTAACATGGCTGTAGTTATGGCTATTAGTGCGCCTGTATGGGGAATTGCACCAGTAAGTGCCGCTGATTCAGCGATACCGAATGTAGTACAGCAAGAACAATTAGAAATGGCGCGGCAACGAGCAGAGGCTCGTAATGAACGAAACCAGACAAAGCGAGTAGAGATAGAAGGTATCCGTACGTCCACTGATGCAGACAATGCAGTAGATGAGACGGGGCCTTCTTTTTTTATTACTCATATTGAACTGGGTGATGAAAATCAGACCGATGTATTAGAGGGAGAGTTTCGCTTTTTAGAACCACTACTTCGTAATGGTGAACAGCAAGCTATGAATGTGGGAGCCATAGAAGTATTTGTGAAATCTCTTAACGAAGCCCTGATTAATCGTGGTTTTATTACGTCACAGGTGCGTATTCCGGAGCAAAATATTGAGTCTGGCACTTTACGGTTAACCTTATTGCCTGGGCGCTTAGGTCGTGTGCTTTATAGTGAAGGGAGTTTGACACCCTCGTGGGAGTCTGCCTTTCCGATTCGGGAAGGAGATATTTTAAATGTACGACGGTTAGAACAAGGGCTAGAACAAATGAAGCGGGTTAGCTCACAAGATGTTACCATGCAGCTTGTGCCGGGCGATACGGTAGGGACAACGAATGTGGAATTAACTGTGACTAAAACAGGGCATGTAGCGCATGGGATTATATCCGTAGACAATTCGGGGCTGCGTAGTACAGGACGCTCACAAGTTAATCTAGCAGTAGCATTAGACCAGGCATTGGGGGATAACGATATATTGCGGGGCAACTTAGGTCTTGATGGGGAGCGTATGGGCTATCAAGGTGGTACCCGGAATCGAAGTCTCAGTTATTCTATTCCGCGCGGTTGGGATACCTTTTCGTTGTCGTATGGGGCGTATAACTACCATCAACAGGTAATGAGTCAGCCCTATGATTTTATAAGTCGTAGCCGAGTACATACGGCTCCTTTCACATGGGATCATGTATATCATCGGTCCCAACATACGAAAGCCGCGTATGATGTGACGGTTCATAAACGGAGTTCGCATGTGTATATTAATGACTTAGAAATTCCGGTACAGGCATTAAATACTACCGCTTTAGAGCTGGGGCTATCTAGTCGTACCTATATAGGCAATGCTACTTTATATACTCGGATTGGACAGAAACTTGGTGTCGGTTGGTTAGGGGCTCAAGAGGAGTTAGCAGGGCCCGATACACCACGCACACGGTATCATCAGTGGCTTTTTGATGTAGAGTATACGAAACCGTTTACTTTAGGGCATCGACCAGCCGCTTATCGGGCGAATTTTCATGGACAGTGGACCGCAGGGCATGCAAGACTATATGGGGTAGATCAAATTAGTTTAGGGAATCGTTATACTGTGCGAGGGTTTGATGGCGAATATACGCTATCAGGTGAACATGGCTGGTATATACAACAGGAGTTAGCCAGCCGTATTCCTTCGTTACAAAGTGAGGTGTATGTAGGCCTTGATGTAGGCGCTGTGTATGGTGTGAGTACGGATGTATTAGTAGGCCGAACCATTGCCGGGATGGCGTTAGGTATGCGGGGTCAGTTTAAGTCAGGGGTAGGCTATGATGTATACATAGGAGCCCCTATATATAAACCAGAGGGGTATCCAACTAAGCGGGCTGATGTAGCTGCTATGGTATATTATGCATTTTAAAGGGGACGCAGTATGAGTAAGAATACGGAGCAAACAGCATTACGCCGTAAGATTACGGCTTGGATTACATTAGGTATATTTTTGGTAGAGCCTATGAGTGCATTAGGGGCACCGATTATGCCGGATACAAAGGCACCTGCCGTGCACCAACCATTGGTGCAAGAAACAGCGAATGGGGTACCCTTAGTCAATATTACAGCGCCTACGGCTAGTGGTGTATCACGAAATCAATATGAAGCGTTCAATGTACCTGCTAAGGGGGCTATTTTAAATAATAGTTATACGCTGTCAGAGACTAAGCTAGCTGGTTTTGTACAAGGTAACCAAAATATGGTAAAAGGGCCAGCTACGATTATTGTGAATGAAGTGACGAGTGCCCATCCAACGGCTATGAATGGTTTTTTAGAAGTAGCGGGTTCTAAGGCCAGCGTAGTTATTGCTAATCCTAATGGTATTACCGTCAATGGGGGTGGCTTTATTAATACGAATCAGGCCATGTTGACAACAGGTAAGCCAATCTTTGATGCGACAGGCAATTTACAACGCTTAGAGGTAACAAAGGGCCAGATTACGGTTGAAGGAACAGGCCTTGATGCAAGAACGACTAGCAAATTAGATATCTTAACCCGAGCAGCTACAATGAATGCTGGTGTTTGGGGGCAAGATATTAATGTAATCACAGGCGCTAATCAAGTAACCTACGAAACGTTAGGGACGACGCCAATAGGTACTGCTGAGCAAGAGGGCGTAGCCCTTGACGTAGGAGCTATAGGAGGGATGTATGCAAATCGTATTATGCTTATTGGCACGGCGCGTGGTATGGGTGTTAATATGGCGGGACGCATAGAGTCTGATACCACCCTAACCCTAGATGCGGCTGGGAATTTACATAATACAGGCTATATGCAAAGTAAGGGCACAGAGGCGATTGCAGTTCGCAATCTAACGAATACGGGCATCCTTGCAACTGAAGAAATACAACAAATACAGGCTGAGCAGGTACAAAATAGTGGACATATGGTGGCTAAGGCGGGGCAAACTATTACAGGACATGATCTCACCAATAGTGGTGTCATCAGCAGTGAAGGAACCCAGCAATTGACGTTGCAAGATGTAACGAATACAGGCACTATATATGGTAACACTGAGCAGATTGTAGAGGCGCGCCATGTCATAAATCAAGGGCGCATATATAGTGATGGGAATCAGCACTTGACGGCTACCAGTGTAGCGAATGAAGGTACAATACATAGTCAAGGTCATCAAATAATAGCTGTTACTGATATGGTGACAAATACGGGGACTGTACAGGCTAAGCAGGATCAGGCCATTACGAGTCCAATTCTTACTAATAGTGGTACGATTTATAGCGGACAGAATCAAGAGCTACAGGCCGAAACAATTACTAATACAGGCACCGTGTATGCAAAGGGGGCGCAACAGACGACTACAGGTACGTTAGCTACACATAACACCTGGGGCTCTCAGGGGGCTATGAAACTTGTGGTGCGGGATAGTCTGACCAATGGAGGGCTTGTAGCGGCCGGTCTTACGGAAGAGGGACAGCTAACAGGACAAAGCCATCTCAACGTATCGGCCGTAGCGGTAGATAACGCCAAGAGCCAAGTATTAAGTAGTGGACAGTTAGTGGTCAATACACAGCGATTAAACAATACAGACGGCTATGTAGGTAGCCAAGGAGATATGACATTGACCGCTAAGGAAGCCCTTACTAACACGCAGGGGACGCTAGTGAGTGATGGGGATATACATGTAACAGCGCCCAATATTACGAATGAACGGGGGCAAGTTACGGCAAAGGGAACTGCCACTATGTCTGGTCAGACTGTTGATAACCAATCTGGTCGTATTACAAGTATAGAGGCTACAACCATACAGGCTAAAGAAGCGCTTCAAAATACTAGAGGTACCATTACTTCGCAAGGGAACCTTACTGTTACGACCCCATCGGTGCAATTGGATGGCATACTAGCCGCAGGAACTGACGCGGTTATTACTACGACGGGTGATATTACGAATCGAAATAGTGTGGACGGGTATGGTATTACCTCGGCTGGTAGACATGTAACCATAAAGACTACGGGAACGATTGATAATGAAAAAAATATAGAGGCTGGTGGCACCCTTACAATTCAGGCTAAGGGAATGGTGCAAGGAGCCCATGCAGAAAGTAATGGCCGTGATGTGGATCTACAGGTAGCAACCATTGATAATGTAGGTCTTATTCAAGCTGACCAACAACTAACCATAGGGAGTCAGACGATAACGAATCATAGTATGGGCCGTATTTATGGTGAAGCGATACATATGGAAACGAGTTCGCTAGATAATTATACGGACAAAGCCTTAGAAGCTAAGCTAGCGACTGAACTGGCACAATTAAAAGTCCGGGAAACGGCTCTTAATGCGGCCTTTGCTGTGGATGTTACGGGCTTTACTACACGTGATGAAGAAGCGGCCTATAAAGCTAAGATAGCAGAGGAAACCGCAAAGTATGAGACGCAGTTAGCCGTCGTAAAGGATATAGCGACCCAGCTAGCGACGTTACCTGCGGGAACGATAGCGGGGCGCACTTCAGTGGCGATTACAGGCGATACCTTACGTAATTCGAATCATAGCCTCATCTATAGTGGTGGAGATATGACCTTGGTAGGTAAACACTCCATGGAAAATGCTGGGGCTACTATAGAAGCCATTGGTAAGATGACACTGACTACCCCTAGTTTACGTAATACCAATACGGCTTTTTCTAGTGAACGAAAAATTACAAAGGAAGCTGAATTGGGTGATATGATTCGTATTGACCAAGTGGGTCATTTTGAACAAGGACAGTCATTTCCTAAAGAAGAGTTTAGCGGCTTAGGCAGTGGGTATGGGGCTACTCATAGTACAACGGTAACAGTAAAAGAAGAATTGGATGAAGCTAAATATGATACGGTACGAAAATTAACTTTAAAGGAACGGTTAGCTGGTGTAGAACCACCTGATCCTGCTTTAATTGGTAAATATATGCCGAATTATGATTATGATGATCCTATTTTTGCGCAGTTTGGTATAACACCTATGAGTACGCCACGGCCTGTGGATGGTGATCCTAATCAGGCGGCTTGGGATGCACAGTTTCAAGCCTTATTTGACCAATTGAATCCTAAGATTAGGGCCTACAATGAGGAAGTGCGGGCCTATAACGAAGCCCATAAAACCCCAGCTATTCATCCGTACACCATCCAACGGCGTCATATATTGCAATCGAATGTATTTATGACATCCAATCAAAATGGATTGATTCGCTCAGGGCAGACTATGGCGATTCATGGGGATGTGTTTAATGAAAATAGTAAATTCGTAGCGGGTAGTGATATGACGATTACAGGGGCCTTAGAGAATCCGACGGTAAAAGCCCAAGAAATGACATATACCTTTGGTACAGATCAATCGAGTTATACCTATAAACGAGGGTGGCCACATAAATCCAGACGTCGTGGCTATAACTCTGAAGTAGCCGTTACGCCTACTATACAATTAGGAAACCCAGCAGCGTTAGGGCAAGCGGGTGAACTATCTCATACGAATACAGTACCGGCCGGTAAAGATATTACGGCTAGTAAACGAGCCGATGTAGCGCAGGTGCTTGATCCGTTTACACCTACGAAAGCGCAAGCGGATAATACCTCTGTGACAGCACGAGTGGCACCGATTGAGCCGATTACGTTACCAAGCCTATATTTCGTGCACCCTGAAAGTACTGCTAAATACTTAGTGGAAACAGATAGTCGCTTTACGAATAAGAAAGAATTTTTGTCGTCAGATTACATGATATACCAACTAGGCTGGAATCCAGATCGAGTTCAGAAAAAATTAGGCGATGGTTTCTATGAACAATCCCTTATTCGCGATCAAGTGATGGCTCTTACGGGCAAGCGATATATTGATGGCTATTCGAATGACGAAGAGGGCTATAAAGCCCTTATGGATCAAGGGGTTGCGTTTGCCAAACAATATAACCTCACGATGGGTGTAAGTCTAACCAAAGAACAAATGGCACAGCTAACTAGTGATATTGTATGGCTTGAATCTAAAGAAGTTACTGTTAATGGTGAAACCTATACAGTGCTCTATCCTCATGTATATATGCATCCAGGACAGACGATGACCTTAGAAACTGATGGGTCCCTTATTAGGGGTAAGAACTTAGTGGTGAAGACGACGAAAGCCATTGAAAATGAGGGGACTCTATTGGGGGATACCCTTGTCTTAACAGGTAGTTCTATTCGTAACTCAGGCCTTATTGCTGGAGGCTCTATCTTAGCAAATAGTACGGGCAATATAGAGTCAACAGGGCAAATTAGAGGAACAAATCGAGTACAGCTATTGGCTGACGAGGATATAGCCATTCATAATACGATTAATCAATATAAGAACCAAGAGGCGTATAACCAAACAGCAGGTATTGCTGTAACGGGTAATGAAGGAGTATTGTTATTAGGTGCTAAGAAAGATTTGACTATCCAAGGTGCTGTGTTACAGAATTTAGGTACGAATGGGAGTACTGTCTTACAAGCGGGACAGACTGTATCTCTTATGGCTGATACCGTGTCCTCTAAGAAGGCGACTGTACTTGATGCGAAGAATTACTCCCACAGTTATGACCGGTTAGATAATGGCGCTATCATCCAAACCGCAGGAGACCTAGTTGTGGTAGCGGGTGATTCGATTCAAGCTAAAGCGGCCACCGTACAAAGTGAAGCCGGTGCAGTACAATTAGAGGCCGGTAAGGACATTTCCTTAACCAGTGGTGAAGCCATTCATAACCAAGATTATGGGATTTCGTATAAATCAAGAGGGCTATTGTCGTCTAAGAAAACAACCATACAAACCGAA
>NZ_NMZQ01000013.1 GCF_010093125.1 Veillonella sp. R32
TTGTCCTATAACCCTAAAATAATATGAATTTTTTATAACTATGAAAATACTGTTAAAAACTGGCTTGTTATAATATTTAAAAAATTAAATGTATTTGCATTTTTATTATAAGTATCGTATTAAAAGACAATAGCCTCATATGAATGTCCATTGATATTTGACTATTCTGTGATAATTGTACTATCATATTGTAATGATGTTATATGAAAATTTCATTAATATATTAATATAACTAAATAATATTTTGCTTTTTATTAAAGGAAAATTTTAGCTGGATTAATAGTATTGAAATTTTATGTATGTTAGTGTATATCAGAAATGAGGGAAAACAATGTTAGTAGGTAAGAATAAACAGATGTTATCTAAATTAATTACAACAGTGTTAGTAGGTACAGTTGGATTATCTTCATTAGGTGTTCAAGCCGCTGATACAGATACCAGTGCTAATAATGCAGGTGAAGTAAACTATATCAGTATTAACTCAACTAATGCTGAAGCTGGTAGTAACTATAATAATGATGGTGCTGTTGGAACAGACTCGATTGCTATTGGGAACAGCGCCATGTCAACCAAAGAAACTTCGGTTGCTATTGGCAATAAAAGCCTGGCAGCACAAAAAGCAGATATAGCACTTGGCAATGGCGCACAGACCATGGGGCTTGCGAATGGTCTGCTAAATCCAAATTCGAATAATGGTAGTGCTATTGCTATTGGGACTCAGGCTAGAACTATTAAATTAGGTGGCATTTCTGTTGGCCTTTCAGCTATTGCAGGAGCTACTAATTCAATGGCATTAGGGCAATCGGCTAAAACTGATGGCGATTATTCACTGGCAGTAGGCTATAATGCAAAGGCGATAGCACATCGGGCTACTTCTGTTGGCTATAATGCAATTGGTAATAGCTATGGCAGTGCCGCATTTGGTCATGAGGCAAAGGCAAATGGATATGAAAGTGTATCTATAGGTCGTGCAGCAGCCTCAAATCGAATTGCATCCCTAGCTTTAGGATCTGATTCTAAGGCAAACGCTATGGGCGCTATTGCATTAGGCGAATATTCAGTAGCTAGTGTGGAATCAACAAAATTAGGTTACAACCCACTAACAAACGCTGTGTTACAATCAAATGCTGATATTGTTGGTTTATCAGATGCCGATAAAGATAAGATAAATGAGTTATCCTCTAAAGTCCAATCTTTGAAAGACACATATGTGGCAAAAGAAACAGAGTATAATAATCAATTAACAAATTTAAACCAACAAATATCAAAGGCTACTCAGAGCTTAACGCAGGGAACTAAAACAGAGGATGAGAAAAAAGCTATAGGAAAAACTCTGGCTTCATTAATTGCTGAACGTGGTAAATTAGAAAATGCTATTCGAACAGCTCGCAAGGCTTATTTTAGCAGTGACGATTTTAAACAATATGCCAATTTAGTTTCCACTTGGGAATCTACCAGTGGTGCTGTGTCTGTAGGTGATAGAGATGCCGGTATTACCCGTCAAATCACCAATGTAGCAGCAGGGACAGAAGATACTGATGCAGTCAACGTAGCTCAATTAAAGGGTGTAGTAAAAGCTATGGATACTAATAAAGTATCTTTTGTTGAAGGCTCTAACATCAAAATTGAAGATGTAACAGATACTGCCAAGGGTGATGTTGGTACTGTGTATAAAATTAGTGGTGCTGTAGCAGCCGATTTAACTGGTCTAAGTGAGGCCGGCACGGCAGCTATAAAGAAATTAGCAACAGACTCAGTTAAAGTATCAAGTAGTGATACGTATGTAAAGGTGGAAGCTAATCCTAATACTGATACTGCAAAGGACTATACACTGTCTTTTGATTATGATAAGTTAAAAACAAACCTTGGCACAGGTAATGATGCATTTATTACGAATTCAACATTAACTAATGCCATTAATAAAGCCGTAGAAGGTGTAGTTGCTGGTCAAGCAACTGATGCTCATATTTCTAAGTTAGCTAAAGAGGCTGTAAAAGTTGTAGACGGTGTAAATACAACGGTAACTCCAAAAGATGGTAAAGATGGTGAACCAACAACATATGCTGTTAATGTATCGAATGAAGCTATCAAAGCGGCAGTAAAACCAGAGTTAGATAGCAAAGCTAATGTAGATGGTTCCAATTTAAAACTATCGAATGAGTCTGTTACAAAATTAAAAGATCAACTTGGTGTGACTAATGTGTCTACTACAGTTACAGAAGTGACAAATCGTGTAGATGGATTAGAGGCATCAGTTTCTACTCTTAATGATAATGTGAATTCAGTAAATAATCGTGTTAGTAAATTAGATAATCGTGTAGATAAAGTAGGTGCATCGGCAGCGGCTTTAGCAGCCTTACATCCGCTTCAATTTGATGCAACCGATAAATTCACCGTAGCAGCCGGTTTTGGTAATTATAAAGGGGAACAGGCAGTAGCACTTGGTGGGTTCTATCAGGCTAATGAAGATTTACTATTTAGCTTAGGCGGCACTTTTGGTGACGAAAAAATGGTGAATGCAGGTGTATCTGTTCGCTTTGGTGAAAAAGGTGAAGGTGTACGAGCTAATGACCCAACTGCTGTTCGTGAATTAAATGCTGAAGTACAAGATTTACGTGCTAAAAATACTAACTTAGAAAACACGGTTGCAACGCAACAACAAGATTTAGCAACACAACAGGAACGTTTGACTAAACAAGAAAATGAATTAATAGCACAACGTGCATTAATTCAACAGTTAATGGCTAAAGTTGGCATGTAATTTTAATCGTGTTTAGACATATTGATAAGTTCGTTAATTTATAGTCTTATCAGGAGAATATTATATTTTATAAAGCAAGACAGCTTTGTTGATAAAACAAGGCTGTCTTTTTTATATATTTATATTTATTGATGTTATTCCATTGATTTTAAAATAAATGAGTAAAAGGTGAGGTTAGTTCATATAGTTTTATGATTTGAACATATAAATTTTAGAATAGTATTAAAATAATTAAATGAGTAATATCTGAATTTTTATAATTGACTCATAATTCATGTTGAATTATAATTTTAAATAAATTTATTATAAATGTTTGTTTTAATCAAAATAAACATTTAGTTAAATGGTGAAAGTAATGAAAACTTTCAGGTTTAAAATTAAATGGTACACATAGAGAATAGGAGCGATGTAAAATGAAAAAAGTATTGTTAAGCACATTAGTGGCGACTACCTTGTTAGGTTCATACAGTGTATTAGCAGCAGATGAAGTTATTGATGCTACACCTCAGAATTTAGGAATATATTCAATTGCTGCAGGTGATTATTCGCTTGCTGAAAGCGATGAATCTATAGCTATTGGTTATGGTGCAAGCGTTACTGCTGATAATACAGCTAATAATACTTCTGAAAATCTAAAAACCGGGATTAGCGGTGTTGCTATTGGATCTATGAGCAGTACAACTGCTGAAGACGGGGTAGCTTTAGGAGCGTATTCAGTGGCAAATCGCACTGGTGATATAAAAGGATATGATCCTATTACTCATAATACTTCTACTGAAGCATCAGAGGCATGGGTTTCTAATGCAGGTGCTATTTCTGTTGGTGGTGAAACAACAGTTTTAAATGAATCTGGTGAAGAAATTAATAATACAATTACCCGTCAAATCACTAATGTAGCAGCTGGCTCTGAAGATACTGACGCAGTAAATGTAGCGCAATTGAAAAAGGTAGTGGACTTAACTGATACTAATAAAGCCGCTATTGAAGCGAATGCTACGGCTATTGCTGATACTAAAACTGAATTAAAACAGGATGTAGCTTCTGTTAATAATCGTGTTAGTAAATTAGATAATCGTGTAGATAAAGTGGGTGCTTCGGCAGCGGCTTTAGCAGCTTTACATCCGCTTCAATTTGATGCAACCGATAAATTCACCGTAGCAGCCGGTTTTGGTAATTATAAAGGGGAACAGGCAGTAGCACTTGGTGGGTTCTATCAAGCTAATGAAGATTTACTATTTAGCTTAGGCGGCACTTTTGGTGACGAAAAAATGGTGAATGCAGGTGTATCTGTTCGCTTTGGTGAAAAAGGTGAAGGCGTACGAGCTAATGACCCAACTGCTGTTCGTGAATTAAATGCTGAAGTACAAGATTTACGGGCTAAAAATACTAACTTAGAAAACACTGTGGCAACGCAACAAGAACGTTTAGTTGCGCAAGAGGCAGAACTTCAAGCACAGCGTAAAGTGATTGAACAATTAGTAGCTAAAGTAGGTTTATAATTGTTAAACAAACTATAACAAATCTATATAATACTATTAAGGGAAAACCTTCTATGGTACAATATTGTACTGTAGAAGGTTTTCTTTATAAGTTGTAGATTATGTAACAAAGATAAGTAAATTAAGTATCAAAGATAATTGGACGTGTAAATAATAAGCGAGAGCTAAGAATAAGGAAGATATATGAAAGCTGAAACAAAGATAAAAGTGATTATAGGCATTATAACGGTGCTCTTATTAGCTAGTTTGGAATTCATCGTACCTGGGTTTTATGAGGATATGATTGATTTATTAGGCACTGGCGATGTGCATCATATTGCCGAAGTCTTGCAAAGTTATGGTGCCTGGGCGATTATTATTAGTTTTATCCTTGATGTGATTATTAATATTGCTGGTTTTTTACCATCTATTTTCTTTTCTACCGCTAATGGTTTAATTTTTGGCATTGTGCCAGGGATCATCATTTCGTGGCTAGCTGAAACGGTGGGCGTTATCATTAGTTTTATGCTAATGCGCTATATATTGCGTGATTCGGCGGAAAAGTTAATTCAGAAAAGTCAATTTCTCCTAAAGGTAGATGATTTCAGTAGTAGCAATGGTTTAGCAGTCATGTTGTTTGCTCGGACGATTCCTTATTTTCCATCAGGCATTATTACAGCCTTAGGGGCTATAAGTCGAATCAGTTTGCGCGATTATGCAATAGCTAATTTAATTGGTAAATTTCCTTCGACGGCTTTAGAAGTTGTGGTTGGTCATGATGCTGTTATGCTACATCAGCATTTAGATCGTTTGACGATTATCATCGTTGTAGCAACTATTATTTATATCATTGCTTGGTTCGGTTATAAGCGATGGATGAAAAAGCGTGAACATGCTAAGATTGAACCTAAGCATGAGCCTAAGGAACCTAAGCATGAGCGTAAGGACTAAAGAAATTACATCATTGGGTAGTCAACAGACATATTTCATAGTAAAATAAATAATTATATTACGTATAAGCGTGCTCCTTGGGGCACGCTTGTATGATTAGTAGCGTAAGTAGCATAGTAGGTAAAAGGAGAGAGTAGTATGAGTTTTACATTTCAAATTCCCGACAAAGCGACCTTGAAAGGGCCTAATTTTATTCGCAAAGTGTTTGAACGTGGTGCCGGTATTCCTGGCTTTATTAGCTTTGGTATTGGCAATCCTGCATCAGAAGCTATTCCCGTGAAAGCCATTCAAGAAGCTTTTGATTATGTGGTGAATAGCAAACCGATTGAGCTATTACAATATGGCCCTATGGCAGGGGATGCTAAGTTAGCTGAGCAGACGGTGGAACGCTTAATTACAGTTCGTCATATGCCTAGGGAAGGACAGCAATTATTGATTTCTATTGGTGCTGGTCAGGACTTAGGTTTAGTGCCACGGACACTGTGTGAAGCAGGCGATGAAGTATATATGGATGCATATACGTTTACGAATGGCATTACAGCAGTGCGCAATGTAGGAGCCAAAGCGATTGGTATTCCTATGGATGATGAGGGAATGCTCCCAGAGGCCTTAGAAGAACGAGCTAAGTCGGGCAAAGGTAAATACATTTATTTAATTCCGAATTTCCAAAATCCTACGGGCATTACTATGCCTTTAGAACGTCGTAAAGCAATTTATGCAGTAGCGGCTAAATATAATCTATTTATCTATGAAGATGACCCTTATGGTGAAATTCGTTTCACGGACCACGTGGTGCCAACCTTTAAGGAACTAGATGTGGATAATCGGGTTATTTATGCTGGTTCGTACTCTAAAACGTTATCAGCTGGTTTGCGCGTTGGGTTCTTATACGGCCCTAAGCAAGCGATTGAAGCGATTCAGGCTTTAAAAAATAATTCTGATGGACAAATGCCATTGGTTACGCAACGGGTTGTTTCACGCTTATTAGATGTATTAGATTATGATGCTCAGATTCAGCATGTAGCTAAGGTATATAAAGAAAAAGCTGATTTAATGATGACCACTTTCCGCGCACATGGCAGTGATAAAGTGAAATTTGTAGAACCTACGGGTGGTATGTTCTTATGGATGACTATGCCTGATGAGGTAGATTGTGATGCGTTCTTTGAAGCTTGTATGGAACACAAAGTAGGCATTGTGCCAGGTGCTGCCTTTGCGGCGGATGGCGTGCCGGCAGGTAAGTCTTTCCGTTTCAGTTTTACCTATCCTTCAAAAGAAGATATTGTAAAAGGAATGACGATGGTAGGGCAATTGACGAAGGAATTTATTAAATAAGTAGTAAATAATACTTAAATTTAGTTATTTAGCAGAATAAATTGATTAAATTGACTAAAAACGTAAGGAGCGTATAGTATATAACCGTTGGTTATGATTACCATGCGCTCTATTATATTGAAAAAAGCTGATGAATATGATAAACTTTAAAAGAAGATATATGTCTTCACAAACTCTATATAAGTAACAGCAATAGCTGATTGAAAGTAGGTGTTGATTATGGCATGTGGCAGTTCAGGTGGCTGCAGCGGTTGCGCGTCAGCTTCATCTTGCGGTAGTGCTCAACAAACCCCGCCAGATTTGACGGCAAAACTTAATGAATTAAGCAGTGTTAAACACGTTATTGGCGTAGTCAGTGGTAAAGGTGGCGTAGGTAAATCCCTCGTAACGTCTTTATTAGCCATTACTATGGCTCGTCGTGGTTTTAAAGTAGGGATTCTTGATGGTGATATTACAGGCCCATCGATTCCTAAAGTATTTGGTATTAAAGGTAAAGCTCATGTTGACGAATTGGGCATGTATCCATTGACTTCTGAAGGTGGCATTGATGTGATGTCTGTCAACCTTTTGCTAGAAAATGAAACGGATCCTGTCCTTTGGCGTGGTCCTATTGTGGGCAACGTGGTAAAACAGTTTTATACTGATGTAATTTGGAAAGACTTAGATTATTTATTCGTGGATATGCCACCAGGAACAGGTGACGTAGCGTTAACTGTATTCCAGTCTTTATCGTTAGATGGAATTGTCGTTGTGACTTCACCACAAGATTTGGTATCTATGATTGTAGAAAAAGCTGTGAAAATGGCTGAACTCATGCAGATTCCAATTATTGGGGTTGTTGAAAACTTCTCCTATTTCCATTGTCCAGATAATGGCAAGGATTACAAAATCTTCGGTGATAGTCATATTGATGACGTATTGAAGCGATATGGTTTGTTATTATTAGGTCGTTTACCAATTGATCCAAACGTAGCAGCTCTTTGTGATGCCGGTAAGTTAGAAGAGATTGACAAAACGAACTTAGAATCCGTCGAATTGCCTCAATAGGTATTGCTTGCGGACTCTTATCACAGGTTGCTCATCTTTAATGTATGAAAGAGGAGTAGCCTGTGTTTTTTATATATAAGACATTATTCAAGTAACAAAGTTGTTATCAGAAAGAAGGCGTGTTCATGAAAAAGTATATGTCTTGGATTATTCCAATCGTAGTGGGGCTAGCCATATGGTTTTCACCAGTACCAGAAGGGTTGAAACCACAAGCGTGGCATTTATTTGCCATATTTGCTGGTACTATTTTAGGTTTTATTTTACAACCATTGCCAATCGGGGCCTTATCTATTCTTAGTATTGTAATTTCCGCAGTCACAAATACTTTAAAAATTGGCGATGGTTTAGCTGGGTTTGCTAATACAGCAATCTGGTTAATCGTAGCTGCATTTCTATTCTCTCGTGGTTTTATTAAAACTGGTTTAGGTAAACGTATTGCGTATACCTTGATTACGGCGGTAGGTAGTAACTCGTTGAAACTATCTTATGCCTTAGTAATTAGTGATTTTATTTTATCGCCAGCTACGCCATCTAATACGGCTCGTGCAGGCGGGGTTATTTTTCCAATTACTAAGTCCTTAGCTTCGGCCTTTGGCTCAGAACCAGGTCCAACTGCTCGCAAAATTGGGGCCTTTTTGATTCAAACAATTTATCAAGGGAACACGATTACATCTGCTATGTTTATGACATCCATGGCAGGCAATACTTTGGTAGCTTCCTTAATTGCTGCTTCTTTCGGTTATACAATTACCTGGGGCGATTGGGCAATAGCTGCTATCGTACCAGGTTTGGTGGCACTAATCGTTATGCCATTGATTTTGTATTTTATTTATCCACCAGAATTAAAAGATACTCGTGAAATTCAAGCTCATATTGCTGAAGAATTAAAGGGCTTAGGGGCTATGAGTTTTGCTGAAAAAGTAATGCTCGGTGTATTTATTTTATCTTTAATTTTGTGGGCTACTAGCCAGTTTACAGGTCTTAATGCCACTACGGTTGCCTTACTTGGGGTAAGTATTCTTTTAATTTCTAAAGTATTAACTTGGTCTGACGTAACGGAAGAAAAAGGCGGTTGGGATACCTTAATCTGGATGGGTACTATGATGGCCTTAGCTTCGCAGCTTAATAAATTGGGCTTTATTCCATGGTTTGCTGATATGGTAGGCGCTGAAGTACAAGGCATTAACTGGGTAGCCGCTTTCTTAATTCTTTTATTGGTATATACCTATTCACATTATATTTTTGCTAGTCTTACCGTACATATTACGGCTATGTATGTAGTATTCGTAGCCGTAGCTATTAGTGCAGGTACGCCTCCATACTTAGCTATGTTTGCCTTTGCCTTTTTCTCCAACTTATGTATGTCCTTGACTCACTACGCAGCTGGTCCATCACCAATCTGTTTCAATGCAGGCTATATGACGCAGAATACTTGGTGGCGCCTTGGTTTCATCGCTTCGGTAGTGAACTTAATCATCTGGTTAGGGCTTGGTTCCGTTTGGTGGAAAGTATTAGGGCTTTGGTAAGTTTTAAATTGGTAAGTTTTAATACGTGTTATTAGTTATATATTCATAGGTAGTGAATTGTTAGTTACTTGAATTTTGAAAAGAGTATAAAGTAAGGCTTTGTTTCATTGATTAGGATGATTAAAATTCTAATCAATGTAGACAAAGCCTTCTTTTTTGTTTTATTAGTAATTGTGCTATAATATCTATATAGTTGAGCATGTGAGGTGAACTATGAACACAGTAGCACGTTTATTAGAATATATAGATAATAGCACTTCGCCGTATCATACGGTGAAAGCAAGTGCCGAAATTTTGAAAGCGAACGGTTTTCGTGAATTACAACTAGATGATATATGGTCGTTTGACTATGGGGCTTATTTTGTTAAAGTCTATGATACGACGCTCATTGCTTTCTATGCAGGTAGTGATTTACGAGATTCTTTACGAATTGCATCGGCTCATACTGATTTTCCAGCCCTTCGGGTTAAGCCTAATCCTATAATGTCAAATAAAAGTTATGGTCAATTAAATGTAGAAGCCTATGGTGGTTTAATTTTAAATACATGGTTAGACCGGCCTTTGTCTATGGCTGGGGTAGTAGCGACGCGGTCTGATGATCCATTTCATCCAGAACTACATTATGTAGATATGGCCCGTCCGTTATTGACGATTCCTAATTTAGCCATTCATATGAATCGTTCAATTAATGAGGGCGTAGCGCTAGATAAGCAGCTTCACATGATGCCACTCTTTATGATGCTGGATGGGGCTGAACCAATGACGATTACTAGTCATGAAGGAGCGCCAGTAGCTAAGGATGACACAACTGCTGTGAAGGCTGATGAGTGGTTACAGTTCTTAAGTGAGCAGGTAAAACGACCGGTTGAGGATATTTTATCCTATGAATTGACCTTATATCCTGTAGAAGGGGGAACAACTTTTGGTCGTTACGATGAATTTATTAGTTCGCCACGAATTGATAATTTAACGTCTTGCATGGCTTGTTTAGAAGGTATAGTGGCAACAAAGTCATTGATACCACCAGATGGCTTGCGCCTTATTGCTTTATTTGACAATGAAGAAGTAGGGAGTCGCACGAAGCAGGGGGGCGCATCTACTTTGCTGATGCAAATCTTAGAGCGTATTTATATGGCTACCGGACATACTAAGGAAGAGTTGTATGCTGATATAGCTGGTGGGTTTATGATATCGGCTGATGTGGCTCATGGGTATCATCCTAATTATCCCGAAAAGAATGACGTGACGAATGTGCCTGTCTTAAATAAAGGCTTAGTCCTTAAAGTAGCGGCCAGTCAGTCCTATGCTGGTGATGCGTGGGCTATGGCTACCGTAAAAGATTTATGTGAAACTAATAACATTCCATATCAAATATATGTAAATCGTTCTAATATTCCTGGTGGTTCTACAGTAGGTTCCATCTCTTCCGCTATGTTGACTATGCGTACCATGGATGTAGGGGTGCCTATATTAGCGATGCATTCGGCTCGTGAAACGATGGGGGCCAATGATCAGGAAGCATTAGAAAGCTTGATGAGAGCGTTTTTACGATAGGAGTCCTATGTTAACAGAGTATACAGTGCTTATTACGGACGCCTTGAATACGCCCTATGGTAAGCTTATTTTAATTGTTTTGATTTTCTTGGCCGGCTTAGGCATGTCCTTAGTGCCTGAAACGGTGGCCACTATTTTGCCACGGCTCGCTGGTCATATATATAAGCGTATTTATTATGCCATTGGTATGACCGCTTCTATTATTGTAGTGGGCGTCTTAGGGTCTTGGATATTAGGCCCTTACAGTATTGGTGGCGCTGCTTATATTATTTGGGCCGTTCTATTAATCGTTGTGGCCTTACAAGCATTTGAATGGGTCGCTTTTATTCATCCGTCACCGTTACGGAGTCGTGAAGAGCGTCGCTTAGAACGGCGGGGTACACCGTGGCAGCGGACCTTAGCCATTGTTCGTCAAGGCCTCTTAGTAGGTCTTTCGTGGCGTTATGATCGATTGCCAATTTATGTATGGCTAGTAGCTACAATTGCGATTGCCGGTTGGAAATTGGCGTCTGTTTTAATTATATCCTTTATTATTGGTTATTTAATCCCTGTATTTTGGCTCACTAATCGTTTAGAACGATTGGCTAAGTTAGTGACCCGGCCAAATTATCGTACGGGCATCTTCTGGTTCAAGCGATTAATGGGGATTGTTATGGTATTGGAAGCCTTGTATTTTATAGGGCTTTTGATTACGTATCACTAAAGGTTATCTCATGTATGTATAGTGTATACATGGAAAATAAAGGTTGCATTCTGGAGGGAATACTTCTACAATGTAGAGAGGTAACAATGTTGAGGAGGAAGTCTCATGAAAGAAATTAAATCTGTGTTGGTTGCCAACCGAGGCGAAATTGCTATTCGTGTATTCCGTGCGTGTAATGAAATGGGAATTCGCACAGTAGCTATTTACTCAAAAGAAGATTCACTTTCCTTGCACCGTAATCAGGCGGATGAAGCCTATTTGGTAGGGCGCGGGAAAAAACCAGTTGATGCGTATTTAGATATTGAAGATATCATTCGCATTGCCCATGAACATGATGTAGATGCTATCCATCCAGGCTACGGCTTCTTGGCAGAGAATGCTCGTTTTGCTAAGCGATGTGAAGAAGAGGGGATTATTTTCATTGGCCCTCGTTTAGAACATTTGGAAATGTTCGGGGATAAAGTAAATGCACGTATTCAGGCCAAACTTGCTGGCATTCCTATGATTCCAGGGAGTGATGGGCCTCTTAATAATTTTGAAGAACTTGAAGAGTTTGCTAAAACACATGGTTTCCCATTGATGATTAAAGCCGTTAATGGTGGTGGCGGTCGCGGTATGCGTGCCGTTGAATCTATGGGTGAACTTCGTGAAGCCTATGATCGCGCTAAGTCTGAAGCTAAAATGGCTTTTGGCGATGACGATGTATATGTTGAAAAATTAATTGTTGAACCAAAACATATTGAAGTTCAAATTATGGGCGATACCCACGGTAATGTAGTTCATTTATATGAACGTGACTGCTCCGTACAGCGTCGCCATCAAAAAGTAGTCGAAATGGCACCAGCTTTCGCATTGCCATTAGAAACTCGTCAGCGCATTTGTGATGCGGCTGTTAAAATCATGAAAAATGTTAAATACGTAGGGGCTGGTACGGTAGAATTCCTCGTTACTAATGATGGCAATTTCTACTTCATTGAAGTTAACCCTCGTATTCAAGTAGAACATACTATTACTGAATTAATTACTGGTATTGATATTGTTCATACACAAATTCGTGTAGCGGAAGGCTATTCTTTATTTGATGAAGAAGTGGGGATTCCTGCACAAGAAAAGATTGAATGTAATGGTCAAGCGATTCAGTGCCGTATTACTACAGAAGATCCAAGTAACAACTTTATGCCAGACACTGGTAAATTAGTGGCTTACCGCTCTAGCGGTGGTTTTGGTATCCGTCTTGACGGTGGTAATGCTTTCACTGGTTCCGTTATTACACCTTACTATGATTCGTTACTTGTAAAAGCCTCTTCTTGGGCTTTAACACCAGAAGAATCAATTCAGAAAATGCTTCGTTGCTTACGTGAATTCCGTATTCGTGGGGTTAAGACGAATATTCATTTCTTAATCAATGTACTAGAAAGTCCAGAGTTCGTAGCTGGTACTTGTAATGTAAACTTCATTGATGAACATCCTGAATTATTCGTATTCAAACAAGTTCGTGACCGTGGTACTAAAATGTTGCGTTATATTGCAGATGTAACGGTTAATGGCTATCAAGGTTTAGGCCGTCAAGATGTGCCTGATTTTGAACCAATTCAGATGCCACCATTGCTTTCTATTAAACCACCAGCAGGGACTAAACAGAAATTTGATGAATTAGGTCCAGAAGGTTTCTCTAAATGGTTGATGGAACAGAAGCAAGTTTACTTCACTGATACAACTTGGCGTGATGCGCATCAATCCTTATTTGCTACTCGTTTGCGTACCGTTGATATGGCTCGGGTTGCGGGGGAAGCAGCGCGTGGGGTTCCTAATTTATTCTCCTTAGAATGTTGGGGTGGCGCTACTTTTGACGTAGCGTATCGTTTCTTACACGAAGATCCATGGGAACGTTTGCGTATGTTCCGCAAAGAAGTACCAAATGTATTGTTGCAGATGTTGCTTCGCGGGGCTAATGCTGTTGGATACACTAGCTATCCAGACAATGTAGTTCGTCAGTTTATTAAATTGGCTGCTGCTAATGGGGTTGATGTATTCCGTGTATTCGATAGCTTGAATAGCTTAGATAATATGCATGTTGCCATTGATGAAGTACGCAATCAGAATAAGATTGCTGAAGTATCCTTGTGCTACACAGGCGATATTTTAGATGCAAGTCGTCCTAAATATAATTTAGATTATTATGTGAAGATGGCGAAAGAAGTGGAAAAAGCTGGGGCTAATATCATTGCTATTAAAGATATGGCTGGTCTTTTGAAACCTCAAGCGGCTTATAATTTGGTATCTGCTTTGAAAGATGCAGTGGATTTACCAATTCATTTACATACTCATGAAGGGGCTGGCAATGCTATTTATAGCTATGGTCGTGCAATTGATGCTGGCGTTGATGTAGTTGACGTGGCGTATTCCGCCTTTGCTAATGGTACTAGCCAACCTAGCATGAACTCCTTATATTATGGTTTGTCTGGTCATGAACGTCAGCCTGAAATGGACGCAAACTACATGGAACAGATGTCTCATTACTTTGCATCCATTCGTCCATATTATAAAGGGGTAGATAAAACAAATCCATATCCTAGCACTGAAGTATATCAACATGAAATGCCAGGCGGTCAGTTCTCCAACTTACAACAACAAGCTAAGAGTGTTGGCCTTGGCGAACGTTGGGATGAAGTTAAGAAAGTATATCATCAAGTAAGCATGATGTTTGGTGATATTATTAAAGTAACACCATCCTCTAAAGTAGTTGGTGATATGACTTTATTCATGGTACAAAATGATTTAACTGAAGAAGATATTTACAACAAAGGGGAAACCTTAGACTTCCCTCAATCAGTAGTAGAATTCTTCCAAGGTTATTTAGGTGTACCATATCAAGGGTTCCCTGAAAAATTGCAGAAAATTATCTTAAAGGGCAAGAAACCATTGAAAGGTCGTCCTGGTGCTTCTTTAGAACCAGTTGACTTTGAAGATGTTCGTAAGAAATTAGTGGACATGGGTTCGCCAGCTACTGATGAAGATGTAATTGCTTATTGCTTATATCCAAAAGTATATAGTGATTATGTAGAATTCAATAGCGATTATGATGATATTTCTGTACTTGATACACCAACCTTCTTCTTTGGTATGCGTCGTGGTGAATCTATCCACGTAACGATTGAAAAAGGTAAAATGTTGATTATTAAATTAATCCATGTCAGCGAAGTGGATGAAGATGGTAATCGTATTATTAGCTTTGAATTTAATGGTCAACCACGTGATATTAAAGTGCGTGATAAACACGTTAAAACAACAGGCGTGGTACGTCATAAAGTGGATAAAACACAACCCGGTGAAGTGGGTGCTACTTTATCCGGTTCCGTTGTTAAGATCCTCGTTAAGAGTGGTCAAAGCGTCTTGAAGGGTGAACCTTTAATCGTAACGGAAGCGATGAAGATGGAAACAACAATTACCTCGCCTATCGATGGTATCGTTGGGGAAGTATATGTTCGTGAAGGTAGTCGCATCGAAAGTGGCGATTGCTTGATTAAGATTCAAGACCGTTCTAACTCTTAATTAGCATTTCAAACAATTGAATCGTGTATGAATGTATAACATCAATATTGTTGATATTGTGTTCATGCTAATTTAGAAGAGGCCCTAGGGCCTCTTCTTTTTTTCTGTGGACTTTGATAGTCCTTTTCGTAAATTCGTGTTACAATAGATTAGAAACCCTTTACCATATAAGGCGTTTGTAAAATTATAGAATACAAGATATTGATAATAACAGGTATTATGTTAGGAGTGTTGGCATGTTTTCGTATGGGAAAAAACAATGGGAGTTAGGTCGTTCAATTTATGGCTATAAGAGTTGGCGTGAAAAACGACGAATTACTTTGTTTGTTGGTCGGTCATACAAGAATAAGAAATAGTTAACCGAACTAACGGAGTATTTCGCTAATTATGAGCCATTACCTAATTTATTGGAGCGCCATGAAGGCATTTATGAAGTTATTAATCGCGTATTTTTATTTAAGAATTCGTCTGCACAGCAACGTTTAGAAGCGATTAAAGAGCACTTTGATATGTTGCCTCAATATTTTCAACCACAGGCGATTACAGAGATGTATAATCCGGATGTAAGTCATGCTATCGTTATTTGGGGAAACGAAGAATTGAATTTAAAAAGTGAGCTTTGGTTTCATACGGGCCAGCGTAAAGAGGGCTTTTTAAGCTTATTTTTGAATTATGCTGGGGATTGGGTATATCATATTAATTTCCGCTTAGGGCATGGCTTTGCTGGGGAACCTTGTATTTGGATTGGTACGATTCAAGGCTCTCGTAATGGTTTGGAAAAGGCTAAAAAGATTACTAAGAAAATGCATAGTTATCGGCCTAAGAATTTTATGTTCTTTTTGATGCGCCAATTAGCAACAAATATGGGGATTTCGTCACTATATGCTATTTCTGATGAAGGTTTTTATACGAATAGCCATTTAATTCGCGGTAATCGCTCTAAGAAAGTTCAATTTGATCCTTTCTGGGAAGAGTTAGGTGGCACTGTTTGTCCAGAAGATAGTAAATATTTCCGAATTCCTTTGGAAGAGGAACGGAAGACTTATGAAACCGCGAAGACTCATAAACGCAATATGTATCGTAAACGTTATGAAATGCTAGATCAGTTTATTGAAGAAATGGCAGCTAATAGTAAACAATATTTAGTCGCAAAATAAATGAACCTACTAGTTTTGTTATATGAGGTAGCTAGGCGGTTAATAGAATAGCGAAAGGTTTTAGAATATAGGCTTGTTGTATAGCCTAGCCAATAAGTTAGCGAAAAGAGGTGTACTCATGAGATGTCCTTATTGTAAACATACTGAGAATAAAGTAACGGACTCCCGTGCTACCGATGATGATAATAGCATCCGCCGTCGCCGTGAGTGTTTAGCTTGCGGTCGACGTTTCACAACCTATGAAGTGATTGAAGATGTACCGATTATGGTGATTAAATCCAGTGGTAGTTATGAAATGTTTGATCGGAGTAAGTTATTAAATGGTTTATTGCGCTCCTGCAATAAACGTAACATTCCTCGTGAGACCTTAGAGAATATAGTAAAAAATGTGGAAGATGCTATTCGCAATCGTTCACAGCAAGAGATTAAGTCTTCAGAAATTGGTGATTTAGTCTTGAAAGAATTAAAAGATATTGATGAAGTTGCTTATGTGCGCTTTGCTTCGGTATATCGTAATTTTGAGGATGTGCAAGCCTTTGTAGCGGTGTTAAAGGATTTGCGTAATCATGAGGAGTCCAAATGATAGATTTACATTGTGATACTATAATGATGCTTATAGACCATCCAACAGAAGGTGATCTAGGTAACAATCCTTGGAAAATAGATATTCCTAAATTAAAAAAAGGAGGCTATACGCTTCAAGATTTTGCTCTATTTGTAGAATTAGATCAAGAAACAGACCCTTATGGTCGTTATGAAGCGATGCGTCAACTCTTTAATGAGCAAATGGAGCGCTATGCAGCTGATATCGTTCATGTTCGCTCTTATGGTGACTTTGTTAAAGCCCGTGAAGCTGGTAAATTGAGTGCCTTATTATCCGTGGAAGAAGGGGGCGTTTTTGAAGGCTCTTTGACGCGTTTAAAAAAAGCGTATGATGATGGGGTGCGTTTAATAACAATTAGTTGGAATTTTCCTAATGGTTTATCCTATCCAAATGGCAAAGAACATGAAGGAAAAGGTTTAACTCCTAAAGGCATCGAGTTTGTACAATATATGGAAGAACTAGGGATGATTGTGGATTGCTCTCATTTGAATGATGCTGGTACCTTCCAATTAGGTGAAATTTTAAATAAACCTTTTATTGCGTCCCATTCTAATGCACGGGCTTTGACAAACCATCCTCGTAATTTAACGGATGATTTAATTCGTTTAATTGCTAATAAAGGTGGCGTAATTGGCCTTAACTTTGCGCAAGCCTTTTTAGGGACTCATCGGGTGAGTCAAATTGACGATATAGTGCGACATGGCCTTTATCTTCGTAATGTAGGTGGCTCGGAAGTGGTCGCATTAGGTACGGATTTTGATGGCATTCGCCCTGATACGGAAATTGCTGATGCTAGTGAAATGCCTCGTTTGTATGAAGCGTTTCGCGCCGCTGGTCTTAGCGAAGATGATACAGATAAAATTTTCAGTAAAAATGCAGAACGTCTATTACAGACGATTTTATAAGAGGAGGCTAGTATGGAATTAGCAGGCGAGATTAATCCTTTAATTGCGGAACGCTTTACGGACCATTTGGATGTATTTGGTCAAACGATGGAGCAAATGGAAACGATTCAACTCATTGCTGAACGTTGTAAAACGGCGTTAGCGGCAGGTAATAAAGTGTTATTCTGTGGCAATGGCGGTTCCGCAGCAGACGCGCAACATTTAGCGGCCGAATTAATTGGTCGGTTTCAGAAAGAACGTCGTTCTTTGGCTTCCATTGCGCTTACTACGGATACTTCTATTTTGACGGCTGTAGCTAATGACTATGGTTATGACGAAGTATTTGCCCGTCAAGTGGAGGGATTAGGCCGTGCTGGTGATGTGTTAATTGGCATCTCTACGTCCGGTAATAGTGCTAATGTAGTAAAGGCGGCTCTTAAAGCGCGTGATACAGGTATGCATACGATTGCCTTCACCGGTGAAGGGGGCGGTAAGCTACAGGATATTTGTGATATTACCTTAGCAATTCCGTCTAAGGTAACAGCTCGTATTCAAGAAATGCACATTTTAGTGGGCCATATAATCTGTGAATTGGTGGAAGAAGAGTATGATAAGTAAAACAATCCATGAATTTTTAACCAATAAATTACCAGCTTTGCGCATTGCCGTTATTGGTGATATTATGGTGGATCGCTATGTCTTTGGCGATGTAGGCCGCATTTCACCAGAAGCACCTGTGCCGGTCAATCGAGTGACTGAAGTAAAAGAGGTGCTTGGTGGGGCAGCTAATGTAGCCAATAATTTGGCGAATTTAGACTGCCAAGTATTTCTTGGCGGTGTAGCGGGCTTAGATAGTCATGGTGATTTGTTGACGACTTTACTAGAGTCAGAACATATTAATCATGAAGGGGTTTTGCGCTTAGCTAGTCGCCAGACTACTACCAAGATGCGTATTCTTGGTGGCCGTCAACAGATGATGCGTCTAGATTTTGAAGAACCTGTTGCCGTGTCTGAGCAAGAGGCCAAGGAACTATTGGCATGGCTTACTGACCTTTGTGAAACGGGGCTTGATGGCATTGTTATTTCTGATTATGGCAAGGGCGTTTGTACGCCAACGGTTTTACAAGCCGTTATTTCGTTAGCCAATGCTAAAGGGATTAAGACAATTGTAGATCCTAAAGGTAATGACTGGTCTAAGTATAGTGGGGCCACTTTTATTACACCTAATGTAAAAGAATTAAGTGAATATATTGGGCGCTCCTTACCAAATACAGATGAGGCTATTGTAGCGGCAGCTAAAGAAACTTTAAGGGATGTGTCTTTTGATTATGTAGTGGCTACTCGGTCTGCTAAGGGCATTACAATTGTAAGTAATCAAGGGCAGATTTGGCACAACCCAGCAACGCAGCAAGACGTATTTGATGTAAGTGGTGCTGGTGATACAGTGGTGGCTATGATTATTACGGCTATGGCTGCGGGGCTAACTGTACGGGGGACTTTACATGTGGCTAATGCGGCGGCTGGAGTGGTGGTATCTAAAGTAGGGACCTATCCAATCCATCGTCAAGAACTATTGGAGTTATGGGAGTCTATTCGTCATCGTCAAGCAGACCCTATTACAGCCTATAGTCGTGAAGAAATGGCCTCTAAGATTCGGCAGTGGCAAAATGAAGGTCATACTGTAGTATTTACAAATGGTTGTTTCGATATTTTACATAGTGGTCATTTGTCCTATTTGCGTGATGCTGCTCGCTTAGGTGATCATTTGGTAGTGGGCCTTAATTCAGACGCTTCGGTAAAACGGCTAAAAGGAGCGGCCCGTCCTATTAATTCAGAATCTTCGCGTGCTGAACTGATGGGAGCCCTTGGTTTTGTAGATGGGGTAGTCCTTTTTGACGAAGATACACCAGCTGAATTATTGAGTGAATTACGGCCTAATATTTTGGTTAAAGGCGGCGACTATACGGTGGAACAAGTTATTGGTCGTGAGTTTGTGGATAAAGTTATTATTTTACCATTTAAAGAAGGATATTCAACGACTGGTATTATAGAGAAGATTAAGGCCTTAGTGCAGGAGGGATTATTATGATAATTGTTACTGGTGGTGCTGGTTTTATAGGTAGTAATATTGTAAAACAGCTGAACGAACGAGGCCGGAATGATATTTTAATTGTTGATGATTTGACGGATGGCAGTAAAATTCGCAATTTACAGATGTTAGATTTTTATGATTATGTAGATTGCCTTGATTTCGACGAAGCGGTAGCGGCTAATACGTTTGATATTGGTCCTATTGAAGTGATTTTTCACGAAGGGGCTTGCGCTGACACCATGAATTATGATGGCCGTTATATGATGCATAATAACTTTGAAGGCACTAAGAATTTATTCCATTATTGCCAAGAACGGCGTGTACCATTTATCTATGCATCGTCAGCGTCTACCTATGGCCATGGCACCCATGGTTTTACTGAAAACCCTGAGTGCGAAGAAGCGTTAAATCCATATGCTTATTCTAAATTGTTCTTTGATCGCTATTTACGCCGTTTTGAAGGACAATTGCAATCTCAAGTGGTAGGCTTACGTTATTTTAACGTATTTGGTCCTAACGAAAACCACAAAGGTAACATGGCTTCTTTGGTGCGCCAGATGTTCTATAAACTTCGTGAAACTGGTGAAATTACATTGTTTGAAGGCACAGATGGCTATGGCAATGGCGAACAAGTACGTGATTTTATTTATGTAAAAGACGTAGTGAATGTTAACTTCTTCTTCTGGGAACATCCAGAAATTAGCGGTATTTTTAACTGTGGTACAGGGGAAGCAAAAAGCTTTAATCGTTTTATGAAAGCCGTTATTGCCTATAATGGCTCCGGTTCTTTACGGTATATTCCATTTCCCGAAGTATTGAAGGGCAAATATCAAAGTTATACGGAAGCAGATACAACAAAACTTATGGGCGTAGGCTATGATAAAGGCTTTACGAATTTAGAAGAAGCTGTGGCTGAATATTGTGAATTATTGGATCATAATGAAGGGTATGTGCGGTAATTTTACTAAAATGAAGGTTATGCGCTGTAATTGTTAGGAAGAGGGAGCTCATGCGGAAGGTTTTATTTTTAGATCGTGACGGCGTGATTAATGAAGATGTCAATTATCTGTATAAAGTAGAAGAGTTAAAGTTCGTAGCAGGTGCTGTTGAGGCCTTAGAGGCAGCGGTAAAAGCAGGGTATGACTTAATTGTTGTAACCAATCAAAGTGGTATTGCTCGTGGCTATTATACTGAGGCTGATATGCAGATCCTCCACGAAGAAATGAATCGACGTCTTACGGCACAGGGAGCTCCTATTCTTCGGTTTTATCATTGCCCGCATCATGTTAAGGGCAATGTGCCGGCTTTTACTAGAGATTGTGATTGTCGTAAACCTAAGCCTGGTATGTTATTACAGGCTATGGCTGACTATGACATTGACAAAGCACAAAGTTTTATGATTGGCGATAAAGCCTCGGATGTAGCTGCTGCTGAAGCGGCTGGCATTGCCGGTTATTTATTTGACGGCACTAATTTAAACGATTTTTTGTTACCTATTTTACAACGATATGAAATAGCAGCGAAGGGGACGGTCTAATGAAAGATTATAAGCGTATATTAATCGTAAAAATGAGTTCCCTTGGTGATGTGATTCATGCGTTGCCCACCTTGTATGCGATTCGCCAAAATTGGCCTAATGCGCATATTACCTGGGCAGTGCATGAACAATTTAGTGGTCCTTTACCAGGTAAACCATGGATAGATGATATTGTATTGATTGATAAGAAAAAATTAAAATCTCTAGGTTATTTATGGTCTTTACGGAAAGTATTGCACAGTCGTAATTTTGATATGTGTCTTGATTTACAGTGTTTAGCTAAAAGTGCTATTGTGGCTGCTCTATCAGGGGCGAAAGAAAAATATGGGTACTGGGAACTGCGTGAAGGTAGTCAGCTGATTAATAAAGCTTTGGTGGGGCCTCATAAATATGGTCATGTGATTGAGCGCTATTTAGATACAGTACGGGCATTGGGGGGCGATGTAACGGGGGTAGAATTTCCTGTTAAAGAGTCACCGGTAGCGGCGGCTAGTTGCGTTTCAAAATTAATGGCTGCCGGTTTACCTGAAGGACATGATTATGTAGTGATGGCTCCAGGTGCTCGTTGGGCCGTTAAAGAATGGCCTATTGGTCATTTTGGGGCATTAACTAAGCGTCTTGTAGAGGCTAAACAGTATGTAGTCCTTATTGGTGCTGCTGGTGATAGCGCCAAGGCACAAGCGATTAAAGACCTAGTGAAAAGTGACGCCGTATTAGATATGACCGGGGAGACGAGTTTAGAAGAATTGATTGAACTGATTCGTGGCAGTAAGTTATTTATAAGTGCTGATACGGGTCCTTTACACATTGCTAATGCTTTAAAGCGGCCGCTAATAGGCCTCTATGGGACTACTTCGCCTGAGCGAACGGGTCCTTATGGCGGTGACTATGTTCATTGCATAGTGTCACCTACATCCAAAGCAACACCGGAAAATCCATTAATCGATGATCCAAGCTGTATGGCTCAAATTTCGGTTGATCAAGTGTGGGATACAGCAAAAGCCCTATTATAATAAAGGAGGTTTGTATGGAGTTAAATCATAAACGAATCGTAGTCACCTTCTTAATGCATTTAGGCGACGTTATTTTAACGACCCCATTTTTACATGTGTTGCGACAAGCAGCACCGGATAGTCATATTACTTTTGTAATGGACCGAAAGTTAAAAGAAGTCATGCAGTATAATCCTAATGTGGATCGCATCGTTTGTATCGATAAAAAAGGGCGCGATAATAGTATTGCAGCCTTACAAAATATTGCCAAATATGTGCGTCAATCAGGGGGGCGTCCTGATATTGTCATTAATTTACATCCTAATGAGCGGACGAGCTTTTTTGCTTGGGCTTTGCATGGCAAAGTTACTACGGGGATGAGCCATTTTCTATTTAGACCTTTTATGACAAAATATACACGCTTAGACCGTAAAACACGGCATGCAGCAGATATGTATATTAACGTATTAGAGCAATTAGGGGTCACAGATACGTCTAATAAAGGGCTTGAAATTTACACTTGCCCTGAATGGGAAGCTACGGTAGATGCTTTTTATCAAAAGCATGGTATTTCTGAAGTCGATACAGTCATTGGCTTTAATGTAGGCAGTGCGGTACCAGAGAAACGTTGGCCACAAGAACGATTTGCCCAGGTGGCTGATTACTTCTGTGAAAAGGGATATAAAGTTATTTTCTTTGGTGGTCCTATGGATGTAGATATGGTGGACTCTGTTGTTGTACACATGCATCATAAGCCGGTAGTGGCTACGGGCCAGTTTAGTCTAGGTGAATTAACGGCGGCTATTCGCCGTTGTAGTTTATTTATTACGAATGATTCAGGTCCTATGCATGTAGCGGTTAGTCAACATGTGCCACTAGTTGCTCTATATGGTCCATCCAATCCTAAATTCTATGGGCCTTATACCCAAAATTGTGTAGTATTAGAGTCCATGGATACGTATGAAGTGGGCAAGAGCATGAAAAAAATTATTAAAGAAGGTAATTATAAAGGGGTTAGCGTTATTTCTACTCAGTCCGTTATCGAGGCAGCCCAATCGTTGCTCTGTGAAACCGGAAATGAGGAATCCTAATGGAGTATGTAATTTTTGATTTAGAATGGAATCAACCGTTTGCTAATGATATTAGTTTTATGAAGCGGACCGGCCTGCCTGTATCGGGAGAAATTATTCAAATTGGGGCGGTTAAATTAGATGCGAAGTTAGAATTAATTGATACCTTCAGCATGCTTATTAAACCGCAGTATTTAACGCGGATGCATAAGCATGTAGAAAAGTTAACGCATATTTCGGCGGCTGATTTATCCCTAGGTGTTTCGTTTGGGCAAGCCTATCGTAGTTTTGAAAATTGGTGTGGCCCCAAGGCTGTTTTATTGACTTGGGGTTCTGATGATATTGTGATGTTGCGGGAAAATTTAAGATTATTTGGTATGCCGAGCCGGATTAAGCACACTTGGTATGATGCGCAACTTATTTTTGCTCATTTACAACATGGCAACACGCAGCAAGTGGCCTTGAGCAAAGCCTTAGAAGAGTTAGCCATTACTAAAGATGATTTACCAGCCCATGATGCGCTGAACGATTCGATTTTTACAGGTCGCGTATGCAAAGCGATTCCCTTAGCAGAAGGGATTGCTCAGTATGAAGAGATTGTAAAGCATACCTATTCACCGGCGTATTTTCCAGAAGCGCTTAGTTTTTTTATTTATGAAAATTTTACCGATAAGCGAGTAGTATTGCATGATAGTCGCGTACGACATGCTCATTGCCCCCTGTGTCAAACGTTGCTTACCTTGGAGAAAATTCAGCGACTTAGTGGCGATAAATTCCTCAGTTTAGGCCGTTGTCGCCATCATGGCTTGTTGGCTGTTCATTGGCGCATTGGTAAGTATATGAAACGGGGCAATGTATTGCGTTATTATGTAACGAAGATGCTAACCGAAGCACCGGAGAAACTACAAACTTTGTATGCTGAGCGAACGGAACAAAATCGATTGAAGGAAGAAGCCTATTTGGCTCGCTTAGCGGCTCAAAAGCAAAAACGCTAGGTTATACATGTAATAATTAGGAAGGATGATAATATGGAACGCAAATATGCATGGCATGAATATAGTGAAGCTGATACACAGGCAATGGAAGCGTTGTGTCAGGATTACATGCGTTTTCTAGATATTGGGAAAACGGAACGAGAATGTATTGATGAAACAATTCGTCAAGCTGAAGCGAAGGGCTATAAAAATTTAAAAGAGTTGCAAAAAGCGGGTCAACCTATTAAAGCGGGCGACAAAGTATATGCAGTTCATATGAAAAAAATTATTGCTCTCTTTAATATTGGTAATGAATCCTTAGAGCAAGGTTTCAATATTTTAGGGGCTCACATTGATTCACCTCGCTTAGATGTTAAACAAAATCCATTTTATGAAGATAGTAATTTAGCTTTTTTTGATACTCATTATTATGGTGGTATTAAAAAATATCATTGGGTAGCTATGCCACTTGCTTTGCATGGGGTAGTAGTAAAAAAAGATGGCACGGTTATTCCATTGGCTATTGGTGAAAAAGACAGTGATCCTGTATTCTGCATTACGGACTTGTTACCTCATTTAGGACAAGAACAGATGGAGAAAAAGGCTAATAAAGTCATTGAAGGTGAAAATTTAGACTTACTCATTGGTAGTCAACCTGTTAAAGGGGAATTAAAAGAGGGAGTAACTAAATTCTTAAGCGATATTTTTGAAAAGGAATATGGCTTCACTGAAGAGGATTTATTGTCTGCTGAACTTGAAATTGTTCCAGCTGGGCGTGCCCGTGAAATGGGCTTTGACCGCAGCATGATTTTAGCCTACGGTCAAGATGATCGAGTATGTGCTTATACTTCCTTAGCAGCCATGTTGGAAGTAGAGAAAGTGACGCGTACAACTTGTACCTTATTAGTAGATAAAGAAGAAATAGGTTCTGTTGGGGCCACGGGTATGCAATCTCGTTGGTTTGAAAATGTAGTGGCTGAATTATTGGCTATGGCTGGTCATAATTCACCATTAGCAGTGCGTCGTACTTTGGAACGGAGTCGTATGTTATCTTCTGACGTAAGTGCTGGGTATGATCCTTTATATGCCTCTGCTTTTGAAGCGAAAAATGCAGCTTTCTTAGGCAAGGGGGTTGTTTTCAACAAATTTACTGGAGCTCGCGGTAAATATGGTTCTAATGATGCGAATGCGGAATACATGGGCTTTATTCGTCGCATTATGGATGATAATCAAGTTAATTTCCAAACAGCAGAACTTGGTAAAGTTGACCTTGGTGGCGGCGGTACGATTGCGTACATTATGGCCCTTTATGGCATGAATGTAATTGACTGTGGTGTAGCCGTATTAAGCATGCATGCTCCTTGGGAAGTAACGAGTAAAGCGGATGTGTATGAAGCTAAAAAATGTTATGTAGCCTTTTTACAAGCAGCAGGAGAGGAAGCGAGCCTATAATGACGGAAGCGAATAAAGAAAAACGGACTGTGCGAATTGACATCTTTGATATTGAAGAAGATAAAGCACAGCAATATTTAAAAGACCGTGAAGAATGTGCTACAGCAGCGGAAGCGGTTATGGCTAAATATTGTAAAGAAGTAAAACGAGAAACCTTAGATCCTGAAGAAGGGCAAGGGGTGGTCGGTTATTTTAAAACGGGCGAAGTGTTGCTATCCGTTTTACTGGATCCTTTTGAAATTCCTGTTATGAAGGTAGCAATCGAGCGTGGCAAGCTAGAAGAATATGTATTGGCTGCTAATGGCTTTACCTTAGAAAGCATTCAAGAAGTAATGAAGGAGGTGCTCAACTAATGTTATTTGTAGAATATCCTACGTGTACAACTTGTAAACGGGCTAAGAAATATTTGGAAAGTCATCACATTGAGTTTACCGCGCGCAATATTAAAGAAGAAAATCCTACCGCTGCTGAATTAGGGCTATGGCAACCTAAAAGTGGTAAAGCGGTAAAAGCTTTTTTCAATACGTCAGGACAAGTCTATCGTAGTGAGAACATTAAGGACCGTTTGCCGGCTATGAGTGAGGATGAGAAATTGGCGCTTTTGGCGACTAATGGTATGCTCGTAAAACGACCTATTTTAGTGTTGGAGGATACCGTATTAGTAGGGTTTAAAGAAGCGGAGTGGGATGAAGCTTTGCGTCGTAACGGCTATTTGAAATAGTAGTCATGTTAGAAATAGTGCTATAAATGATTATTCATATCTAAATTGGTCATGGTAAAAATGTGAAATTTACTTGTATTTCCTATTGAAATAGAATAGGAAACAAGCTATAATAAATGCAATATCCCGTGTAGGTGGATACATGTAGTATGGTAGAAGGGAGCATTTTATATGTGGAAAAAACGTGTAGTAGTAGCTGCTGCCACAGCTTTGATGGCTGTTGGTTTGCTTAGTGGCTGCGGTAGTGACAATGGTAGTGGTGCTGATAAGACATACAAAGTAGGGGTTATCCAGTTGGTGGAACATCCTGCGTTAGATGCGGCCAATAAAGGGTTTGTTGATGGTTTGGCTTCTAAAGGCTTTAAAGACAATGTAAAAATTGACCAGCAAAATGCACAAGCTGATCAATCAAACTTAAATAGTATTGCTCAACGCTTTGTATCGGATAAAGAAGATTTAGTCTTAGCGATTGCAACACCATCGGCACAAGCTATGGCTAATGCAACGAAAGACATTCCTATTTTAGGTACGGCTATTACCGATTATGTCCAAGCTAAATTAGTAAATAGCAATGAAAAACCTGGTACAAATGTAAGTGGTACTACGGATATGAATCCTGTGGAAAAACAGGTGGATTTGATTACTCGCATTTTACCAAATGCGAAAAAGGTAGGCTTAATTTACAGTGCTAGTGAAGTAAACTCACAATTACAAGCCGCGCGGATGAAAGCGCATGCTAAGGAAAAAGGCCTAGAAGTAGTAGAAGCGACTGTACAGAATGTGAATGATATTCAACAAGCTGCTCAGAACCTTGTTTCACAAGGGGTACAAGCTATTTACATGCCAACAGATAATGTAGTAGCTTCGGCTATGCCTAATTTAGTAAAAATCACAGATGAAGCTAAAATTCCTGTATTCCCAGGTGAAGATAATATTGTTAAAATTGGTGGTCTTGCAACCTACTCGGTTGATTACTACCAATTAGGATTCCAAGCTGGTTTAATGGGGGCTAAAATCTTATCAGGCGAAGCTAAAGTAAGTGATATGCCAATTGAAAGCCAGAAAGAGTTTAAACTTGTTATTAACGAGGACGTAGCAAAACGTCTTGGTATTACCATTCCTGCTGATGTGTTGCAGGAAGCAAGTAAATAATTCAAAAAGAAAAGGGCTTCGGCCTTTTTCTTTTTATTGATGGAGGAACGTATGGAAAACCTTATTATTTCAACCTTAGGACAGGGCTTATTGTGGTCCTTGTTGGCTATCGGTGTATTTATTACATTTAGAGTTCTTGATATTGCCGATCTAACTGTGGAAGGAAGTTTCCCTTTAGGGGCGGCTATTTCTGTTACCTTAATTGTAGCTGGTGTAAATCCAGTTGTATCTATTGTGGCAGCTGCTGTTGGCGGTATGCTAGCCGGTGTAGTGACGGGCTGGGTTCATACAAAATTAAAGATTCCTGCTTTATTAGCCGGGATTTTGACCATGATTGCCCTTTATTCGGTGAATCTTCATGTCATGGGGAAAGCGAATGTATCCTTGTTGCGCATGAATACGATTTATACTTATTTTGAAGCTATGAATATTCCTGCTACTTGGGCATTAGCTTTAGTAGGGCTATTAGTAGCCATCATTACGGGTATCTTTTTATTTTGGTTCTTCGGCACGGAAATTGGTGCCGCCATTCGTGCTACGGGGGTCAATCCACAGATGATTCGCGCCCAAGGCGTTAATACAGATACTATGATTGTACTTGGGCTGTTATTATCGAATGCCTTTGTGGCTGTAGCTGGTGCTCTTGTGGCACAGGGCAATGGTTATGCAGATGTCGGTATGGGGGTTGGTACAATCGTAATTGGCCTCGCTTCCGTTATTATTGGGGAAGTGCTCTTTGGCACTAAATCCTTTGTGCAAAATTTAGTAGCCGTAGTATTAGGTTCCGTAGTATACCGCATTGTTATTGCCGTTGTATTATACTTAGGTATGCCACCAAATGACTTAAAATTATTTACTGCGGTATTAGTTGCTATTGCTTTATCGTTACCAACGTTAAAGGCAAAATGGCAGAGTCGTTAAGGAGGGGTACCTATGTTAGAAGTGAAACAAATTGTAAAAACATTCTTTAAAGGTACGGTTAATGAAAAAGTAGCCCTTCATGGTGTAGACTTGCGCTTAGAATCTGGCGACTTTGCCACTGTTATTGGTGGTAATGGGGCTGGTAAAAGTACCTTATTAAATTCCATTGCTGGTGTATTTCCTGTCGACTCTGGTTCCATTCATATTAATGATACTGATATAACCAAAATGCCAGAGTATAAACGAGCAGCTTTTATAGGACGTGTTTTCCAAGACCCTATGCTAGGTACAGCTGGTAATATGCAGATTGAAGAAAATTTATTATTAGCTTTGCGACGGGGTAAGCGCATGGGCTTAAAATGGGCCTTTGTACCTAAAGAACGAGAATTATTTAGAGAGCGTTTATCTTTGTTAGGCTTAGGTCTAGAAGACCGCTTAACGGCTCGTATGGGGCTTTTAAGTGGGGGACAACGGCAGTCTATTACCTTGTTAATGGCTACTATGTTACGGCCTGAATTATTGCTCTTAGATGAACACACCGCAGCGCTTGATCCTAAAACAGCTGAAAATGTGTTAAATCTTACCGATAAGTTAGTGCAGGAACATAATTTAACAACGCTTATGATTACCCATAATATGCGCGATGCCTTGCGCTTTGGCAATCGTTTGATTATGATGAATAATGGTCGTATTATCTTTGATGTTCGTGGTGAAGATAAAAAGAAACTGACTGTCCAGGATTTATTAGAGCGCTTTGAAGTGGCCGGCGATGCAGTGAGTGACCGCATGGTATTAGGCTCTTAATAGGATACTTCATAGGATAGTCGATAGAATACTTGAATTAGATTCAAGTGGGGATTAGCAGTTAAAGAGGATCGTAGAATTATATTCAAGTAGTAGAATTATATTCAAGTAATCCTTTACAAGTACTAGTCTATATAGTATACTGATTGAGGTGCGAAGAGCACTATAACGCAAGCGAAGTATACGAATCTCCAACGTTTACTTTGGCTTAGCGAGGTTTTTATATTAGGAGGAAACGAAATGTTAACTACAGAAGCTAAACAAGCTATCATCAAAGAATTTGCTGTTCATGAAGGCGACACTGGGTCTCCAGAAGTACAAATCGCGATTTTAACTAACCGCATTGTATACCTTACTGAACATTTGAAGGAACACAAAAAAGATCATCATTCCCGTCGTGGTCTTTTGAAATTAGTTGGTCAACGTCGTAACATGCTTGACTACCTTCGTCGTAAAGACATTGAACGTTACCGTGCAATTCTTGAAAAATTAAACTTACGTAAATAATTTACGTATAGAAAAAGCGGCCTTGGCCGCTTTTTTTGTATGTACTATGACTTGCTTATAGTTACTAGGATATTTATTTTTTATACGAAAAAGAGAAAATAATTGGTTCATTGCTATAAAAAGCGTGAAAAAGACTTTTATTTTATCCTATAATCCTTTACAATAAGATAGAATGTAAAAATTGTAGAAGAGTGATTCAGAGGAGGAATCGGAATGGAACAATTCCAAATGGACCTTGCAGGTCGTACCCTTATAATTGAAACAGGGGAACTTGCAAAACAAGCAGGCGGTGCTGCCTTAGTACGTTATGGTGATACAGTGGTGTTAGTCACTGCTACGGCATCTAAAGAAGCCAAAGATATTGACTTCTTCCCATTAACGGTAGACTATGAAGAAAAAATGTATGCTGTAGGACGTATTCCTGGTGGCTTTGTGAAACGTGAAGGACGTCCGCCAGAAACGGCGATTCTTCATAGTCGTTTGATTGACCGTCCGATTCGCCCATTATTTGATAAAGGTTGCCGTAATGATGTACATGTATGTGCTACTGTATTATCTGTAGACCAAGATAATGCCCCTGAAATTTGTGGTATGATTGGTGCGTCCGCAGCCTTAGCTCTTTCTGATATTCCGTGGGCTGGCCCAATTGCTGGGGTACGCATTGGCCGTGTTGGTGGTACTTTTGTGATTAACCCAACGGTAGCACAATTAGCTGCTAGTGATTTAAATGTAGTAGTAGCGGGTACTAAAGATGCTATTTTAATGGTTGAAGGTGGCGCTCAAGAAGTAGCGGAAGATGTATTATTAGATGCTATTATGACAGCCCATGAAGAAATTAAACGCATCGTAGCGTTCCAAGAAGAAATGGTTGCTATAGCAGGCAAAGAAAAACGTGTATTGCCGACCCATGCGCTTAACGAAGAAATTTTAGCAGCTGTTAAAGAATATGCTCATGATGCGTTGGATAAAGCTGTTCGTTGTGCGGATAAACAACAGCGCGATGCTCAACAAGATGAAGTATATGCTGATACGAAAGCTCATTTTGAAGAGATTTATCCAGATAATATGGATGATGTTTCTATGGCTCTTGAAAAAATGACGAAAGAGATCGTACGTCATATGATTACGGTAGAAAAAATTCGTCCTGATGGCCGTCAGTTAGATGAAGTACGTCCTATTAGTGTGCGTGTAGGCGTATTGCCTCGTACCCATGGATCTGGTTTATTCACTCGTGGTCAAACACAAGTACTTAATATTTGTACCTTAGCGCCATTGTCTGAAAAACAGACTATTGATGGTATTGGTATTGAAACAGAAAAACGTTATATTCACCATTATAATTTCCCATCCTATTCCGTAGGGGAAGCTCGTTCCTCCCGTGGTCCAGGACGCCGTGAAATTGGTCATGGTGCGTTAGCTGAACGCGCTTTATTAGCCGTGTTACCAACGGAAGAAGAGTTCCCATATGCTATGCGTTTAGTATCTGAAGTATTAGAATCCAATGGTTCTAGCTCCATGGCTTCCGTATGTGGCAGTACCTTGTCCTTAATGGATGCAGGGGTACCTATTAAAGCACCTGTAGCTGGTATTGCAATGGGCCTTGTAACACAAGGTGAACATTATACGATTTTAACAGATATTCAAGGCATGGAAGATGCCCTTGGCGATATGGACTTCAAAGTAGCTGGCACTGCTAAAGGGGTTACGGCTATCCAGATGGATATTAAAATCTCCGGTTTATCGCGTGAAATTTTAAAAGAAGCTTTGGAACAAGCTCATAAAGGCCGTATGCACATTATGGGAAAAATGTTAGCTGTTATCGAAGCCCCACGGGATAATATGTCCCCATGGGCACCACGTATTATTACTATGAATATTGACCCTGACAAAATTCGTGATGTAATTGGTCAAGGCGGTAAAGTAATTCGTGGTATTATTGATGAAACAGGGGCTAAAATCGATATTGAAGATGATGGCACTATTTTCATCTCCGCTGTAGAAGAAGCATCAGCTAATAAAGCGATTGAAATCATTACTAATTTAACAAAAGAAGTAGAAGTGGGCGAAGTATATCTTGGTAAAGTAACTCGTCTTATGAATTTCGGTGCTTTTGTTGAAGTATTACCTGGTAAAGAAGGGTTAGTACATATTTCCAAATTAGCTAAAGAACGTGTTGAAAACGTTGAAGATGTAGTGAATGTAGGCGACGAAATTATGGTTAAAGTTATCGAAATTGATAAACAAGGCCGCATTAATTTGTCTCGCAAAGATTGTTTAAAATAAACTACCGATTGAAAGAGGAGTCGTTAGATGGATATACGTGGATTTGAAGTTGTCTCGCAGTATGAAGATAAAGACATTGCATTACCTAGACGCAAAACAACGGAAAGTGCAGGGTATGATATTGAATGTGCTGAGGCAGTGACAATTAACCCCGGTGAAATGAAGTTAGTTGCTACTGGTCTTAAGGCCTTTATGAATTATGATGAATACTTGGCGATTCATATTCGTTCAAGTATGGCCATTAAGCGGCATCTCATGCTAGTAAACAGTACTGGGATTATTGATAGTGATTACTATAATAATGAAGAAAATGAAGGCCATATTTTAATTGCTCTTATTAACATGGGGCAAGAGGCAGTGAGTCTTGAAAAAGGCGAACGAGTGGCTCAAGGTATTTTCTCTAAATATTTAATCACCACTGATGATGATGCAACTGGTATTCGTACAGGTGGCATTGGTAGCACTGGTAATAATTGACGCTAAAGAATACTCCACAAGCTGATATAGTTCTCATAAGGCTAACCTACTATCGATTAATATAGATAGTAGGTTAGGGGTAGAACTATGGATTGCTGGGTGGAGTATTTTCTTTTTTAGATTGAACCTTTACCTTTAGGTTGAGTATGATACAATAATTAGAGATTAGTAGTATTATATTCGTAGGATTATATAGGAGATAAACGATGAGCCTTCATAGAGAAAAACAACTATCTTCAGAAATGAAATTTGATGGTCGTTTAATTAAAGTGACTTTTGATATTGCTGATGTGAATGGTAAAGATGCGTGGCGCGAAGTAGTACACCATCCAGGAGCTAGTGCCATCGTCGTTATTGACGAACAAGGGCGTATTGTAATGGAACGACAATTCCGGTATGCCTTAGATCGTGGTTTATTGGAAATTCCCGCTGGTAAACTAGATGCTGGTGAAGATCCTTTGACTTGTGCTAAACGAGAACTAGAGGAAGAAACTGGATATAAAGCAGAGGAATGGATTTCCCTAGGTGCTATTGCTACTAGCCCTGGTTTTTGTAACGAAGTGATTCATCTGTATGTAGCGAAAGGCCTTAGCAAAGGACAAACTCATTGGGATGATGATGAATATGTAGAGTTAGAGTATTACACCTTTGACGAATTGATGGCAGCCATTCGTAAGGAAGAAATTAAAGATGGTAAAACATTAGCTGCCTTAGCATTAGCTATGCCCTATCTTAAATAATGAGAAGCTAACTAATAGTTACATATAGTATTACAACGAGTAAACAGGTATCAGGAGGGCAGCTCTCCGTGATGCTATGTAGAAATTGAGGCCTTGTATGTTTAAACGAATTATTTTAATTGTGATGGATAGTGTGGGTATTGGTCATGCTACCGATGCGGGTCTATTTGGTGATGAAGGGGCCAATACGATTGGCCATATAGAAGCGGTAGGGGGCACTTTACGTTGTCCTACTTTGAAACGTTTAGGGTTGGCCCAGATTGCCGATATTCAGCGTGATGAGGAGGCAGTGACTGGTCTATTTGGCCGCCTTCATGAAATCAGTAAGGGCAAGGACACGACTAGTGGTCATTGGGAGTTATTAGGTCATCCCGTAGATGTGCCGTTTCCTACTTTTTATGAAGGCTTTCCACAAGAGGTGATGGAGGCCTTTACGCGCGAAACAGGCTATGGCTATTTAGGTAATGAGGTGGCGTCAGGCACAGAGATTATCGAGCGATTAGGGGCGGAGCATTTAAAAACGGGCAAGCCTATTGTGTATACGTCCGCTGATTCAGTTTTTCAAATCGCCGCGCACGAAGATGTGATTCCTTTGGATGAATTATATCGTATATGTAAAATTACTCGTGAGAAAGTTTGTATTGGCGATTATTATGTAGGCCGTATTATTGCTCGTCCTTTTGTAGGTGAGTTAGGACATTTTAAAAGAACCTCTAATCGTCATGATTATAGTCGTATGCCAGAGAAAACGTTGTATTGGGAAATATTACAACAACATAATTTACAAACCATTGGGGTTGGTAAAATTGGTGATATTTATGCTAAGGTAGGGATTAGCGAGTCGTATCCCACAAAATCAAATGCCCATGGTATGAATGAGGCTGCGCGACTTCTAGGGGGCCAATTTAAAGAGGGTCTCATGATGATTAATTTAGTTGAATTTGATAGTCTTTACGGTCATCGTCGTAATGTAGCTGGTTATAAACGAGCCTTAGAGGATTTTGATTACCAATTAGGTGGTTTCTTAGATCTATTAGAAGCGGACGATTTGCTCTTAATCACTGCTGATCATGGGAATGATCCTACTTGGACAGGCACGGATCACACTCGTGAATTAGTGCCCCTCTTGGGCTATTGGAAGGGCTTAACGAATCCTATTGCCTTAGGTGATCGCTCTACATTTGCGGATGTAGGTCAGACTATGTTGGCTAACTTTGGTCTTGTGGGGGATGTGGGAACGAGCTTTTTAGATTATATTGCGCAAGCGAAGTCGTAGGGAAAACAGAAAATTCGTCGAGTTGCAAGACATATAATGGAGATAGAAGCGATATGTTTTCTCCTATACCCTTATGTTTGGGATATACGTAATACGCTTGCGATAAAAGAAAACAACAAAAATAAAAAGGAACGGCTTTTAAGGGATTACTTAAGAGCCGTTCCTTTTGGTATGTTCAATTAAAGGGCATAAAAAAAGCGCCGTAACTAAGTTACAACGCTTTTAGTGCCTTAGAATTATAAAGCATTCACTTTAGCAGCCAAGTTGGATTTTTTACGAGCTGCTGTGTTTTTATGAAGAACGCCTTTGGAGGCTGCTTTATCAATTACGCTAGTAGCTTGAACAAGTGCTTTCTTAGCATCTTCTACTGCGCCAGCTTCTACAGCTTCAACCGTTTTGCGTGTAGCTGTACGAATTTGAGATTTCACAGCGGAGTTTTTCGCACGACGTTCAGCGTCTGTTTTTACGCTTCTAATACTGGATTTGATATTTGGCAATTGAGTCACCTCCTTATGATTACAATAATATACCTGAATAATTATAGCATAGAGCGTATGGTTGTGCAATACCTTTGAAGGATTAGTTTTGTTATATATTTGTGATATAATAGTTTAAGATATATTAGACAGTCAAGATTACAGGAATTATAGTTCTTAACCAGTGAGGTGTTTTATGAAAAAATTGATGATTATAGATGGTAGCAGCCTATTATACCGTGCTTTTTTTGCGTTGCCACCCCTTAGTAATGCCCTAGGTGTACCTACCAATGCGGTGTATGGCTTTTTAACCATGCTGGTAAAATTATATAATGATTTGCATCCTGATTATGTGGCAGTTGCTTTTGATAAGGGAAAAGAAACGTTCCGTACTGAATTATATGCTGATTATAAAGGCAATCGACCTAATGCGCCAGATGATTTACGCCCTCAATTTGGTCTTATTCGTGAAGTATTAGAAGCACTTGGTATTTCCGTTATTGAACAGGAAGGCTATGAAGGGGACGATATTATTGGTTCTTTAAGTAAAAAACTAGGCAATAAGGATACAGCCGTTTATATTATTACCGGTGACCGCGATAGCTTGCAACTAGTGGACGAATATAGTACAGTGTTTTTAACTAAAAAAGGCATTAGTGATATGCTTGAAGTGCGTCCTAATACAATGGCCGATGAATATGGTTATGGACCTGATCAAGTGATTGATATGAAGGCACTCATGGGGGATAGCTCAGATAATATTCCAGGTGTACCTGGGGTGGGTGAAAAGACAGCTCTTAAATTGCTTTCTGAATACGGCACTTTAGAAGGGGTATACGAAAATATTGAGGCCATTAAAGGCAAACTTAAAGAAAAGTTAGCAGATAATAAAGAGCTGGCCTTTTTATCTCGTACATTAGCGACAATTAAAACGGATATGGATTTAGCCTATACGTTAGAAGATTTCGTTACTAATGCTCATGAAACAGAAATTGTGCCACTTTTTGATTGCTTAGGTTTTCACAATGTAACACCGCGGCTTATTAAAGCTATGGGCCTTACAGCGCCTGCACCGACAGATAGTGAATCTTTGTTTGCTGCTTTTGCTGAATCGCCGACGGAAACGAAAGTAGCGGTAACGACTTTAAGTAGTGAAGCTGTGACGGCAGAATTTTATACTAATAAAGTGTTAGCTTTCCACATAATGCCTGCCGGTTCTCATCCGTTCCGCACGATAGCTACTGCTTATGTAAGTAATGGTGACGCAGTGGCAAAGCTTGTAGGTGATGATAAAGACACTCAGTCTTTAGTAGCTACTATGTTACAAGAAGCTAAGGGGATTGTGACGGAAGATGCTAAACTGCTTATGGAAGTAACTGGTGAATCGACGCCAGGCCCACTTGCCTTGTTTGATGAAAATCAGGAACCCAGAGTGTGGGATGTAACGCTGATGGCTTATTTAGCGGATCCAACACGCACGAATTATGGGATTTCCTACTTATGTGAACGTTTTGGCTCGCCGGTAGTGCCCGCTAGTGGCGATGATGCCGAATTTGTAGCCACCGTAGAGGCTTTATTAGCTATGAAATCCGTAGCGGTCGAAGTATTGACTGATAATGGTCTATGGGATTTATATAAAACCATTGAATTACCATTGATTCGCACCTTATTAGTCATGGAAAAGAATGGAATTTATATTGATAAAAATGCTTTAGAAACTACGCAAGCTCGTTTTGAAACAGAAGCAACGGAATTGCGTGATGCTATTTATAAAGAAGCAGGAGAAGAGTTCAATATTAATTCACCAAAACAGCTAGGTGTTATTTTATTTGAAAAGCTTAATTTGCCAGTCATTAAAAAGACTAAAACAGGTTATTCTACCAATGCGGACGTATTGGACGTATTGCGGAATGAACATCCAATTATTGAACTTATTTTAAAATATCGCACCGTTGTTAAATTGATTTCTACCTATTTAGAAGGGTTAAAACCACTCATTGATAGTAAAACGGGACGTATCCATAGTACTTTCAATCAGATGGTAACTGCTACGGGCCGTTTGAGTAGTTCAGATCCTAATTTGCAAAATATTCCAGTTCGCACAGAAAAGGGCCGTGAGATTCGCGCTTTATTCTTACCTGGTAAGGGATATGATACCTTAGTGAGTGCGGACTATTCTCAAATTGAATTGCGTATTTTAGCCCATTTATCGGAAGATCCTGCGCTGATTAAAGCCTTTTTAGATGGTGAAGACATTCATCGTTTCACCGCTGCGGAAGTATTAGGTAAGTCCATTGAGGACGTTACGCCTACGGAACGTTCCCATGCTAAGGCTGTAAATTTTGGTATTATCTATGGTATTAGTGATTTTGGATTATCCCGCGATTTAGGCATAACACGTGGGGAAGCGAAAGACTATATTGAATTGTATTTTAGTCGTTATCCAAAAGTTAAAGCTTATATGGATGCTATGGTAGCCGAAGCTCATGAAACAGGCATGGTTCGCACTATGTTTGGGCGTGTACGGGCCTTACCAGATATTAATAGTCGCAATTTTAATCGCCGTTCTTTTGCTGAACGGACGGCTATGAATACGCCGATTCAAGGGAGTGCGGCGGATATTATTAAATTAGCTATGAATCAAGTGGCGCAGCGATTAGAGCAAGAACGGTTAACCTCCCGTTTATTATTACAGGTACACGATGAATTGGTACTAGAAGTAGTAAAAGGAGAAGAAGCCAAGGTAGAAGCTTTGCTGGCTGAGATTATGGATAGCGTAGTAGCATTAAAAGTACCATTGATTGTAGATGTTCATAGTGCAACTAATTGGGCGGATGTGAAATAAAAGTAGGTGATACGATGCCAGAACTACCAGAGGTAGAACTAATTAAACGATATATTCATGAACATGTAGCAGGGAAGACGGTGGCATCGGTAGATTCCTTATTACCTCGTATGTGGCGTAATTGCCCCGCTCAGTTGGCTGAAACCTTAGTGACAGGGCAGACCATTGAAGCGGTGAAACGGCGTGGCAAATATTTAGTAATTACGTTTCAACATACAGCCTTACAGCTTATTATTCACTTGAAATTAACAGGGCGTTTGATTTATCGCCCACAGGCTGAGGTAGAGCGATTTGACCGCATTTTATTTCATTTTACTGATGGCACTTTATTGGCTTATGGCGATGTGCGTACTTTGGGGGCTTTGTATTTGTTTGAGTCACCAAAGGCCATTGATTTAAAGGCCTATTTACATATGGGCGTTGAGCCCTTGAGTCAAGCCTTTACGAGTGGTAAACTATATGAGTTAACACGGCGTAGCAGTATGCCTATTAAGCCATTTCTCTTAGGGCAACAATATGTAGCTGGTATTGGCAATATTTATGCGGATGAAGCTTTATTTTTAGCTAAGGTATTGCCTACAAGGCCAGCGGATTCCTTAACGGATAGTGAAGTGAAACGCTTACATCGGTCTTTACGAAAAGTGTTACGTCATAGTTTAGAACGGGGCGGCACTAGCTTTAGAGATTATAAAAATGGCGCTGGCGGTAAAGGTCAGAATCAAGATTATTTGCTGGTATATGGCCGTGGTGGCAAGCCTTGCTTGCATTGTAAACGACCATTACAGGATATGACTTTACGAGGCCGTCATACAGTATTTTGTGGTCATTGCCAGAAATAAGAAACACAAACTTGGTAGTAGGAGTTTATATGTATAAAATTGGATTAACCGGCGGTATTGCGTCTGGTAAAAGTACGGTTTCAGAGTGGTTAGCTCAAAAAGGGGCCCCTATTATTGATGCTGATGTAGTAGCTCGTGAAGTGGTGGCGCCTGGTACAGCGGGCTTAGCTGAATTAGTAAGCTATTTTGGTGATACTATTTTACAAGCTGATGGAACCCTTGATCGGCCCAAATTAGGAGCTATTATCTTTAATGATGAAGTCAAACGAAAGGCTTTAAATGGTATATTACATCGCTACATTCATGAACGTATTGATGAGTTAGCCTTAGACTTGGCAAAGGCCGGCTATGGGGCCGCTATTTATGATATACCTTTATTGATTGAAACTAATTGGTATCAAGAAATGGACGAAGTGTGGCTCGTGTCGTTAGAACCAGCTGTGCAGGAAGCGAGATTAAAAGTGCGTAATGGCTTTACCGAGGAAGAGGCGAAAGCCCGGATTGCCAGTCAGATGTCATTAGCCGAGAAGAAAGCCTATAGTCAAGTGATTATTGATAATAATGGTACCTTAGAAGAATTAATGGTACAGCTTGAGGCCCTATGGCAGGCGAAAGGTCATTTATTTGCTAAGGAGGATTCATGAGAGGCTCTACATTTCTAGCCTGGTGTGCCGTTATTTTAGGTTGGTATTACTTTTGTGTAGGAGAACCCTATTTGGCGCGAACTTATGCGTATCCATTAGAACATAGTGAAATCGTCTATGCGGCGGCACAAGAAAATAAAGTTCCTTATTCCTTAGTGGCAGGGGTCATATTGGCAGAGAGTAAATTTAATGAACATGCTCAATCAGCACCTGGCGCTTTAGGGTTGATGCAGCTCATGCCTGATACAGCACATTGGATTGCGGAACAGATGAATGAAGCAAAGTTAACTGATAGTGATATTAAAGAGCCAGTTACTAATATTAAATTAGGTACTTGGTATTTGGCGTATTTGCTGGAAGAATTTAAAGGTAATAAGGTGCTTGCCTTGGCAGCTTACAATGCAGGTCGTGGTCATGTAGAAGAATGGATGACCCAATATGGTTGGACTACTGATTTTGATGCTATTGATGAGATTCCTTTTCCTGAAACTCGTGAGTACGTAGCGACAGTGTTGAAGAATCAAGAACATTATGAATCACTATATTCCGTAAATCGTGAATGATGGCCGACCGGTTACCATACGAAGAGAAAGGACGTTGCCTTCATGGCTGATATAATAGCAGAGTGTAAAAATAGAATTTATGATTTTTCTTGGCTTCCTGAAACGATTGGTGATTTTAAATTAGTTGTGGATATAGCGGAAGAGGAAGGTTTGGGCTTTCGTTTTTTTCACTATGAGAATAATTTAGGCTGGCGCTGGGAAGCTGTGTATGATAAGGAAGTAAATGATTTTACCATTCACGTAGTGATGCCTTTATTTTCCTTTGTGGATATTAATTTTGTACGGAATACTTGGGAGGAGTATGAAGCAGTCCTCCGTGAACGTGCGGTAGAAGCTATGACAAATCGTTTAGTGGAGCCACAGCATATGTTTACGTATGCCTATAAACAAAAAGGATTAGCCGATTGGGTGTATGAGGCAGTATTACCCCCAGTGGTAGGGACTTTCACCCGTGATATTGCGCCTAGTCATGGTATATGCATGATTAATGGCTCGTTTATTATTGCAGAATATTGCAAGGTAGGGGATCCTTCTGGTTTGTTGTTATTTTACAATGTGTTACGAGATGAATTCTTTGTAGAATTGCGTCGTCATAACTATCCAGAAATTAATCATGACTTTGATGCGGTGACAATTCCTGAATTGGAAGAAAAACTGACCATGCATTTAACAAAGGTACTAGAAGACTTGGAAAATCGTTTGTAGTATTTGTGTTTTTCCAGTGTTCATGATATAATATACGTGATTTGATATAAGCTTTTTTAGAAGAGTGGGCCTTGGCTCACTCTTTACTTTATAGTAAAAACCTATGCAAGTGATACGCATAGCCATGGATAGCAAGTGTTACATCATATTAAAGGAGGCGATGACCATGAAAAGAGAAGCCGTCGAAGAGTTTGTGTCCTCTATTGTGGAAGGTATTGTAGAAGATACAGATATGGAGCTAGTAGATGTGGAATACGTCCGCGAACGGGATTGGTATTTACGCGTATACTTAGATAAACCAGGCGGAGTTGACCTTGATGACTGTCAGATGGTTAGCGAGAAGTTGAGTGAAGTATTAGATGCAAAAGACCCAATTAAGGAGAATTACTTGTTAGAAGTATCCTCTCCAGGTCTGGATCGGGTGCTTAAGAAAGATAAAGACTTTATACGCTACAATGGCTCCGACGTTGATGTACAACTGTTTAAGCCAGTGGATGGTAAGAAACAATATACAGGCGCATTAGCCGGTTTTACAGACACGACAATTACCATTATGGTCGGTGAAGAACCGCTAGCATTGGAGCGCAGTGCCATTGCGCAGATTCGCTTACATTTTGAATTTTAAAACTAATAGGATATTGGAGGAATAATCAGTGAGTCAAGAATTAGTACAGGCAGTTATGGTGTTAACGAAACAAAAGGGTGTTTCACCAGAAGTGGTGTTTGAGTCCTTGGAGGCATCATTATTGCAGGCTTATCGCAAAGAGCCAGGCTCTAATCAAGAAGCATATGTAGAATTAAATCGTGAAACTGGTGAATATAAAGTATTTGCAAAGAAAACTGTAGTAGCTGAAGTGGAAGACCCTGAAAAAGAAATCGCTTTGGCTGAGGCACAACAGAAAGATATGCGCTTTGAAGTAGGCGATATTGTAGAAGTTGATGTAACGCCTAAGAACTTTGGCCGTAGCGCTGCTCATACAGCTAAGCAGATGCTAATTCAACGTTTAAAAGAAGCCGAACGAAGCATTGTGTACGAAGAATATTTCAGCCGTGAAGGAGATATTATTACTGGTTTAGTACAGCGGGTAGAAGGACGCAATGTGTTTGTAGACTTAGGTAAAACGGAAGCTATTTTACCACCAGCGGAGCAAATTCCTACGGAAACTTATAAGGCTGGGGATCGCATTAAATGCTACATTGTAGAAGTTAAGAAGACTACTAAAGGGCCTCAGATTATGATTAGCCGTACCCATCCAGGCCTTTTGAAACGCTTATTTGAATTAGAAGTACCTGAGATTTACGAAGGGGTTATTGAATTAAAATCAGTGGCTCGTGAACCAGGCATGCGTTCTAAGATTGCTGTAGTATCTCGTGATGAAACCATTGATGCTGTAGGTGCTTGTGTAGGGCCTAAAGGTCAGCGTGTTCAAAATATTGTGGATGAATTGCACGATGAAAAAATTGACATTGTTAAATGGGATGAAGATCCATCTGTTTACATTGCTAATTCCTTAAGTCCAGCGAAAGTTATTTCCGTTGATGTAGACGAAGAAGAAAAAACATCTCGCGTAGTAGTGCCTGATTATCAGTTATCCTTAGCTATTGGTAAGGCTGGTCAAAATGCGCGCTTAGCTGCGAAATTGACAAACTGGAAAATTGATATTAAGAGTGAAACTCAAGCGGATACGGAAGAGCCAAGTGAAAGCACGAGTGAATTCCTCCTTGAAGAGGATGGTGAAGCTTAATGAAGAAGAAAGCACCACCAATGCGTATTTGTGTAGGTTGTGGCGAACTTCGGAATAAGAAAGATATGTTGCGCATTGTAGCATCACCAGAAGGGGCCATTGCTATTGACCGCTCTGGCAAAGCAGCTGGGCGTGGGGCGTACATTGAGCCAAAGACAGAATGCTTTGAAACCGCGTATAAGGCGAAGCGGTTAGAGCGTTCTTTGAAACGAGCTGTTTCGGCTGATATATATGAAAATCTTCGAGCTGAATTATTTCCTAACGAGGAATAAATAAGCTTATGGATATTGTAAAAGTAAAAAATTTACTCGGCATGGCACAGCGAGCTGGTAAATTATTATCTGGTGATTTTGTTGCGGAGAAGGCTATTAAACGGGGACAAATCCCGTTGGCTTTACTAGCATCAGATTGTGCTAAAAATAATGCTGAAAAATATAATTGGTTAGCCCAACAACATAAAGTACCTTTGCGAGAGGTTTTAACAAAAGCTGAATTAGGGCAAGCCATCGGAAAAGAACAACGAGCTATTGTTCTCGTCAATGATGTGGGATTTGCCAAAGCAATGCTCAAGGAAATAGATAATTGATTAAGGGGGCATGTAGATGTCAAAAAAGAGAATACGTGATTTAAGTAAAGAACTAAATGTAGAAAATAAACGAATTATAGATTTTTTAAGTCGTAATGGTTATGAGTCTAAAACGCCAGCTAGTGGCTTAGATGAAGCTGGGGTGGCACTGGTTGAAAAACATTTCAAAAAACCGAGCCCTGTAGCTGAGGCCACTAAAAAAGCGACTGACGCGCCAAAAACAGAAGCTAAAGGCGCTGCCAAAGTAGGCCCAAAAGCAACGGAACAGCCTAAGAAACAAGAAGGCCATAAAGCGACTAGTCATAAAACGGAGGTTCATAAAACCGAAGCGGCTAAACCAGAAGCGCATAAAACTAGTGGTCAAAGTCATAAGAGTGGTGAGTCTAAACAGGATAACCGCAATCAAAAAGGTGGCAATAAACCAGCGCAACGTCAAGACAATCGCCAAGATAATCGTCATGACAATAAGAACCAGGATCGCAACAGCAATCGTATGGGCGATAAGAAAAATGAGTCAGCTAATCGCAATAACGATCGCACTGACCGTAATGAGCGCAATGATCGTAATGACCGTAAAAACAACCGCGATAATCGCAATAATAAAGATGCTCGTAACAATCGTGATGGCAATGCTAATGGCAATGACCGTCGCAATAAAAAGGATAAAAAGAACCGCAATGGTAATCGTCCTCAATCGTTATTATCTACTTCTTTGGCAAAAAGCAAGAATCGCGTAAAACAACGTAATGAACAAAATCGTCAACACAAAGAAGAAGAAAAACGTAAAGCAGAAGCTATGATTGCTACTCACATTGAAATTGGCCAATCCTTAACGGTTAAAGAATTGGCTGAAACTATGGGCCGTGAAGTGAGTGAAATCATCAAAAAACTTATGCTATTAGGTGTTATGGCGACAATTAACCAAGAAATTGACTTTGAAACAGCCGCTATTGTAGCGGAAGAATTTGGTGTATCTGTTTCGGAAGCAGCGCCAGAAGAGGATCCTACAGAAATTCGTGAAATCGAAGATTCCCCTGAAAGCTTACAACCACGTCCACCAGTAGTAACGATTATGGGGCATGTTGACCATGGTAAAACTTCTTTATTGGACGTTATTCGTCAGACCAATGTAACCGCTTCTGAAGCAGGCGGGATTACGCAGCATATCGGGGCGTATATGGTACGCTATAAAGGTAACAAGATTACGTTCTTGGATACACCAGGCCATGAAGCTTTCACAGCTATGCGTTTACGTGGTGCTCAATCCACCGATATTGCTGTTTTAGTAGTAGCGGCTGATGATGGGGTAATGCCTCAGACTATCGAAGCGATTAACCATGCTAAATCCGCTAATGTGCCAATTATTGTAGCCATTAATAAAATGGATAAACCAGGCGCTAACCCTGATCATGTAAAACAGCAATTAGCTGAACATGGTTTGTTACCTGAAGAATGGGGCGGCGATATTATTATGGTCCCTGTATCGGCTAAACAGCGTCAAGGTATTGATGATTTATTAGAAAATATCTTGCTCGTAGCGGAAGTGATGGAATTAAAAGCTAATCCAAACCGTAACGCCCAAGGTGTGGTTATTGAAGCTAAACTTGATAAAGGCCGTGGCCCTGTATGTACTGTATTAGTACAAAAAGGTAGCTTGCGTGTTGGTGATAATATTATTGCTGGCGTAGCTTATGGTAAAGTTCGTGCCATGACGAATGAACGAGGCGAAAAAGTAAAAGTAGCTCGTCCTTCCATGCCGGTGGAAGTACTCGGTCTTTCCGACGTGCCACAAGCTGGTGAAATCATGGATGCAGTAGATGATAACGAAGCACGTACTATTGCAGAAAAACGTGTGGAAAAACAGCGTATTGCTGAATTAGGGGCTACCCATAAAGTAACTTTAGATGATATTTTCAACCAAATTCAACAAGGTGAATTAAAAGACTTAAATATTATTATTAAAGCTGACGTACAAGGGTCGGTGGAAGCATTACGCCAATCCTTAGAAGCTATTAAGAACCCAGAAGTACGCATTGTTATTGTTCATGCGGCTGTAGGGGCTATTAATGAATCTGACGTAATGTTAGCGTCTGCATCTAATGCAATTATCATTGGCTTTAACGTTCGTCCAGATGCTGTGGTGCGTAAAGCTGCTGAAAAAGAAAGTGTAGACCTTCGTACGTATCGAGTTATTTACGATGCTATTAACGATGTAGAAAACGCTATGCGTGGTATGTTAACACCAGAATTTAAAGAAGTAATTCTTGGCCGTGCCGAAGTGCGCCAAGTTATTTCTACACCAAAAGCTATCGTAGCGGGTTCTTACATTACAGAAGGTAAAATTACGAATAAATCAGAAATTCGTTTAATTCGTGATGGCGTTGTTGTCCATGAAGGGCAAGTAGACTCCTTGCGTCGCTTTAAAGATGAAGTAAAAGAAGTGAAGAGTGGTTTTGAATGTGGTATTTCCATTGAACGTTACCGTGATATTAAAGAAGGCGACGTAATCGAAGCCTTCACGATGGAAGAAATTGCGCCACAGATTTAGGAGGCGTCTATGAGCGACGTACGTGTACGTAAATTACAAGAATTTATTAAGCAAGAAGTGAGTAGCATGTTGATGCGTGGTCTTAAAGATCCACGTATCGGCTTTGTTACAGTTACTGATGTAGAAGTAACTGGCGATTTGCGCCAAGCTACCATTTACGTAAGCTTATTTGGTAAAGACGAAGAGAAGAAAGCGTCGTTACAGGCTTTACGTCATGCAGCTGGCCATGTGCGCAGTGAATTAGGGAAAGTATTGCGTTTGCGTTACATTCCTGAAATTTCTTTTGATGCTGATACATCCTTAGATTACAGCATGCACATCGAATCCTTGTTACATGATATTAAAAAGGATGAAGAAGAACATGGCAGTCATAACTAAAGAGCAGTTAAAGACGGCATTAGATGAGGCTAATCGTATTATCTTAACCGTGCATGTTCATCCCGATGGTGATGCTATTGGCTCTATGGTGGCTTTTTATGAAGCCCTTATACATCAGGGCAAGGATGTAACTATGGTTGTAGATGATACTGTGCCATCTAAATATAATTTTTTAGAGGCCGTTAGTCATATCAAACAGGTCGCTGATGTTCGGGATTGGCAAGCTGATATGTTATTAGTATTGGATGCCAGTACGTTTGAGCGAATTGGCGAAGTAGGGGCTTTATGCAAAGCACCTATTTATAATATTGATCATCACATTTCTAATAGTCAGTTTGCGGATGGCCTTTATTTGTGTTCTGACTTTGCTGCTACTGGCGAAATTCTAGCCTATTTATGTGATAGTTGGAGTTGGCCTATAACAAAAACTATGGCTAATGCTTTATATATGGCTATCGCTACGGACTGTGGTTTTTTCCGTTTCAGTAACACCACAGAGCAGACTTTGCGTATGGGGGCTCTTTGTGTAGCTCACGGCGCAGAGCCTAACATTGTGTCGGAACATGTGGAAGTAACTACGGTAGCCAGAATCGAAGTCATGAAGGAAGCGTTACAAACCATTCAATTCTTCAAAGCGGGACGTGTGGCTATTATTGCGTTGGATGAAGCGTTAATGGCTAAAGTAGGCGATGATACAGATGGGTATGTAGATTTAATCCGCAATGTAGATACTGTGGACATTGCTATTTTATTAAAAGCGGTAGATGCCCATACTACGCGTGTTAGTTTGCGTGCTAAAGTAACTGATGTGAATGCTATTGCTAATCAATTTGGTGGTGGCGGTCATGTGAAGGCTGCTGGTTGTACGATTAAAGCTAATATTGATGGTGCTATTGAGCAATTGTTAGCGGTGATTGCTTAATGGATGGCGTATTTCCTTTTCTAAAACCGCCTGGTATTACGAGTCATGATGCGGTCGGTATTTGCCGGCGAATTCTAAAAGAGCGACGCATTGGGCATAGTGGTACTTTAGATCCGTTGGCCTATGGGGTATTGCCTATTTTCGTAGGTAAAGCTACGCGGATTATTGAATATACAGATTGTGTTAGTAAAACGTATGTGGCAGAGTGTCGTTTAGGCTATGGTACTGATACGGAAGATAGTACGGGGACACCATTGGGCACAGAGGTACATCCATTGGAAATTCCTTCCTGGGAGGAGCTAGCACAGCTGGTACATTCATTTGTAGGGGAGCAGGAACAACAACCTTCTATATATTCAGCCATAAAAATAAATGGGCGCCGTGCTTATGAGTTAGCTCGTGAGGGTATTGAATTTACCTTACCTAGTCGTACGATTACTATCAGTGAGTGTCAATTATTAGCGTATGCCTATCCATATTTTACGGTGCGCGTAACTTGTTCAGCTGGTACTTATATTCGGGCCTTGTTGCGTGATATAAGTGCTAAAATAGGCATTCCGGGGACAATGACTCAATTGGCACGAACGGTAGTAGGACCTTATAGTATTGAAACGGCCATAACGGCAGAAGAATTAGCGCTTCGTGGTGAGGCCTGTGTAGGGCCAACGGAGTCGGCTCTTAGCCATATGCCAAAGGTCACCGTATCGAGTGAGGCTTTATTAGCCTTGAAACAAGGCAAACAATGGCCTTATGAGGCGATGCTAAACTTTACGGGCCATCCACAACAATTGTATTGTGCCTATAGTGATAAGGGCTTTTTTGGCGTATTAGAAGGTACTCCTAAAACCTTAAAAGTAGCAAAAAATATTTTTTTATAGGAATTGATGTATGAAGATTTTAACGTCCTTTGCAGAGTTACAACAATTAAAGATTGATATTGTCTATGCGTTAGGCACCTTTGATGGGCTTCATCGAGGCCATCAATCGGTGATACAGCGTGCCGTAGCTGAGGCAAAGGCAGTGAAAGCTTGTACGGTAGTGGTGACTTTTGACAATCATCCTTTACATATTTTAAACCCCGACCGTTGTCCTACTATGTTGTTACAACCTGTATTGAAAGGTGAGATTTTAAATGAATTAGGTGTAGATTATGCACTGCGCCTGCCTATGACTAAAGAATTATTGTCTATGTCTGCAGAGGCTTTTATAGATGCCTTAACAGATCATAATGCAGTAAAAGCTTTTGTTGTGGGGCAGAATTTTACCTTTGGTGCAGGCGGCAAGGGCACACCTGATTTAATTCAGCAATTATTAGGTTTTAAGGGGATTATGGTGTATGCCCTTTCGTTAGCAACCTGTCAAGCAGGAAACGAACATGTGTCGAGTACGTTAATTCGCCAAGCTGTTCGGGACGGTGATTTACCTTTTGTACAGACCTTATTAGGTCGCCCTTATATGTTCCGTGGTACTGTTATTGAAGGTGATCGTCGCGGTCGAACCTTAGGGTTCCCTACGCTTAATTTTTTATTCCCTAAAGAGTTAACCTTACCACCTGATGGGGTATATGTAAATCGTGTATTCCTAGATGGGCGCTGGTACGAAGGGGTTGGTAATTTAGGGGATAATCCAACGTTTGAAAACCAATACCATCGTTTTGAAGTGCATCTTTTTGATTTTGATGAAATGGTATATGGTCATGAAGCAACCATTGAATTTTGGACTTTATTGCGACCAGAACAGCGCTTTAACTCCTTAGAGGAATTAATTGGACAGATGAAAATTGATGAACAACGAGCTAAGGATTTCTTTAAAACAATATAATCCGTATGACTATTTGCGTTATCAAGTCATATATAAGCGTCTGCTAACCGTATTGTGAGCAGACGCTTTTGATTTTATTTATAAAAAAATCTACTAAACTATACAATATTTTCTGTCCACTCCTTAAAAACTCTTGTTTATTTTTAGTTGACAATTAGAGATGATAAGAGTATGATAAAAACTACAATAAATTAAGGAGGTTATCATTATGGCTATACGTTTTTCAGATGCAGTTAATGCAATTAAGCATTCAGACACAGGGGATATTTTAAAGCTTATTGCGCAGCCAGATATGATTTCATTTGCCGGTGGTTTACCTGCAGAAGAATCATTTCCAGCTGAAGAAATCAGAAAGGCAGCCGAAGTCGTCTTAGATGGCGATGCTGGTAAGGCCTTGCAGTATGGTCCTTCGCTTGGTTATGAACCTCTTCGAGAAAGTATTGCAAAGCGTATGAATCGTATTGTTAAGACAAACTTTACGAAAGACAACATTTTGATTACGTGTGGGTCACAGCAGGGGCTTGATATGTTGTGCCGTTTATTTTGTAATAAAGGAGATACCGTACTCGTAGAAAAACCATCGTATTTAGGTGCTATTACTGCTTTTAATTTAAGTGGTGTTAATTATGTTGAAATTCCTGGCGATGGGAAGGGCATGATTATTTCTGAACTTCGCAAAGCATTAGAGACTCATACGGTGCGTTTAATTTATGTAGTAACGGATTTCCAAAATCCTACAGGTATTACTTGGTCTCGTGAACGACGGGAAGAATTCATGAAAGTGGTTGATGAATTTGAAGTGCCTGTTATTGAAGATAATCCATACGGTGAACTTCGTTATGAAGGGGAATATTTACCATCGCTTAACACTTTTGATACAAAAGGTTTAGTTTGTTCTTTAGGTACATTCTCCAAAACATTTGCGCCAGGGTTCCGCTTGGGATGGATTGCAGCTAATCCATTATTCATTGAAAAATGCGATCTATTGAAACAAAATATGGATTTATCTACAGCGCCATTCTCACAGCGTGTATGTGAAGCTTGGTTAGAAAACTTTGATTTTGATGCACATGTTCAAAAAATTATTACGTTGTATCGCGCTCGTCGTGATGCTATGCTTCAGGCTATTGATGAATACTTCCCAAAAGAAGTAAGCCATACGTATCCTGAAGGGGGGCTTTTTATCTGGTGCACCTTGCCAGAACATTTGAAATCCCGTGATATTTTAAAACAGTGTATTGAACGTAAAGTAGCCTTTGTTCCAGGGGAAGCGTTCTTTACTTCTGAAGGGAATACTAATTTCTTCCGTTTAAATTACTCTTGTAATGATGAAGCAACTATTCGCGATGGGATTAAGCGCATTGCTGACGTATTAAAAGAAAATTTGAACAAATAAGTTTTGCTAAAACAGTTTCTATTGTTTAACTTGTTTTTAAGGTACAAACTAAACGTATTTACAAAACATACCTATACAACACATATTATAGAAATGACCTTTACTACATCTGGGGGGATTAGTAAAGGTCATTTTATTTTGCCTTACTAGGAAATTCTCGGCAAATGCTACAAGAAAATAAGGGAATATGGTAAAATATAAGAGCATGAGGAGATACAAATGTTCTTCTCAATCTATTGAGTACCGGTTAGCTATTTAGAAGCGAGGTAAGTATGAATTTACAAGAAGCACGTCAAAAAATTGATGCCATAGATAAAGAGTTAGTTAAAACCTTTGAAGAGCGATTACAAATTATTTTAGAAATTGCTCGTATTAAGGAAGCAGAAAATATTAGCATTTATGAACCAAAGCGGGAACAAGAAGTGCTGGCTAAAACATTAAGCTATGTAGAAGCAAGTGACTTAAAAGGGTATGTACATCAATTTGTAGAGTCTATTTTAGATATTAGTAAAACCTGTCAAAAACAGCATATGCAGCAGCATATCTTTTTAATTGGCATGCCTGGAGCTGGTAAAACAACGGTAGGCAAAGCGTTAGCGCAACACCAAGGAATGGAATTTTATGATCTAGATGCTGTGATTCAGGAAAAGACAGGCAAATCTATTCAAAACATTATCATTTATGATGGTGAAGAAGCGTTCCGTAAAGATGAATTTGAAGCTATTACAGATATCGTAAATCATAAAATGCCAGCTGTTATTGCTACGGGTGGTGGCACCGTATTATCGGAAGATACTGTTAATTTAATGCGTGAATCTGGTTTTGTAGTATTTATTCATCGTGATGTCACTCAAATTCTTGATGACTTAGACATGGAAATTCGCCCACTTTTAAAAGAAAGTATTGAATACATTTTCCGTTTATATGAAGAACGGTATCCTTTATATGAAAAGGTTTGTCATGTGAAAGTACAAAATGCAAGTACTATCGCTGATTCAGTAGAAGAAATTGTGGCAGCCTTACCGAATGTGGTACGGTAATGGAAACGATTCGGGGGATTGTGCAACGATTAATCTATAAGAACGAAAGCAATGCTTATTGTGTGTTTCTTTTAGAGGATTATAATGAAGAACAAATCGTTTGCACCGCTAATTTAGAAGCTCCTAAAGAAGGGGACGATTTAGAATTAACCGGGCGTTACATCACCCACAAGAAATATGGCCGTCAATTTGAAACAACCACCATTGAGCGCTTAAAGCCTGATACGCTGTATGGGGCAAAGCAGTATTTAATCAATTTAGGGGTGCGTGGTTTAGGGGAAAAATCCATTGATAAAATAATGGATTATTTCGGTGAAGAGCTCATAGCTATATTGCGTGCTGAAGACCCTGTAGAATTATTAGAAGTACCAAGCCTTCGTAAAAGCGTTAAGGAAGATTTATATAACTCCTTACGCGGCGAAGGCTTGTTGCAAGAAATTAATCGTTTTTTAGAAGGGGCCGGACTTAGTTCTCGGTGGAGTCGCATTTTATATACTACTTATGGTGGCGCTGCCATTAATGTACTAGAAGATAATCCGTTTCGTTTGATGGATATAGATAGTACGATTACCTTTTCTATGGCTGATACTTTGCGTACGGCCTTAGAAATTGAGCCTAATGATGAACGACGTATCGAAGCGGCTGTTTTATATACTTTACGTAATATCAGTGACAATGGTCATAGTTGTATGCCTGCTGATGAATTAATCGGGCTTGTATTTGATATGTTAGGTGGCTATGCGGAAGAAATCGCAGCGCGCCTCGAGGAACTATTAGATTATGGCCAAATAATTGGTACTGATCATGAGGGCCTTTTATACATATATAGTCCTAACATTTACCATGCCGAATCAGAAGCTGCTTATTTGACACAACGTTTGCTAGCCGAGGGGGCGGTTATTTCCCTAGATTTAGCAAATTTTGTTGAACAGTTTGAAGGGTCAAAACATATTCGCTTAGGGGAGGCCCAAAAAGAAGCTATTCAGTTGGCTTTACAAAATAAGATGGCTTTAATTACAGGTGGTCCCGGTACGGGGAAAACGACCATCATTCAAGCTCTAGTAGAAGCATTTCAACAGACACCACAAAATCGCATCCTTCTGTGTGCCCCTACAGGGCGTGCGGCGAAACGTTTAACAGAAGCGACTGGCTATGAAGCGACAACTATTCATCGCTTGCTCATGCCTATACAAGGTAGCGATTCGTATGACTTTACGAAGAATGAAGATAATTTATTAGAAGCAGATGTCGTGATTGTAGATGAAGCCTCTATGTTAAATGTACAGTTATATTATTCTTTATTGGCGGCCATTCCTGAAACGGCATATGTTATTATTGTAGGCGATGTAGATCAGCTACCGCCTATTGGTGCTGGTTTTGTGTTACGTGACTTATTGGACAGTGAAATTATTCCTTTTGTCCGTTTAAATACTATTTTTAGGCAAAAGGAAGGAAATCGTATTGTAACGAATGCTCATGACATAAATCACGGTCTTATGCCTGAATTAGGGAATAGTGGAGAGTTTACTTTCATTGAAGTACGCAGTGTAACTGATATGATGCATCGCATTGTAGCCTCTTATAAAGAAGCACTGGCAACTGCTGAGGATGAATTGGAGGTACAAGTTATTTCTCCTATGCGCCGTGGTGTAGCGGGTAGCGTAGCTATTTCTAAGACCATTCAAGAGGCCATTAATAAAAAGTCCACTTTGCGGAGTGAAGTAAAAATTAATGGTCAAATATATCGTGTCGGTGATAAGGTAATTCAAGTGTTAAATAATTATGAACTTGAAGTATTTAATGGCGAAATTGGGGTTATTTTTGCTATTTCTAAAACGGACGTATCCATTCGTTTCTTAGATAAAGAAGTCAAAGTGCCGATGGAAGACATGGTTTCATTTATGTTAGCTTATGCCATTACCGTACATAAAAGCCAGGGTAGCGAATATAGTACCGTTATTATTCCCTTTATACCAACTTATCATCAAATGTTACAGCGAAATCTATTATATACGGCTGTTACTAGAGCCCGTAATAAAGTTATTGTTATTGGTACTAAAGGGGCTATTCAAAGAGCGGTGGGGACTCAAAGTGGCTTGACTCGTTATAGTTTATTTAAGGAACGTTTACAGGGAGTGATGTAAGTGCATTGGCGTGATTTTCTATTTCCTCCTACTTGTCCTAGTTGCGGGGCGGAAGTATGGCAGACTGGGGAATGGTGTAAAACTTGCTTTGAGGAGCTCTATGATGTTCGTAAAATAACTGATTTAGAAGGACAAGACTTAGCATATGCTTATGTATTAGGTCATTATGATAAAGGATTAAAGCGTATATTGCGAGATTTGAAATTTCAAGGTAAAAAGGAGCGTGCCTTAGGGGCGGCTCCTTTTTTGTATTCATTTATGTTTGCCTTACCAACTTATGATTTAGCACCTGATTATGTCATTCCCATTCCAGTCAGTGACGCTAAGAGACAAATTAGAGGTTATAATCAAGTAGATATTATTTTTAAACAATGGATACGTAAGGTGGCCACCAATCATAATAAAACCTGGCAGTGGCTAGAAGCACTGCATAAAGTGGACTCTACTCAGGCTATGTTTGCTTTGGGACGAACAGAGCGCCATGAAAATATGAAACATGCTTTTACAACCTTACCAAGTATATTAACTCAGGGAATTTTAGGGTTATAGGACAAAACGTGTTGGTTTTTAATCCCAATAAGTAGGAAATTCTGTGCTCCGATGAAGTTCATTCCATGCAAGCCCGTCACCCCATTGAGGAATAGAATAA
>NZ_NMZQ01000014.1 GCF_010093125.1 Veillonella sp. R32
TTATGTATTAAAACAAGCATTTTCACGCGTTTTAATGTTTAAAGATAAAGAAAATATCCAATGGGCCATTGATCAATGGCTTTCCTTAGTAGCCAGCTCTGAACTTCCTGAATTTAAATCACTTCTAAAGACCTTTAAATTTTGGCGAGAAGAGATAGTTAATGCCCTAACATTACCATACTCTAACGGCTTTACAGAAGGTTGTAACAATAAAATAAAAGCACTGAAACGTTGTGCGTTTGGAATACAAAACTTCGAACGCTTTCGTAATCGGATTTTATTCATTAATGCTAAAAAAGAACACTCAACAACAACATTACATGTCCTTCCTAAGAGTGCATAAGCTCTTTAGAGCCCCCAAATTTGACAAAGAGCCCCTCAAGACCTATATACAAATAGAACAAGAATTGGCTACCAATTCTTGTTCTATTATCAAACTATTTAATTTTATACATTATGTACTATAACAGCTATTTACTGTATTACAAAAATACTATTTAGTACCAAAAATACGGTCCCCTGCGTCACCAAGACCAGGTAAGATATAGCCATGTTCATTTAAATCTTCATCAAGAGCAGCCACATAAATGCGCACATCAGGATGTTCTTTATTAACTGTTTCCACCCCTTGTGGTGCTGCTACTAAGCACATCAACTGAATGTCACGAGCCCCTTTTTCTTTTAAAAGAGTAATCGCTGCCGATGCACTACCACCAGTAGCCAACATTGGGTCGGTTACAATAATACGACGGCCTGCCAAGTCTGAAGGCAATTTGCAATAATATTCAACTGGTTTCAACGTTTCAGGATCACGATATAAACCTACATGGCCTACTTTTGCCATTGGCATTAATTCTAAAAGACCATTAACCATGCCTAAACCAGCACGTAAAATAGGAATAATCCCTAATTTTTTACCTGCAATTTGTTTACCAATTGCTTTGACTAACGGAGTCTGTACTTCTACGTCTTCCAAAGGCAAGTCACGAGTAATTTCGTAACCCATTAATAGTGTAATTTCTTCCAATAATTCACGAAAATCTTTTGACCCCGTTTCTACATTACGAATCAAGGTTACTTTATGTTGAATCAAGGGATGAGTCATTACATTAACGTTCATAAAATTTAGTGCCTCCTTATGCCTAAATACTGTGCATTATTTTGTGTGTTCTACCTTATTATACTACATAACTATGTCATAGTACCATACAGTATACTCACACTATGTGAAACTCTCTCTTAGCCTCGTATTAAAGATTAGGATACATAGGATATTTTGCACAAAGAGCGGCTACGCGCTTAGCTGCTTCTTCATGTTTTGCTTTATCTTCAGAATTTTTAAGCACTAATGCAATAATGGATGCAATTTCTTCCATATCAGCTTCTTTCAAACCACGAGTTGTCAAAGCTGGCGTACCTAAACGGATACCACTTGTCACAAATGGGCTTTCTGGATCGAATGGAATCGTATTTTTATTGCAAGTAATACCTACTTCATCAAGCAAGAATTCAGCCACTTTACCAGTTAAACCACAGCTTCGTACATCTACTAACATGACATGCGTATCAGTGCCACCAGAAACGATTAAAAACCCTTCTTTTTCAAGGGCTGCTGCTAATACTTTAGCATTTGTCACAACTTGTTGAGCATATTCTTTAAAAGCTGGTTGTAAGGCTTCCCCAAAAGCAACCGCTTTAGCCGCAATAACATGCATTAAAGGGCCACCTTGGATACCAGGGAAAATAGCTTTATCAATGGCTTTAGCATATTTTTCTTTGCAGAGAATCATGCCACCACGAGGGCCACGCAACGTCTTATGTGTCGTTGTAGTAACGATATCGGCATATTCTACTGGATTTGGATGCAACCCAGCAGCTACTAGTCCTGCAAAGTGAGCCATATCTACCATGAAAATAGCGCCCACTTCATGAGCAATGTCAGCCATTTTTTTGAAGTCAATAATACGAGAATACGCACTGCCACCACCAATAATCATTTTTGGTTTGGATTCTAAGGCAATTTTACGCATTTCATCGTAATCAATTTGTTGTGTTTCTGCATTTACACCATAAGGTACTACATTAAAATATGTACCTGAAACGTTTACTGGCGAACCGTGAGTCAAATGACCACCATGGGATAAATTCATCCCCATAATAGTATCGCCTGGTTTTAATAAGGCAAAATATACCCCAAAATTAGCTTGCGAACCAGAATGAGGTTGTACATTTACATGATCAGCGCCAAATAGTTTTTTAGCACGAGCAATAGCTAAATCCTCTACCATATCAACATATTCACAGCCACCATAATAGCGTTTACCAGAATAACCTTCTGCATATTTGTTAGTTAATACACTGCCTTGCGCTTCCATAACGGCTTCTGAAACGAAGTTTTCAGATGCAATCATTTCTAATTTGTTGCGTTGACGGCTCAACTCTAAATCAATACATTGTTTTAATTCTGGATCTTGACTCTTAAGAATGCTCATAGCATTACCTCCTACACACTTAACTCATAGTGCCTATGAAATAAAAGTTGTTCCCCCAAATTATAAGGACTTTAAGCCTCTAATTCAGCAATTTTGGCGACACGCCGTTCATGACGGCCCCCTTCAAATTCAGTGGTTAACCAAATTTTTACAATATCTGTTGCTAACCCTGGGCCAATTACACGTTCACCCATAGTTAAAATATTGGCATTATTATGCTCCCGTGAAGCGTGCGCGGAAAATGTATCGTGACAAAGTGCAGCTCGAATCCCCGCTACTTTATTGGCGGCAATGCCAATACCAATACCGGTACCGCAAATTAAAATGCCCCGATCATATTCACCAGCAGCTACTGCTTTAGCCACAGGGCCGGCAATATCTGGATAATCCACTGATGCTTCAGAATCTGTTCCGAAGTCAGTATAGGCCACGTTAAGCTCATCGAGTACAGCTTTCACTGTAGCTTTTAAATGGACGCCACCGTGGTCTGCGCCAATGGCTACTTTCATCCTATCCCTCCTAATCGATACTTTTAAAATATAAATATCTCTCACACTATTTTACTATGTCACATTAAATCAAGCAACGACATTTGTGCATATTCTGAAGATACTTGTCAATTTATAGAAAATAGTTTTTATATTCAAAAATATAGATGTTAAGTAAAAACCTATTATTTCAAGTTTGCTAAGCCTTGAGTCAATAAAGTTTTGATTTGACTAGCACACTCATTATATTCTTCTTGAGTGCCACCAAATGGATCAGGCACATCTTCATTCGTGCCCGCCCATTCCCCTAAGGTCATAATTTTATCCTTCATATCAGGGAATTGACGAAGTAGAACATTTTTATGATCAGACGAAAGGCCTAATACTAAATCAGCCGCATCTAATAAGGCCTTGGTAAGAGGTCGTGATTGATGCTGTGAAATATCTACCACATCTTTTACAGCCTTTTCTGCATACGGTGAAACTCGACCACCTGGCGCTGTAAATAAACCAGCCGATAAAGTAACAATATCTTTATCTTCTTTAGCAGCCATAGCACGCAACAAACCTTCAGCCATAGGACTACGACAAGTATTACCGGTACAAACAAATAAAATATTCATAGTAAAACCTCATTTCAAATCATTATTTTAAAGCTATTAGTCACGTTTAGGTACAGCATTCACAACGTTGTAGCCACTGGCCTTATCCATGCGATTCATTATAGCTCGCCCCAAACCTTGCCGTGGTACACCAGTAGCAAAAATATGCGTCACCTTTGCCTCATTAAAAGCTAATAAAGACGAATATAAAGAATGAGCTAAGCCACGATAATCAGCAGCATTACCATAAATAACAAATTCAAAAGGCACCGGTAAATCAGCCAAGTAAATATCCAAAAATTGTGCTACTTCTTCATTGATTAAAAAACCAAAACGTAGCGGTTTGGCTATGCTTGTTTTCCCCTCTTGAGACACTAGTTCCTCATGCTCTTTTTGAATGGCTTCCATTGCTTCAATCATAGCTTCGCTAATTAATTTAGGCACTCCTACATAAGTCGTCATCACTCCATCAGGCGCATAATGTTTATATTTCATACCTGGTGCCTTAGGCGCCACATCAGGTGCACTCAATGCTTCATCAAAAGTAACCGTGCTCACTACTTGACGTAGCATAGCATCCGTAATACCACCAGGTCTTAAAATCGTAACTGCATCGTCACCACATTCTACAATAGTTGACTCCACCCCTACCTCACAAGGGCCTGCATCAGCAATAGCTTCAATACGCCCCGCCATATCATGATATACCGCATCGGCTGTAGTAGGACTAGGACGGCCTGAAATATTAGCACTAGGAGCCGCTACAGGTACACCTGCCGCTTGTAAAATAGCACGACATACGTCATGAGCTGGACAGCGAACCGCCACACTATCAAGGCCTCCAGTAGCCCGCAATGGTACGTTATCGGACTTAGGCAAAATAATGGTCAAAGGTCCTGGCCAAAAGGCATCCATCAACTGCTTAGCAGTCGGGGAAATCTCTTTCACTAAAGGAGTTACACTGGCCTGGTCTGGGACATGCAAAATCAATGGATTATCAGAGGGACGGCCTTTCGCTTCATAGATTCTTGACATAGCCTCCTCATCTAAGCCATTAGCACCTAAGCCATACACAGTTTCTGTAGGAATAGCGACTAATTCCCCAGCCCGTAATCGAGATCCTAATTCAGCAATTTCTTTAGGGTCTAAGTTTTTATATATTTTTGTTTCTAATGCCATATTAGTCACCTAGTTTCTGCCAACGTAGTTCACGTACAATACCAGCAATATCCTTATTAGCTACCACATCACTATAAAACCCAGTCCCTTTGGCTAGCTCTGAAACGGCTGCTTCTTGGTCATAGCCTATTTCAACAGCTAAATAACCACCTGCTTTTAAATAACGCGGTGCCTCAGTTAATAAACGACGATAAAAATCTAAACCATCGGTTCCCCCATCTAAGGCAAGCACAGGCTCATGCAATACTTCAGGCGCTAATGTTTTTACTTCTGCTGATGGAATATACGGTGGATTAGACACGATAATGTCAAAGGCCTTTTCGTATTGTGCCTCTTGTTGCAACGCACTAAATAAGTCAGATGCACAAAGTTTAGCACGCGCCTGCAACTGTAACTGTTCCCGATTGGTAACCGCTACCCCTAAAGCCTCTTTACTAATATCAAGGCCTAAGCCTGTGGCGGCCGGCAAATAATGTAATAAACTATACAAAATTGTACCTGGTCCAGTGCATACATCGAGAATATAAGGTGATTCATCCTTAGGAATAATAGTTAATATATCTTCTACTAGGGTTTCCGTATCAGGTCGTGGTATGAGCACGTCTTTAGTCACAGTAAAAGTAAGACCCATAAACTCCTTTTTACCAATAATAGCGGCTACACTGTACCCTTTACCACGCTCTAACACCAATGGTCGAAAGGCATCTAACTCAGCCTTAGTCAAAGGCTCATCATAATGAGTATATAGATAAATCCGATCTTTCCCCAATATGTGAGAAAGCAGCACTTCCCCATCAAGGCGACTTGATTCGACGCCTTTGCCGAGAAAATACTGCTCTGTCCACTGGAGCAAGCGGCCAATTGTCCATAGCTCCTTAGGCATTTTGATCAGCCTCCTGCATCTTAGCCGCCTGATCTGCTGCAATTAAAGCTTGAATTAATTCATCTAAATCACCATTGAGCACTGCATCTAGTTTATAGAGCGTTAAATTAATACGATGATCCGTAACGCGACCTTGTGGGTAGTTATAGGTACGAATACGTTCACTGCGGTCACCAGTCCCTACTTGGCTCTTACGATCAGCCGCTACGCTAGCCGCTGCTTCTTGTTCTGCTTTATCTTGCAACTTAGCACGTAATACGCGCATTGCCTTATCTTTATTTTTTAATTGCGATCGTTCATCTTGACAAGCTACCACAATGCCTGTTGGTTTATGCGTAATACGCACAGCTGATTCTGTACGGTTAACGTGCTGACCACCAGCACCACTAGCACAATAGGTATCAATCTGAAGATCTTTATCATTAATTTCAATGTCCACATCTTCCGCTTCTGGTAAAACAGCTACCGTTACTGTGGAGGTATGAATACGACCAGAAGATTCTGTTTCAGGTACACGCTGTACACGATGTACGCCACTTTCAAATTTTAATTTGGAATAAGCACTATCGCCATCCACCGAAAATACCACTTCTTTAAAACCACCTAATTCAGGTGCATTAGCATCAATAATTTCACAACGCCAACCTTGTGCTTCTGCATATTTTGTGTACATACGGAATAAATCGCCTGCAAATAAAGCGGCTTCATCACCACCAGCACCACCGCGAATTTCCACAATAACATTCTTTTCATCATTAGGATCTTTTGGTAACAACAAAATATGAAGACGCTCTTCGAGTTCTTCTTTGCGCTCTTTTAATTCTTTTAATTCTTCTTGTGCCATTTCACGGAATTCTTCGTCTAAGGATTTATCTTCCAGCACTTCCAACGCTTCATCAATGCCCGTCAAAACTTGCTTATAGTCACGGAAAGCTTCTACTGTTTCAGTAAGACTCGCATGCTGACGTGTTAGCTTTTGCCACTCCTGTTGTCGAGCAATCACTTCAGGGTCACTAATACGTTGCTCCAAATCCATATATTTATCTTCAATAACTTGTAATTTATCAACTAATACCATGAATAGGTACCCCTTTCAGGTTAATTTTATCAATTTCTTTGTCTTAATAACTAATAGCTTACTTAATAACTAGTACCTTACTTAATAACTAATAGTTTACTTAATAACTAGTACTCTACTTAATAACTAGTAAGCTACTATCATTATCTAGATAAAGTTACACTTCATAGGCATCTTCTTCGCTAGGTCTAACTTCTTCAAGAGCGCGAATAGCCACTTCAATTTGATCATCTTCCGGCTCACGAGTTGTCATGTATTGCAACCATAAACCAGGCGTAATCAAAGCCTTTACCAAAGGACTTTCACTACGACCAGCTAAACGAATCATTTCATAGGCAATCCCTGCCACTACAGGCATTAATAGAACCCGAGAAATAATGCGTTCCCATAAACTAGGCCAACCTAAGAAGGCAAATACAAAGATACTCGTTACCATTACGATAAGCAAGAAGTTAGTGCCACAACGAGCATGCAAACGGGAATGCTGGCGCACATTCGCCACCGTTAAGGGCATATCACTTTCATAAGTATGAATCGTCTTATGTTCAGCCCCATGATATTGAAAAACCCGTCGAATATCCTTCGTTTGACCAATGGCCCAAATATAAAGTAAAAATAGAATTAGGCGAATAGCCCCTTCTATTAAATTTAATACAAAATGATTATCCCCTACACCAGGGATCCATTTAGCTGCATACGTTGGTAAGGCTAAAAATAAACCAATAGCCAATAGAGTAGACACTACCATGGTCAAAGCAATCTCTTTATTTGACATAGTTTCCTCTTCTTCTCCAGCTGCTTTAGCTGAAAAAGACAGGGCCTTCATGCCGATAACTAAGGACTCATATAGCGCTACACAACCACGCAATAAAGGCTTTTTTAAAATAGGATAGCGTTCACTAATTGAACTTGTAGTGGTCCTATCTACCACAATTTGGCCACTCGGTTCACGCACCGCCGTAGCTGTATACTTAGGGCCGCGCATCATAACACCTTCTATGACCGCCTGTCCACCAACAAATTTCTTAACTCGTTTCGTTTCCAAAAGCGTCTCCTCTCTCAAACAAATATAGGCAGAGCCGAAGCTCTGCCGTATTATTTGTATAGCTAGACTACAGTAATTATTTACCGTAACGCTTGTTGAATTGTTCGATACGACCGCGAGCCTGAGCAGTACGTTGCTGTCCTGTGAAGAACGGATGACATTTGGAACATACGTCTACACGAAGGTCGTTTTTAACAGAACCAGTTTTAAACGTATTGCCACAACCGCAAGTTACGGTAGCTTCACCATAATTAGGATGAATTCCTTCTTTCATTCTATACACCTCTTTCCACTGTCCAAAACTATGCTTATTGATTATATCATGCTCAATCACTTAATGCAACTTATTCGATTGAAAATGATAAATTTTTTATTATTCGTCAGCCCCTTCTTTTTCAGCGGCCTTTTCAGCAGCTTTAGCAGCTTGACGTTCTGCTACGGATTCTTCATAAGCCGCTTCTAAATCGACTTCATTGAGTAAATCACGAAGTGCTACAATTTCTTCTAAAGACAAGGTAATCCCTTTAGTCATACCATTGTATTCACTATCCCAAGAACGAAGATCAAATTTAGGATTATAACGTCCCCAGCTAGTGCAAGTTAATTGTTTTTTCCAACCATCTTTATTTTCAGATAAAGTACCGAGTACTTTATAAATTTCAAAATTTACTACAGCCATTATGTACCTCCTTATCTATTTCTTTACTTTATCCCAATTATTCCATCCTGTCAATTAGCGCTCTCAGTTACTGGTACAATTTCAGCTGCGATTGCCTCAATAGCACCTTGCCAAGCAGCATCGGCTTGTTCCAAAGCTACTTTACGTGCCTCCCGAGCCGTTTCAAATTGACTCGCTAATTCCGCTAACGCTTCCTCTTTAATAATATTACGACGAACACTGCCCATTAACTGTAAAAGAGCCGCCGGTGTTAATACCATTTGTGCCAATTTAGTAAGTACAGCTTGGCCCCGTTCACTGCGGAAATACGTATACCAAATATACGCGGCTTGAGGATTAGTAAACAACCAATATGCCTCCGTAGACTGTGTTAAATCCGTCTGTTCCATCAATTCGGCATACGCCGTTTCATCAAAAGACTCGCCACTAGGACGCCCTTCTTGGGGCACCAATTTCAACTGTACTGTTAAACCTTGCCGTTCCACTACTAAACGAGTAGCTTCATAGGCACTAAAAATCTTCTGAACATATAAAGGCACTTTAGGATCCGCCGACGTGAAACCATCTTCCCCTAATGTTGGCAATTGCGCTTTCATGGCCGGCTCAACCCCACATAAAGATAAACCATATTGTACTAAAGAGAACGTATCCATAGCGGCCAATACTTCATGCGGCAAGGCAATAAACGGCGTACTGCGCCAACCTTCAGCCATAACTTCACGAATTTCTAATGCCACTTTTTTCACATCATAATTAGTATACACAAATTCATAGGTACCTAAAGGCGCCCATTCCCGTACGGCTTGTAACCGCTTTTGTAAAAGCATATACTGCACCGCCATACGATTCATCCCTACTTGATCTTGAATAGCACTAATAGGAATAAAATAATGAGCCGTCCCTAGTTCCGTAATATTACCTACTCGGGTAGCCAATTCTTCCATAATTTGCACCGGTGCCCGGAATAAACCGGTTGACGCAGCCACAATGTGGTCAAAAATAACATCTTCCGGCCATTCATCAATAACGGGAGCCAACGGATATAATTGTTTGAACAAGTTATAGCAAGTTTCTGATGGCGTATACAACAATAAGCGTTCTGCTGGCAATGCTTGCAAAATTTCTTCCGCTAACCCTGCATATTCTTCAATAAACGCAAATAAAATAATGCCTTCGGACTTCTTATGTTCTTCAATGATTTCTTTAAAAGGTAAGCGCCATTGTTCACCACTAGCAATACCTTCTACATAGCCTGTTTCCGTAATAAAATCCATCACTTCTACAGCAAAAGATGGGCCATATACTTGTTCAAAACCAGCCTGGTCATAAGGCATAGGACCAAAAGCCTCTACGGTACTTTGAGTAGCTAGTTCATATAATTTATCACCCGTAATGCCCCATTGACGAACTTCTGGACTTGCTTGAAGCATTTGGTCTAACACGCGAAAGCGCAATAGTTCCGTAACTACAGCACTACCAGTAACACCTAAGGTCTTAAATTTATTAATAATAGTTTGCATTGATTCTTTCACTTTTATGCCTCCTTACCAGCTGATGGACATACATGGACTAATGGACATTCACCGCATAGTGGTTTACGCGCTTTACATACCTTGCGACCATGCCAAATAAGCCAATGATGGGCCGCACTCCACTTATCCATAGGGATTGCTTTTTTTAATTTTTCTTCCACCGCTTCTGGAGTCTTGCCCCGAGCTAGACCTAAGCGATTCGATACGCGAAATACATGCGTATCTACGGCAATAGCAGGTATATCAAATAAAACAGATATAAGCACGTTCGCCGTTTTTCGTCCTACCCCTGGCAATTCTACCAATTTATCAAAATCAGCTGGTACTTCCCCACCATAAGTATGGACTAAAATATCACAAGTTTTAATTAAATTAGCCGCTTTAGCTCGGTATAAACCGCAATCACGAATTAATACTTCTAGCTTAGCCGTCCCTAGAGCTAGCATATCGGCAGGATCGCTATACGTAGGAAATAAACGGTCCGTAATAATGTTAACTCGTTCATCCGTACACTGCGCAGACAAAACTACAGCCACTAATAATTCAAAGGGGCTATTATAATGTAAAGCAGGCTTTGCATCTTTATATACAGTTTCTAAAATCTCAATTTGTTCTGCCTTAATGGCTTTAGTTACACGCATTACCAACTACTCCTAATGCAATATCGAATACACATGTATTATACTGCTTACAATTATATCACTAACTCTAGTTAAACATCAAACCAAGCCCATTTAGGATAAATAACGCCTACCATAGAGTAAGATTGACCAATATGATATAATGTAAGTACATATATTACTTGGGAGGAACGTATGAAAATTAATGATGTGTTAGCACGTATTAATGAATTAGCGCATAAAAAGAAATCAGGTCAAGCTTTAACTGATGCAGAATTAGTAGAGAAAAAGGAATTATATCGCATTTATCTCGACTTCATTCGTGGTCAGGTAAAATCACAATTAGACCGTGTTCAATTTGTAGATGAAGAAACAGGTACTATTACCCCTGCCAAAGACTTGGCTAATGCTAAAAAGCAAGCCCATTAAAAGAGGCTATAAAAACAAAACCGGTAAACCAACCGTGATTACTACCATAAGTTCGTATAACTTTTGGCTCTGTATCTCACCGTCAGTTTACCGGATTTTTTTATAAGTGGCCTAAACGATGCATTACTTCATACACCGTCTTAGCTAAGCCATGCATTTGTCGCTTAGGAATGCTACAAGCAGCAATGCGAATCCCATGTTTTAATGCAATGACATAGACATGTTCTTTTGTTAATTCTTCCACAATTTCTTTGCTATATTCTGTTGGAATTGTCAAGAAGAAACCACCACAGTATGGTAAGCAAGGAACGCCTAACTCCTTAGCTTCCTCTGTGAAAATATGCGCCCGTTCTTGTACTAATTCACAATATTCAGCTCGTTCTTTTTCATGAGCAGCTAATTTTGCTGGATCATTCACAATGTTAGCCATAGTGCGCATAGCTGGTCGGCAAATATTTGACCAAGTAGCACGTGAAGTTAACGCATTAATTTCAGTAAATTCATTATTAACAGCTTCATCCGAAGTAATACCAATCATAGCACCTACACGCTGGCCATACATAGTAAACCCTTTAGATAAGCTATAGCATGCAACAACTAAGATTTCTTTAGGTAATTGGCTAAATTTTTTAAAGAATCGACGAACTGTTTGCTTTTCACCAGAGTAATCAATATAAGCTACATCACAAGCGATAATAACTTTATTCTTGCCATTACCTACTAATTCTTTAGCAAAGCCGATAACTTTATCCCAATCTTCATCAGTTAAACTAAAACCAGTTGGGTTATTACCTGGTGTATTAAAAATCAAAACTACATTTTCCTGTTTAGCGGCTACTTCCAAAGCCCTCCCTTTGAAGGCTTCAAAATTAAAATGTAAATTTTCATCAAATAATGGATAGGTTTCTAAATGACGATGATTGTCGCCACAAATTTGTTCATAAGCCCCCCAATACCAATCCGCCGTTAACACTATATCTTCAGGATTCGTGTAGTTATGAACTAAATGGTGAATACCACCTGTACCACCAGCCGTAGCTACAGCAGACACAAAAGCATCTGGTCTTGATTCACCAAAGCATTCCTTTTGCGCTGCTTCTAAGAACTCAGGTAATCCAGCAATAGGTGCATAGGCCGTGTATTCATTACGTGGCAAATGTAGATATTCATGTTCTACTGCTTTTAAGAATACAATATCCCCTTCTTCATCCATGATGGAGCCTAAGGTACCGTTCAATACATTTTCTTTTCCGTTCTGACGCGCATCTTCCTGTGCTCGTGCATTCATGACGAAAATATTATCTTTTGCTTTTTTACCACGTGCATGTGTGGCAGCCATACTCATAGTCATTCATAACACCATCCCATCTTAAGTTAATAATTCCTTACTTAATAATAACTAAAATGGGTATCTCTTACAAGCGGAAATGCTTTGTTTTTCAAAAGAATATTGTATACACTATTGTGTCTATATTATATACTATTTTCTAACACTCTTTAAAATGCACAAAAGTCCATGATAATAGCCAAGCTACTATCATGGACTTTATTATATCCGTATATATGCTATGCCAGTTTTATTCTAAAATCAGAAATTATAAGCTTCTTCCTAAAACTAGAAGTTATAACCTACGCCAGCATGTAAACCTTTTACAGTACCACGGTCACCATCTACGCTGTATTTATCATATTGATAATATACGTTAAGATCTAAATCATCATTTAATGCATAGGCAGCACCGATTTGATATGTGTTTTTAATATCGTTACCAAAACCTACTTTAGCATAGCCATTAATTTTATCAGTCAATGGCACATGACCAATTACACCAGCTTGCATACCAGTTTCATGGTCACCATCTGCTTTAATGTAAGTACCAGCACCATATATGTTTACATTTGGATGAATTTCATATACAGCTGCTAATTGATGGTCTTTTAAATCACTTTGATCATCAAGATTTACTTTGCTATATGCATATTGTAAAGCTAATTTATCGCTTAAAGCAGTTTGCAAATTAGCACCAAAACCATCAGCATGACCACTTTCATCACTTACACTTTGGTTAAAGCTATATTCTACACCGATTTTGCTCTGACCTTCATTAATATCAGTAACAGGTACAGCAGCTGCGAAAGCAGCACCAGTCAACATAGTAGCGGCTAAAGTAGCCACGAATAATTTCTTGTTCATAAAGGTACCTCCTCTGTTCTCATAAAACTAATTATATAATTAGCGTTTCATAAATGTAGGAATTTCAGGTCCTACTGTACCAAATGGAGATTTTGTTACCCCTGTTTTAGGCTGTGCCCCGAAGCCAGTAGCTACAACAGTAATCTGTACACGGTCTCCAAGGTTTTCATCTATAACGGAACCAAAAATAATGTTAGCTTCTGGATCCGCTGCTTCGGAAATGATTTCAGCAGCTTCGTTAATTTCGAATAAGCTTAAATCATTGCTACCAGTAATATTCAAGAGAATGCCTTTAGCCCCTTCAATGGAAGTTTCCAATAATGGGCTATTAATTGCCATTTTAGCAGCATCTACAGCGCGGTTTTCACCTTCGCCAATACCAATACCCATCAAGGCTTCCCCTTGATTAGTCATAATTGTTTTTACGTCAGCAAAGTCAAGATTAATAAGACCTGGTACGGTGATCAAATCAGAAATACCTTTGATACCTTGACGAAGCACATCATCAGCTGTGCGGAATGCTTCGTTCAATGGAGTCTTTTTATCTACCACTTGCAATAATTTATCATTAGGAATCACAATAATAGTATCTACTTTGCTAGTAAGCATTTCAATGCCTTTATCCGCTTGATTTTTACGACGTTTACCTTCAAAAGTAAATGGTTTCGTTACTACACCTACGGTCAACGCACCCATTTCACGAGCGCATTCAGCTACGATAGGTGCTGCACCAGTACCAGTGCCACCACCCATACCAGCAGTAACAAATACCATGTCGGAACCTTGAAGGGCTTTAGTAATTTCTTCACGACTTTCTTGAGCGGCTTCTTCCCCAACCTGAGGATTGGCACCAGCGCCAAGACCTTTAGTCAATTTTTCACCTAATTGGATTTTTGTTGTTGCTTTTGAATTATCTAATGCTTGTGTTTCTGTATTGGCTACCAAGAATTCTACACCTTGAAGGCCACTGTCAATCATACGATTTACGGCGTTGCTTCCGCCACCACCGACACCAATAACTTTAATACTTGCGAATTCCGACATTTACGTTCCTCCTCCTGTTGCCCGTAAGATTTATATGCCCTTTATTTCAAACTAAGTGATTATATTCAATATTATTATAACTAGTTTCATTTCATTTTACACTATTTTTTTTATTTTTTCCACTCTTTAAATAAAAGTATACCTTATTTTGTACGTCTTGACAAAAGTAATCGGCGAATGGCTGCTGTATTTTGGAATAATCGTAAACCAAAACTGATTAATGCTACATAATAGAGGTCTATGCCAACAAAATTGCCCAAGAATACTAATAAAGCCGCTAATAGTGAATTTGAAAAGAAACCCGTTAAAAAGATAGATAAATTGAAGATACGTTCTAAGGCTGCTCGAGTACCACCAAAAACACTATCTAATGCAGCTAATAACGCTACTGATGTGTATTTAGCATATATAGGTGAAATTTCTAGCGGTGTCAGTACACCAATAGCAATGCCTAAAATTAAACCACCGACGATAAATAAGTACATCATTATTGTTTACCGCCTCCTTGTTTAATTTCTTTTAAGTGTTCTTCTTTAAAAGTACCCGCAAAAGCAGGTACTACAATATTATCTTCTTTTTGAATTTTTAATTCAATCCCCCAATATTTTAAAGATTCGACTACACCACCACGCATAGTTAAGGCCGCCGATAAGGTCTTAGGATCACCAATTGCTTTAATTACAAAAGGTGGTGCAAATACTTTACCATTCACCATAACAGTTGGACCGGCACAACGCACTTCGGATGTACCGACTAAACGTTGATCGTTAATAGCAATGGCTTCAGCCCCACCGGCGCGCAATTCATTGAGAACGCGCAATAAATCTTCATCATGAATTAAATAGAGGTTAGGATTTTCATTGTCTTTAACGGGAACCTTACTATCATTAATCGTAATGACTACCCCTGGGCCACTCACATCCGTAAGGCCCGCTCGTTGTTTTAATAAATTGATGTCACTAACCGCACTGGCCGTGGCATCACTCTTTTGTATTGCTTCTAATTGCTGACGTAGCTCGTCTCGTTCCTTTTCGGCTGCCGTCAGTTCACGTGCTAAATCTCCTGTGCGCTGTAAATGAATATTGCTTTCCGCAATGCTTTGAGTCATTTTATATTGCCCTACTAACATAACGCCTAACAACATACTTACAGCCGCTATCGCCCAACGACCTTGCTTTAACATGCTTCCTCTTCCATTATTTTCGTATTAAGGCGTCTTTATAAAGGGCGCCTTTACATTCACATCTAAATATTGTGCTGCTACTCCACGAGCCTTTACATCACGCAGCATATTTTCTGATAAAGGCCCTTTTTTATCTAGTTCAGTTGTATCGCCTAAATGTAATGGCAAACCATCTACAGTATAAGCAATCAGTTGTTGTGTATCCCCTACATTAATTTCTGCTATATTTTTACGTCCTTCCACACTTAAAGAGGTTAAATACGTAAGAGCCCCTTTAATAACTGGTACTTCAATCATGTCCCCTAAGAGAACATTGCCTAATTTAATACCTGAAATAATGGGTGCCGACGTATCTTCAATAGCAGTTCCTAAATTAATAACGCGACCTGCTGAATCGAGCGTAGCAAAGCCAAATTGTGTAGCTACTACCGCCGCAGGTTGTCGTTCCGTAATATTAACTTGCAAGGTTAAGGGCAATACATACGTTACTTTCGCCGTTTCTACTCGTAAATCATGTTGCAAACGTTCTTCTAATTGGCCAGAATTTATTTGCAATAAATTCACAGGATAGTGAATATTGCCAGCTGCCATTACATCTGACACCGTAACCTTATCACTACCAGTTACTTGAATCGTGCCAAAAGGAATGGGCAACATAAATAATAAAGCCCAAAGGATTAGCAAGGCGCCACCACCCCATACTACGCGACGTCGCCAAGCATGAGGCCGGCGCGGTGGCTCTGGCGGTTCCCCTGAACCACCGCCTAGACTATCATCATAGGTAGGCGTTTCTTCACGGGGTTGATCAAAATCATATAGGTGACGTGGTTCTGTTGGCTGTGGTGGTACAAAACGAGGTTGTGGATTCGGTGTTACCACCTCTGGCCCTGCCTGTTCAGCCCAAGCAGACCAACTAGACCAATTTGCTTCACCAGCCCCAGTATGAGGCCTTTGATTGGAACTAGATGAATACTGACGATTATCTCCGTTCATCTTTGTATCTCCGCAATTAATTAAAACTTACCTAAACCAGCGGACAATAGAATCTTTTCACATAAAGTAGGAAAATCCATCCCCATAGCACGGGCTGCCTTAGGTACTAAGGAAGTGGCCGTCATGCCAGGAACTGTATTATATTCTAATACAAAAGGTTCGCCTGCTTCATTCGTCATAATATCAACGCGGATTACACCACTACATTGTAATTCGCTATATACAGCTTCACCAATAGCTTGCATCTTAGTGGTCAACGTTTCATCAATAGGTGCAGGCACTAAATAATCGGTAGCGCCCGTTGTATATTTTGACTGATAGTCATATTCCCCAGAATGAGGACGAATTTCAATCACTGGCAAGGCTTTACCATCCAATACGGACACGGTAAATTCACGACCATCTAAATACTGCTCAACTACTAGAATGTGATCATATACCAAAGCCTCTTTGACAGCAGCCTCTAACTCCGCTTCGGTTCGTACAATCACAACGCCAATACTAGAACCTTGCGTAGCTGGTTTTAAAACAACAGGATACGTAAAATTAGCTTTAATATGTTCGAGAATTTGAGCTTCGCTTTGCTGTTCACTATTATAAGATACAGCGCGGGCTGTTGGAATTTGTGACCCTACAAACACATCTTTACTAATTTTTTTATTCATACCCACCGCTTGTGCCATAATACCCGAACCAGTATATGGAATACCAGCCATTTCAAGCAAGCCTTGTAATGCACCGTCTTCGCCAAATTTCCCATGCAAAGCATTAAATACAATATCCCCTTTACGTGCCTTAATATCTTGTAATACTTGTTCTGGCACCAATTCTAAGGTTTCCGCTTTATAGCCAAGGCTCACCAAAGCTTCTGCAATAGCTTGGCCTGTGCGCCGTGAAACTTCTGCTTCTTTTGATGGACCACCCATTAATACAATAATTTGTTTATCCTTCATGACTATTCCTCTTCTAATGCAGCTAATAATTTTGGACCATATTGGCTAATACTACCAGCCCCCATAGTAATGACTAAGTCATTAGGCTGTAATACTGCTTTTACCACCTTTGGCACATCCTCTACATGTGGAATGTAATGTACCGTTTGCCCCGTTGTGGCTTCTACCATATTAGGGATAGAGTGACCATCAATGCCTGCAATAGGCTCTTCCCCAGCACTGTAAATGTCTGTAATAAATAATACATCAGCCTTTTTAAAGGCTTGGCCAAACTCTTTTAATAAGAGATTAGTCCGAGTAAAACGATGTGGCTGGAATATACAAACTACGCGATGAGATTCTAATGCTTTCGCAGCGCCTAACGTAGCAGCGATTTCTGTTGGATGATGTGCATAATCATCAACTACCCATACATCATGACTATGTCCTTTGGTCTCAAAACGACGCTTAGCACCCGTAAATTTAGCAAGGCCTTTTACGACCACCTCTACAGGAATACCACAACGTGTTGCCATAACCAGAGCACCTAAGGAGTTGAGCGCATTATGCGTACCTGGCACTTTTAAACGCACAGTAGCTATGCAGTTTTCTTGATGAAACGCATCATATACTAAAACGCCTTTTTCATAATGAATATTCTGCGCCGTATATTCATTATGTGCTGTTAAACCATAGGTAATAAACTGACGGTCTACTTGTTTCATAATGTGTTGAATATTTTCATTATCACCACACACTACCGCTGTCCCCTGAGCTGGCAACTTACCAACAAATTCAGCAAATGCTGTTAGCAAATTCTCCATAGTACCATAATGGTCCATATGGTCATTTTCAATGTTCGTGATGACAATCTCATGAGGATTCAATTTTAAGAAAGACCCATCGCTTTCATCAGCCTCAGCAATACTATATTCGCCACGGCCCCATTGACTGCTTCCCCCTAGATAATCCACTTCACCACCAATAATAACGGTAGGATCGAGACCAGCTTCAACAAAAATTTGGCCCAACATAGAGGTGGTCGTCGTTTTACCATGCGCACCAGCTACGGCAATACCTTTAGTAATATCTAGCACTGCTTTTACAATATCAGAGCGATGTAAAATAGGAATATGCTGCGCTTCAGCAGCCATCAATTCGGGGTTGTCCGCATGAATGGCGGTAGAGCGAACTACAGCATCTACGCCTTTTACATACGCTGCATTATGACCAATATGAATGGTAGCCCCCATTTTTCGAAAACGTTCAGTTACTGCTGATTCTTGAATATCCGAACCAGACACGTCAAATCCTTGACTAATTAAAATATTAGCAATTGCTCGCATACCTGAACCAGCAATGCCAATAAGATGTATTTTATGAATACCATCTAGCATGGTGTAATCGCTCCTTATAATTTATTTTGCAATGTCTAAGGCCAATTGGGCAATATCATGTGCTGCCTGTGGCTTTCCTAATGATTTAGCGGCTACGGACATGCGCGCTCGCTCGGCAGGATTTTTCATAAAGAACTCAATCTCGCCAATGAGGTCATTGCCTTGTAACATTTTATCCACAATCATACGAGCCGCACCAGCACTCACTAAAGCCCGTGCATTATAGGTCTGATGATCTTCGGCCGCATAAGGGTAAGGAATTAAAATGGACGGTATGCCACGAACGGTTAGCTCTGCTAACCCTACCGCACCGGCCCGGAACACGGCTAAATCAGCAGCCGCAAGGGCTTTTGGCATTTCATGCAAATACGGCAAGATTATGGATGTATCACTATACGCCGTTCCCTCTTCAATGCCAAGCGCCGCTAATACTCGGTCATATTCACCAGTACCCGTAACATGAATCAGTTTAATACCTTTTCGATCTTTAAAGTGTTTATGCACCTCAATCATGGCCGTATTAATGTTACGTGCCCCGCGAGAACCACCAGCAATCAAAACAGCAAACTCATCGTCTTGTAAATTAAAGAATTCACGACCTTCAGCGCGCGTATCTACTAACACTTCTGGTCGCACAGGATTACCTGTATAGACAATGCGTTTTGCTCCTTCAAAGGCCTTTTCAGCCTCCTCAAACCCAACCGCTACTACATCAACAAAGCGACTCAAAATTTTATTCGTAATACCACCAATCGTATTTTGTTCCTGAATTAATGTGGGCACATGTCGTAAAGCCGCAGCTAATAAAATAGGGCCACATACATAACCACCAGTGCCAATCACAATATCTGGCTTAAATTCAGAAATAATGCGATTCGCTTTTATCAAAGAACCTAAAGTTTTGCCTAACGTAACTAAGGCTCTAAAAGAGAGATTACGATTTAACCCTTCCACAGGTAAGGTCTTAAAAGGAATTCCTTCCTTCGGCACTAAGGTAGCTTCTAACCCCTTATCAGTACCGATATAAAGAAACTCAGCCTCTGTCATAGCAGCAATCTCTTTATAAATAGTAATGGCCGGATAAATATGCCCTCCAGTGCCACCACCGGAAATAATGATACGCTTCATGACAACGACCCTTTCTGCTCTACTTTCCCTTCCACTAATGTTTTTAATGCTTGTACTTCATTTTTAAAATCATCGCCACGTTCTTCAAAACAATGATACCAATCAAAGCTGGAACAAGCTGGCGATAATAACACCACATCACCGGCCTTAGCCAGTTCATAACCTTTCGCTACAGCCTCAGCCATAGAACGGACTTGATAAATATTGGTTACACCGGCTGCTTTAGCAGCCTCGGCAAAGCGCTGTGCTGCTTCCCCCATAAGAATTAAGTCACGTACACGTGTCTTTACTAAGGCCATAAACTCTGTTAAGTCAGTCAGCTTATCATGACCACCTGCTAGTAAAATAATAGGCGCTGTAAAGGCTTCTATAGCCTTAATAGCGGAGTCTGTATTCGTTGCTTTAGAATCATTGAAATACATAGCCCCAGCAATTTCCGCCACTGGCTCTAACCGATGTTCTACCCCTTTAAACTGTGCAATCACAGCATGAATTTGCTCAGCCGTAACACCTAAATCATAAGCCAAAGCAATAACAGCTAATATATTTTCAATATTATGGCGCCCTGGCAAGTGAATTTCAGCCGTGTTAATAACAAATTCAGCTACCCCACCACGAACTGCATAACACTGTCCATTTTCAAAATACGCTCCATCCGTCACACTATGGTCCTGACTGATGCAAAGTACTTTGCCTGGCACTCGTTTCTTCATACTAGCTACTGACTCATCATCCAAATTAAGCACCGTTCGATCACTAGCCTGTTGGTGTGCAAAAATATTTTCTTTAGCGGCTTGATAAGCAGCCATGGTTTTATGACGTTGCAAATGATCCGGCGTAATGTTTAAGACAATCGCCCCTAGTGGTTGAAACGTTTTTACTGTTTCTAATTGATAACTCGACAATTCCGCCACTAAATAGCCATCACGGGAAATTTCATACGCTGCCTCACTTAAGGAAGAACCTATATTACCGCCCACTTTAATAGGCTTACCAGTCTGTGCCATGACCTCTGCCAATAACGTAGTTGTCGTCGTCTTCCCATTAGTGCCCGTAACGCCTAAAATAGGTGCTTTAGAAATGTCATAAGCCACTTCCACTTCACCGACAATATCCAAACCGCGTTGCTTAGCTTCTACTAATATAGGAATTGTCAAAGCTATGCCCGGTGATACAACAATACGATCCACATCAGTCAATAAATCTATATCCTGACGACCGGTAATAACGGTTACTTTGCCTTCAGCCAACAACTGTTGCTCCGCTGCTGTTAAATTTACCGTTTTATAATCATTTAACACTACTTTTGCCCCTAATAGGCCGAGTACATGGGCAGCGCCGATACCACTACGCCCTGCTCCCAGTACTAAAATTCGTTTTCCCTTGTACTCCATAATAACGCCTACCTATCGCAATGTATACATCAATAAACCAATAACAGCAAATACACAACTACCAAGCCAGAACCGTGATACTACCTTTTGCTCACTCCAACCTGACAATTCAAAATGATGGTGAATCGGGCTCATCTTAAACACCCGTACACCTCGTGTTTTAAAAGATGCTACTTGAATAATAACGGATAAGGCTTCCATTACAAAAATACCGCCAATAATGATTAATAACAACTCCGTTTTTGTCAAAATAGCCATACCTGCAAAAGCACCACCCAAAGCTAAGGAGCCTGTATCACCCATGAACACCTTGGCTGGATTAGCATTAAAATAGAGAAAACCTAACACAGCCCCACATAAAACGATACCAAAGAAGGCTACGCTAGTTTGAAAGGCTAACATACCAATTACCGTATAAGCAATAGCGGCTGCTGCCGACGTACCAGCGGCTAAGCCATCAAGCCCATCAGTCAAGTTAACTGCATTGGTAGTCCCTACAATAATCACAAATACTAATACATAATAGAACCAGCCCAAATCTACAGTAATATTCGTTAATGGAATCCATACCGTAGTGGGTACTACTAAAATTTCAGTAGCAATATAGCAGAAAATAGCAGACATAATAATTTGACCTAATAATTTCTGTTTAGCAGTAAGTCCTAAATTACGTTTTTTAACTGATTTAATAAAATCATCTAAGAACCCGAGCAGACCATGACCTAATGTTAAGAATAATAAAACCCACGTTGCCATATGAAAAGGTGAGAAAATTAACACACTAATTACCATAGCCAACAGCATGAAAAGGCCACCCATAGTCGGTGTACCTGCCTTAGCTAAATGAGCCTGTGGCCCATCTTCACGAATACTCTGTTGCGCGTGTAAACGACGTAATAAAGGGATTCCTATTTTTCCTAATACTAGGGTTATTACTAATGAGGTAATAAACGCCCACAATAATTGCATGGTCATTCGAACAATCGCTCCTTAAAACAAGAGTAAGCTCTATACAGAAGAGCTCCTTAATATACTAACCTAGCCCCAAAGCCACTAAAGGACTCTTAAAAATAAAGGCCGTTATCTATGGTAGTACATCTATGGCTGTAATGCAAATAGATTTCGACCTTTTTGAAAAATGTTTACTATAATTTATTATTTATGTACAATCGTCTTTATTTCGCAGACTCTCGATCAGCGATTTCGGATACAACCCGTTCCATCCGCAACCCGCGAGAACCTTTTACCAAAATTACATCCCCTTTAGCTCGTTCCTCCCAATAGGAATTCACCATATCCAAATGACTATCAGCAATTTTGGCTACGCGAATGCCCGCTGCTTTCGCTTCACGAGCAATATGTTTAGCTGCTTCACCAAAGGTATACACTTGATCGTACCCTTCTGCCACCAACAAGCGCCCCATCTCACGATGACTCGCCTCCGTGTGCTCACCAAGTTCCAACATATCACCTAACATAGCAATCTTTCGTTTACCGTCTAATTGACCTAACGCTTTAATAGATTCTGCCATAGAAGCAGGATTAGCATTATAAGCATCATTCAACACTACTATGTCACCAAAAGATACGATTTCTTGACGCATAGGAATACCTTTAAAATTACCTAAGGCTTTCGCTATTTTCTGAGAAGACACCCCTAAAGCACGACCTACGGCAATAGCCGCTAATGCATCATATACATTGTGTTCCCCAATCATAGGTAAGAAAATATCAAATACTTCGTCAAAGCAACGGCAAGTAAATTTAATGCCATCTTTTTTATACCGCAATTGAAAACCCGATACGGTAGCATTCTCTTTAATGCCGTAGAAAATTGTTTTGCCTTCTGTTAAAGCGGCCATTGGGCGAACTAAATCATCATCCTCATTTAAAATGGCCGTTCCTTCTGGGGGAATATGACGAATCAATTCGCTTTTAGCTTTACCAATATTTTCACGGGAACCTAATAACTCAATATGGCTATTCCCCACATTAGTAATCACCCCTACAGTAGGCTGTGCAATACGTGCTAATTCATCAATCTGACCAAGCCCACGCATCCCCATTTCGACTACACAAGCTTCATGCTCTTCAGTCAATTGCAACAGAGTTTTAGGTAAGCCAATTTCATTGTTAAAATTTTTCTCCGTTTTTAGCACATTAAATTTAGCTCCTAATACGGTGGCAATCATTTCTTTCGTCGTTGTTTTCCCAGAAGAACCTGTTACAGCTACTACAGGAATCGCAAATCGACGACGATGATAATTAGCTAATTGTTGATAAGCTAATAAAGGGGCGTCTACTTCAATACAAATTAAATCAGCAATCGCTCGCCCTTTACCTACTAAAGCACCTAACGCTCCTTTTGTTTTAGCCTGTTCTAAAAAATCATGGCCATCAAAGGTATCGCCCGTTAAGGCTACAAATAAGGAACCTTCTTCAATGGTACGCGTATCAGTTGATACATTTGTAAACACTGTATTTGTCTTAACTTCACCAGTATAGGTACCACCAGTAACGGTCAACACCTCCTGGAGCGTAAGTTCCGCCATGCTTATCTCTCCTTCAACGCTTCTCGCGCCACTTCTCTATCATCAAAATGAATGGTCTTATCTTTTAAAATCTGATAATCTTCATGCCCTTTACCAGCAATAATCACTACATCTCCTGGCTGCGCTTGTTTAATCGCCTCATGAATAGCCGTTCGGCGATCAACAAGAACTTCATAGCTAGAGTCTGTCCGCAATGCTTCTTTTACGCCAGCAGCAACTTGTGCCACAATCTGGTTGGGATCCTCCGTGCGAGGATTATCAGAAGTGACAAATATTTTATCACCATACTTAGCCGCTATGCGCCCCATAATGGGACGTTTCGTAGCATCACGGTCACCACCACAACCAAAGACTACTAAAATATGATTATCCACGATTTTTTTAGCTGTTTCTAAAATATTTTCTAAGCCGTCAGGCGTATGCGCATAATCAACTACCACTGCAAAAGGTTGTCCTTCTTCAATGAGTTCAAAACGGCCTGGCACAGCAGTAAAATCACTAAGGGCTTTAATAATAGCCTCCATAGGTACGCCTTCAAATAAACAAGCACCAATGGCTGCTAACGTATTATACACATTAAAAAGACCAGTAATGCGCATATGAATGGGGTACTGTTTACCTTCATAGACTACATCATAAGCAGAGGTCTTAGAGGTAATTGTTAAATGTTCCCCTTCAAGCGTACCTACGCCTTTTGTACCATAGGTAATAAGAGGCGCTGAATTTTTAGCCTCCACGCGAGCCCCATAAGGATCATCAATATTAATAACGGCCCCTTTTTTAGTTTTATGCTGATTAGGCGCACTTACTTGTTCAAATAATTTACATTTAGCCGCTAAATAATTTTCAAAAGTCTTATGAAAATCCAAATGGTCTTGTGTTAAGTTGGTAAACACTGCTGTATCATATTCAACCCCAGCAACACGGCCTAAAGCTAGAGCATGAGAAGATACTTCCATAATACAGTGTGTGACACCTGCCTCAACCATGCGCGCCAAAATATGCTGTAAATCCACTACATCAGGTGTTGTATTATGAATAGGATAGGTTTTATCACCAATCATAACATGAACAGTACCAATAATCCCTACTTTATGACCTTGTGCTCGTAAAATATGGCCAATAATATGAGTAGTTGTCGTTTTACCATTAGTACCAGTTACGCCAATCATGCGCATCTTACAGCCAGGATAGTCATAAAAAAACGGTACGCATTGCTGCATAGCAACGCGCGTATCCGCTACGGTTAAAACAGCAATCCCAGCCGGTACTGCCACCGGTTGTGAAACCAATACAGCTACGGCACCCGCTTCAATTGCCTTGGCTACATAATCATGACCATTAACATGAGCTCCTGTTAAGCAAATAAACAAGCTACCTGCTTTAACGTCTCTAGAGTCAGCTGTTATGTGTGAAACAGCCACGTCGGTGGGTCCTGTAACGGTTACCTCTTTTATTACATCTATAATATCTTGTACTGTTTTCACGTAAATACCTCCACTTCAAACAAGGAAAGCAGCTCACCTACGGAGCTGCCTCATACCGTAGTTAATCCACAATGTGCTGTGTTACTTTCACATCTCGTTCTACAGTAGTACCTTTGCTATTGTACACAAAAGCATCGGGCAAAACCATTCCCAATTTATCTTGCGCAATTTGTTGAATCCGGGTAGGCGACTTTAATTCGGCTACTTCTAAATTCAATTCATCGTTATCTCTCGAAAGTTGAACCATTTCTTTTTGCATATCTACCAATTGATAGCCGGCCCCCGCTTTAATCGCTTGGCCACCTACTATACAAAAACCAACAGTACAAACCAAACCAACCAGAAACATGACTTGCTTTAGTTCCGGCGATGCATTACTAAATACGCCAACTCGCTTCGCAGTACGCCTTTGCGTTGGTATATAGGGTCTCGCTGTTGGTTGAGCAACTCTCACACCAACGGTCTTTCTCGCTAACATACAATCAACCCCCACAATCTATCTATACCTTTTGAGCCACGCGTAGTTTAGCACTGCGTGACCTTGGATTGGCAGCGACTTCTTCTTTACTAGGCTCTATCGCTTTATTTCGAGCCTTAACACTAGCTGTATGATGACACACACAAACCGGTAATCCTGGTGGACAAATACAGCCAGTACTTAATTCTTTAAAGGTTTGCTTTGTAATGCGATCCTCCAAAGAATGAAAGGTAATGACCCCAATATGGCCACCGGGCTTTAATAAATCAACAGCATCTTTAAAGCTGTCTTGTAAAATAGCTAATTCTTGGTTTACTTCAATGCGAATCGCTTGAAACGTCCGTTTCGCTGGATGTGGCCCTTCACGGCGCGCTCCGGAAGGAATGGCTTGCTTAATGATTGTCGTCAATTCCCCCGTCGTTTCAATCGGCTGATTAGCACGAGCGACTACGATAAATTGGGCAATGCGCTTAGCCCACCGCTCTTCACCATAATCGCGAATAATACGATGCAAATCTTCCTCGCTATATGTATTGACCACAGTCGCTGCTGTTAAAGAGCTATGTTGATCCATCCGCATATCTAATGGTCCATCTTGCATATAGGAAAAACCGCGTTCCGCCGTATCTAATTGATAACTGGATACGCCTAAATCAAAGATGAAACCATCAACCGCTGTAATACCTCGTTCCGTTAAGGCTTGTTTTAAATAGCGGAAATTGGTAGGAATCGTCATAACACGACATGGTAAATCTTGCAAACGTTCTGTAGCCGTAGCAAGTGCTACCTCATCTTGATCTAAGCCGATGAGTAAACCATCTTCGGCTAATTGTTCACCTAAGGCGTGTGCATGACCAGCGCCACCAAGCGTACAGTCTACATAGACCCCATGAGGGTCAGTAATGACTGCTTTTACTGTTTCGTCAAGCAACACGCTGACATGATGAAATTCCATGGGGCCTCCCTTCGTAATCAATACTACCTTCTTAATCCTAAAATTGGATTAGAATATAAGCCCTTCCATATTTTCTGTTAAGGCTTCCATATTCGCATCCATATCAGCAGAGTACGCATCCCAATGTTCACGACTCCAAATCTCTACATGGTCACCAGCACCAATAACTACGGCTTCTTTTTTTAAAAAGGCATAGTTACGTAATGTAGCAGGTACTAAAATACGTCCTTGTTTGTCAAATTCTAATTCATTGGCATTGGCAAAAATAGAGCGTTTTAGACCACGCACACTAGCTTTACCATTAGACTGAGCAGCTAATTGAGTTGCTTTGGCTTCAAAGGTTTCATACGTATAAATAGCGAGACAATTATCGAGGCTCTTGGTCATAATACAGGACTCCCCTAATTGCTCACGCAATTTAGCAGGAATAATCAATCGTCCCTTTGTATCTATGGTATGTGAATACTCACCCATGAACATCATTGTCTCACCTCCTTTTACACGTTCCCTATCTTATTCACCACTATATGGTAAATTCTACCACATTCCCCCACTTAATAACAATAAAATATGCGAAATTTAATAAAAAAAGCAGAAAAAATTTTTAAACCTTATTTTTTCCTGCTTTTAAACGTTTTTTTGTTTTCTTTTAAAATTCGTATGTTCGTAATAATGCGACTTTTTTCGTTGCTATTTTTTTGCTTCCCCCACTTTGCCCCCCATTCGCCATTTTTCACCACCCCCTTAACACTATAAGCCTGCCATATGATATACTAAATAGGAAATAATAGAATCCCAAGCTTCATAGAAAGGATTATTGTATGACTCGCAAAACTGATAAAAAACATACGATTACTTCACTTCATGGGCCTGCTTCGGTGGCCACTCACAGCACCCACGGTCATCCACAGCATCGCCATCACCCCTGTCCTGCTTCGCCAGGCCCTTCTAACTACCAGATTATGAATGAACCTTTCGTAGCCATTCGTCGTAAAATGGATTTATTACTTGATTTTGGCCAACTCCTTATGGAAAACGGGGCCAACACCAATCATCTACAACGCGATATGATGCGCGCTGCCACCTATATGGGGATTCCACCACAATATGTTCACATTCATATTGCCTATATGACCTTAATGTTGAACATCAATGATGAAAAGCATTCCTATACAGCTTTTCGCAAAACGCCTACTCACGGTGTGAATATGACGATTCTCTCTACATTGTCAAAATTAACGTGGAAGGCCATAGAACAAAACTTTACCTTAGATGAGTTTGAAGATCATCTTAAAACAATTGCCCAAGCACCGCCTAAATACTCTACCTCTATTCTAGCTGTAGCAGCTGGCCTTGCCTGTGGTGCTTTTACTATTTTATTTGGCGGTTCCTTCTTTTCAGCCATTATGACCTCCATTTGTGCATTAGTGGGCTTTTTTATTCGCCATCTATGCCGTCATTTTAAAATTAACTTTTACTTTGGCGTTGTGGCCGCTGCCTTTGCCGCTACCTCAGCAGCCTATTTATTACATACTACTTTAGGTTCCTTTGAAATTATTTATGCCATGGTCAGTTGTACACTCTTTTTAATACCAGGCATTCCTCTTATCAATGCCGTGGATGACATGATTAATAATCACATTGTATCAGGCATGACGCGCGCGATGCACACCTTACTCATCGTAAGCAGTATGTCAGTGGGTATTGCCATGGCGCTCTATTTTGACCATGTATCCACTTTTACCCACCTTAATATTACCCCTGCTGTAGTATCCCCGATTCAAGCGATTGCCGCTGCCGTGGGGGCCGTTTGCTTCTCTGTCATTTTTAACACCCCCTATCGACTGCTATGGATTATTGCATTAGGCGGCATTATTAGCGTAATTACGCGCAACGTACTAATTGTAAACTTTGGGTTCACCTTAGTGGGGGCCAGCTTTGTTGCAGCTGCCATCATCGCCTTATTAGCATTGCGCTTTTATAAATTTTTCCGCACTGCCCCCCTCATCTTATCTATTCCATCGGTTATTCCAATGATTCCTGGCGTCCTATTATATCGTTTCTTATTTGGGTTATTAACAATTAATTCCCTAACGCCGGACAATCTCCTATTTGCTTTACGCAGTGGTATTACTGGTCTAATGACAGTTATTTGCATTGCCATTGGCGTATCCATTCCTCATATTTTTGCCCGCAGTTATTTAGATCGAAAAAAGGCCTTATCCTTAGATAAAGCCTTAGAAGCGCGTAAAAAAGAATTACAAAGCTAACAAAGTACAAGCTTCTGAAACTAGAAAAAGCCTGATGCCGAAAGTAATCATCGAGTTTAACTCGAGCTTACTTTCAGCACCAGGCTTTTTACATTTTAAAATTGAGTTATAAAACCAAAATTATAAATGAGCTTCAATTGCTGCTTTTAATTCATTTTGTGGTACATAACCGATTTTACGATCCACTACTTCGCCATTTTTAATAATAGCGAAAGTAGGTAATACTTCTACTTGGTATTCTTTTGCTAATTCAACAACTTCATCAGTGTTAACTTTAACAAAGGCTACTTTATCACCCAATTCTTCAGCTAGTGCTTCGAATACAGGCATCATGCGTACGCAATAGCCGCACCATGGAGCCCAAAAATCTACGATTGCCACTTCTTTAGAAGAAATTGCTTCTTTAAAATTTGCTGTTGTTACTTCTGCAATATTTGCCATGTTAAAATACCCTCCTACAATTGACTATATTTGAAAATTTATTTCAGTTATATGAACTTTCATTAATGATTATCTGGACGTATTTGGACTAATACACAATCTTCAATGACCTGTAGCCCTAGCTCCCTAGCCTTTGTCACTACGGCTGGTTTATCAGCACCAGGCTGCAACCAAACTGTAGGAATACGTAATGTTTTACATTCCTCTAAAGCAGCTAAGCCAATTTTCTCAGGCACTACAAAGTCCACCACAGCAGGGACTTCTGGTAAGTCACTGAGCGACGGATAACAAGTAGCTCCTTCAATTTCAGCTACATTGGGATTTACTGGATACACCGTGTAACCATGGTCGCGTAAACAAGCATAAATTTTATAACCAAACTTTTCCTTACGACTTGTAGCGCCCAGCACAGCCCAAACTTTTTCAGTAAGTGCGTCCTTAGGTGTCATAACATCACCTCAACTCTCTGTAATAAATTATATCACAATATCGAAATTTGTCAATTTGACTTGTTGTTGTTTCAGAGATAAATTCTCAATATTCCCCTTTACTAACGCGGACCAAGTGAGCGTTTCAAAAGGACCTACTTGTTTAGTTGTTACCAGTCCTGCCGCTAAAGCCAAACGGCCTAATATCATGGCCCCGCTGTAGCCACTTTGACGCAACTCTCGCAAAGTAATGCTCTGCTGTCGTTTTGATAATCGGTAGCCCTTTTCATCCACCACTAAAGGCGCATGTCCATATGTAGGAGCTGGCGCCCCTAAAGACTCATATAACCAAAGTTGTGCCCCTACGGCAGGCAATAAATCATAACCACGAATAACTTCGGTAACCCCCATAGCTATGTCATCCATAACAACAGCTAGATTATAAGCAAACATGCCATCAGCTCGCTTAACAATAAAATCATCAGCACCAGGCCATAACTGAGCATGCTGGGTACCTTGCCAACGATCTGTAAAATCATACTCTCTATTAGCTATTTTCATACGCCAAGAAGGTACTTTCTGTAATCGTAACTGTTGACACTCCATTTCACTTAAATGCCGACAATGACCATCATAATGAGCAATTCCTTCATGACCATGAGGAGCCGAACTAATGGACTGCAAACGCGCACGATTACAATAACAGGGATATAATATACCTTCCTTAGCCCAAGCCTGAACTTGCGCTTCATATAAAGAATAGCGTTCACTTTGCCAATAAGGCCCTGCCGCCCCACCAACGCGTGGCCCCTCATCCCAGGTAAGGCCCAACCATTCTAAATCATCTAATAACTCCTCACCCAACGAGCGTTTGGCCCGTTGCGTATCAATATCTTCCATACGTACTAAAAAGGTACCCTGCTGTTGTTGTACTGATAGCCAGGCCAACATAGCAATCCACACATTGCCTAAATGAATATGTCCGGTTGGACTCGGTGCAAATCGACCTTTCATTGTGCTAACTGCTCCCATTTTTCATACAAAACAGATAGTTTATTCGTAACTTCATCCATTTGAGCGGCCGTTTCCGCTAAGGCCTCACTATCTTCTTGAAGCGCTGGATTTTGTAATTGTACTTCATACATTTTAAGAGTTGCCTCTAAACGAGCTATTTCCGTTTCCGTTTCTTCCAGCTGCTTAGCTTGCATATAAGCATTTAGCTTTTTAGGTTCCTCCTTATTACTACTAAGGTTAGCCACTTGCCCTTCCATGCCCATATCACTCTTATTGGCGTCAGCATTAGTCAACGTTGACTCAGAACGAGCGGTTTCCGTATTTTCTCTACCAGTAGCTTTAGCCTCATTTGCTGGCTTACCAGTCCCATTTGTTCCGGCACCTGCCATTCTTAAAGCCGCTTGCTCAGCAACCTGTGCTTGTTCTTTTAGTTTATCTTTATAATATGTATAGTTTCCTTGAAACTCTTCAAGCCCATCGGGCTCCAAAACAAGGGTTCGTTTTGCCACTTTATCTAAAAAATAACGATCATGGGATACAACTAATAAAGTCCCTGTAAACCCCATAAGTGCCTCTTCCACCACTTCACGAGTCGGAATGTCTAAATGGTTAGTCGGTTCGTCAAGGATTAAGAAATTATCACCTTGTAAAAATAGTTTTAATAAACTTAAACGGGCCCGTTCGCCCCCAGATAAATCACGAACTTGCTTAAACACATCGTCGCCACGGAATAAGAACATGCCCAATACATTGCGTGCTTTCTCTTCGCTAAAGTTAAACTGACTCATAACTTCTTCTACAGCAGTCCACTGAGGATGTAATTCCTCATGTTCTTGTGAAAAATAACCGACTGACACGCGGCTACCAATATCTATAAAACCTGCTTCAGGCGTTAATTCTCCAGTAATAGCTTTTAAAAGCGTAGACTTACCGGCCCCATTAGGACCAATCAAAGCAACCGCTTCACCACGACGAATCATAAACGATATATCTTCCACAATATCGCGGTCCCCATAGGACAAAAACAACTCCTCTACAGTTAGTACCTTATCGGCACTAAATTCAGCTTTAGGAAAGGTAAACTTTAATTGTTCTGAACTTTCAGGTGCCACTAACCGCTCCAAACGATTCAATTGCGATTGACGGCCTCTAGCCATTTTAGATTTAATCCCTGCTCTGTATTTATCAATATATTCTTCCGTCTTACGAATATATTCTTGTTGTTTTTCATAGGCTGATTGTTGAGCCTTATACTGTGCTTCGCGCTGCTCCACATAGCGACTATAATTCCCGCGATAACTTGTAGCTTTATGATGATCTAATTCCACAATGCGCGTCGTTACGCGATCAAGAAAATAGCGGTCATGACTAATAATTAAAATACCGCCACCATAAGAACTTAAATAATTTTCCAACCATTCCAGCATATCCATATCTAAATGGTTAGTCGGTTCATCTAAAAATAAAAAATCAGGGCGACGCACTAATGCTTTCGCCAAATTAATCCGTGTCTTTTGACCACCAGAAAATTCAGATACAGATTTGGTTAAATCCTCATCAGTAAACCCAAGACCATAAGCAATACGCCGACTTTGTGCTTCATAATCATAGCCGCCAAGCCACTCTAAACGCTCTTGAATATGGGCTAACCGCTTCAGTAAACTTTCGTCTTGTGGATGTGTTTCCAATTGCTTAGACACATCCAATAATTGCGCTTCCCATTGCTGTACGTCAGCAAAGGCTTTTTGGATTTCAATAGCCAAGCTATCGTCACCTAAATTTATATCTTGTTGTAAATAGCCAATAGTTGTCGCACTATCTTTAACAATCTGCCCTTCATCAGCTTCTTCAAGGCCTAAAATACATTTCATGAGCGTCGATTTACCAGCTCCATTAGGTCCTACTAAACCAACTCGTTCACCATGTTTTATCTCAAAAGATACATTACTAAATACTTGCCGTACCCCAAATGATTTACCTAATCCAATTATACGGATTCGTTCCATCCTTATGCCTCCGTTCATTTACATATAATTTTATTATATCACAGAGAATCTCTCTTAGGGTCATCTAGGGCAATGGCTTTTACAAAAATACATAATTCTACTTTATCCTTAGTGCGTCTAGCATGCTGAAATAATTTTCCCAACAGTGGAATATCTCCTAAAATTGGTATTTTAGTAAATTGTTTCCCCTCTCGATTATCCATTAAACCGCCAATCACTAATACTTCACCAGACTGCAGATTAACCTTAGTATGCGCTTCACGAGTAGTAATACGATAAGCCTTCATTTCAGACACTAAGGCAGGACTACTCACTTCCGCATGAATATCCGCTTCAATCGTATGATCCTCGGCTACAAAGGGCGTATAAGTCAAACGAATCCCCGCTTCTTCATATCGAGTGGTAGTCCTACTTTCTGTGCCATCTTTCACTTCTTCCAAGACAGGAATGCGATCCCCAATTAAAATTTTCGCTTCTTCCCCGTTTAAAGCCATAATAGAGGGCCGAGCAATTAGCACCGTTTTATCCGTCGTTGCTTGCGCTTTTATTTCTGGCTTAAACCAAAACGTATAGGGTAATCCAGAAGGAGCTCGGCCGAAACGAATGCCACCATAGGAATTAGTATCATCTTCGCCATGCCCTGTTATACTTTGCCAAGACCATTGAATGCCCGTTTCTTTTAAATAAGAATGTTCAAAGGCTACCACCGCCACTTCTAGGCGCACTTGCTTAGGCGCTCTATCAAGCGTAGGCAACACTTCGTGGACTTGTCTAAGTTCCGCTGGTGTACCATAAATAATCACTTGATTAGCCCCTTTCACAACCCGTATATTCTTTGTCGCTACAATCGCTTGCAAGGCTTCACTTAGGGCTAATGCTGACATATGTTTAGGTGAAATAATATGAGCTACACGCGCTTCCTTATCCCCCATACCATTACCATCCACAACCCAAAGGCCGTCCTCTTCATAAAAAGTAAAATGTTTCAGCCGCGCCAATCGCTGTATGGCGGTAATCCCATTAGGCTCATTAAGACGAATCGAAACATTACCAGCCAAAGTTTCAGTCCCTGTAATAGCCATACCTTCACTGCGTGCAATGGACTGTACTAAACCAGCTAAACTCCCATTATTTACGGTCATAGACAAAGCGGCAACAGATTCACCGCATAAATGAAATTGTAAAAAACAAACTAACCACAAGACTATTTTTAAGTATTTATAAAACTCTCGTACTGTCCCCATTATATCTCGCGCTACCTTATTATGGCTTATATCGTTACACCCTGCATCATTAATACTTACATCATTACTACTTACATCGTTACTGTTTACAACATTACTATTTGTAACATTACTTATTGCATCATTATAGCTTACCTTATCTACCTTACTTATCATACTCACGACTCCCCAGTTACCCCCATAATTAGACTACACAAATTACGCTACATAAAATGTTCCCTATAAACTATTTTTTATGAATTATTCCCTATAAATTATTTCACATTAATTATTCCATATAAAGCCATCGACTTTTAACACCGTCACTAATTAAAACCGCCTCACTTGTAATGGCCTGCACAAGGATACCTTGTGGTCCTTCACCTACTGCATAACAAGCTTCCCCATTATCAGTCCGCAGCAGGGCTAAATTAGTAGAACCTCCTATTAAACCTGTTAAATGCACACTTTCTAAACTATTTATAGTAACTCGCCCTTTTGTCGTATAGCCATTGTTTACACGATTATAGCTATTACTACTATACGAAGAACGTTGTTCCCTAATAGTCCTTATGCCACTTAGATTTGTCTGTTGATTCCCATAGGCGTGGCCATCACGTCCCCCAGTTGCACTACTTCGTTCTTTAGGTATAACATTGGCTCCTAAGGGGACCGCTGTCATATCTTCAGTAAGCAAAGCATGTGTAAAAGAATCATCAAATGGTTGAGCCCTTAAGGCTTTCGCCAAACCTATAACAGGTGCTATAAATTGGTCCTTTGTTTCACCTTGGCTACTCCCATTCGTCCCTTTACCATTAGTAAACTGTGCTTGTCCAACCCCGTTCTGCCCCTTCGCATTATAAGCACTTACTGTGCCACCCCTTGTTCCTTTATTCGGCCCATAAGAAGCTCCATCATCAACGTGGCTTTTATTGGAAATGTCCTCCCTAGCTCCATTAGCATTACTTTCACTTAGATCAGTTACCCGCTGCCACTGTGCCGTACTAATACCATAGAAACAAACGAGGCAAAATAAAAAGACCGCCCCGTACAAGAGGCGACCTTTCTTAATTAACAAATTTCGCAAATCTTGTAGAGACAGTCTATTCATTCTATTCACTATCCTTTTTATGCTTTATAGCCATTAGGATGGCCTTGATGCCATTGCCAAGCATCTTTAATAACTTGAGTTACATCGCTGTGCACCGGCTTCCACCCCAGTACAGTTTGAGCTTTTTCAGAAGAAGCAATCAAAGTACCTGGATCCCCGGCACGGCGTTCCCCAATAGCCACTGGAAAATCTACACCGGTAACCGTTTTAGTAGCGTCTACAATTTCTTTTACACTAAAACCATTACCAGAACCTAAATTAAAGTAATTAGATGCACCGCCATCGCGCAAATATTCCATACTCAAAATGTGAGCTGAAGCCAAGTCATTCACATGAATATAATCACGTACACAAGTGCCATCAGCGGTGTCATAATCAGTGCCAAAAATCGTAATATTAGGGCGTTTCCCTAAAGCTGCTTCCAAAATAAGTGGAATTAAATGCGTTTCTGGTGTATGATCTTCACCAATTTCTCCACTACTATCAGCCCCAGCAGCATTAAAATAGCGCAAAGCTACATAACGCAAACCATAAATCTGGCTATAATCTTGTAGCATTTGTTCAATCATAAGCTTTGTACGGCCATATACATTAGTAGGTGCTAAACGAGCATCTTCTTTAATAGGCACCACTTCTGGTTCACCATAGACAGCGGCCGTAGAAGAAAAGACAAAATATTTTACCCCTGCTTGACGAACAGATTCAATAAGATGGAAGGAGCCTACTACATTATTTTCATAATAAATCATAGGATTCGTCATAGATTCCCCTACTTGGGAGTGGGCGGCAAAATGCATAACCCCATCAATTTGTTTTTCTTTTAACAACTTAACTAAAGCTGGGTCAGCAATATCCATATTAATAAACTCAACTCCAGCTGGTAACGATTCTACATGTCCTCGCGATAAATTGTCTAACACAATGGGCGTATGACCTGCTTTTTGTAACGCTCTTACTGTATGACTACCGATATAACCGGCCCCGCCAGTGACCAAAATATTCATAACAACGCCTCCTACAACACATCCACTGAATCACTTTGCCTATACTTCTTCAACTTGCTGTTCCGCTAATTTAGGTCCTAATAATTTTTTATACACTTCAACGCCAGGTTGGTCAAAAGCATCTACCCCAGCTAATTGTCCTTCATAGAAGATAGACCAGCAAAGCATAAACATAAACTCGCCTAAATGATACGCTGATAAGGTTGGCAATTCAAAAGTAATATTAAAACGTTCATCCCCAGTTAATGCTTCGCTATTAGCCTCTAAGGCAGTATTTAAAATTACGCCTAAATCAAGACCGCTAAAAGCTTTTAATGGCTCATACGCATCATACATATGAGGCACAATTGCTTTAGTTTCCCAATCCTTAACCTTCACAAAAGTAACAATCTTATTAAGTCGTCCTTCTTGATGTTCTTGAGTCTGAGCATGCATATCCGTAGTACCTACAGCAACCACTGGGGTACGACCATAACGGCCCTTCGTCTTACTCTGCTTCTTGCCTAATGATTCAGCTAATAACTGTACATACCATTCAGCCAAGGATTTCAAGGAGTCACCATAAGGCATCATAATTTCAATAATGCGGCCATATTTTTCAGAGCCTACATATTTCAAAATAGCATTGAGTAAAGCTGGATTTTTTAGCATATCACCACTTTGACAAGCTTCATCCATAGCTTTAGCACCGGCTAAAAAGGCGCGAATATCAAAACCAATAACAGCGCCAATAATAAGGCCTACTTCAGTAAAAACTGAGAAACGACCACCTACACCATCAGGTACAGCAAACATCGGCCAGCCCTGTTGAACGGCCAATTTATGAAGCAAAGTTTCCTTTTCATCTGTGCGCGGATCCGTAACTGCAACCACTTCGACCTTAATACCAGCCGCCAATAGAGCCTCTTGTACCACCATAAAATTGGACATAGGCTCAATCGTCGAACCAGATTTTGAAATCAAGATAAGCATAACTGTAAAGTCTTTGCCTTTTTGAGCCGCACTACGCTTCAAGGTAGCAATTAATTCATTCGTGCGCAATGGATCCACATTGTTACCACTAAAATACAATTGAGGATAACCATTGCGTTCAGCCGCTGTTTTCTGATTCCAAAACTCGCCACAATGAACATCAAATAAAACTTTGCCCCCTAAATAAGAGCCACCAATACCAAAGCTTACAACGGCATCTACCGCCGCTTTGGCATGTTGGCCTAAATCGGTTAACCGTTGCAAAACGGCTTCATTGTTTAAATTACCATCTTCAATGTATGGCAATTGAGGAAACAAGACAGCTTCAGGTGCTCCATCTTTAGATAAATGACCATCCACTATACCTGTTAAACGAACTCTAGTAGCCGCCTTTACAGCATTGGCAATTAAATCAAAATGCGTATGTACATCTGCTTCAGTAACACCCCAAGCAGTAAACAAATTAGTATAATCAAATGTAAAACCTGATGGCAGGATGATTTTCTTCATTCTGACCCCTCCTTTAATTCACTTCTCTTATTGTACCGTGCTACTTCAGTAGACGCAATAGTTAACGAGTCATGAATTATACATTATTTTCATAAATCAATCACTTTTGACGTGCCTGCCTTAGCTAACGCATCAGCTTTTTCATTATAAACAACACCTGTATGAGCTGCCACTTTATGAAATACCGTCTTCACTTGACGACGGCTATTAAGCGTAAATTCAGCATACGCTTTCGTCAATGGATTATTGGCTTTCCAACGACCAGTAGCCCACATTTCAATCCCCATATAGTCATAATAAATATGAACTTCTTTTATCTGTTTAGCAATAGCCGTCTTAATAACGTGCATAGCCCCTAATAATTCACCAGCTACGTTCCAGTAAGCAGTATACATTTCCTTATCCGTACCAAAAGAAAACGTTTCTTCTTGCCCTTCATAAAACATAATGCCACCAGAGCCTACTACATTACGTGTTTTATCAAAACTACCATCAATATATGCCAACATACAATCTGGTCCTAAATCCGCTAAAATAGATTCTGCCGTTACCACTGGTGTTGGTGCTGGTGCCACAACTTTTTTACGGCGTGGCGATCTACGCTGGGAGGCTTTAGCTGTTTCTAAATACTCCGCCATAGACATTCCTTTAATAGGAGCTACTTCATCAGCAATAAATTCCTCCGCTTCTTGCCTAGACGTAAATGATTTATAAATAGCGCCCCCATATCCTTTAACTTGTCTTTCACAAGCAGCCCATGAATCAAAAATCCCCCGTACTCGCCCTTCTCTTACGGCATAATATTTTTTACCCATACAAACTCCTTATAATTAGACTGAATACATCCCTTTAATTAACATATAATATACCTATCCTAATCTATCCTAATACCATACCATCTAACTATAAAATAAAAATTAAAGACCCCTCTAATATCTTCATAATTTGCCCTATTTCATAGTTAATGGTTCAAAATGTGCGGCTACCACCGCTTGTAAATCCTGAGGATTTACTTTAATTTGCATCCCTCTTAGGCCAGCGCTGACATAAATTTCTGTATAACTAGCCATCGTTGCATCAAAATAAGTTGGAAATAGTTTTTTCATACCCACTGGTGAACAACCGCCGCGTAAATACCCCGTTAACCCCAATAAATCTTTAACGGCAATAAGCTCTACTGATTTATTACCACTAACACGGGCGGCTTGTTTTAAATCTAACTCGGCAGCTACAGGAATACAAAATACGACCGGTCCTGTCACATTGCCACGGCCCACTAGAGTCTTAAATACTTGTGCCTCTGGCAAATGTAATTCCTCAGCTACATGAACACCAGCACCTCGGCCTTCTTCCCATTCATAAGCAAGTACTTCATAACTGATTTTTTGCGTGTCTAACATACGCATAGCATTTGTTTTTTTATGGTCTTTCTTACTCACACTTATCGTTCCTTTTATATTTTACTACAATTATCCCAAAATCTACTATATTTTATTATAAAAATTAATTGATAACCTATTTAATCTTCATTTTAAAGGTAATCATTTATTCAAAATTTTATTAATATTCTTCAATTCAATACGTAAAGTACCATCTGGATTAGTTACAATCTCGATAAATTCGCTATTTTGCATATATTCAACGGGAAAGCTAACTTCAATCCCCGTATCAGTTTTAATTTTATGTTTTTCCCCTACTTTAGTAGCAAATTCACGGTTGACAGGTAAGGGCCGTAACATATCTTGTTCTGCAAGAGCTTTTTTAGCTGCTTCCTTCTGCTGTGGCTGATTAGCAAAGACTGTATCCACAATCGTTTCTGGATTTAACGTATCTGATACTTCTGCATTTTTCGAAATCATAGAACGAACTTTTGCCAGTTCTTCTACACCATCTCCTTCATGAGCCTTTGCTACTTTATCTACAATGCGGCGCACTTTAGACACCGTATCACGGGACGATGGATTAGTGCCAATCTGTAGTACTTTATCGCCTAAGATATACACGACTTCACCATCATACTCGCCTTTAGGTTCAAATAAGCGAACGGAAAAGTCCTCTAAATTAATGGCGCAAAAAGAACGTAATTTCTGCGTAGGACTTGGCAATACTGCTCGGTTAGGAATCAACTCCGTAGTCAAGGTGCCGTCTTCTTCATTAAATAATTGATGGGTATACGCATCATGAGCTTGACAAAGTAAAATACAAAGATATGAATTATTATCAGCTGCTTCACAAATAATCGTATCGATAATAACAGGGTCTGTAGCTTGTTTCATAAAATTAAACAAACGCTCCCCTATATCTTTGCCTAAAGTAACTAAGTCTGTAGTGCCATCCTTATATTGCTGTAAGGCCTGCCCTAATTGACTGGTTTCATTCAAATAACCGGTGCGCAAGCCAGGGTCTTTAATTCCCTTTGTCACATGGGCACTCACATAATCCTGTAAAGCCTCTTCGCCCATATTGAGTTCGTTTTCAGAATAAACAGCTAAGGACGAAGAAAAATCTAATATTTGTAATACTGCTCGATTGATTTGCATAGTCGCTCCTTAAACGGATAAAAAGTGCCTTGTTTAGCATAGCTCTATGCCAAACAAGACACTTCAATAAGTTGTAATATAATCTTCCTAAGTGGAAGAATTTGTAGAAACTGAAAAGACTTACCTTAGTGTGCTACTAATATTATATCACACTCTAAGATTAACCTTGTACGTAAGGGCCAAATAAACCAGCAAATAAGTGAGACCCTTTTTTACCTAAAATAGCAGCTGACACGGAAGCTAAAACACCTAATACAGCAATAATCAACGCATTGCCTGCATGAACTGTATAGGCATAGGCCACATAGGCTTGAATCACAGTAAGTATAAAGTATACAACACTTAAGTAAATTTTAAACTTCAACACAGGCGCTGTTGTTGTTTTATAACGAAGTTTACCACCAATATAACCAGAAATGCCACCAATAAGTACTAATAAAGGCATTACTAAGCATACCATCATAGCAAAATCAAATAAACGATAGCTTAAAGTATAAGGTACTAATAAGCCTAAAATTGGCAAACCTACAGTCAAAGCGGAACCAGCAATTGGGAAATGTACCGCAATTGGATGTAAATGTAAGTCTAATAAACGTTTACGCGTAGGGTTCAATTTGCGTGGTGTATATTCAGCCCAAACTGTTTTTGGGAACCCACAAGCTGGGCATGGTTGATCTGCTTTATCAGCCGTTTCAATATAGCCACATACACGACAAATAATATACTGAATCTTTTTTTCTTCTTGTTTTTTTGTTTCCATGTCAAACTCCTTAAAATAATTACCCTTGCACTTATTATTTCATATTTTATTTCAGTAAAGAATTTTAAATTATGTACCTTACATCTATAATTTAGTATCGAAATAATGATACGTGTTGGCTAGGCCTGTTGTCAAATTAATTTTAGGCGAATAATTTAACTCAGTCATCATTTTTTTTGTACTTAACAAGGAATGTTTTATATCACCAGCTCGTTCAGCCTCATACTGCACTTTAAAATCATGTCCCACAATGGTCTTAAAGTGAGCTACTAATTCATTTAAAGATGTACCTACTTCGGTACTTACATTGATAACCCCTACTAAATCAGGTTTATCTAACGCTGCCAAATTAGCGGCTACTACATCATCTACATAAACAAAGTCTCGTGTTTGTTCACCATCACCAAAAATTGTAATATCCTGTTGTTTTTGCAAGCGTTCACAAAAAATACTAATTACCCCGCCTTCGCCACCATTACCTTGGCGAGGCCCATATACATTGGCATACCGGAAACAAATGTAAGGCAAGCCAAACGCTTCATAGTAAAGGCGTAAATAACTTTCAGTCGTCAATTTAGTAAGCCCATAAAAAGAAGATGGGTGACCTACCATCGTTTCTGTCAATGGCAACGTTGCTAAATCACCATATACAGCAGCGGACGAAGGCATAATAATTTTAGCCACCCCTACTTGTCGACATACATTGAGCACATTAATAAGGCCCATCAGATTGACATCACAATCAAAAGCAGGGTTTTCCATAGACGTAGGTACCATTGTTTGGGCCGCCTCGTGAAACACATAGGTAGGCTTAAATTCATCTAATACGGTTCCCAATCCATCATCCCGAATATCCATTTCCACAAACTGTGCCTTAGGATTAACAAATTCACGACAACCAGTACTTAAATTGTCAATCACCAATACCGTATGACCTTGTTCAATGAGTCGATCCACTAGGTGTGAGCCAATAAAGCCAGCCCCACCAGTTACACATATATTCATACGTCTATGCCTCCTGTTAAGCAATCGTTTCAGATTTTTTCACAGCAATATATAAAAGTCCTAACACAAAACCAATAGCCGATGGTACTATCCATCCCATGCCGAGGTCAAAGAAAGGTAACATTTTATATAATTGCAAGGTACTTTGTACAAAACTTTGTTGCCCTAAAAACGACGGCAATGTATTCAAAGCATCGCCAATAGCCGCTAATAAAGCAAACACAGTCATACTTAAATATACAGCTTGACGCCCTTTAAAAATAGGGGCCAAGAATGTTAATAAAATAATAGTTATCGTCAACGGATACAATAACATTAAAATAGGAATAGCTAATGAAATAATTTGTGTCAACCCTACATTCCCAATTAAAAAGGATATAAGAGCAAATGTATAAGCATACTTCTTATAACTAATAGAATTTGGGAATAATTCGGCAAAGGTTTCAGAACAAGCACAAATTAAACCAACCGCCGTTTTTAGACAAGCTAAGGTAACTATAATAGCTAATAAAACAGCGCCAATAGAGCCAAAGTAATATTGGGCAATCTGAGCTAATGCAATACCTCCATTAGCAGACAATGGCAATACCCCTAGACTCGAAGCCCCTACATAGGCTAAGAAAGCATAAATAATAACCATTAAAATAACAGTTACAAACCCCGCTTTTACCATGCCAACAGCAATATCTTTAGGCTCTTTAACTCCCACTTCTTGCATAGCCCGAATAACAATAATACCAAAAGCCAACGCTGCTAGGGCATCCATCGTGTTATACCCTTCAGTAAAACCTTTAAAAAATGGCATTGTAGTATAATCACCACTAATAGGTGCTGTATGAATAGATCCCATTGGTGATAATAAGGCTACGACTAACAAAATTGCTAAAAATATCAAAAATAAAGGATTTAAAATTTTACCAATATACGTCATTAGCTTGCCTGGGTTCATAGAGAAAAACAAAGCTAATACAAAGAATACTAAAGTAAAAGTAGCTAAAGCTATAGTTTGTACTTCATCGCCAATATACGGTGCTAACCCAATTTGATAGGATACGGTAGCCGTACGTGGCAAAGCAAAAGCAGGCCCAATTGTTAAATATAATAACACCGTAAATAACTTAGCGTAAGTAGGATGAATTCGCGTAGCTAAATCATATAGGCCACTACTGCGGGAAATACCAATAGCCACCACCCCTAAAAAGGGCAACCCAATAGCCGTAATTAGAAAACCTAAGGTGGCGGGCCATACATCAGCACCCGCTTCCTGCCCCATGTGAACAGGGAAAATAAGATTGCCAGCTCCAAAGAACATACCAAATAGCATAGAGCCAATAACAATGGCTGAACTTAATGATAATTTACCCTTCAAAACAAAAACCTCCCAAATACCAGCCTTTATTAAAGGCTATGACTAAACTAATTAATGGGCTGTCCTCTGCGGAGCGCCTCTTTCAATAGTAGCACGCTTTTCCTCTTTCGACAAACGGAAAAACTCAAAAACAGCCTCTGCCGTTTTTTGATTCATACCTGGCACCCTAACTAACTCCTCAACAGAAGCAGCCTTTATCCCTTCTAAATTACCAAAGGCCTGCCATAAAGCTTTACGCCGCTTAGGTCCAATTCCTTCAATATGATCTAAAATAGACTCTAAATTACGTTTCCCCCGCAATTTACGGTGATACGTAATGGCAAAGCGATGAGCTTCATCACGAATTTGCTGTAATAATTGAAGTTCTGGAGAATGATGGGATAATATAATACTCTCCGACTGCCCTTCTACAAATACTTCTTCAATGCGCTTAGCTAAGGAAATAACAGGCACATCCGTTACCCCTACAGCACGAATCAACGGTAAGGCTGCGTTCAACTGCCCTTTACCGCCATCTATAATAATCAAATCAGGCATAGGCCAATCCGTCTCATTACCATAACGACGTTCCATAATTTCGGCCATAGATTTAAAATCATCAGGCTTGCCTTGCACTGTTTTTAATTTAAAACGACGATATTCTTTTTTCGCAGGCTTACCATCTTCAAAGACAACCATAGAAGCCACTGTTTCACTACCTTGCGTATGAGAAATATCAAAACATTCCATCCGCTCAGGTAAACGCGGTAAATCCAATACTTCTGCTAACTTCTTAACAGCACCACCACTTTTATCTAAATCGTATTGCCACTGTCGCCGTCGTTCGGCCAAGAAGTTTTGCGCATTTTCAGCAGCCATTTTTATTAAATCATATTTATAGCCTCGCTGTGGCACTGATACCTCTACCACTTGTCCCTTCATTTCAGAAAACCATGTGGCAAAAAGTTCCTGCTCTGGCGTTTCATAAGGAAGTAACACTTCTTTCGGCACAAAGGAAGCACCACTATAGTACTGCTTAACAAAGTCAGTCATAATAGTAACTTCATCATCCCCTTCATTCTTAATGAAGAAGTTTTCCCGCCCTAATAAACGGCCTTGGCGAATAAAGAAAACTTGTACACAAGCCATAAGGCCTTCTATAGCAAGGCCCACTACATCAATATCACCGCGCTGAGTCACCATACGCTGTTTTTCCCGCAGCTTATCTAACGCTTGCAATTGATCGCGTAATTGAGCTGCCTTTTCAAAGTTTAATTCTTCCGCAGCCATTTCCATTTGTTCCTTTAATTGATTTAATAACGGAATTGGCTTACCTTCTAATACCTGTACAATCTGCTCAATATACGTACCATATTTTTCAGGACTTACCAAACCTTGGCAAGGTGCTTCACAATAGCCCATATGATATTGCAAACAAGGACGTGGCACCTTCATATTCTGACAAGTGCGTAAAGGAAAATGACGACGAAATAATTTCAAGGTCTGATGCACCGCCGTCACATCCGTAAAGGGCCCAAAATATTTGGCCCCATCCCGCACCATCCGGCGCACCATAAGCACTCGCGGATACTCCTCTTGTACCGTTACTTTCACATAGGGATAGGTCTTATCATCGCGAAGCATAATATTATATTTGGGATGATGTTCCTTAATCAGTGTATTTTCAAGAATAAGCGCTTCCATTTCTGTCTTGGTTTGAATAACCTCCACATCCACAGCACGCCGCATCATAGCTGTCACTTTGGGTGCTCGATTGCTATCTTGCCGCACATAGGAGCGCACGCGATTGCGCAAATTAATCGCTTTACCTACATAAATAATACGCTTATATTGATCACGCCATAAATAAACACCTGGTGTCGTAGGTAAATGACTAATCTTCTCTAATACATCCTCTGTAACCATTAGTTACCTGCCTTCACCGCCGCTTTAGCAGCAGCCATAAATTTCTTAGTCTTCGCTAGTACAGGGGCTAAAAATTTACCCGTATAACTAGCGTCCACTTTACAAATCTGCTCTGGTGTACCCGTACCTACGATAGTACCCCCACGGACGCCGCCTTCAGGGCCTAAATCGATAATATGGTCCGCTGTTTTAATTACATCTAAATTATGTTCAATCACAACGACCGTATCACCACCATCTACTAACTTTTGTAACACGTCTAGCAGTTTACGAATATCCTCTGCATGGAGGCCTGTAGTCGGTTCATCCAAAATATATAGCGTTTTACCTGTACTACGCCGTGCTAATTCAGTAGCTAATTTAACACGTTGTGCTTCCCCGCCAGATAGCGTAGTCGCTGGTTGACCTAAACGGATATAACCTAGCCCCACCTCTTGGAGGGTTACTAATTTGCGATGAATTTTAGGAATGGCTTTAAAAAATTCGACTGCTTCATCGACTACCATATCAAGCACTTCCGCAATCGTCTTCCCCTTATATTTTACTTCCAAGGTTTCACGATTATAGCGGGCCCCTTTACAAACTTCACAAGGCACGTATACATCTGGTAAAAAATGCATTTCAATTTTAATAATACCATCGCCACGACAAGCTTCACAGCGACCACCACGGACATTAAAACTGAAACGACCTTGCTTATAGCCACGCATTTTGGCTTCTGGTGTTTGGCTATATAATTCGCGAATCGAATCAAACACACCTGTATAAGTGGCCGGATTCGATCGTGGCGTACGACCAATAGGGCTTTGGTCAATATTAATAATCTTGTCGATATGTTCTGTACCACGAATTTCCTTATGGGCCCCTACTTTATGATAGGAACGATATAGATGATTAGCCAGCCCCTTATATAAAATTTCATTAATTAAGGTAGATTTACCGGACCCACTAACGCCGGTGACTACATTAAACACGCCTAGAGGGAATTTCACGTTAATATTTTTTAAATTGTTTTCAGAAGCCCCACGAATTTCTAAGAAATTACCATTCGACTTACGTCGCTTTTCAGGTAACGCAATAAACTTACGACCACTTAAATACTGTCCCGTAATGGAATGCTCATTAGCCATAACTTCTTCGGCCGTACCTTGCGCTATAATCTGCCCCCCATGTTCACCAGCGCCAGGACCAATGTCCACTAAATAATCCGACGCTAGCATGGTGTCTTCATCATGTTCAACGACTAACAAAGTATTGCCCAAATCACGCAACCCTTTAAGGGTAGCAATGAGGCGATCATTATCCCGCTGATGTAAACCAATCGACGGTTCATCAAGGATATACAAAACGCCCACTAAGCCAGAGCCAATCTGAGTGGCTAAGCGAATACGCTGTGCTTCCCCACCCGATAAAGTGCCTGCATTGCGACTCATGGTTAAATAATCTAAGCCCACATTATTGAGAAACATTAAACGAGCATTGATTTCTTTCAAAATCTGATTGCCAATGAATTGTTCTCGGTCAGTTAAAGGCACCGTATGGAAAAACTCCACTGCTTCGCTAATCGTCATTTCTGTCACTTCGTGAATATTCTTCGGCCCTACCCGAACAGCTAGTGCTTCTGGTTTTAATCGAGCACCGCCACAGGTTTTACAAGGTTTAATGGACATAAATTCTTCAAAAGCTTCCCGCTGTGTATCATTCAAGGCTTCACTATGACGGCGTTTTACCATAGGCAAAATACCTTCGTACTCCGTATGGAATGTCTTTACTTCCCCACGCATATTTTCATAGTCGAAAGTTACCTTATCCGTACTACCATTCATAACTAAATCTTGTACCTTTTTAGGCAATTCATTAAAAGTAGCATTCAAATCATAGCCATGAGCGACTAATAAGCCTTCTAGTTGGCGCATAAACCATGCATTAGGATTAGAACTTAAAGGCACTACCGCCCCATCAGCAAAGGATATATTACCATCGGGAATAACACGGTCTTCATCCACTTCCATGGTACTACCAATACCCGAGCAAGCCGGACACGCACCAAAAGGACTATTGAAGGAAAACATCCGAGGCTCAATAGCTGGTAATGAAATGTGGCAATCAGGGCAGGCAAAATGTTGACTGTACATATGTGTCCGACCGTCTACTTCTTGCACTACTACTAAACCTTCCCCCCACTTAGCCGCCGTTTCCATAGAATCAGCTAAGCGACTTTCAATGCCTTCTTTTACCACTAAACGATCGATGACAATTTCTAAATCATGTTTTTTTGTCTTCGCTAACTGAATATCTTCATCTAAAGTACGAATCTCACCATCAATTTGAACTCGCGTAAACCCTTCTTTACGCAATCGTTCTAATAATTGTTTATGTTCCCCCTTCTTACCACGCAATAAAGGAGCCATAACTAAAATTTTAGTCCGTTCTGGCAACATCATTACATCATCCGTCATTTGTTCTATGGATTGCTGTGAAATGGGCTTGCCACATTCGGGACAATACGCGCGACCTACGCGGGCAAACAATAGGCGCAAATAATCATAAATCTCAGTCACTGTCCCCACGGTGGAACGAGGGTTGCGACTTGTCGTCTTCTGATCAATCGAAATAGCCGGTGATAAACCTTCAATATAATCTACATCTGGTTTATCCATTTGCCCTAAAAATTGGCGCGCATAAGCGGACAACGACTCCACATAGCGACGTTGCCCTTCTGCATATATCGTATCAAAGGCTAAAGACGATTTGCCGGAGCCACTTAACCCTGTAATAACAATAAATTTATCTCTTGGCAAGGCCACATCAATATTTTTTAAATTATGTTGCCTTGCTCCTTTTACTATAATTTCTTCTTTCACCATAACCTCCTGGCTAAAGAACATTTAGTATTAACGACGACGTTTCGGCTTCGTTTCATGAGCATCTTGCAAATCAGACAATTGCTGACGCAATATACCTAACTTATCACGAAGTTCGGCGGCTTTTTCAAATTCTAACTGCTTTGCAGCCGCTTTCATAAGTCGCGTCGTTGTTTCTATGTCATTAAATATATCTTCTACCGTAATAGCTGGCGCTACTGTCTTAGACGTAGTATCACCATAGGTAGCGGTGCCTTCAGCCACTGCTTGCAAGGAATTCTTACGCTTACCAGCACGACCAACATTACCAGACTTATCAGCTGAACTGGCGGTATGCTCAGTTTTGCTCGCTCGTTGCCTCTGCTTAGGAACGTTAGCATCGGTAGCGCCTTGCTGTCTTGACTTACTCTTAGCACCCCGCTTACTACCTGTAGTAGAACCAGAACTGTCTACCTCTTCTTCCAACTTCGTCAATTCAATTAATTCTTTAACTTCTTTACGAATGGACTTCGGCGTAATATTATGAGCCTTATTATAGGCTTGCTGTACTTCACGCCGCCGCTCTGTTTCACTAATAGCCCGCTCCATAGAACCAGTGATGCGATCGGCATACATAATAACACGCCCATGTTCATTACGAGCAGCACGACCAATGGTCTGAATCAAAGAGGTATCACTGCGTAAAAAACCTTCCTTGTCGGCATCTAAAATAGCCACTAACGATACTTCTGGCATATCAAGGCCTTCACGCAATAAATTAATTCCTACCAACACGTCAAAAACACCAGCCCGCAAATCACGAATGATGTCAGCCCGTTCAATAGTAGCAATATCTGAATGTAAATATCGAACGCGAACCCCTACTTCTTTAAGGAATTCCGTTAAGTCCTCCGCCATTTTTTTAGTTAATGTCGTAACTAGAACGCGTTCATTCTTAGCTGTGCGCTGTTTAATTTCCCCTAATAAATCATCCATTTGACCGCGAATAGGTCGTACTTCAATAACTGGATCTAGCAATCCTGTAGGGCGAATAATCTGCTCAGCTACATTTGTTTGTACTTCCATTTCATAAGTTCCTGGCGTAGCGGATACATACACAATCTGATTAATGCGCTCTTGAAACTCTTCAAATTTCAAAGGACGATTATCTAGTGCTGAAGGTAAACGGAACCCGTATTCTATCAAGTTTTCCTTGCGCGCTCTATCCCCGTTGTACATAGCACGTACCTGAGGCATAGTCACATGAGATTCATCAATAAGAATTAAAAAATCATCAGGAAAATAATCAATCAAAGTAAAAGGCGCTTCCCCCGGTTTACGATTAGAAAGCAAACGGGAGTAATTTTCAATGCCTGAACAATAGCTCATTTCTTGCATCATTTCAATATCATACCGAGTACGCTGTTCCAATCGCTGCGCTTCTAACAGGCGATCTTTAGATTTTAACAATTTTAATTGTTCATCTAATTCTGCTTCAATACGCTCTATAGCCACTTGTAACTTTTCACGAGTCGTTACATAATGCGAAGCTGGATAAATGGCTACATGCTTGCGGTCCACAATTACTTCGCCAGTCAATGCATCCACTTCAGCTAAACGGTCAATTTCATCACCGAATAGTTCTATACGCACCACCCGTTCACTATAGGCAGCAGGAAATACTTCAATCGTATCACCATGAACGCGGAACGTCCCGCGCGTAAAGTTTAAATCATTACGTGTATATTGAATATCTACTAATTTTTTTAAAATATCCTCGCGACTTTTCTCTTGACCTAAGCGCAGAGAAACCACTAAATCGCTATAATCTTCTGGATCCCCTAAGCCATAAATACAACTTACAGATGCTACAATAATAACATCACGTCGCTCAAATAAACTCATCGTCGCAGAATGTCGCAGTTTATCAATTTCATCATTAATAGACGCATCTTTTTCAATATATGTATCCGTAGAAGCAATGTACGCTTCAGGTTGGTAAAAATCATAATAAGACACAAAATATTCTACCGCATTATTTGGAAAAAAACTTTTAAACTCACTAGCTAGCTGAGCCGCTAGCGTCTTATTATGAGCAATAACCAACGTAGGCTTTTGTACCCCTTCAATAAGTTTAGCCATTGTATAGGTTTTACCAGTGCCAGTGGCGCCTAATAAAACTTGCGCCCAATCGCCCTGTTCAACGCCTTGCACTAAGGAGGCAATCGCCGCTGGCTGATCCCCCATAGGCTCAAACGGAGCTTCTACTTTAAACGGATTCATAGGTCCTTCGTAATTACGATGAATACTTGGATGTGCCATATTATTTACCTTCTTCAGCCATCAAGCGATTCGCTTCGGCAGCGGCTTGCGCTGCTTCTTCTTCGCGAACGCGCTCAATGTGTTGCTGTAATACTTTACGTTCTTCTTCATTGAGTTCCGTACGCTGACTTTCTTCTACCTGCTTTGGCGTATCCGCCCCTTCCAGTACTTCAATGAGCAAGGCCACCACTCGTTTATCAAGCCCTACTTTAGATGCTACATCACTAGCAAATGCCCATTCCTCTGCTGAAAAATTATCAATACGTTCATTCAATTCCGCCCAATTGGCCAACATAAGGCGCGTTACAGGGCGATACATTTCATTACCTACATAGGCTAATAAATCTCCTAAGGTCTCAATAGCTTCTGCAGGGGCACCATATTTATTAGCACGGTTCTCCGCCTTAGCATAAGCTACTAATTCCTCACGACTCATCTCATTTTTCATCAGTACTCATTCCTTTATCAAACAATGCATTGGCAAATTCCTTCGCATTAAATGGTTGTAAATCATCAATCTTTTCACCAATACCAATCCAGCGAACAGGAACCCCCAATTCTTCTTTAATGGAAATAACCACGCCCCCCTTAGCGGTGCCATCCAATTTAGTAACAATAATCCCTGTAATCGGTACAGCTTGACCAAACAATTTAGCTTGACTCACTGCATTTTGACCGGTAGTACCATCTAAAATTAACAAAGTCTGGTGCGGTGCTCCTGGGACCTGACGATCCGCCACACGACCAATTTTTTTCAATTCTTCCATCAAATTAGTCTTCGTATGCAAACGCCCAGCGGTATCAATAATCACAATATCCGCATTGCGTGCTTTAGCAGAAGCTAAGGCATCAAACACCACAGCGGCTGGATCCGCTCCTTCTTGGTGCTTAATAATTGGCACATCAGCTCGTTCCGCCCAAATTGTCAACTGTTCCGAAGCAGCAGCACGGAACGTATCAGCCGCTGCTAACACCACTTTTTTACCAGCTTCCTTATAATAATGAGCTAATTTAGCAATAGTCGTCGTTTTGCCTACACCATTCACGCCGACTACTAAAATGACTTCTGGCGAATGCATTTCTAAGGTTTCTTCTTGATCTTCCAAAATCTTAGTCACATATTCTTCAATATAGCCCATTACTTCATTGGTATGGTTGATTTTCCCTTCTGTAACGCCACGACGAATCTCTTTCATCAATAATTCTGTCGTTTTGCTACCTAAGTCAGCTGTAATCATAGCCACTTCTAAATCATCAAGAAAGTCATCATCAATTTTTGCATACCCAATGACTACTGTTTCAATGGCTTCTGTAAATTTTTTCTTTGTATTTTCTAAGGCATTACTAATGCCTAACATTTGCTTAGTACGATTCCAAAATCCCATTACATATCCTCCTCAATATCATCAAAGGCTACTGTTAAGAGTCGTGAAACGCCTCGTTCTACCATGGTAACACCTTGCAATACCAACGCGGCTTCCATAGTCCGTTTACGATGAGATACTACGATAAATTGCGTATCCGCCCCTAAACGTTGTAAATAACTGCCAAAGCGTTCTACATTAGCTTCATCTAAAGCAGCATCTACTTCGTCAAGCACACAGAATGGTGCTGGACGATAATCTAAGAAGGAAAAGAGCAACGCAATAACCGTCAGCGCCCGTTCACCACCTGATAAAAGGGTTAACTGTTGCCGCTTTTTCCCCGGTGGCTGAATATAAAAATCAATGCCACTAGTTAAAATATTATCTGCATCCGTTAAGACAATCTGAGCTGTGCCACCCCCAAAGAGTTGGCTAAATACAGCTTGGAAGCGGTCGCCTACAATCTCTAATACTTCGCTGAGCTGTGTAGACATAGCTTTGTCAATTTCTGCAATCACTGACTGAAGTTGTTGTTTCGCTAACTCCAAATCCGATCTCTGTTCTTCATAGAAACTTTGCTTTTTAAGAGCTTCTTCATATTCGCTTACCGCCTCTGGATTAATAGGTCCTAAGGCTTCCAATTGACTTTGTAATTGTCCCTGCGCTAAGCGCCAATCAGCGACAGCCCCATCAAGTTGAATACCTTGTGCCTCCTCTTTGGTGAAGCCTAACTCTTCTAACTTCGCCAACGCTTGGGTACTATTCATTTCATATTTAGCCAATTGTCCTTCCATCTGTAATAAACGCTGTTGAATTCGTTTTTGGCGTGTATCTAATTCCTTACGGCGTTCACTTAACGCTTCTAAATTCTGCTTCTGTGAACTATGTAATTCATAGAGATCTTGCCGCTCTGTTTGCAATGCTTGGGCTCTACTAGCTTGACCGCTATAAGCCTCCGTCAAACTCTGTAGTTGCTGTGGCAATGTTATCTCTATCAATTCTAGCTGTCGAGTTAATTGCTCTTGCAAAGGCTCCATTTTAGCAGTATTAGCCGTAATGGCCGCTTGCCATTCAGCAATTTGCGTTTGACGATACGCCTGTTGTTGGCGACTTTGTTCATAGGCAAAACGAGCTTCACTCCAGGCCGTATTGGCCATTTCTTGAGCCTGTTGTGCCTCTTCTAGTTGGCTTAACGTAACCGCCCCAGCACCTGCAGCATCCAATTGACTTTGAAGGGCCCGTAACTGTGATTCCCCTTGAGCCAACTGTTCCTGTAAGGTTTGTTGCGCTTTTTCTAATGAACTCACTTTCGCTGTATTTTCAGCTACTAACCGTTCCTTCCGTTGCTTGCGCTCACTCAACGTCTGACAAAGTGTCTGCGCTGTGAGCAATAAGGTATGAAGTTCATCCCAACTATCTTTTTCAGCGTCTATAGTCGCTACTAATGCATCCATAGCTTGCTCTTCACGTTGTAAACTAGCTTGATCAGCCGTAAGTTTCGCTTGTAACTGAACTCGCTGTGCTTCTAACGTGCTAAGCTCTTCTTTACGAGCCATTACGGATGCTTTGCGTCGTTTGGCTACCCCACCAGCCAAGGAGCCACCAGGTTGAAACTGTTCGCCCCCTAAAGTAACGATGCGAAGTTGTTGCTTGTATTGCTTCTGCAATTCAATAGCCCGTTCCATTGTATCTACTATTAATGTGCGTCCTAATAAATAAGTAAATACACCACGATACCTTTCATCAAAAGCAATACAATCTACAGCCCTACCTAATACGCCTGGTTCTTGTAAGGCTGGGGTCTGCAAGGCTTGCCCTTTAACCGTTTCTAAAGGTAAAAAGGTAACGCGACCACCTTGCGTGCGCTTTAGATAGGCAATACAATCTGCCGCAGCACGAGCCGTACTCGCTACTACATGATTAATACTACCACCTAAAGCAATATCTAAGGCTGTTACCAATTTAGGTTCCACCGTAAATAAATCACCAATGGCACCATGCAAATCACGTCGCCACGGTTCATTCGCCTGCAGAGCATTACGCGTGCCTTCCGCATACCCTTCATGTTGTTCGGTCCACTGAGCCAATACTTGCAAACGCCCTTCTACGCGTTGCTCTTCACGGCGATTAGCTTGCATAGCTTTTTCCAATTGTTGCCGACTGCGGCGTAGCTCTTGCAAAGCTTGCTGTTGCTCTGCGCGCGTTGCTTCTTGCTTTGCTTTTTTTGCTACTAAGTCTTCTTGCTTAGCTAATGCTGTCTCTTCTTCCGTCGCTACGTCTACTACTTCTTGATGCAACGTAGACACCAAATTCTGAGCGGTACCTAATTCATCCGCCACCCGTTGTAACTCAGACCGATATTTTTCAACTTGACCAACTAAAGCTAATTGCTCTTCATGACGACTGGCCGCTTCTTTTTGCACGGCCTGAAACGCCGCTTGTATAGTCTGCAATTCTGCTTTAGCCATTTCATACGCCGCTTCTTTAGCAGCTACTACCTCTGCTTGGGTTGCTATATCTGTTTCACTATCGGTAACAAGCTTTTGATGGACTAACACTTTCTGCCCATCCCCAGCTATAGTTGCTTCCATTTCATGTAAGCGATATTGTAATTCTTGTACTTCTTTAGTGGCCGACCGCAACTGTTCCTCTACGAGCTTCTTCTCCCCTTGTAACCGCTCTTCTTCACGTTGCGCTTGCGCTACCGCTTCTTCACAAGTGCGCAATGCCAACTGCTGTTCATCATTATGTAATTTTAAACTTTGCTCGGACCCAGCTACTGTAGCTAACTCCGTTTCTATTTCAATATCTTCTTGTTCTAACGCAATCTTTTCATTTTCTTGTTTAGTAAACAGGCGGTCCGCTACTTTAAAATCATGGAAGGCTAATGCCCCATCATATAGACGTTTTGCTTGGCTCAAACGACCATGTTCTTCTGTCTTAGCCGCTTTCTCTTGTAAAGGACCGATTTGTTCCTCTAAATTAGCCATTAAGTCCGCTACGCGTTCCATGTTGCGATCCGTTTGACCCATGCGGCGTAAAGACTCTTCTTTGTTCATTTTGAAACGAGCAATTCCAGCCACTTCTTCAAAAATTAAGCGTCGCTCTTCAGGCTTACTATTTAAAATCGCATCTACACGATTCTGACCAATAATAGCCATAGAATCACGGCCCAATCCTGTATCAGCTAATAAAGCCTGTATATCCTTTAAACGACAAGCCTTTTTATTAATATAAAATTCGCTGTCCCCACTGCGATAAATACGACGTGTTAACGCCACTTCTGCCAAATCGGGATGTAAGCGCTTATCCCTATTATCAAACACTAAGGTTACTTCCGCCGTACTCATGGGACGGCGTTTTTCTGTACCAGCGAAAATGATATCTTCTGCTTTTTGGCCACGTAATTGGCGCACATTTGATTCACCTAAGACCCAACGCATGGCATCGGTAATATTACTTTTACCACTCCCATTAGGACCTACAATGGCTGTCATGCCTGGTGAAAATTTTACAATTGTTTTATCAGCAAAGGACTTAAATCCCTTTAACTCTAATCGTAAGAGTTGCATGCTAACCACCTTTCCGTGAACCAAAATCACTTGTAATAACGTACCTTTTATTATACCACAGTGTACCTAATATTATCGATAATCAAACACACATTCTCTGTAATTTCCTCATAATCCTGAGCAGCTAACCCTAGCTTTTTGGCTACTTTAGAGCCCCATTCACACCAATGCCAAGTATACTGACTATAGGTTGCCTTAAAATAGTTTATATTCCGTTGCTTTTCTCCCCGTAATTTTGAGGTTAAGCAACGAGGATAGACAATCGTAATTTCTTTACTCGTCGCATTATAGTTCGTATCTATTTCAGTCTTACCTTCAACTTCACAGACAAGCTGCTTATTATACGCTGTATCAAAGGCCTCCATGTGTTGGTGTAACAAAGTTTCTAGCTTTTGTTGCCATTGATAATTAACGACTAATTCACCCATGGCTGGCTCATAAGGACCGCCTACCAAGCCAATTCCTGCATCTAGGTCAGCCGTACTTTGTAGACCTGTGCGAATCACCTCAATATGGTAACTCTCAAAATACGTTTTCAAAAAAGCACTATAACGGATAGCTTCCTCCACTGTTAGCGGTGTATACTCACCAGCTACCACAGCATCGGCGAGTTCAGTATCGGCAATAACGAGGACGGGATAAATCCTCACAAAATCAGGTCTTAACTGACCAACAGCTACAGCGGTATGTACTAAGGTTTGCCAAGTTTCACCAGGTAAACCTGGCAACAATTGTATGCCTACAGTAAGCCCTCGTTCTTGTAACCGCTGTACCGCCTCTATGACCTCCCTAGCCGTATGACCACGCTTAGCCTGAATTAATATATCTTCATCCATGGATTGCACGCCAATTTCCACCGTACTAACACCATAAGCGACTAAGACATCAATGGCTTCATCACTTAAAGCATCAGGCCTAGTAGAACAGCGAATACCATCAATGTGCCCCTCTTGTAGCGCTTCATAGGAAGGTTTTAATAAACCTTCCTGTAAATCCCTAGGTAAAGCTGAAAAACTACCACCATAAAATGCGACTTCCCAATATTTATTAGATCGTTCATTGCCTACATACTCTGCAATAGTCGCTTTTACATCTACTAAAGTCGCCTGTGCCCCGCCACTAGCAATACGATGTTGATTGCAAAAAATACACTGTTGCGGGCAACCTGCATGAGGAATATAAAAAGGAATCAAGCCATGTTTGTTACGCTTACTTTTGTTACACTTACTTGTATTACGCTTACTTTTGTTACACTTACTTGTATTACGCTTACTTTTGTTACGCTGGCTTATATTATGCTTACTTATGTCACGCTTACTTATATGGCTCATACTCACCTCGCCTAATGATGCTACCTACCATGATGGTCATCCAGAATTCAAACGATTCTTTGATACTAAACATGGAATAACACGTTTTCTATACGAAAAAGGAGCGGATTAGCCGCTCCTCTATTTACATACACCTAATTATAGCTGACAAGCACGTTTCCCTTCTAAATAGTCTAACGTAACTTGTGCTGCATTTTGCTCTGCTTCCTTCTTGCTCTTACCAGTTCCTGATCCATAGGCCGTACCTTCAATACGTACTTCCATGCAGAAAATTTTATCATGATCAGGGCCCGACTCGCTCAACAAGGTATAAGCAATCTGCTTTTCCCCTTCTTGCTGCACATATTCTTGCAACATAGTCTTATAATCTTTGCCTAATTTACCAGCTTTGGCTTTTTCAAGATATCCTTTCAAATGACTCAATACGAACTGTGCCGCTACTTCATACGATGTATTGACATATAAAGCACCAATAACGGCTTCAAAGGTATCCGCCAAAATGGAGGCCCGTTCACGACCACCAGATGTGGCTTCCCCACGACCTAACAACAAGTAGTTACCAAAATTTAATTTAGCACTACAAGTGGCTAAGGACGTTTCACATACAGTAGCTGCTTTAATTTTTGTCAGTTCACCCTCAGTCATTTGAGGATATGTAGTAAACAGATACTCGCCAATGATTAAGTCTAATACAGCGTCTCCTAAAAATTCAAGACGTTCATTATGCTTAACGCGAGCTGCTCTATTTTCATTTGCATAAGACGTATGCGTAAACGCTCTGTCGAGCAAATTAATATCTGTCAAAGGTATACGCAAACGCGCCACAAGCTCTCGAAGCGCTGCTTCGCGAGCTTGGTGCGAGATTGTCTTATGAGTCTTACGGCCGCTCAATTAGTCCTCGTAACGACGAACGAGTAACGTCGCATTGTGACCACCAAAACCAAAGGAATTGGAAAGCGCACAATTAACTTTTAACTCACGAGCCCCTTCTTTTACATAATCCAAATCAAGTTCTGGATCAGGGTTCGTCAAGTTAATAGTTGGATGGATTTTGCCAGTTTCAATTGCCATAGCCATAACAATAGCTTCAATAGCACCAGCAGCACCCAATAAGTGACCTGTCATGGATTTAGTGGAATTAATAGCTAAAGATTTAGCATGGTCACCAAATAATTCTTTGATAGCCAACGTTTCATTCTTATCATTAAGACCAGTAGAAGTACCATGAGCATTAATATAATTAATTTCGCTTGGATCAATACCAGCATCTTTAATAGCCAATTCCATACATTTGCGAGCTTGTAAACCACCTGGTGCTGGCGCTGTAATATGATATGCATCACCATTACTACCATAACCAATTACTTCCGCATAAATGTGTGCACCACGAGCTTTCGCATGTTCTAATTCTTCAAGAACTACGATACCAGCCCCTTCACCCATAACAAAACCATCACGTTCGGCATCAAATGGGCGAGATGCTTTTTCAGGTTCATCATTGCGTGTAGACATAGCTTTCATAGCAGCAAAACCGGCTACAGCAGCTGGCGAAATAGCCGCTTCAGTACCGCCTGCAAACATAATGTCTGCATCCCCACGAGCTACGATGCGGAACGCATCACCAATGGAGTTAGTACCAGATGCACAAGCTGTAATATCAGTAATGGCTGGGCCACGAAGACCAAGTTCAATAGATACACGACCAGATACCATGTTAGCAATCATCATAGGCACTGCAAATGGACTTACACGATTAGGTCCTTTGTCAAATAACGTTACATATACATCGTGGATAGAGTCAATCCCACCGATACCAGTACCAACTACAGTACCACAACGGTCACGATCTTCTTCATCCAAATCAAGTTTAGAATCGCGCAATGCTAATACAGCCGCAGCGATTGCAAATTGAGAGGAGCGGTCCATACGACGGGACTCTTTCTTCTCTACACCATATTCAGTAATATCAAAATCCTTCACTTCACCAGCGATGCGGGTAGCATATTCAGAAGCATCAAAATGCGTAATCGGACCAATACCAGATTTACCTGCTAATAACGCTTCATAAAAAGCCTCTTTACCAGTGCCTACAGGCGTTATAGCCCCTAAACCAGTAATAACAACACGTTTTTCCAATTATTTCACCTCACATGTAAACTATGCATTGAAATACATTAATCAATACGGGAAACTTCATTCAATAAACGAGCAAAGATTTCCTTAACTGGCAAAATCTCATCTACTTTGCGCATATTATTGCCGGAGAATACTAAACCATTCTCCACGTCACCTTGCTGTGCCCGTTCCAATGCTTTAATCAAACAAAATCGATGAGAGCAATGTTTTAAACAACGATCACATTCAGTTGGTGGTGGTACAGTACCATCCAATACAGTGGTGGCAAATTTATTACGAATTGCCTGTCCTGGTAGACCCACTGGACTTTCTATTAACACTACATCTTCAGCTTTGGTTGTACGTACGTACATTTTTTTCAATTCGTCCGATGCATTGCATTCTACACTAGCTGCAAAACGACTACCCATTTGGACGCCATTAGCACCTAATTTAATCATTTCTACAATATCTTTCCCGTCTAACACGCCGCCCGCGCCAATTACAGGAATATTTTTAACGGCCTTTACAACTTCAGGTACAATTTCACGAGATGAGCGATTTGTACCTAAATGACCGCCTGCTTCACTGCCTTCAACGATGACAGCAGCCGCACCTAATCCTTCGGAAATACGAGCGAGTTTTCCAGAGGACACAATCGGTACAATGGGCGTACCTGATTCTTTCCCCATACCAAACATATCACGAGAAAAACCTGCGCCTGCTACCACAAGGTCAATACCTTCTTCAATAGCGGTTCGCACAAGGCCAGCAAAACCAGAGGCTGCTACCATTGCATTTATACCAATAATACCCGTAGGTGATAATTTTCGAGCTAATTTAATTTCATAACGTAATTCATCAAATGGCATACCGGAGGCCGCAATGAGACCAATGCCACCTTCATTAGCTACAGCCGCGGCAAGACGTGCTGTAGACAATCTGATTGCCATGCCACCTTGAATAATGGGCACCTTTGCCACCAGATTTCCGATGCGAAGTTCAGGGAGCTTCACTATAAATTCCTCCTGTTACGTATACCGACTAGGGGGCGCCAAGCCCCCTAACGGTGCACAAGTCTTACGCTTCTTTGATAGAATCGATGTATTCTACCGTATCTTTCACTGTTTTAATTTTTTCAGCTACATCATCAGGAATTTCAACATTGAATTCTTCTTCGAAAGCCATGATCAATTCAACGATGTCTAAGGAGTCAGCTCCTAAGTCGTCAATGAATGTAGAATCAATCTTAACTTCAGCTTCGTCAACGCCTAACTGTTCCACAACGATCGCTTTTACTTTATCAAACGTGGTCATTGTGATTTCACCTCCTTTCACTATTGCTTGCTATATGTCTCTACATTACCATGCCGCCATCAACATTAATGACTTGTCCAGTAATATAGCTTGCCATATCACTTGCTAAGAAGGTAGCTACTACAGCTACTTCTTCTGGCTCAGCCATACGACCTAATGGAATCGTATGAACCATTGCTTCTTTCACTTTATCAGGTAAAACATCAGTCATATCTGTGTGAATGAAACCTGGTGCAATGGCATTTACCGTGATACCACGGGATGCCAATTCTTTAGCACAAGTTTTTGTAAAACCAATCACGCCTGCTTTAGAAGCACTATAGTTAGCTTGACCAGCATTACCCGTCACACCTACAACGGATGTCATATTAACAATTTTACCACTACGCTGTTTCATCATAATCTTAGAAACAGCTTTAGTTACTAGATATACGCCTTTAAGGTTGATGTTCATTACATCATCCCAATCGCTATCTTTCATACGCATAAGCAAACCATCACGAGTGATGCCCGCATTATTTACCAAGATATCAATGCGACCAAATGCTGTATGAGCTTCTTCAACCATAGCGGCTACTTCTTCAGCATCGCCTACATTAGCTTTTACTTTAATCGCTTTGCGACCAAGCGCAACGATAGCATCTACCGTTTCTTGCGCCGCACCTTCACTACCGCTGTAGTTAACCACTACATCAGCACCTTGCTTAGCCATTAAAATAGCAATCGCACGACCAATACCACGAGAAGCACCAGTTACTAAGGCAACTTTATCTGTTAAATGCATTTTATCGAACCCCCTGTAAAAATTCAAGAGTTTTTCCTAAGGAATCTACATCTTCCACATTCGCTAATTGCATTTCCTTATTAATTTTCTTGGTAAATCCTGTTAAGACTTTGCCTGGGCCTACTTCTACGAAAGCCCCTACGCCTTCATTAATCATAGTAGCTACACAGTCTTCCCAAAGTACTGGATGGGCTGCTTGCACAACTAAGGATTCTTTAATAGTGTCTGCTTTAGTTAAAATTTGACCAGTTACATTAACTACTACTGGAATAGCTGCATCTTTAACCGTAATTTTATCTAATTCTTCTTTCAAACGAGCGGCTGCTGGTTCCATTAAACGGCTATGGAAAGGAGCACTTACTGGCAACATAACGGCCCGTTTAGCACCAGCTGCTTTCATTTCTTCCGCTGCTTTTTCAACCGCAGCGGTTGCCCCAGCAATAACGATTTGCCCTGGGCAATTAAAGTTAACAGCCTGTACAGAACCAACTTCGTTATTTACTTTTTCACAAATGCTTACCACTTCTTCACGAGGCAAGGCTAAAATAGCCGCCATAGCCCCTTCACCTAATGGCACGGCATCTTGCATAAATTCGCCACGTTTGTGTACTACATATACGGCATCTTTAAAGTCAAGTACGCCTGCTGCCACTAAGGCACTGTATTCACCTAAGCTATGACCACCTACAATATCAGGAGTAATGCCTTTTTCTTTAAGTACTTCATAACATGCTACACTAGCTGTCAAAATAGCTGGTTGTGTATTAGCGGTCTTAACTAATTCAGTGTCAGGACCTTCAAAACATAATTTGGAAATGGAATAGCCTAATGCTTCATCAGCTTCAGCGAACCGTTGTTTAACAATGTCAAATTCATTGTATAAGTCTTGAAGCATACCTACTTTTTGAGAACCTTGGCCAGGAAATACAAATGCTGTTTTCACTAGTAACGCCTCCTGTATTATTTAATGATTTTCTGTAAGCCACCGATTACGGTTTCAGTTTCGCTCATAATATCTTTAATGATTTGAGCACATGGTTTTACATCATGTAACATACCAGAAATCTGCCCAATCATAACAGAGCCATTTTTAACATCCCCTTCAATAGCGGCTTTACGAAGCGCGCCAGCACCTAGTTCTTCAAGCTGCTCTTTTGGTGCCCCACTGAATTCCAATTCTTGGTACTGATGGGATAATAAGTTTTCTAAAATACGCACTGGATGACCTGTTGTAAGACCTGTCATTACTGTAGAACGGTCTTTAGCTTTAAGTACTGCTTCCTTGTAGTTTGGATGGGCAATACATTCTTCGGATAATACGAAGCGACTACCCATTTGTACTGCACTAGCACCTAAAGCAAAGGCTGCAGCCGCACCACGACCATCAGCAATACCGCCAGCAGCAATTACTGGTACATTAACAGCATCAGCAATCTGAGGAATTAAACACATAGTCGTAATTTCCCCTACGTGACCACCAGACTCAGTACCTTCTGCTACTACCGCATCAATACCACCACGCAATAAACGTTTAGCTAACAATACAGACGCTACTACAGGAATGACTTTAGTACCAATTTCTTTCAAAGCTGGTACATAGGTGCTTGGATTACCAGCACCAGTAGTAATTACTGGTACGCGTTCTTCTAATACCACTTGCATAACTTCTTTTACAAATGGAGACATTAACATAATATTACAACCAAATGGTTTGCTCGTACGTTCTTTTAATTTATGAATTTCATTACGAAATACATCGGGTGGCATATGACCAGCCCCAATAATACCAAGGCCGCCCCCTTCAGACACAGCCGCAGCAAGTTCAGCGGTACCGAGCCAAGCCATACCACCTTGGAATATAGGATACTCAATCCCTAATAAATCACAAATATCAGTCTTAATCATGATGGTTGTTCCTCCTTAGTACCATTTCATTACCAAGCCTGCCCAAGTCAAGCCAGCTCCAAAGCCAGCAAAGGCGACTGTATGATCTCGTTTCACGAAGCCAGACCGCACTGCTTCATCCAAAGCAATACCAATGGATGCGGCAGAGGTGTTGCCATATTTAGGCAAATTAATGAAGACTTTATCTTCTGGCATTTTCAAGCGGTGAGCCGCCGAATCAATAATACGTTTATTTGCTTGGTGTGGAATGAAACGATCCAAATCTTCTAACTTTAGACCGGCTCGTTCTAATGCATTAAGAGCGGTACGCCCCATTGTTTTTACAGCAAATTTATATACTTCAGCGCCATCCATATGAATATAGGTTAACCCTTCTTCAATTCGTTTGTCATTTTGCAACATCGCCGTGCCACTGGCCGGAATGCACAAGGACATGCCACCAGCACCGCTAGCACCCATATCCATACCTAGCATACCATAGCCTTCCGGTACAGTCGATACAACAGCAGCCCCTGCTCCATCACCAAACAAAACGCAGGTGCCTCTGTCTTGCCAATTAACAACGCGGGACATTACTTCAACGCCGATAACTAATACGTGTTTAAATAGCTGATTACTTACATAACTGCCAGCTGTAATCAAACCGTATACAAATCCTGAGCAAGCAGCCCCTAAATCAAACGCAGCAGCCTTAGTCGCTCCTAAATTAGCTTGCACTAAACAAGCGGTAGAAGGAATGCTCATATCGCCAGTTAAAGTCGCTACAATAATACAATCAATATCTTCGGCCGTCAAGCCTGCACTGGCCATAGCACGGCGAGCCGCTTCAGTAGCCATATCAGATGCGTTCATACCCTCAGGGGCAATGCGACGCTCTTCAATGCCGGTGCGTTCACGAATCCATTGATCAGTCGTGTCTACGATTTTTTCTAGATCAGCGTTGGTCACAATATTATCCGGTACAAAGCTGCCTGTACCAATAATACCGACCGGCTTAGTCCACATCGTCATATTTGATAGCTCCTTCTTCTTCTATACTATGTTGAATATTTTGGATGATTTTTCGGTCTACTAATTCACCAGCAATTTTAATGGCTGTTAAAATTTCTTTAGCTTTGGAACTGCCATGGGAAATTAAAAATACACCATTTACACCCAATAAAGGGGCCCCACCATTCTCTGTATGGTCTAAGCGTTTACGAATTTTCTTAAATACAGGATAAATAAGAAAAGCCCCTAGTTTAGCTAATAAACCACCATTTTTAATACCGTCTTTCACAATCTGTGTCATGACCCCTACTAGGCCTTCGGCTAGTTTCAAAACTACATTACCAGTAAAGCCATCACATACAACAACGTCAACCGTTCCTTTAGGAATATCACGGCCTTCTACATTGCCTTTAAAAGGAATGGTTTTTAACTGCTCTAACAATGGATAGGTAGCTAAACATAAATCATTACCCTTAGTTGATTCCTCACCAATATTAAGTAAACCTACGGTTGGATTTTCCTTACCAAACATGAGCCGTGCATATTCAGACCCCATAATAGCGCCTTGCACCAAATGTTTTGGTTTACAGTTGGCATTAGCACCAGAGTCTAACATAACGGTTACCCCTTGTGGCGTAGGAATAGGAGTGGCAATCATAGGTCGGTCAATACCTTTAATACGACCGAGCCCAAAGAGCGCCGCCGCTACAGCAGCCCCTGTACTACCTGGGGCAATTACGGCATCACACACCTTTTGTTTCACCAATCGAGTCGCCACAATGACAGAGGCATCTTTTTTCTTCCGCACCGCTGTACCAGGATGTTCACTCATCTCAATAACTTCACTAGCGTGATGAATAATCAACTGAGGATTATTTTCTTGTCCAAATTGAACTAATACTTGGCGAATCTGTGCTTCATCGCCCACTAAAACAATCGTTATATTAGGAAACGCTTGAGCAGCATCAATGGCACCGCGAACAATTTCAAACGGTGCAAAATCACCACCCATAGCATCTACTGCAATCTTCATATACTTACACCCTATTCTGAATGGGCTCCATTATGAACTTCGCCCGAAAGACTTCTTTTACCTTATCCTTAATTGTGACCCAGATAAAATACTTCTCACCTCGTTGACGTACTACTGAGGCTTTGGCCACCAAATTGCAATCCGCTTTAACCGGACTTTTATATTTAATATTGCCAACGCCAGCTAAGGCAGCGGGGACCCCCAGTACTGCTTTAGCTAATGAATCAGCCTGTGCATATAAATACTGCGGCTCTACATAACCATTACAGTCTGTCATGTCATCCGTCGTCCGCAATATACTAAGACCCTGCTCACCAGCGGTTAAGTCGATTAACTCACCTACCACTTCAATATGATCATGATCATTAGCACTTGGTGCTAGTCCTTCAACACGCGCTCTAATGCGTTCCCGTAATTCAGGAATCCCTAATTCTAACCGATCAAGGCGAATCGTTGGCACGCTGACGTTAAAAAAGATGGCCAACTCTTCATCGGTGACGAAGGGCGTATTATTCAGTTTTTCTTGCAATAACTGCTGTCGCTCTTGCTTCTTTATCCGACTCATGGTACCACCTTTTATGACCAAGTAATAATACTTCATTACAATTATATGTCACAAAGGGCGATTATGCAAGTAAAAAATATAAATGACCTAAAAAAAGTGTTCCTATTAAATATGTAGCCTGGGCTACTGAAAACTATTTTCAACTCCATTATAATGAAAATATAAGCAGAACACAACTGCTCCCCTATTATTATTACATATATATTAATACTATATATTGCACAGTAAAGAAACTAATAATGTAAAACTAGCATACACAAAGGAGACTTACTTATGACTACTATGAAATCATCCCTTGGCTTAGATAATGATCAACGCTTAGCTAAAATGATTGAAATTAAGGATAATTATTTAAGCGGCCACCTATCCCTCGAAGAAGGACAAGCGCTCTTAAAGCAATATATTGGCACTTGTACACCTGATGAATTTGCCTATGGCGAACAACAGTTAAAAGGATCTTATACGGATGAAGAAATCACCCATCGCATGGATGATTTACTCGCCTTATTTGATGGCGTTTTAGTGAGAGCTGATAACACATATCCAGAAAATCATCCGCTATGGGTATATGTAACTGAAATTAAAGCAGGACTTGCCGTTATGAACGAAGCAGAGGAACTCCTTAAAGCGCCCCATTTTATCAAAAATCCTTGGCTTGGCGTATATGACAAATTAAGCGAATGGTCTCGTCATTTATCACGCAAACAAAATCAACTATATCCAGCCCTTGAAACATACGGCTTTGATCGCCCGACTAAAATCATGTGGACCTTCGATGACAAAGTACGTGACCTAATTAGTGAAAGTCGTCGCTTATTGCAAGCCGATGAAATAGACCAATTCTTAGCCCTTCAACTTAAGATGATTGATGCCTTCCGTGATTTAGCTGATAAAGAACAAGAAGTATTACTTCCTACAGCTTGGAAACTGGTAAACGAAGAGGAATTTAGCTATATGAGTCGCGGTGATCATGAAATCGGCTTTGCTCTAATTACGCCACCACCTTACTACGGTGACATGAAGCTAGCAGGAAAAGATATGGCAACGTCACCTATAGATACTACTGACACTAAAACGGTAAACTTTATGCAAGACTTGGCCGCGCTCTTAAGTAAATATAATATGAGCCCTACGCCATCACCTGACACCGAACTCGATGTAGCCACAGGTAAATTATCCTTAGAACGCATTAATTTACTTTTCAAACATATGCCTGTAGATTTATCCTATGTGGACGAGAATGAACTCGTCAAATTCTACAGCGACACTAAACATCGTATCTTCCCTCGCAGCGCTAATGTTATTGGCCGCGAAGTGCGCAACTGTCATCCTACCAAAAGTGTTCATTTAGTAGAAGAAATTATTGAGAAATTCCGTTCCGGCGAACAAGACAAAGCTGAGTTTTGGATTAATAAACCAGAAGCCTTCATCTATATTCTCTATACAGCCGTTCGTGATGAAGCTGGTAATTTTAAAGGCGTACTTGAAATGATGCAAGATTGTACACGCATTCGCAGTTTAGAAGGCTCTCGTACCCTCTTAACTTGGGACTCTGAAACTCATGGGGATACGGTTAATACCGCTACAACAGACTCAGTAAATACAGCCCTTGATGAAAATACTACACCAGAAGCTCTGGCACATGGTATCACTACTAAAGGTATTACTATTACAGCAGATACTAAACTCTTTGACCTCTTCGATAAAGTAGACGGTTTACGGCAGTATATGCCAACTATTAATAGCAATTTTAAAATGCTCAATACACCCTTCGGTAAAATTATGGCTCGCAAAGCAACGATTGGGATGGCCTGTGAGCGAACCGGTATGAGCCAAAAAGATATAATCGACGCTATAGCCAATTACATTAAAGCCCATTATAAAGACTAAGTGATAACGGTTAAATGCATTTCCTAAAAATACTATCGTTGTTAATAGCGCGCTACCATTAATATGTGCTCTACGCAACAGAAGAACCCCTCTTATATGTTATACTTTATATAGTAACTAGCTCAATAGCAAATTACTATCAGTAAGTATCATAAAGAGGGGTTTTTATTATGAATGCAACTACAACCAAACATACAAAACAATCTAAAGTAAGGTCAGCCAATAAAATAGACCATATAGCCAATCAGCCTGTAGAGTCCCTTCCATTTCCCCCATTTCTACCACCGCAAGCAACTGTTATGTGCATGGGCACCTTCCCACCAGCCGCCGATAAACGAGCTATGCAATTCCACTATCCTAATTTCCAAAATGATATGTGGCGGGTCTACGGATTAGTCTTTTTCAATGATAAAGATTATTTTAGAGCTGGTGATGCCAAAGCCTTCGATGCCGACAAAATTAAAGCCTTTCTTACAGAAAAAAGTATTGCTTCTTGCCCAACGGTGTGGCAAGCTATTCGTGAACGAGGCAATGCCTCAGATGCCTTTTTAACAGTAGTAGATCCAGTTCATATTCATGAAGTATTAGCACAAATACCTCATTGTCAATATATCGGCACCACTGGTGGCAAAGCAACAGAGGTACTACTTAGCTTGGCTGACAACAAAGTAAAATCACCTAAAACAGGCGAAACAATAGAACTCCAATTTGGTACCCGCCATATTAAGCTCACTAGACTACCATCTACTTCTAGAGCGTATCCACTAAGCCTAACTAAAAAAGCAGATGCCTATGCTAAGTTTTTTCAATCAGTAGGCTTATTATAAACTAAAAACCGTCTTAGTTTTATCCGTTAACTACGTAAACATTAACGAGTATACACTAAGACGGTTTTAATTTTTATATAAATTTAACTGTTATAAAATTAACTGCTCTTTTTTACAAGCTAAAGCGCTATAAAATTTACTGTATAAGTATGTGTCACCATTACGCCATAAGAATTAACGTAATAAAGCACCACCAACGACCATTTGTTGTGCCTCATTGGTCCCTTCATAGATCTGAGTCACTTTAGCATTGCGCATTAAACGAGCTACTGGATACTCTTCACAATAACCATAGCCACCAAATAATTGCACAGCTTTTGTGGTTACCTCCATAGCTACATCAGAACAAAACTTTTTAGCCATAGATGCAGATACAGTATATGGTCGGCCAGCCGTTTTATCTTGTGCCACATTATACAACATTAAATTAGCTGCTTCTACTTGAATCGCCATCTCCGCTAATTGAAATTGTGTATTTTGAAATTTACTCAAAGGTTTACCAAATTGCACGCGCTCTTTAGTATACGCAACGGACTTCTCTAAAGCAGCCTCCGCTAGACCAGTAGCTTGTGCCGCAACCCCAATCCGACTACTATCCAAGGTCGTCATAGCAATTTTAAAACCGTCCCCTTCACGGCCTAATAAATTAGCGGCTGGCACTCTTACATTATTAAAACGTAAACTACCACAAGCTGAAGTATGTAGACCCATCATAGAATCTCTAGGACCAACAGTAAAGCCAACCATATCTTTAGTGACAATAAAAGCGGACATTCCTTTTGCACCATCCTCAGGCCGAGTCATGGCAAACACAATGTATACGTCTGCTTCGCCAGCATTTGTAATATATACTTTTTCACCATTTAAAATATATTCATCACCAGTACGTTCAGCCTTCGTCTGTACACCACTTGCATCCGTCCCAGCTTCTTTTTCTGTCAAAGCAAAGGCACCTATCGCTTCACCAGATACTAAAGGCTTTAAAAACCGTTCTTTTTGTGTCTCTGTTCCAAATCGAGCAAGCGGTTCACAACATAGACCCACACAGACCGATACGGTAATGGCTAAACCATCATCATATTTAGCCAATTCTTTCAACGCCACAGCATAGTTCATAAATTCTTCGCCTAAACCGCCGTATATAGTAGGCCAATAAATACGGGTTAATCCTAACCCTAACACGGCTTTCACTAAAGAACGGTCAAAAATTTGTGCTTTATCCCGTTCAATGACAGTTGGTTCTACCTTTTCCAAACAAAACTGTCTAACTTTTGTCTGCCACCTAGTCTGTGCTTCAGTCAATGGAATCATGCGATAAACCTCCCTTTATGAATTATATACCTATTAGCTAAAAGATATGGAATACATGTAAAAACTTCTTGTTACCGCTACTATAACACAAACTAGTAGTACCGTCTATCTACATTTAATGGTAATAGTTAGCCTATATTAAACGACAAAAGCGTGGATATCCAATGGATATCCACGCTTTTATAGTAGAGCTATTCATTAGCTCAGCAGGTCTTATTCAGCGATCTTATTTACAACCTGAGTTCCTTTATAATGACCGCATGTAGGGCAAACCCGATGAGGCATCATAGGTTCGTGGCATTGCGGACAAGCTACAAAACCTGGAACAGTTAATTTCCAGTTCGCACGACGACGGTCGCGACGACATTTGGACAATCTACGCTTTGGTACTGCCATTATCTGCACCTCCTTAACATAATCACTGGGACTTCTAATTAATCATCATCTTTTTCATCGAGCAGTGTACGAAGCACCGCCAATCGAGGATCCACCACAAAGGATTCACAAGAACAAGGTGAAACATTTTTATTTGCTCCGCAATGAACGCACAATCCTTTGCAATCATCCTGACATAACACTTGAGATGGCTCATTGATGATTAATGTATCCCGAATGAGATCCGTTAAATCAATGGTCTCACCATCAAAAGGAACAACCTCTGACTCCTCAACATCGTCCCATTCCTTGAGGACACCAAAGGTTTCATTAAATGGCGTTGTTTGTGAATAAGCAACCTCGCATAAACAACGAGTGCACTCATAATCACCATTGGTTGTTACGGTTCCTTCTACGATGAAATTCTGTCCATCGTAACGAAAATCACCACTAATGGTTATATCATGACGGCTCCAAGGAAAAGCAGTTACATCCCCTAACTGAGTAGCTGGTTCAGTAAATTGAAAAGGAAACGATTTTCCTATGTGTTCTTTTGCTTGCTCTACTTGCAGTTTCATAATTTTACCTCGACTATAATATTATAGCTATCTAACCTATCTTTGTCAAACTGTTCTCTGTAATTCTTAGCCTATTTTATTAGAAAAATCAGCAACTCTCAGAAATTAGCTGAACAATTATATACACTCAAGCAATAAACTCTTCCCTTAAGCTATTGCATGATGAGAAAAGCCCCCTTTGCAGGAGGCTTCTATATTTTTAGTTCATGATTTAGATGTCAATCAATTACATTTTTTCGAATTGATCTTTACCTACGCCACAAATTGGGCAAACATAATCGTCTGGCTGATCAGCGAACTTAACACCTTCTACAGCTTCGTCATAGATCCAACCGCATACTACACATACGTATTTTTCCATCACTTGCGCCTCCTTTCATTATAAAATAGACACTGTATCTACGCTCTTAGTGTATCACAAATATCGATTATGTTCAATATCTTTTTCAAATTTTTATTAAACCCTTATACTACAAGGGTTTACAGACATTTTAAGTTCTGTATTAGTACAAAATATGTTGCTTAATATTGTGCTTTTTCAAACTTTCTCTATATTTTTTTCTCAAATACCTATATAATTAATAGAAGAAGTAATATTCATTTTCAATTACTTCTTTTTAATACAGATTTCATAATTTTAATAATAAAAGTTTCATAGGAGGTATTATATGAAAACAAAATTTACAGAACTCCTCGGTATTGAGTATCCTATTATCCAAGGCGCTATGGCTTGGACATCTGAACATAAATTAGCAGCTGCCGTTGCCAATGCCGGCGCTACGGGGGTAATTGCCACTGGTGGCCGCGATGCCGATTGGGTTCGCCAAGAAATTCGCGCTGCAAAAACATTAACTACTAAGCCTTTTGGTGTTAATTTAATGCTTATGGCCAAAAATATTGATGAGCTTGTAGAAGTTATTAAAGAAGAAAAACCTGCTTTTGTAACCTTAGGCGCTGGTAATCCAGTACCTTTCATTGAGCCTATGCATACAGCAGGCATTAAAGTAATCCCGGTTGTACCAAATGTTAAACTAGCTAAGCGTGTAGCTGCTGCTGGTGCTGATGCCCTTATTGTAGAAGGCCAAGAAGCAGGTGGTCATATTGGCACGCAAACCACGATGGCCTTAATGGAAAACGTGCTCCCAGAAATTGATATTCCTGTAATTATTGCTGGTGGTATTGCCGACGGTCGTGCCTTGGCAGCTGCTTTAACAATGGGTGCTGAAGGTGTACAAATGGGGTCTCGCTTTATCCTAGCTGAAGAATGTCAAATGCATCAAAATTGTAAAGACGCTATTATTAAAGCAACTGACACCGATTCTGCGGTAACCGGTTTAACTAGTGGTCATGGTGGTGTTCGTTCCTTAAAAAACGAATTTACTCAGAAATATTTAGAAGCTGAATTTAGTTGCACTGATAAAGAAACCTTAACTGCTATGTCTGTAGGTACTAATCGTAAAGCAGCCGTTGAAGGGGACATCGTAAATGGTGCGGTACAATGTGGTCAAAGTTTGAATCGCTTAACCAAAGTAGAACCAGCTAAGGCTATTGTAGAATCTGTTATTGCGGAAGCTAAAGAAGCTATTAAAGGGGCTCAACGCTTTTTATAATACGTTAATCCCCTATGCTAGCTGATTTATGTCCTTACTTATAACCATTAAATCAAGTGCATAGAAGCATACACAGAGGCAATCCTAGTATTGCCTCTCTTTGTCAAATATGACAATTTGATGTATACTAAAAATTAAATATCTATACTTTTGATATAATAAATTTACCTAATTAGGAGTGATCATTATGTTACCATTTAATGGAAAATACCCTAAACTAGATCCAAAAAGCTGTCTCATGCCAGGCGCCGAAATTACTGGTGATGTGGAACTTAAAGAGTTTGCCTCCCTTTGGCAGAATGTGGCAGCTCGTGGCGACGTTAATAAAATTGTAGTCGGTCGCTATACGAATGTACAAGATAACTCGGTACTTCATGTAGATGACGATAAAGCTTGTATCTTAGGCGATTATGTAACTATCGGCCATGGTGCTATTGTACACGCTTCTACCTTAGAAGATAATGTACTCGTTGGCATGGGCGCCATTGTGTTAAGCGGTTGTCACATTGGCACTGGCTCAATCATCGCAGCCGGTGCTGTAGTATTAGAAAATACAACGATTCCGCCTTACTCTTTAGTGGTAGGTTGCCCTGCCAAAGTGATTCGTACTGATGAAACACAAGTAGAACGAATCCATAATCAGGCCTTAAAATACAAAAATTTATGGACTGAAAAATACGGTTTATTGCCAAATGCAGGCGGTGAAATGTATAAAGAGGGAGCTAAAATAGTCTAATAGTTCTATTATGACAAAGAGCTAACAACAATATTGTTGCTAGCTCTTTTTTTACAATTACGGTGAATCTCTGGTATCCCCTTGCTGATTTTTCTATTTCTTTGCTTAATGACTTCATTCCATAGCAATGACTACGTCGCCAGTAGCTAAACTCTGTTTAACATCAATAATGCGTTGATTCTTTGAGCCTCTAAAATGTAAGCTAGGATCGCGTAAAGCATCAACGAATTTACCATCCACTAGAATATCACATTGTTCTAACAAAGCCCGTTTACTAGGACAAGCTATGATTTCATCCCAAGTATAGCCGGAATAGGCCCAAATATCCTTATGAGGTACCGCTTCACGAACTTTAGTCACTACAGGCAACAAACCGTCCACATTTTGAAACGGTTCTCCCCCTAATAAGGTTAAACCAGCCACATTAGGGTCACTTACATAAGCCAATACCTCAGCCGTTTCCTTGTCCGTCCAAACAGAACCTGCCTGTGGGTTTTGATATTCTTCGTTAAAACAATTAAAGCACTTGTGCGTGCAGCCTGTAACAAAAATAGACGTGCGAATCCCATTGCCATTAGCAATATCATATTTTCGAATTTGTCCATAATTCATTACTGGTTCGCCTCCTCTACTGTTACCTCATTATTATATGCTTGCCATTATCCACTATAAATTATTTACTGAAACGAACAGGTCATGCCAGCGACATGACCTGTATTTAATACAATTTTTAAGTAAACACTAAACTGTACCTAAACGCTAAATAAGCTTTAATACACTTAAATATGCATTACCCGATCTTTAATTTCTTTCGTACGGCCTTCATTCCAGAAGTTTTCACCTAAATAGCCACAAGTACGACGAATAACGGTTAATTTATCACGGTCCGTATTATGACAACGAGGACATTCCCAATCATTATGTTCATTGACTTTAATTTCCCCATCAAAGCCACATACATGACAATAATCAGATTTCGTATTAAATTCAGCATAGGAAATATTATCGTAGATGTACTGAATCATAGTCAATACAGCAGGAATATTATTGGTCATATTAGGAATTTCTGCATACGAAATACAGCCACCTGTTGATTTCTTCTGAAATTCTGATTCGAATTTAAATTTATCAAACACGTTGATTTCTTCACGCACATTAACATGATAGCTATTCGTATAATAGCCTTTATCCGTAATATCTTCAATTTCCCCAAAGCGAGCACGGTCTAAGGAACTGAAACGATGAGTTAAGCTTTCAGCTGGCGTACCATACAAAGCAAAGCCCATATTATGACGCGCTTTCCAAGTTTCAATAGCTTTGTTTAAGCGATCCATAACCTTCATCGCAAAAACACGGCCTTTTTCACCTGTATTAGATTCACCTGTAATCAGTTTAGTCGCTTCATACATACCAATATAGCCCATGGAAATAGTAGCATAACCACCTTTTAAGAATTTACCAATAGGTTCACCCTTTTTAAGGCGAGCAATAGCCCCATGCTGCCAATGAATTGGCGATACATCGCTAGTTACATTTTTCAATAATTCATAACGAAGCAATAAGGCTTTTTCCACTAAATCAAGACGTTTGTCTAAAATTTCAAAGAAACGCTCTTCACTATGACGAGCTAAAATACCAATCTGTGGTAAGTTCAGACTGACTACGCCCATATTAAAACGACCATCAAAAACATATTCACCCTTTTCATTTTTCCAGGGCGATAAGAAAGCACGGCAACCCATAGGGCTAAATACATTGCCTTCATAGTTTTCTTTCATTTTCTTAGCGGAAATATAATCTGGATACATCCGTTTCGCAGTGCATTGAGCCGCCAATTCAGTCAAATAATAATAAGGCGCATCAGGATGAATATTATGTTCATCTAACACATAAATTAACTTAGGGAAGGCTGGTGTAATATAGACATTGGCTTCATTTTTTACGCCCATAATACGTTGCTTCAAGATTTCTTCGTCAATAAGCGCTGCTTCTTTAGCATATTCACTATTAGGATCAAAATGCATGAACAACGTAACAAACGGAGCCTGCCCATTAGTAGTCATTAACGTGTTGATTTGATATTGAATGGTCTGAATCCCATCTTTAACTTCCTTACGAGTCCGTTTCCAAGCAATTTCCTCAGCTTTTTCCATATTTGGTTTCATGCCATAGATTTCAACTTGTTCTTCCAATACATTAGCCAAAATCTTATCATATGATTTACGTACAAAAGGTGCTAAAATTCGGTCAATCCCATTGATACTTTGCCCACCATATTGGCCCGAAGCTACTTGAGCAATAATTTGCGTCGTTACTGTACAAGCCACCTGGAAGGATTTAGGTGTATCAATCTTTTTACCATTAATAACGGTGCCATTAGTCAACATATCCTGCAAGTTAATCAAACAGCAGTTAAACATAGGTTGAATAATATAATCCATATCATGGAAATGAATGGCACCACTATCATGGGCTTGCACAATATCAGCAGGAATTAATTTACGACGTGCAATATCCTTGCTCACTTCGCCAGCAATTAAATCACGCTGCGTAGAAACAATAGCCGCATCCTTATTGGAATTTTCATCTAAAAGGGCCACATTACTACGATCTAATAGACCAAATACATCCTTATCAGTTGTATTTTCTTTACGCTTAAAACTTTGAACAGCCTTGTAGTTTTCGTAGGCACGCGCCGTCGCTGGATTATGATATTCCAATAATTTGTAATACACTTGATCTTCAATAGCATAAATGGTCAAGGTTTTCCCAATCTTATGGGCATACTCTTCAATTTCATTAGCAATGCGATCAGCTAAGCCCGCTTCATACAAACCAGTACTACTATTCATGGCTTTTTCAATAGCGATTACAATTTTTGACTTATCGAATGGAACTTTTTGTCCATCACGCTTAATTACCTCTAACACGACAAGGCCTCCCTATTCTGTGCTACAAAATATAGTATATTATCAATACAATCAAAATAGATTCATGTGGCTGACCATTTGGTCATCTATGTCCTATATCAAGCATCTGCCTATACATATAAACAACTGGTACCGTAAACGGCTACCAGTTGTTCGGTTCTTGCTTATTATACAATATCTTGTAGTTTATTTCAACAAGCAATACTATATATTATTATCATGCTTACTACCTGAAGTCTCATATATGCCTCGCAATCGCTTGCTATCTACCTTTGAACAAGCCGTAAGAGGTAAGTGTTCAAGCCATATAACCGACTTTGGTCGGTCCTTAGACGTGAAACGCATAGCTATGTCAGCTACTATATCTGGTATAGGCCGTTCACCATTAGACACTAAAAAAGCAATGGGCTGTTCCCCTCGCAATGCATCGGGCACACCAATGACAGCCCCGTCCGCTACCCCTTCAATACTCAATATAGTACTTTCTAAATAAGGGATAGATACTTTATAACCACCACGATTAATCATAGCACTGCGACGCCCTTTAAAAAGCAGACGCCCCGTTTCACTCCAAGCACCTTCATCCCCCACGGTGTAAGGACAGGAAATCCCTTCAATGCCATAGGGTGTAGTCACATAAATAAGTCCTGTATCATCAAGACTCACCGTGACCCCAGGAAAGGGATACCCTACCGTATTAGGTTCCGCTAACCACTCTTCATCTGTGCAATACGTAATATAATTAAGTTCACTAGCCCCATAATATAAAATAAATTCCGTGTGAGGTTGCTTCGTCCGCAATTGATTCAATAACTTATGATCCAAAGTTTGTGAACCAGTAAAAATCAATTGTAATTCTGGCAAGGGCTCTTTAAGTAGGCCTACCAGTAAACGAAGCTTAGTGGGTAATAAATACCAATGGGTAACCTGCCACTGCTCACTTAAGCGAAGCCACGTACGCGGTGACATGTGCTGCGAGGTAACCGCCGTGCCCCCTTCGTACAACACACTAATAAGACTATTAAGATTGCCAGTAAAGCTTAAACTTCCTTGCCAAAATAATATCGTATTACCAGTAACCTTGAAAATCTGATTTTGAGCAGGGAAAAACTCGGTCCAACTTCGTAAAGAGCGCCACAATACTTTAGGTAAGCCTGTCGTACCTGACGATAATACCCCAAAGTCAGCCCCCCTTGGTATTATTTGGCCCGCTACATAGGTCTTTTTTAATAACACCACCCTAGGACCTTCTAAATCAGGATGGCAAAGAACTGGTTTAGTGCCCTGTAATACCCCTTGAAGCCACTGAGTCAACTGTTGCCAAATCTGACTCGTCTGAATCACCAAATGAGGAGGTACATCATCCTGTGATTTTACCTGAATCGCTTGCCATAAGTCGCCATAAGTATATACTATATCATCTACAATAAGAGCTGGTTTACTTTTTTGTTCCTTATTATATACAGCTAATCGCTGCAAAAAATCATTCATAAGCTATCCCTCACCTAATTCTAATAGGTTACTCGTTCAATAAGTAGGGCCGTTCCCATACCACCGGCGCCAGCAATGGCACAAATACCATAACGCCCTTGTCGCTGTGTTAAAGCGGCCATAGTATGCAGTAAAATAATAGCTCCTGAACAGCCAAAAGGATGTCCATAGGCAAGAGCACCGCCCAACTGATTATACTGCCCCTCATATTCACCATAAGTGCGACCAAATAAAACATCAATAACAGCAAACGCTTCATTCCATTCAATGGCTGTCATATCGGCCATGATTAAATCAGTCTGCTTTAATAACCGTTCCGTAGCCTGCAATGCCCCTTCAGGACTATATAAAGGATCGCCACCATACTGAAGAGCCCCTATAATGCGAAAAGGTCCTGGTGTATTAGTAAGAACTACAAAAGCAGCTCCATCATGAGTATAACAAGCATTACCAGCCGTCGTTAACGTGCCCTCCCCCAAAATAGGCTTCATCCGATCCAATAGTTTTTGCTGTAACCGAGGCTTTATGCTCTCATCTACATACTGTTCCCCCATTGCTAATATATAAGGCTGTAAAACTCCTTCTTCACGGGCTTTAGTAGCTAAACGGTGGCTACGTAAGCTCCAATAATCTAATTCAGCTTTAGTCACTTTATATTTCTGTGCCGTTCGTTCAGCCCCCTGTAACATAGCTAACGCATCATTTTCATTAGGTGAAAACTGAGCTACCATGTACTCACCTTGGCGATCATCATCGGCTGCATAGATACGCTTAGGCTGCAAGGAACTACTTTCTACCCCACCAGCCAGCACTGTATTAACCATACCACTACGAATAGCACGATAGCCTTGAATAATGGCGGCTCCTGCACTGGCACATTGCATATCGACCGTATAAGCAGGCACTGACGTACCATAAGTAGAATATAATGCAGTCAAACGACCTATATTACCACCTGTGCCAACTGCATTACCACATATGATTTCGTCCACAGCTCCATACGTTTCATGCAAAGCATTTAACACCTGTGCCCCCAAATGTTCCGGTCTTATGTGTTTAAATTGGCCCTTATAAGAACCAATGGGCGTCCTAAGGCCGCCCATTATATACACAGAAGACAGTATTGTATTATCCATAGCATCCTCCGCTAATGACTGTTCTTCTTAAATATTCAATTTAGCTGCTTTAGTACCTAACCAAGCGGCCATAGCACATTTCATAATATCGCCTGGAATAAAAGGCAATGCATAGCCTACCAAAGCGGCTTCAAAACCAATGCCAGTAACAATCATACCACCAATCATGCCAAAAATATAAGTAATAGGAATCGTAATGACTACAGAACGCCAAAAATAAGTAATAAAGGAATGTTTCTTTCCTTTGCAAACACTAAGCAAGGTATAAGCAATAGGATAGCTCCAAATAAAACCACCTGTTGGTCCTAAGATTTTACCAAGACCGCCAATACCGCCCGCAAATACAGGTAAGCCGACTGCACCGATTAATACATACACACAAAGGGCAATAAAGGTTTCTTTAGGGGGTAACATAAAAGCAATTAAACAAAATACTAAAGTAGAAGCCGTTACCATAGCCGGTGTAAAAGGCAATGGGAAGGATATATACGCGGACACACAACATAAGGCAATTAATAAAGCCATTTTGGTTAATTTACGAGTATCTGACATGGAAACACACCTCAAACTAAAATAAATAATAGCAAAATAATATAATTGAATACACTCTATCACAAGCCTAGCAATCTATGACCAAGTACAAGTAAATACAGCACGCTTCGCCGTATAGCCTTCTAAACGTCGCCCTTCCTCAATGATAGATATTAACTCCTCAGCAAAGGTTGGTCGTCTAAAACGTACGGATATAGTTTGCACTGCTTCCTGACTATGAGCCTGTAAATACTGATACAAGCACTCCAACACTAAACAGCCCGGTACAACAGCCTTCGCTTGTTGATGAATAGAATTACCATCCTTAACATCCGTTACAAAGTCAAGGATTTCTGTTCGTGAAAAACTATGCCAAGGCGTAACTGAAGCTGGTATAGCTACCGGATGAGTGGATACTTTAGGTGCCATTGGTAATTTGGTTGGCTCTAATACTTTAAGAACGGCCTTTAACTCTGACGAACCTCGAGCTAGCGTCGTTTCATACCATTCACCCTTTTGTCTTACTTGTTCATACTGCGCAGGCGTAGCCAAGCGTCGCCAATGCAACTGAGCAATTACCATTGTCCGTGGTAAGTCTTTATCCGCTTCTATAAGTGCCCTAAACAATTCACGCATCGCTTCGCCTCCTTATATGCTTAATCTCTTTCAAATTATATATAATTCACACCTATCCGTCAACTACATTCATTTTTATTGTTAACAATTAAAAAGCTGATTTATTATAATCTTACCCAATTATAATAAATCAGCGTCCCTTAAAAGTAACTATACATTACAAAGTTTTAACTAATTCTTGTAAATAAGTTTTAAACTGATCTTTGAACACATCAGATCGTAAACCATATTCAACTGTCGCTTGTAAATACCCCAAGCGATCACCAATATCGTATCGACGTCCTTCGTAAGCTAAGGCAAATACATCGCTTTCAAGACGGGCTAACCCATCTGTCAGTTGTAATTCATGACCGGCTCCTAAAGGCGTTTTTTCCAAAATGTCAAAAATTTCTGGCGACAAAATATAGCGACCTAGCACAGCTAAATTAGAAGGTGCTAAATCACGACTAGGCTTTTCAACTAAACCATCTACTTTATAAATATTCGGTTTAATTTCATGACCTGCTACAATACCATAGGAACTAACCTTATCTTCTGGTACTCGCTGAGTGCCTAATACAGAGCCACCTACCGTTTCATAACAATCCATTAATTGTTTTAAACACGGATACTCCGGATTATACACCACATCATCACCTAATAAAACTGCAAATGGTTCATTACCTACAAAAGCTTTTGCACATAAAATGGCATCCCCTAAACCACGCGGTGCCTTCTGGCGAATAAAATGAACCCGAATATCAGCTAAGGCGCGCACCATGTCTAATTGTTTTTGTTTTCCCTGTTGTTGCAACAACTGTTCCAACTCAACACTCGTATCAAAATGATCTTCAATAGCCCGTTTATTGCGCCCTGTAATAATCAAAATTTCCTCAATGCCCGATGCTAATGCTTCTTCAATAATATATTGAATCGCTGGTGTATCTACTATCGGTAACATTTCTTTAGGTTGTGCTTTAGTAGCTGGTAAAAAACGAGTACCAAATCCAGCAGCAGGAATAACGGCCTTACGCACCTTACCCATAACAAACCTCTTTTCTAAATATTTACAAAAAAGCAAAGGCTTAGAAGAAAGGCCTCGCCCTTTCTTCTAAGCATCCTACTAATATTAATATCCTATAATTTAACTTCAAACCTAGCTTAGAAATCTTTTGCTACCACTGTATAAGACCATTTCTTTTGCTTCGATTGATAAGTAAGCCAACCTTCAAAGGAATGCATATCACGATGCCAAGTATAGTCTACATAACGAAGTTCACCTGTTTGTACATCTCGTTGCGTACTAATAGTAAACGAATCCAATCGAGTCAATTGAATGGTAGCACCTAATACCCAATTACGCGCAATATCTGTCGCATCAAATGGATATGGTGAATTACGGCGCATATCCATATTATTCTGTCTATAACTAGAAAAAGCCGTCACACGAGAATTCATACGCCAATCTGAAGTAACGCCCCAATATGGCATACTACGAATACTATCATTATAACCATAATAATCTCGTTGATAACCACCATAGAAACGTAAATTAGCATTTTTAGATAATTTAATAGCATCATGGCTTACTTCACCGAAGAACATAGCGTGACTGCCCTTAATATAGTCTTCTTTCCAATAGCCAATATTACCTCCACCACGAATAGTAAATGGTGTTTTGCCAATATAATACTGATTGGTATATACAGAAAATTCTGGACGTTTTTCTACCCATACGGTCCGAGCATTTAAACTGGATGATTCACGGCTTACACCAAAGGTAGCTACGCCCCAAGGTAAGTATTCACGATAACCAAAGCTTGGCTTAAACCCCTCTTTAGTCATCCATTGATATCGTAAGAATAATTCTCCACTATCTCCTACGGGGTATTCAATACTCCCTTTAAAACCAAAACCATCGTCACTATTATACGTAGGTCGTGGAATCAAGGAAAATACATTAAATTCCCCGTCGCGATCACTGCGAAGCGATACTACATATTTAGGCATACTTAAAATCTTGCCATTTTTAATAAACAACTTAGCATCACGAATGATGGCTTTATCACCAGGATATACTTCAATCGTACTGCCTTCAATACGGTAATCAGGCACCCCTTTATAGGCCATAGCATGTTTAGTGGTCAACCACCCTTTAGTAATTAAGCCTTGTTGACCATCATAGTCTACCTTCTCCGCTTTTACATAATAAGGGTCCACATAACCAATAACATCAGGCGCTGACATGGCATTAGTGCCACTATTATACACTAAATTAGTGCCACGCAAGTCCTTGGTAGCCCCTTTATTTTCTAAATAGTGAAACTCTCCGTCCGTTGTATACTCTTGGGATTTTGTATTACCTAATAATTTTTCACTATGAATTTCTTGGGTTCCTTGAACAGCATCTACCTTACCTACAGCCACCACATTACCAGTAGCACTACTATAATACATGCTATCCGCATCTACTTTAACTGGTTGCTCCGTATTATCAACTACCGTAGGTCTTGTGCCACGACGTACTACACGAATAAGGGCCCCATCAGATTCATTCATGGTAGCTAAACTTACAGGATCTGAATCATAAGCAATATCTTGTGTATTCTCATAAACCAATCCTTTGTCATCAGCAGCCTCTACCGATAACAAAGGCATAACAACTAAAGCCGCACTTAATGCATACCTAGCCTTTTTCATTACCATCTTCTACTTACCTCATTTTCATTGGATTAGTTGCGTTTCACAACGACGATTGGTTGTGAAGGAGCGGCACTTGCCTGACTGGAGTCATCAGCTACCTCTTCATCCACTTCTTCCACGGTCCCTTCCGAATCGTCGGCTACCGTTGTGTCTTGATTATCGCTGACATCAGTGCTCGTATCATCTGCTGGTACTAATGTAACAGGTTCAGATGCATCGCCTAAATTATAGTCATCATAAGAGTCTTGCGTAATGGTCTCGCTAGCTGTATGGGCTTGACCATCACCACCCACAACGACCCCTTGTACAGTGACTACCTCTTGTGGCTGTACATAGATAGTCGAGCCTTCTGGTAAATCAATATTTTTACCTTTTACAAAGAAGCCCCCTACTAAACCAACTGGGCCAAGAAGTACAGCACCAGCTACCGATGCACCAGCCGCTTTTAATTCCTGCTTAGTCTTAGCTTTTGCTTCTTCCCCTTGAATAGCCGTAAAGTCAGTGCCATCTAAGGCCGGTACTTTATCAAAAATTAAATCTAATTTACCATTGCGACCAAACGAAGAGGCTTTTTTTAATTCAGAAATATGTCCTTCCCCAACGGTACCAGCTGGCACTAATAAAACATTACCATCCATGATATCATCGGCTACTGTAAAACTAAAGGCATCGCCTACTTTACTAGTAGCTGTATTAATCGGCGTATTTAGCGTAACTGCAAATACTTCGGTATTGGCTACCGAACCAATTTGAGTTGTCACCTTTAAAGGCGCTCCATTAATGGTTTTACCCAAAGTTTGAATACGGCTTTCTAATGAACCCGTACCAATTCGGCCAGATACACTACGTTCTAGTTGTTCCACACGAGCAACTAAAGAACCACTGCCCACTTTGTTCTGATACGTCCATTCCAACATAGACAATTCCTGTGTTACCGACACTTTGCCACGCACATTACCTTCAATGGAATCATACAAAGAATCCACTTGTGCATTCAAAGTACCTGTACTGGAACGGCCATATACTGTTTGCCCAATTTGTTGCACTCGATCTACTAAAGCCCCAACCTGAGTTGAACCATATATTGTATTTTCCAATGCATCTGTTTTTTCTAATACTGTTTCAGGCGCGGCCCATACATTTCCTGAAAAAAGGGCTGCCACTGCTAACATGACTACTTGTTTTTTCATACATCCTCCAACCATCTGAGACCTAGTTTACAACAAACTTAGGTTATTAAATCTTGATGTCAATAATAGCAGATACGCCTACCCCTTGAATACGAGATGCATTCACAGGGTTCTTACTATCAATTGGCACTAACCCTTTAATACGGGCCACACTATTAAAGCTAGCTTCAACTTGAGCCACCGCTTCAACACGTTCTACTTCAGACGCTGGACCGGTAACCTGAGCGGCCCCAATATAACCATTATTGCCTACACTAACGATAGGTACTACTTTAGTTGTATAAGTAGTACTTAAATTATTCTGGCTTAAAATTTTATTTAAAAAGTCATTAATTTGGCCACCAAAGCGGTCTACTAAGATGCCTACGCCACCAACTTTAAGGACGCTACCTAAATTAAAATTGCCTAAGCTAAATGCTTGCGCTGGTCCGGCAAATATACCTGTCGATAAAGTTGCAATCGATACTGCCATTACCGTAGCTAATAATTTCTTTTTCATATGTCATCCTCCTTGTTGTCGAGTCTTTACAATACTACGTATGCTAGTCTGATTATACCATAAATCAAAGCATTTGTCCTTTTTGAGCCTAAAAGTTCCCTCAGCTCCACTTGTTTCATCAGAAATTTCACTAAATTTTTATATGCTGCCATACGCCACTTTGAAAACGCCACCCAGCAAACACCATGCGTAAACTTTGATCAATTAATAAAGCAACCCACGCACCATAAAGACCAAGTCCTAAGGTAAAGCATAATAAATACGTAATAATCGGTCTAAAAATAGCAATAACAAAGAGCGAATACTTCATGACATAGAAATTATCTCCCGCTCCTTTTAAAACGCCCGAATATACCAATTGAAAGGCTTGCGGAAAACTAGCGATAGCCATGAGAATCATAATTTGCGCCCCTAATTGCCATACCGCTTGATCTTGAGTAAAGAAATCGAATACTATATGGCGTAGCCCCCAATAAGCCACTAAACCAACCATAGAAATAAATAGAGCAATGCGGATTCCAATTTTACCATAAGCCATCGCTAAATCAGGTCGTTTTTTACCTAAGGACTGTCCCGTATAAGACGCTCCGGAATAGCTCAGCCCCATAGCAAAATAATAAAAAATATCGATTAAATTCATGCAAATATGATGTGTCGCCAAAGCTACTACACCTAAAGAAGCCACCATTTTAGTATAGGCAAACATCCCAAAACGTTCAAAAGCCTGTTCCCCTAAAGAGCTACCACCAATAAAATAAATAGACCGTAGAATATCCCTGTCAAAACGCCAACTACCTCGATTCCAGGCTAAATGCTGGTCTTGTAAATGAATGGCTCGCAACAACAACAAACAAATTAAACCATAACTTGTCATCGTAGCCATACCGGACCCTACAATACCTAACGCAGGAATGGGCCCCCAGCCATAAATCAACAAAAAATTTAAACCTACATTGACTACATTGCCAATCGCATTGGCCGTAAAAATAACGCGCGTATTACCTACCCCAATAAGGGCTGCGCCCATTATAACCGATAAAGCAGAAAAGAAAAGACCAATTACAATATATTCACCATACTGCACCGCTTCCTCAATATACGAGGGTTGCGCGCCGGCAAATGTTAAAATATCCCCTAGAAAATAAAAGCTTAGTACCAATAAAGGCACATAAAATAATACGGTCAATAAAATGCCTTGCTTCAACACCGAATTCATCGCTTCATAGTCTTCTTCACCCTTACGACGCGCCACAATAGCGGTAATAGCAATAGCCGCCGAACGTACGAAGACAAGCATAACCATTAAAGGCTGACTCATGATGCCTACCGCAGCCAGTGCATCAGCCCCTAAAGCCCCCACCATGGCTAAATTAATCGCTGTCATAAGTTGCAATAAAAGGCCTTGCATCGTAGCCGGCCAAGCTACCTCAATATATGCCTTATAAATAGCGCCCGTCGTAGGCACAGGCCCTAATCTGGCCGCTACAGGTAAAATATAATCAATCCCTAAATACCGTTTTAAACCCAATAACATTCCCTACTCCTTGTACCCAATGACTCCTTATTTCTAAAAAACACTCCTAAACAAAGGTACTATCCCCTGCTTAGGAGTGTTACTATCTCGCCTTATTGTGGCAAAGAAATTACTTGGCTAAATGTATGTCCCGCATTTTTAATCTTTTGTTCGTTCCCCATTACACTAATATGAGAATCTTTCATAACCGCCCCTACTAAGTCAGCTAACTCACGAATGTCAGCTTGGCGACAAGCGATTACTTCTTCACGAAGGCGTTCTGCTGCTTCTGGCGTGCCTTCACCAAAATATTCGCTCATAGCGCGAGGTCCTCGCAAAGCTGGTGTAATTGGCGTATCCAATGTACTCATGGTGCCAATAATATATTTACGCATTTCACGATCAGAAATCTCAAAGGTCTGTAAATATTGACTTAAGTCTTCATAAACAGATAAAGTTTCCGTTAAATTTGGATCACGATAACTGCAAAGTACAAAGTTGCCATTATTGTAGAAATTAGCAAATGCTCCATAAGCACCACCTTGTACACGTATACGTGTCCATAAGTATTCATAACGAAGAATCGTTTCCAATACTTTCATAGCCCCTTTAGGCGTAAACCCATGGTCACGGAAATTACCACCTTGCGCTACATATTGTACCTTACCAGAAGTAACGATACCTTCATTCACATAAGACTTAGTAATTTTTAATTGCCCCATAGGATAGGTACCATCTTGCCATTGTTCAAGAGCTGGTGCCAATAATTCTTTGAAACGGGCAAATTCGTTGGCTTCGCCTACGAAAGAGATATCTACATTGGCTGGACGGAATAATTTAGTAGCTACTTCAGCTAATTTAGCTGGTAACTGTTGTAATGCTTTTTCATCATTAGCCAGTACCGCTAATTGTTCAAAATAACCTAAGCCATCTAAGTCACGGAATTTACCTACTTCAGAGACTTGTGCCATCACGCGGTTCGATACAATCGTATGACCACGGCGGAACGCTTCTGTATCCCAAATTGCTTTTGTCTCTTTCACTAATTCTGTTAAACGAGCTACATCTGAATAATCACTAGCTGTTAATAATTCGGAAATAATGCGCACTAACTCGGGCAATTTAGCATGCAAAGCCTTAGCACGTACAATAAAGAGTGGCGTATACGCATTGCGTTCATTATACTTAGTCAAGGCTGCCATGTCGGCGCTAAAACCACCTAAATTCATATTAATATCTTGTGCAATGGCGTCATAATTTCGCTCGTTTGTATTAACCCTAGCTAACATATCGCTCAATAGCCCTGCATAGAATAATTCAGACTCAGTTAAACAATCTAAATTAAAATAAAAGGCCGTATAATTAATACCTTTGGCTTGTGCTGGCACAAAATGAAGGCGTGCATTGCCCAATTGGCTATCTTCCCGTGCCACCCGTTCTACCTTAGGTGATAAATCAGTAAGCTCCAATAAAGGAATGGTAGCTAATGCTTCTTCTGTATCAGGTGCTGCTTGGCGCGCTTTTAATGCCTTCGTCTGTGCCACAATAGCCTCAATTTCAACCGGTGTCATCTTTGCTTTAATCGCGGCTAACGCTTCTTGTTCTGCTTTTTCTTTTTGTTCTTGTAAGCCTTTTTCAGGATAAATAGATACTAAGGCTTTATGCTGATTCTGTAACAAAGCGCGGTCAATTAAATCTTCAAAATAACGCCCCTTTAAGCCTTCACGTAAAATAGCTAAGGCTTCTTCATAGCGAAGTGCTTCAATAGGATCTTTGTCATAATTCCATTGATCCATAACGCGAATACCATAGGCTAACCCTATAGGGCGACCGCCAAAATCGGCTTCACGCAAAGCAAATTCAGTAATATTTAAAGATGCTTCTAATAAGGATTTATCAATGCCCTCTTTGACTAGACGGGCTAATTCTGCTTCCACCAATTCTTGTAAACGTTTTTGTTCCTTCATTTCAGAACCAGTAACAGAAATATTCCAAATTGGTTGGCGCAAACTATCTAAATAATAACCACTAATATCGCTGCCTACACCAGCTTTTACTAATAACTCTTTAAGAGGTGCTGCTGGTGATGTCAATAAAGCATGCGTTAAGATTTCAAACCCTAAATTATCCGCTACCGTCATTTCAGGCATAACATATGTCAAAGCATGCATCGTTTTGCCCGTTTCATTTTCATCGGTGCCAATGCTATATGGATAGGACGCTACTTTGCCAGCACTAAAAGGCGCCTGCACAGCAATGGTAGAGTCAACGGTTATGGCATCAAAGTTCTGTAAATATTCCTCATGAATAAAGCGCAATTGTTCTTCAATATCCATAGTGCCATATAAGAAAATATAGCTATTCGATGGATGATAATATTGTTTATAAAAAGCTTGGAATCCTTCATAAGTCAATTCAGGAATATTGTCAGGATTCCCCCCTGAATCTACGCCATAGGTGGTATCAGGGAATAATTCTGCCATCATATGTGTTTCCAAAATAGAATCAGGGGAAGAATACACACCCTTCATTTCGTTATATACGACCCCTTTATAGGTCAACGCATCGTCGGCATGATCTAATTCATAATGCCAACCTTCCTGCATGACGATTTCTTTATCTGTAGCTACGCGTGGATAAAAAACAGCATCCAAATATACATCCATCAAATTATGGAAGTCTTTATCATTCTTACTAGCTACCGGATACATTGTCTTATCAGGATAGGTCATAGCATTCAAGAACGTATTTAACGACCCTTTTACAAGCTCTACAAAGGGCTCTTTCAAAGGGAATTTACGAGAGCCACATAATACGGAATGTTCCATAATATGGGCTACCCCAGTACTATCTTTGGGAGGCGTACGGAACGCAATGGAAAAGACTTTATTCGTATCGTCAGCATCAATGTAAAGTAAACGAGCACCCGACTTTTCATGGTGCATTAAATAGGCCTTAGCACTTAACTCAGCAACCGCCTCTACTCGTTCCACTTTAAAACCACTATATATTTCATTTAGTTTCATAAAAAACTCCTTTAATTAGAAATAGTTTCACACAGCTTACATAAACTGCATACAATCTATATTATACTAAAGTTGAGTCATATTTTCAAAATAAAACAGACTTTCTCCTCACTAAGAGAGAAAGTCTGCTATACATCTAACGCTACATTAGTCCTTAACCGCGTTTATCAATGACTAAATTGTCATGAATCGCACGAATTGCGTCTTTTACACGGTCTTCTGCAATTAAGCAAGTAATGCTAATTTCAGAAGTACTAATAATCTCAATATTAATATTTTCTTCACTTAAAATACCAAACATCTGGGCTGCCACACCTGGTTGACCAAGCATACCAGCACCAACGATTGATACTTTAGCCATTTTTTCATTGATAACAAATTCTTCAATATTGCCCGCTGCTTTCAATGCTTCTAATACTTCGCGAGCAATCACTACATCATCCAAAGTAATAGTAAATACAATATCAGTGATCGTATCTTCCACCGTACGAATACTTTGTACAATCATATCTACATCTACATTTTTATCTGCTAAACTTTGGAAAATAAGATGAGCAATGCCTGGTTTATTTTTAACGCCTACAAGGGATACTTTCGCTACATTTGTATCATCAGCTACGCCTTGAATTACATGTTTATTTGCTTCCATTGTATAGTCCTCCCGAATAATGGTACCTTCTTTATCACTAAATGTAGAGCGTACATGAATTGGTACACCATAGCGACTGCCCATTTCAACGGCACGAGGTTGCATAACACCCGCCCCCAAGCGAGCCATTTCCAACATCTCACCATATGTAATTTCATCTAATTTCACCGCATTCGGTGCAATGCGTGGGTCCGTAGAGTATACCCCTTCTACATCAGTAAAAATCTCACATACGTCAGCCTGCATAGCCCCCGCCAATGCAACAGCTGTTGTATCTGAACCACCACGACCTAAGGTCGTAATGTCACCACAATCGGTAATCCCTTGGAATCCAGCCACTACCACTACATTACCTGCATCAAGGGCTGCAAATACACGGCTTGGGTCAATGTTTAAAATACGACCCTTCCCATGATTATCACTACTTAAAATACCTGCTTGCGCACCAGTCATAGATACTGCCGGTTGTCCTTTTTCCATAAAGGCCATTGCTACTAAGGCGATAGAAATTTGTTCGCCCGTAGATAATAAACGGTCCATTTCACGACCAAATGGTCTTGATGTAACCGCCCGTGCCAAGGATACTAAATCATCCGTAGTGTCACCCATGGCCGATACAACCACAACCACGCGGTCATCTTCTTTTTTATCGCGCAACACGCGATCTACTACATTGTAAATCTTTTCCGGCGAAGCCACAGAACTACCACCGAATTTTTTAACAATTAAGGCCACTGTAATCCCTCTTTATCTCTAAAACAACTATAAAATATATAAAAATACTCTATCATATAAAGGCCCTGTCTGTAAAGTACAAAAAGGGTTCTATAATTTATTTTGG